>JAXINS010000011.1:0-35952 GCA_034190395.1 Chewarchaeum aethiopicum (SeqCode)
CGAGCAACAGGCCCGCCACGAGTTCCGGTACTGGCAGGGCGGGGAGTTACACGGAGGGACGCTCGGGATCATCGGCCTCGGCGAGGTCGGGAGTCGCGTCGCCCAGCTCGGCCAGGCACTGGAGATGACCGTGATCGGAACCAAACGGGATCCGGGGTCGGCACCCGCGGCAGTCGATGAAGCCCTTGGACCGGGTGACACCGATCGTGTCTGTGCCCGCGCCGATTATCTGGTCCTCGCCTGTCCCCTGACCGAGGACACCCGTGGGCTGATCGGCGAGACCCAACTCGGGACGATGCCCAGCGACGGCGTGCTCATCAACGTCGCCCGCGGGCCGGTCGTCGACGAGGACGCATTGATCCGGGCCCTCCAGCGTAGCGAGATCGGTGGTGCTGCACTGGACGTGTTCACCGAGGAACCGCTTCCCGGTGACTCGCCGCTGTGGGATTTCTCGAACGTCATTCTCACACCACATATCGCCGGCTCGACGCCGAAATACTGGGACCGATTGGCCGATATCTTCGCGCACAACTACACGTGTTATCGTGATGGCGAGTACGACGAGATGCAAAACCGCGCTCCGTAGCTCACCGCTGCTGTCTGCTGTATCGACGACTCCGTCGGTGTCGGGACGGTCCCTGTCCCGAGCCCGAGCGCGAGGAAACCCCGGCGTTTACGCCGGGGAGGATGTCATCGTGGGATCACGGTTATGGTTCCGCCCGCGAAACCCGTGGTCAGTATGCACGCGCTAATCGAACGGGCCCGAGAAGCACAGGAGCGTGCCCACGCGCCGTACTCGGAATACGAGGTTGGGGCAGCGCTTCGTACCGTCGATGGAACGGTCTATACCGGGTGTAACATCGAGTTTGTGAACTATACCAACACCCGTCATGCCGAGGAGGTCGCTCTCCTGAAAGCCGTTGAGGCGGGCGAACGGGCGTTCGATGTGATTGCCGTAACATCAAGCGGACTCGCCGGCCGACCCCCCTGTGGCATGTGCCTCCAGAGCCTTACGGAGTTCTGTGATCCTGATCTCACGATCCTGTCCGATGTTGGCGATGACTATCGAGAATATACGCTCGACGAAGCGCTTCCGGGTGGCATGCCTGCGGACGCCCTTGTGGACTGATTGTCCTGTCTACCAGTCTGTACCACACCGAACACGATAGCATTACGGAAGATTCGAGGCGAAAGCCTCGCGCTTCAGCGCGGGGAGGATGTCAAAATCCGTAATTAAGCAGATTGTGACCGTTGGGAATCGGGACATCATTTCGGTTCGTGGCGATCCCAAACGGGTACTGATCAGGTTGAACTGTCAACAGACGCAAGTAACCGGAGTTTCTACAGACCTTCAGCAATGGTGTTTGAGATTTCGGATGATTTGCACGCGGTTTTTCACGCTGAGGTCACTCGGCAGGACGAGACGTACGTGATCGAACTCCCTGCTTCGACCGTCGAACAGGGGTCGCTCACGCCCGGTGAGATCTATCGGATCGGCGTGCTCGATGCACACGAAACAGTTCGTTCAGGAAACCAGTCGGCCCCGTCACCGACCGCCAACACGGAGATGACTGACGCGCCGGTCGCCGAAGGCGAACAGCTCGATGTCGTCATCGAGGATACCGGCGACGAGGGCGATGGAATCGCCCGTCTCGATCCGGGCTATATCATCTTCGTTGCCGATACCGATCCCGGCGATCGGGTTCGAATCGAGATCACCGACGTCACCGAATCCTACGCCTTCGGGGAGGTCGTTGAGGAGTTGCTGGATAACCCGGCACCGTCCTGACGGCGGATGCCGTAGGGGAGACGAGCCTGGCGTGCCCCATCGCTGGCCTCATGGCCCCTCAGCCGACGGCACGCGATCGTGTCGTCGTCCATAGGTTCCCCGCCACACGTCGTGGCCCGTTCGCCCGCTCAGTCATGGTCCGGTGGTTTCGATTGGCATATCACGTCCGTCCGTCTCGCCGAGGCGGCCGGCTGCCGTCTTCCGGTGGCCAGCCGCGGACACGAGATCGGTTCCCTCGCTGGCCCCCAGTCCGAACGGCGGCATGTTGTTGTAGACGGTCTCGGTGTCCTCGGGATCGACGACGTAGGTCTCATGCCAGATTCCCACGGCGGCGTCCGCGCTCGTCCCGTCCTCATAGTAGTCTCGCCAGGCGGACAAATGCAGCCGATCGCTGTCACGGGCGTACGAACGGAGCGTTTCGAAGGAGTCCCAGTACTGGATGAACCCGAGGTTGCGAATCCCCGGTCCGAATACCGTCCGGCTCCCCAGCAGCCCCGACTCGGGATCGGCCAGCAGTTCCCGAACCATCCGGGGCGCGATCAACACGATCGGGAGCCATCGGTGGAGCTTCCAGATGGTGTTGATCCGCATCCCGATCTGAAAGACGACGAACGGTTCCTCACGATCGGCGGTCAGTTTTTCGGCGGTCGGGGTCTCGGTGGATCGATCGTTCGACGGCATCACACTGATGAGCGTCCGGCCGGCAGTTGACGTTTGTACCAACATGTTGGCGTTTGCGTCCACCGCGGCTAGATCGACCACACGATCGACGCTGGCGACCACACGATTCCTTCCGCGGCCCCACGATCATGATTAACGCCCAGTTTCGCATCCAGCTGCCCGCGGATGTCTGGATCGCCGAGGTCTCCCAGGCGTTTCCCAAAGCCACCTTCCGGTTGCTGTCGGGCCAGCGGTTAGAGGAGACGGCCGTCGAACTCGGCGAAACGATTACCGACTCGCCCGAGGCCGTCATCGAGGCGTTGCGTGACCACCCTGCGCTCACGCGGGTCGAGGTCCTTGAGACGACCGCCCGGCGCGTCTTGGTGAAATACGAGACGACCGACACCGGCCTGTATACGTTCGCCGCGACGGCGTCGGTCGCCGTCGAGTTCCCCGTCGTCGTCGAAAACGGTTGGTACGAATTCGACCTGACGGGGACGCGCGCCGAGCTTGAACAACTCCGCGAGACCCTCGACGCAACGGAGCTCGCCTACGAGCTGCTGTCGTTGATCGATACGGCCCGCACCGAGACGCTGTTGACCGACCGGCAACGCGAAGTCCTCGAGATCGCGATGCGGGCCGGCTACTTCGAGGTGCCCCGAGGGTGTACGCTCGCGGCGGTCGCCGAGCGGGCCGGCATCGATAAATCAACCGCCAGTACGATCCTCCGGCGCGGCGTGGCGACGATCGTCACGTGGTTTCTGCGCGATCCCGGACAGAAGGGTCGACGGATCCCATAGCCCGGGCGCGACCGTCGGGACGATACCGTCGGGACGAGCATCTCCCATCTATCAACTCGGCGAGCAGTCGGCTCCCCTTAGATATCAACATTCAGATCGGATCTATTGGCCCGCTTTTTATATACCAGTCCTACGTCATTTCGCATAATCGATGACGGATCTGACTGATACCATCACAATCGAAAACGTCGTCGCCTCGACCGGCATCGGCCAGGAACTCGATCTCGAGAGTGTCGCGATGGACCTGACGGGATCACAGTTCGATCCCGACCAGTTCCCGGGACTGGTTTATCGCATGCAAGACCCGAAGGCAGCGGCGCTGATCTTCCGATCGGGCAAGATCGTCTGTACCGGCGCCAACAGCGTCGATGGCGTCCACGAGGCGCTGGCGATCGTCTTCGATGAGCTCCGCGAACTGGGGATCGACGTGGCTGACGACCCCGAAATCACCGTCCAGAACATCGTCTCCTCGGCCGATCTCAACCAATCGCTGAACCTCAACGCGATCGCGATCGGCCTGGGGCTCGAGGACGTCGAGTACGAACCCGAGCAGTTCCCGGGGCTGGTCTACCGGCTCGACGAACCCGAAGTCGTCGTCTTGCTGTTCGGCTCGGGCAAACTCGTCATCACGGGCGGGACCGAACCCGCCGACGCCGAAGCCGCCCTCGAGGCGATCACCACCCGCCTCGAGGATCTCGGCATGCTCGAGTAAGCTACCCGGCGGGGCTGTCGTCGTACCGAAACTCCGTCCATGGTCCCTCGATGAAGGAGTAGTCTTCGATCACATCGAGGTCGACCGTCACCCCCAGCCCAGGCTCGTTGGCGAGCGTTAGCCGCCCGTTTTCGATCGCTGGTTCTTCCTCGATGATATCGAACGCTAACTCGTAGGGGTACATCCCCGGATCCGGCTCGCCACCGAGCGTGGGATCGCCCTCGAACACCGGATATTCGAGCAGTCGGACATCCGGTGCCGCGGCGACGAGGTGGGCATTGGCCATCAACCCAAGCCAGGTGCCGAAGTTGTGGGGGACGAACTCGATCGACCGTCCCCGACAGTACTCGATCGCGTCCCGACAGCCGGTAAAGCCCTCGTGGTGGCGGACGTCCCCCTGGAGGAACGACACTGCACCGGTCTCGGCGAGGGCGAGGAGTCCAGCGGCCGATTCCTCGCTTTCCCCGCCCGCCAGTGGTGCCCCCGTTGTCGCCAGGTCGCGGTAGCCATCGTAGTCGTCGGGGGCGACCGGCTCCTCGATCCAGAACGCCCCCTGTTCGGTGGCGTGGTCGACGAGGTCGGCGACGACGGCGTCGGTGTAGAGGTCGGTCTGTTTCCACCAGGTGTGGGCGTCGAGCATGATTGCGATGTCCGCCGTGGCCTCGAGAAGGCGGTCGACCGTTCGTCGGTCGGCGTCGGGCCCGATGCCCGGCCGATATTTGTAGCCGAAAAACCCTAACTCCTCGAGCCGGCTGGCCTGACTGACGTAGCCTTCGGGCTCCATGTACATGCCGGCACTGGCATACAGCGGGAGCTCGGTCGTCGGCTCGGTCCCGTAATCCTCGGCGAGGAGGGCATAGACGGGGGCGCCGAGTTCCTTGCCCCGGAGATCGTGCCAGGCGATGTCGAGGGCCGCAATAGCCTCGGATTCCAGACGGGATGTCAGTCCTGCCTCCCGAATCCGTTCGTGGATCGTCGCGACGGTTTCGACGGATTCGCCTTCGAGGGCGTCGGCGACCGGCCCATCGATCACGTCGGCGAAGGTGTGTTGGGAGGCGTCGGCGAAGTATTCTCGCATCGCCGAGCTGCTTGCCCCCGCTGGTGCGACGCCACGGGCGCCCGCGGCAGTCTCAACGATCACGAGGACACAATCGCGTTTCAGCAGTCGGCGGGTCCCCGTCGCAAAGCGCCGATCCTGTGGTGGGTCGATCGGCGAGGACAGCGCGTACCCGTCGACGGCCCTGAGTTGCATACAGGCAGCCAGGACTCGACCGGTCAAAAAGTGATGGCGTCCCGAGCACCGCTTTGATAACCCATATTGGTCGGCGGGGCAATCCTTCCGATATGTCCGATCCGCCAGCCGCCTACGACGACCTCCTCGAACACGTCAAGCGATACACGTACCTCCAGGACGTCTCGATGAACCTCCGGTGGGACCAACAGGTCATGATGCCCGACGGCGGCGCCCCCGCCCGCTCGAAACAGAATTCGGCCCTCTCGGCGACGACACACGATCTCATCACCGACGACGCCGTCGGCGAGGCGCTCGATGCACTGGCCGACGCCGATCTGTCACCCGAACGGGCGGCGGTCGTCCGGGAGACCCGCCGCAACTACGAGGAAGCGGTTCGGGTGCCCGGCGACCTCGTCGAGGAAATCGCCGAAACCAGCTCCGAGGCCCAGCAGGTCTGGCAACAGGCCAAAGCCGAAGACGAGTTCGAACAGTTCGCCCCGACCCTCGAGACGCTCCGGCGCCTTCACCGCGAGCGCGCCGAGCACATCGATCCCGACCGCGATCCCTACCGCGTGATGTACGAGGGCTACGAGCCCGTCCTGCCGCTCGATCTAGTCGAGGACGTGTTCGCGGATCTCCGTGAGGCTTTGGTCCCGCTCATCGAGGATCTCAAGGCAGCCGACGCTGACTTGGCGACCCTCCCCGACGACGAGTGGGACGAGGACACTCAGATGGCGCTCAACCGCGACGCCGCCGAGGTGCTCGGCTACGACTTCGATCGGGGGCGTCTCGACACCTCCCCGCATCCGTTTACGTCGGGTACGCAGTTCGACTGTCGGATCACTACCCGCATCAAACCCGAGAACCCGCTGGATGCCCTCACGGCGACGATCCACGAATACGGGCATGCCTCCTATCAGCTCGGGTTGCCACAGGACCACTACGGCACGCCCCTGGGCCGACCGCACTGGGAGATCCACGAGTCCCAGTCACGCTTCTGGGAGAACCACGTCGGTCGGACGCAGGCCTTCTGGGAGTACTTCGCGCCGACGTTCAACGATCACCTCGGTACGGACATGACGCCTGCTCAGCTCTATGAGGCCGCCAACCAGCTCTATCCCGAGAACCTGATCCGTGTCGAGGCCGACGAACTCACCTATCATCTCCACATTATCCTCCGGTCGGAGATCGAGCAACAGTTCATCAGCGGCGCGATCGATGTCGAGGAGATCCCTCAGGTCTGGAACGAGAAAATGGACGAATATCTCGGCGTCCGTCCCGAGACGGATACGAACGGCTGTCTGCAGGACATCCACTGGACGCATGGCTTCGCGAGCTTCCAGAGCTATACGGTCGGCAGCGTGCTTGCCGCCCAGCTCGATGCCGCGATGCGCGAGGATCTCGATGCCGATGTCGATGAACTGATCCGAAGCGGCGAGTTCGAGCCACTTCTCACCTGGATGAACGAGAACATCCATGCCCACGGCAAGCGCTATCCGGCCGACGAACTCATTGAGCGGGCGACCGGCGAACCGCTGACGGCTGAGTACTTCATCGAGTACGCCACGGAGAAATTCGGCGCCCTCTACGGGCTCTGAGATCCGCATTGCTGGGCGTATCGGCGGTGCCGTGGGCTCGCTGGTGAGGTTCTGGCTGGCTCGGACGGCACAGACCAACCCGATACGAAGTAGGGAGACGACCGTCCTGATGGGGATGATCGGTGCCCTGAGACAGGCGGTGTACCTGATGTCTTTGTCGACAGCAATTGTGCAGCTGTGCTGTTCGGGACCGCTGATGGCCTCACGGGGTCGGTATCCAGACTGGCGATGCTAACACGCCAGCCATGGCCAGGATCGCGATCACAAACGAGGTGACGACGATACTCGCCGCCGGTGGGTCCAGATGGGTCTCGGCATGGGCGTAGAAGATCCGTTGAAGGACCTCTCCGAGGAGTGCTCCGACGATCCCGAAGCCGCCGCCGACGAGGACCGCAAGCCACAGCGGCACGGCGCCCGTGACCAGCGACGGTGTCAACGCGGTCATCGGTGTGTCCACAAGCGCCAACACGGCCGTGCTGGCGGGCAATGAGATGTGATGGGTGACGGGGATCTCGGCGACATCGGCATTGAGCAACACCAACGCGACGACGCTAATCCCGAACGCCAGAAACGGGCTCGCCGTCAGATACGCGATGTATCCACCCAGGACGCCGACGACGAGACCGAGGGTCACGACGTTGCTCCAGCGGTACTGATAGGGGAGCCACGGCTCGACCGACGACGTCCCGCCGTCGGCCACCGGCTCGTCACCGGTGTTTTGGGATCGCTCGTAAGGCCGCATATCGAACCACTGGCCGGGTCGCGCGCCGACGAGGCTGTATCCGAAGACGGCCCGATGGATGAGTGCCGATCCAACGACGCCTAAGGCGATGGGGTCGACCGGCGCCGCTACGGTTGTCGACAGCGTCGCGATCCAGTAGCCGACGATTCCAAAGAGGCCACCGACTACCAGCACGTCCGGTTTACTGCCGAGGCCACGGGTTACCTCCTTGGCGGGATGGTACTCGAACTCGGTGTCGAGATATCCACGTTTGGCGGCATAGGCGAGCGCTGCGGCGCCGCCGCCGAACGCCACATGTGGCCCCAGCACGACGCCGAAACCGATCGATGCGGTGAGATCGACCGGCAGGACCTCGACACCGAGCGTCTTGACCGTCAGTCGGTAGAGCTCGCCGACGATGACCATCAATCCCGCCAGCGAAAACGACGGCAGCGCGCCGATCGAGGCGCCGAACGCACCGCCGGCAAAGGCCGCCAGCACCATGGCCGGTGCCCACAGTTCCGAGACCGCCACGGCTATTCCTCCGTCATCACCGGGCGTTCGGCGGTGGGATGTCGTCCTGACCGGCGCTCGATGGCCAGATTATCTCCGTCGATATGGGTGGTGTTAGACACTCCCGGTGACCTCCCGTTCGAGGTCATCAAAGAGGTTGTTGACCCGTTCGCGTATCTCCTCGCGGATCTCCCGAACGCGATCAAGCGATTGGCCATCGGGATCGTCCAGGGCCCAGTCGTCGACCTCGACGTCGCTTGCATCGGCGTCGAGATCGAGCGTCGAACACCCCATCGTGGCGACGTAATCACACGACTCCAGCTGGGCCGTCGTGATCGCCTGTGGCTGTCGATCCGAGAGATCGATCCCGAGTTCGTCCATGACCGCAATAACCTCCTCGTGGACGTGATCGGCGGGATGGGTCCCACCGGTGAGGATCTCGACGGTCTCTTCGAGACCGCGATCCGTGCGTTCCCGTTCGGCGAAGGCGGTCGCCATCTGGCTCCGGCCGGCGTTTTGGACGCACATGAACGCGATCCGGACCGGTGTCTCGACCATCACTCCTGCCCCCGTGTCTCATCGAGGGCGGTGATGAGTGCCGCGGCGCGATCGGTCGCCTCGTAATACCGCCAGGTACCGTCCTTCCGTCGCGTCACGAGGCCGGCATCGTAGAGATCCGACAGCGCGTGACTGATGGCGCTGTCGCTGACATCGACGACCGGGTTGATCTCACAGACACACAGTTCCCGACCGGCAGCCGTCAGTAGCCGGACGATCGTATACCGGGTATCGTTCCCGAGGGTCCGGAGGGCCGCGAGGTCGTCACTCGGATCCGAGGGCATCGTCGATTGATAGCTTCGGAGGGTGTCGAGGCGGTCCTCGATATCGCCATCGCAACACTCGCCGAGTTCCTCGATGAGGAGTCGCTCGAGTCGCTCGGTCTGTTGGGACATGGATGTGTAATTGAACAACTATTCATATAATGCTATCGGGATGGCGATATCGACGGCCCGCTTCGGTCGTTCGGTCACTGCATCCCGGTCTCGATCGCTGTCAGCTGGTCCTCTGATCGGAGTGGCCATCTGCTCCGGCGTGATAGCGAGCGGTCGCTTCCGCTGGGATCACACCTAAGGTCGCACAACCGCAAGGATCGAAAAGTGCCGCCGATCCCAGAGCGCGCCTTTCGCAAGTGTCTCCGGCAGCTCGACCGGACGACGTTCGTCGCCTTCGTCTGCGAGCTCTGGCAGGCGCGGGGTTACACCGTCGATCGCGACGATCCGGCGGGCGTTCTCACTGTTTCGGACGGCACCGACTGCCAGCGGCTCTGGGTCCACCACGAATCCCGGCTGTTCTTCGAGGAACCGTCCCCGCCGTCGGTGGCGGTCGACGTGGTGGTCTCCAATCGCCAGGGTGGCCCATCGCGCCTGCCACCGGGAACGCCCGATCCCGATGTCATTGGCCCTGCCCAACTCCGTGAACTGGCGCTCTATGCGATCGATCGTGACCGCCGACAGCAGCTCTTCGATCGGTTTCTCGGTCGCTCACCGGTCGTCCCGCCCGCCGAACCGACCGACCGACCACACATCCGAACGGTCGCCACGGTTGCCCTAATCGGTGTCCTGATCGTGGCCTTCGTTGGCGGCGGCTGGACCCAGGGCGGGTTCGCGGCGATCACCGACGGTCGTTCCGGCGTGGGCGGGGTGGATACGGTCGATCCGACCACGTTTCGGGAGCCCGAACAGCCGATGAGTACGACAACGCCCAGCGATGATACACCAACGGCGACACCGGTCGTCGATTCCGACGCCGATCTCCCGGATGGGCTGGCCCGAACAGGGATCGTTGATGCCCGCGAGCTCGCCCAGCGACACGCCCAGCTCATCACCGGACAATCCTACACGCTCGAACTCATCTACCGGGAGATCGACACCCAACGGGTCGGGGGCTCGATCCGGGAAACCGTCCACGTCCAGCGGCCGACCGTCTACGCCTCACGCATCTCCGCCCTCGAGACACCGGCCCGGGAGCCGCCGATCATCGCCGAGACGGCGGCCTATGCCAACGGTACCGTCCGGACCACCCGTGATGCACCCAACGAGACGCGGCCGGCCGATCATCTCCCGGGCGGTGAGGGTCGGTACGCCGATCGGGTTGAGGCCTACCTCGAGCGGTATCTCACCGTCGAATCCTCGGCCATCGTCGATCGTGAACGCCGCGAGAACGTGTCGTATTACTGGGTTCGTCTCGGTGACAACCCCGCCGCGACCATGGAGAACGCCTTCGGGCGCGCGCTCATCGACGAACGCGGGATCGTTCACTACCTCAGTGTGACCTACGACGTCCCTGACACGACGATGCAGGTCGTGATCGCGATCCACTACACCCAGATCGGCGGTGTCCTCGTTGTCCCGCCGGATTGGGTTGTGGCTGCCAATCAATCGGGAACGGTGACCGATGGCTGCCACCAGACGAACTGTTCGGATACCGTTTCCCATCCCGTCAGCGAGTTGCACTACGTTCAGTGAGCGCTCGTAGCCCGACCGCGACATTGTGGGCTACGTTTCAAGAGGCGGCCGACAGCAGTGGCCTACGCCATGGGAACAGATGAGTCCGACATCGATATCACGGAGTATGCGGCGCGGTTGCCCTTCGAGGTCGATGCGGGGGCGCTGCCCGAGTACCGCGAACAGATCGCCGCCCAGGAGGAAATCCTCGCCACGTTGGATACCCTCCCGACCCCGGATCCACCCGATCGCGAGCACTGGGCACCCGACGAAGAGACGGATCCACTCGGGGCATTCCTGACCCGGTGTGCGATTGAGGACGACGCCGACGGTCCGCTTGCGGGGATGACAGTCGCGATCAAGGATAATATCGCGGTGGGCGGGGTTCCAATGACGTGTGGGTCGCCGCTGCTGGCCGATTACGTTCCGCCCGAAGATGCGACGGTCGTCACCAACCTGCTCGCGGCCGGTGCTCGCATCGTCGGGAAGGCCAACATGGACGAGTTTGCGTTCGGTCGGGATCGATCGACGATGCGGTTCCGGGTGGCCAAGAATCCCCACGATCCCGACCACCAGCCGGGGAGCTCTTCGGCCGGCAGCGGGGTCGCCGTCGGGACCGGCCAGGTCGACGTCGCCCTCGGGACCGACACCGGCGGCTCGGTTCGGTTCCCGGCCGCCTGGAGCGGGGTCGTCGGCCTCAAACCGACTCGTGGATTGGTGTCCCACCACGGGTTCGTCCAGTTCGCAAAGACCCTCGATACGATCGGGCCACTGGCCCAGGAGACGCTGCCGGCGGCCAGGGCGCTCGCGGCGATGGCCGGTGAGGACCCCCATGACCTCTATACTCGCGGCGTCAGTGTCGGCGAGTACGTCCCCGCGGTCGAGCGCGGTCACGAGACCGATCCGTCGGAGCTGACGATCGGCATCCCCGAGGAACTCTGGGGGCAGGCCCCCGAACTGGATACCGTGACGCGGGCGGCTCTCGACCGATTAGCCGACGCCGGCGCCGAACTCAGGGACGTCTCGATCGACGCCTACGAGTATGCATTGCCGGGGTGGCTCGGCATCGGCGTGACCGAGGTCGGGGCGTACTTCCGGGCGAACCTCTCGAACTACTGGTTGCCGGCCTTGTCCGACCCGTCGCTTACGGCTGCGTTCGCGACCGCTCAGGCGGACAACCCCGACGAACCCGGATCGATCATCCGCAGTAACCGTCTCTTTGCCGAATATCTCAACGATACCCACGGGGATCGCTATTACGCACTCGCCCAGCAGGCTCGCGAGCGGGTGACCGAAAGCGTCGATCGGGCGCTCGCGGATGTGGACGTTCTGGCCTCGACGACCGTCCCGATGCTCGCCCCGGCATGGGGCGAAGAAACCGAGGACACCATCGATGCGGTCGCAAACACGGCACCGTTTAATCTGACCGGCCATCCCGCCCTGAGCGTCCCCTGTGGCACGATCGACGGGCTCCCGGTCGGCCTCCAGTTCGTCGCGGGCCACTTCGAGGAGGCCACGGCGTTCAGGGCGGGCGCCCACTGGGAGGCGATCTACGACGGGATCCCGTCGTGATCGAGCCGCTTCGCGATACTCCACGCTGTTTCTCGGCGCCGTGAGTGGATCAGGGACCGTCATGGTACCGACCCGCGAGCGGGGTGTCGGCCCGCGGCGTTGGGAGATGCCACTCCCGCTCGCCGTTCCGTTCGACGTATTCGGGCCAGGGCAGATCGGTCGGGGGGACGAACTCCTCGTCAAGTAGCGGCCCGACCCATTCGTCGCCGCCGATGCCGCCCCCAGTGCGTTCTTCGAACTCCGATTGGGCGCGTGCGAGGGTCTCCGGGGTCGTGAGTAGATCGAGCAGCGTGGTGGCGATGGTCTCACAGGCGGTGAACATCCCCGGATGGGTCACCTCGGGGACACCACCGAGGGCGTTGTACGTCCACTCGGGATAGGAGTAGTCCTCGTCGGTCGATCGGAGACGTGGCCGCCCCGTGTAGAGCCGAACGGTCGGGGCATGCCAGCTATAATCGACGTAGTCGTCGGAGGTAAAGTTCCGCTGCCAGTCCGGCAACAACGATCGTTTGTCGGCCTCGTATTCCTCGGGATCGGTCAGTCGCTGGGCGGCCGGCTCGAAGGGTTCTTCGAGCGGTTCACGATCGAGGTTCGCCTGGATCTCCCGGCCGAACTCCCGGGCCGACTCCGAAAGCGAGGGGGCGCCCGTTTCCTCGAGGTTTGCGTAGGTCAGGGCCGCCAGTTCGGTGTTGGGTAGACCAACCCGGGTCTTCGTTACCCACCGTTCGCTGACGGTACAGGCGGTCGCTTGTGCGACGGCCTCGGCGTTGCGACGCAGGATGTCGTACATCCGTCGCTGGATGTCGAGGGTCGGTGACCGCCAGCAGTACTGGATCTGGCTGATGCGGGGCGTCAAGTTGTCGGAGGTCTTTTGGCCGCCGTAGAAGACGTACTCGTTCATCGTCCACGACCCGGTGTGGGGGAACATGGACTCTTTCATGTGTTTGACGTTGGTGTACATGAGCGAGACCGCATCCAGCGCTCCCGGACAGCGGGGCTGGGCATGCGTGGAGTCACTCGGGACGATCCCCGGGGACGCCCAGGTCTCGGGAGCGTCGGCCTCGAAGGTAAAGACCACCGACCAGTACGAGCCACAGTAAGTCTCCCACTCGACGGTGTTCGTCGAATACGGGTGAAACGCGATGTTCGCGTCGTGGTCGTCGAAATATCCCTTGGCCGCGTGGACCGGTTTCGATCCACAGACCTTCTCGGCGGGCTCGCCGAAGTACTTCAGCCGGCCGTCGATGTCGAATTCCTCCATCGTCGCCTTCGCGGCGAGGATCCCACCGAGCGTACCGACACCCAACACTGAGTGGGGGTCGGTATGGCCGGCGGCGTAGGGATGGACGCCCTCTCGGGGCGCGCGATACGGCGTCCGTTGTTGGGAGTTGCCCGGGACCGCATCGTATTCGGCGTAGGAGGCAAGCGTCGGGCCGTCCCCGTCGCCGTGTTCGTACGTCGCCAGGAAGGCCGTTGGCATCCCGCCTGTTCCCGCCTCGACCGCGAATCCCTGCTCGCGGAGCAACTCGACGTAGGCCTCGGCCGATCGGTACTCCCGCCACGCGGGTTCGTGATAATCCCAGATCTCCTGTTCGAACTCCCCGAGCCACTCGCGGTTGTCATCGATCCACTCGCGGGCGAACGCCTTCGCATCGGATACGTCGGTCATACGAACGGTGCTCTCAAACCACGATAATGTAAAGACTGAGGGTCGTGCCCGGGTCTCCCACCCGATATGGGGTTGCCGACTTAGAGGAGATGCTCTTTCCCGTCTGGGACGCCGTGGTCGCGATAATACTCGGGGAACCGGCGTTCGAGCTCGACGTACTCGACGTCGTACTCGAAATAGCGCGGGCCCCACACCTCGAGGGCCGCTTCCGTTCGCATGATCTCGGGCGCCGGAATCCCGAGGACGGTCACCCGATAGCCATACCGGAGCCGTTCGGTGGTCACCGGTCGGCCGGTCTCCTCTTCGAGGACGACGATCAGATCGGGAACCGTCGCGACAACGGTCCCATCACGGCGAACGATGAGGTTCTCGTTTTGGAACTCGATGGCCGCCTGTTGGCCGTCGTAGCCATCGAGACCATCGAGGGACACGGTCCCGACGGCGAATCCCTCCTGGGTCCGCCGTTCGACATCCGTGATCTTCCCGGCAAAGAGTTCCACCGCCCGCCCGTAATTCGACGCCCCCGTGACGGCTTTGACTCCTTCGATCGGATCCTGTTCGCCGGGATTGCGGATCGCGTCTCCGATATCGATACCGAGGCTGATCGTCCCCGGGATGACGACATCCCGCAGTTGGCGCCCGGACATGGGATAATCCGCCAGTCCGGCTCGTCCACCCATCTCGATGGTCGCTGCCCGCGCGAAGGGCTCGACCGACGCGTTATCAACTGTCTCGAACACGAGACGGTTGCCGTGTTCGTCCGCGAGTACTGACGGGGTCGCATCGACGCCGTAAACGTTGAACGTCACCTGATGGAGCTCCGGAAACGCCCGGCCCATCCCATCGCCGTCGACGACCGGTATGCCCTCGTTGGCGGCGACAACGAACGGGATCGTCGAATTGCCACCGCCACACTCGGCCGGGACCGTCGCGTCGACGTCCGCATCGAGTTCCTCGGCGGCCCGTTGGAGCGCCCGGATCGCCTCCCGGCCTTCCATGATCTTCTCGTAGCCCACGGTCGGCGCCCCCATCATCGACGTCGAGACCACCAGATCGTCGGCGGGTACTTCCGTGGGATCGAGGAGCTCGACGGGACCGTTGGCCTCCAGCGCACGCTGAGCCATCAGCTTCCCAACGTGGGGATCGCCGCCACCGCCGGTGCCCAACAACGCCGCGCCGACGGCCAAGTCCTCGATGTCCGCGGGAGTGATCTCACGCATCGCCGGCCTCCATGGCGAGGTCGCCGGCGGCTTTCGCCCGCATTCGGATGGCGTTGCCCGGCAGGTACGCCAGCGGGACCTCCTCGAAATCGACGATCTCGACGGTTGCCGGATCGGCACCGGCTGCGATGGCCTTCTCGCGGGCTGCCGCCCGGGCGTCCTCGACGGCGGCTTCGCGGTCCTGTTCGTCCAAGGAGTACACCCGATCGACGTCGCCCGAGACCTGGGCGATGGCCGCTCCGATCGCGTTGGCGACTTCGAAATGCGGCGGTTTCTCGACGCCTGCTGCCCCTTCGATATCGGCCGGCAGGAGGATGCTCCCGCCGCCGACGATTACGACGGGCACCGGATCTGGGCCGGTTTTCATCCGATCGATCGCGTACTCGATCTCCGAGACGATGTAGTCCTCGGCCCGGTCCGCAAGCGCCCCCTCAACAGCCGGTTCAGTCGTTCCGAACGCCGCTCGTCCCTGGGCGATCGCGATATCGGTCGCGGTAAGCGTTTCGCCGCCGAAGGCCAACGCTTCATCGGTGAGACGGTACCCGACGCTTTCGGGACCCACGGTTACTTCCTCGTCGTCGGTAACTATGCTCCCGCCGCCGATCCCGATCGAGAGGAGATCGGGCATCCGGAAGTTCGTCCGGACGCCGCCGACTTCGACGGCTGCCGCGCTTTCACGCGGAAAACCGGCCGAGAGCGCCCCGACATCGGTCGTGGTGCCGCCGACGTCGACAATAATCCCGTCGGTGATGTCCGAGAGATACGCGGCGCCGCGGATGCTGTTGGCCGGCCCGGAGGCGACCGTGAAGATCGGATACCGCTCGGCGTACTCGACGTCCATGAGCGTGCCGTCGTTCTGGCCGATGTAGGTCCGGGCGTCGATTCCGTGGTCGGCAAGCGCGTCCCGGAACGCCGACGTGGCCGCCCGCATCACGCCCGTCAGCGCCGCGTTGAGCGCGGTCGCGTTCTCCCGTTCGAGCAGCCCGATGCTACCGATCTCCCGCGACCGGGAGACGGTGATGTCGTCGTGGAGTTCGTGGGCGATCTCGGCGACGCGTTGTTCGTGTTCCTCCCGGACCGGCGAGAAGACCGAGGTGATAGCCACGCCATCGATATCGCCGGCCGTCCCCAGAAACTCCCGGACGGCCGCCTTGTCGAGGTCGGTGATTTCGCGGCCGTCGAACTCGTGGCCGCCCCGCACGATCGTGGCCGTATCGCCGATCGCGGCACGGAGATCCCCGTCCCACTCATACAGCGGCGGGACGCCCTGTGTGGCCGGCTTCCCGACCCGGACCACTGCGATGTCGTTGAGTCCCTTGCGCTCGGTGACGGCGTTGGTACAATGGGTCGTCCCGAGCATCACGTGCTCGACGGCCGCTTTTTCGATGCCTTCGTCCAAGACGCCGGTCAGAGCGTTGATGATCCCCTCGGTGACATCCGCCGTCGTGACCGCTTTCGTCTCGGCGATCACGGTGTCCGTATCGTCCAGCACGGCGGCGTCGGTATTCGTGCCGCCGACGTCGATTCCGATGCGAAGCGACATGGTAGGTGGGCATATGGCTCCCGTCGGACCGACTCCACCCAACGGGAGGGTTACCGGAGTGATAGACGACGACTCATTGAAGATTTCGATGTCCGGCGCCCGTCACGACACGCCGATCGTCCGATTGTATCCGTCTGCGACGGTCGACATCCGACTCTGCATGCCCCGAAGGTTTATCGCCGCCACGGCGATCCGAGAGGACATGGCAGGCACGGACGTGGACGCGGCCACCGCCGAGGTGGTTCGCAACTACCTCACCTCCGCCGCCGGCGAGATGCAACGGACTCTGATCCGGACGGCCTACAACACGATCATCTACGAAATTCTGGATTTCGGCCTCTCGATTTACGATGCGGACCTGCGGCTCATCGCGGATTCGCCGGGGTTGTCGGTGTTTCTCGGCGCGAACGATTACGCCATCGAACGCGGGGTCGAATACCTCGACGAAGCGGCGCTTGAGCCCGGTGACGTTATCCTCCTGAACTATCCCTACTGGAGTTCCGAACACCTCCTCGATGCGCTGTTGTTCGCTCCCGTCTTCTACGAGGAGACGCTGATCGGGTTTACCGCCTGTCGTGCCCACTGGCTCGATCTGGGTGCCAAGGACCCGGGTTACGTCCTCGATTCGACCGACGTCCACCAGGAGGGCGTCATCTTCCCCTGTACGAAGGTACACAAAGGGGGATCGCCCGACGAGGAGATCCTCGATATCATCCGATTTAATTCCCGATATCCGGAGAAGGTCATGGGCGATCTCAACGCCCAGATCGCGGCGCTGCGCACCGGCGAGGAGCGACTGCAGGCCCTGTACGACCGGTACGGATCGGCGGTTATCGAGGCCTGTCTCGACCGCATTCTCGACCACAGCCGCCAGCAAGCCCGGACGGCGGTCGATGAGCTACCGGACGGCTCGTGGTCGGCGGTCGACTACGCCGACGGCACCGACCAGACGGATGGCACGCTCCGACTTGAAGCGGCGGTGACGATCGACGGCACGGACTTCGAGGTGGATTTCTCCGGCTCGGCCGACCAGGTCCAAGCGCCGCTGAACGTCCCGCCCGGGGGCGCCGAAACCATCGCGAAACTCTGCTTCAAGAGCGTGACGACGCCGGCCGAGGACTCGAATCACGGCCAGTATGCTCCGCTATCGGTGACCGCACCTGAGGGGAGTATCTTCAACGCCGAGTATCCCGCGGCGACGTTTCTGGGATGGACCAGCATCCTCGGGATCGACGTTATCTATCGGGCCCTCGCGAAGGGGATGCCCGAACGGGTCCCCGCAGCCGGTGGCGGGGATCTCTGTTCGATCATGCTCTATGGAACCGATCGGGCCGGCCGACAGTTCGTCGAGGCCAACAACGACGCCGTCGGATGGGGCGCCACCCATTCCCGTGACGGATCAAACGCACTGATGCACATCAGCGAGACGCGCGTCCGGAACATTCCGATCGAGGTCATCGAAACCAAGGCGCCGGTTCGGATCGAACGGCTGACGCTCCGGCAGGATTCGGGCGGGGCCGGCGCCCAGCGTGGCGGGCTGGGGGTCCGTCGCGACTACCGGGCCACCGATACGGTGGGGGCGCTCTCGATCGTCCAGAAGACCCGCACGACAAACTGGGGCCTCGACGGCGGAAAACCGGGCGACCGGAACGTCGTTGTCCTCGATGTCGCCGATGAGGCCATCGGTGATCGAATCGAGGTGCTCGTCGATAACAACGACCTCCACACCGGACCCGGTACCCACGTCGGGCTGTTTCGTGGGGAATTACTCCCCGGTGAAACCGTCTCGAACCGGACCGCCGGTGGGGGCGGCTACGGTGATCCTCACGACCGGAACCCCGAAGCGGTCTATCAGGACGTCCGTAATGGATACGTCTCCGCGGCCACAGCCCGGGACGTATACGGCGTCGTGATCGAGGATGGGGAACTCGACCGTGAGAAGACTCGGGCTCTGCGACGGGAGGAGGACGGCTGATGTCCCCGACGCGGCTCGCCGTCGACATCGGCGGTACGTTCGTCGATGCGGTGGCCTTCGATGACGACGGTCACCGCCGAACGGCGAAGGTCCCGGCGACGCCCGCTGATCCGGCCGATGGCGTGATCGAGGCGATCGATGCGATCGGGGGCGATCTGGCGGCCACTCGAACGTTTGTCCACGGCACGACCCGTGGCGTGAACGCCCTCATCGAACGATCCGGCGCCAGAACGGGCATCATTACGACCGACGGATTCCGGGACGTCTTCGAGATCGGCCGGACGGATCTGCCGGCATCGGCGATGTACGACATCACCTACAGCAAACCCGAGCCGCTCGTTCCGCGGCGTCGCCGGATCGGCGTCCCCGGCCGAATCGATGCCGACGGCGAGATCATCGAGGACCTCGATCCGTCGGCCGTCCGGGAGGCCGCTACCTCCCTCGTGGAATCGGCAGACGTCGATG
Source organism: Chewarchaeum aethiopicum (SeqCode) (assembly GCA_034190395.1). Classification (GTDB taxonomy): domain Archaea; phylum Halobacteriota; class Halobacteria; order Halobacteriales; family Hikarchaeaceae; genus Chewarchaeum; species Chewarchaeum aethiopicum. The sequence continues at coordinate 18,976 of JAXINS010000011.1, forward strand.
CTATCGCCATCTGTTTTCTCCATGCCCACCAGAACCCCGTCCACGAACACCGGGCTCGGGACTTGATCGCCGACGCTTACCCGGACGTTTCCCTCTCGCTCTCGACGGATATCACCCGTGAATATCGGGAGTACGAACGGACTGCGACGACGGTGTTGGATGCGTACATCAAGCCGCTCATGACGTCCTACCTCCGCCGACTGGACGCGGCGATCACGTCGCGTGGCTTCGACGGTGCGTTTTTCCTGACGCGATCCGGCGGCGGCACGCTGGCCGCCACCGAGGCCGGACAGACCCCGATTCACACCATTCTTTCGGGACCGGCAGGCGGATTGATTGGGGCTGGCCAGCTCGCCGAGACGCTCGACCGGACGCAGGTCATTGCCATCGATATGGGCGGGACCAGCCTCGATAGCTGTGTGATCACTGACTACGCCCCGGCAATCGCCCACGAATCGACCATTGAGGAGTTTCCCGTGCTGATCCCGGTCTACGATATCCGGACGATCGGTGCCGGCGGTGGCTCCATCGCCAGTGTCGAGGGCGAGCTCCTGAAGGTCGGCCCCGAGTCCGCCGGGGCCGATCCGGGCCCCGCCTGCTATGACCGTGGCGGAACCGAGCCGACCGTTACCGACGCCGCGTTGGCGCTTGGGTACCTCGATCCTAACCGGTTTCTCGGGGGCGAGTTCGCACTCGATCCCGAGGCGACACGGGCGGCGATTTCGACGACGATCGCCGATCCACTGGGAACGTCCCTGCAGGACGCAAGCGTCGGTATCTTCGAGGTGACGCTCGCAAACACCGTTGGCACGCTCCGGGAGATCACGGTCGAACGCGGGCTCGATCCCCGCGAGTTCACGTTACTCGCCTACGGCGGGGCGGGCCCGACGTTCGGGCCGCTGTTGGCCCGGGAACTCGACCTCGACGACGTTGTCATCCCCCACACACCGGCGACATTCTCGGCATGGGGGATGTCAGTCGCCGATGTCATCGAGGACTTCGCCCGAACGAAGATCCGGACCCTCGATGCCGTCGACGTGGCGGATCTCGACACGTGGTTCGATCAGCTCGAAGCCGACGCCGATACAGCCCTCGCCGATCAGGATATTCCGCCCGAGGACCGCCGTACGACCCGTCACATCGAGATGCGGTATCGGGGCCAGGAACACACCGTCCAGGTTCCGGCGAACGATATCGACACCATCGAGACTCTCCGGGAACGGTTCGAGCAACGACACGCCGATCGGTACGGACACCGGATGGACGATCCCGTCCAGACGGTTCACATCCGGGTCCGGGGGATCGGTGAGCGGTCAACGCCTGCTCTCCCACAGCCAACTCCGGCCGAGGGGCCACCGACACCGGTCGATACGACGGCGGCGTACTGTTTTGCCCGCCAATCACGGTGTGACTTCGACGTGTATCGCCGCGAGGACTTAGCGCCGGCACATGAGCTCACCGGGCCGGCGATCGTCCGCGAACCGTCGGCCACCCTCGTCGTTCACTCGGATCAACGCATCGAGGTCGATCCTTACGGACATCTCGTCGTTGAGTGATCGGGCGGAATAGGCGAGGGCTGGCGATCGGTGCCGGGATCCGGTGACTCGCCAGTATTATGCCGGTCTGGGGAAACCCGTCCCGGTATGGCTGTTGATACGGTCATCGCGGGCGGGACCCTCGCGACGGCGTCGGGAACCTTCGAGGGAAGCGTCGCGATCGATGACGAGACGATCGTCGCCGTCGGTGCCGAATCCTCGTTGCCAAGCGGGCGGGATCGGATCGATGCCTCGGGCCGGATCGTGATGCCGGGCGTTGTCGATCCACACGTCCACGCGGCCGATCCCTTCTCGGCGGATCCCTACGAGACAGCGACCGCGGCGGCGGCCCTCGGTGGCGTTACTACGGTCCTCGATTTCGCCTGGCAGCCTTACGACAGCCCGGAGAGTCCGTGGGACTACGATGGTACCCTTACCGAGGCCATCGAGGGGAAACGATCGCTCGAAACGGAGGCCCGGATCGACTTCGGCCTCCATGGGGGGATCGAACGGGAGGACCCCGCGGTCTTCGAGGAATTCGATGACCTCATCGAGCAGGGCGTCACCTCGTTTAAGATGTTCACCGCCTACGATGAGGCCCTCTCGAACGGGTTCATCTACCAGGTGTTCGAGGAACTGGCAGCCAGGGATGCGGTAGCGGTCCTACATACCGAGGAGAACTCGATCTGTGAGATGCTGACCGCCCGATACGCGGCCGAACACCCACACGATCCGACCTGGTATCCCAAGTCCCGCCCCGGCTACGCCGAGGCGATGGCTGCGGCCGATGTCGTCCGGCTGGCAACGGAGGTGGGGACGAAATACTACGGCGTTCACACGTCCTGTGGGGAGGCTGCCGACGTCATCGCCAGTCATCAAGACGACGGCAGTCAGATCCGGGCCGAGACGTGTACCCAGTATACGGTCCTCGATGATTCGCTCTACGAGGACGTCGGTGCCCTCGCGAAGATCGCACCGCCACTTCGATCACCCCAGGATCGGGACGCGATGTTCGAGGCGCTATCGGACGGTCCACTCAGTGTCGTCTCGACCGATCACGTCGCGATCGACCACGAGGCAAAACGGACCGATGACTGGTCGACGGTCGGCTTCGGCATGAACAGTCTCCAGGTTAGCCTGCCGGTCTTTCACGACGAGGCGGTCGGTCGTCGGAACTTTTCGTATCCGTTCTTGGTTAGCGTGATGTGCACCAATCCGGCCCGGACGTTCGGACTCCCCCGGAAGGGCACGCTCGAACCGGGGACCGACGCCGATATCGTCATCTTCGATCCCGACGTGACCTGGACCATTGACGAGGAGGATATCGTTTCGACGGCCGGCTACTCGCTGTACGACGGTCGCGAGGTCACCGGTCGAGTCGATCGTACCTACGTCCGTGGGACCTGTGTCGCCGCGAACGGCGAACTCCGTGAGGAACCAGGGTACGGTAAGTACATTGCCCGCGACCTGCCTGACTGGAGCCAGTGATCGTCCCGCCTGACATTCTCGCTTGATGTTCGGACATCGGCGGCCATCCCGGGGAAACCCTGAATGGCCGACCCTGTGATGTCCTCGGTGATTACCGATGACCGAGCGTTCGTTGACTGCGTTTTTCCACGAGAGTTTCCTCGCTCACGAACACCCTGACGGGGAAGGGATGTTCGAGTGGACCGGCCGCCTGGCCCACCGCCAACCCCATCCGGATCGCCCGGAACGCATCAAGAACATCTCCCGGATCGTCCGGACCGAACTCGCCGACTACGTCACCTGGGCAGCCGTCGAGCCGGCGACCGACGAACAACTCCACCGTGTCCATACCGCCGACCACGTGGCCGATCTCGAGGCGTTCTGTGCGGCCGGTGGCGGCCGGCTCACACCCGATACCGGGGGCAACGAACACACGTATCGGGCCGCCAGACACGCGGCCGGGGCGGCGCGTGCGGCCGCCGTTCACGCCTGTGACACGGATGCAACCGACGTCCCCTATGCGATGGTCCGACCGGGCGGCCATCACGCCCAGCCGGCCCAGATCGACGGCTTCTGTTATTTCAACAACGCCGCGGTCGCCGCCGAGCACGTCCTTGCGACCGACCGAGCCGACCGTGTCGCGATTCTCGATTGGGATGTCCATCACGGCAACGGCACCCAGGAATGTTTCTATGATCGCGACGACGTGCTCGTCATCAACCTCCACAACGATCACTGGTCGTGGGATCCCGAGACCCATCCTCAGACCGGCGATCTCGATGAAACTGGTACCGGCGCGGGCACGGGCTATAACCTGAACGTGCCGCTCCCGCCGGGGACGGGCGACGACGGCTATGACCGCCTCATGACGGCGTTCGTCGAGCCCGTCGTGGCTGCGTACGACCCTGATCTCCTGGTGGTCAGTGCGGGTCAGGACCCCGGCATCGTCGATCCGCAGGGTCGCAACACCGTCACCAAGGCCGGCTTCGAGTTACTCGGTCGGCGGGCCCGTGCCCTCGCGGCCGATTATACCGACGGCCGACTCGCCTTGCTCCAGGAAGGGGGCTATCACCTCAGCCATCTGGCGTATGCGACGCTTGGCGTCCTCGAAGGCGTCCTGGGGGTCGACACCGGAATCGTCGATCAAGCGGCCTGGCTCGATGAGGATTTCGAGGCCGCCCGGGCCGCCATCAACGAGGCGATCGAATTCCACGCGGCCGAGTGGCCGCTCGACCCGATAGCGTGAGTCCCCAGGGAGTCAGTCCGCCGCGGTATTCGCGGACGGCCCCATGAACTTGGCTTCGAGAAAGCGCGTGATCGCATACGCCGCGAGCTTCTGTGTCGCCCGTGTGGGGTCGATCCGGGGGGCGACCTCGACGAGATCCATCGCGGCGATTGCTTCGACCTCCCCGAGTCGGTCCATCGCGGCGAGCAGATCCCAGCTCGTCAGCCCACCCGGTTCGGGTGTCCCCGTTCCAGGGGCGAAGGCCGGATCGATCACATCGATATCGACCGTGAGATAGACCGTCTCGACGCCATCGGTGGCGTGGTCGATCGCTCGATCGATGCAGGCCTCGATCCCGTCGTCTCGGACGTCCCGGGCGTAATCGACGTAGAGTCCGCCGTCCGCGATCAGCTCGGGGAAGGCCGGATCCTCGCGTGATCGGATGCCGACCATCGCGTGGTTCTCGTAGCCCCCGTATTCGGTGTCGGCAATCAGGTTCATCGGCGACCCGTGCCAGTGGTCGCCGTAGAGATCCCACCGCCCGTGGGTATCCGAGTGGGCATCGAGATGGATCAGGCCGACGTCCTCATCAAGCGTCTCGGCAACACCCAGATAGGACGGATACGTCAGATAGTGATCGCCGCCGAGGATCACCGGAAACACCGTGTCGGCGAGATGACCGATCGTTTCCTGGACCGATTCGCGGGTCTTCCCGACGTCGTTTGGATACACGAGCCCATCGCCACAGTCCCGGAGTTCGACCCGATCGAAATCGATCTCACGGCCGGTTTCGACCGTCAGGCTCGGCCCACCGTACGACCCGTAGTAAGTGCTCGCCCGTCGGATCGCCTCTGGGCCGTACCGAGCGCCCGGCTGGTTGCTCACTGCCCCATCGAAGGGTAAGCCGATCACTCCGACGTCGATGTCCGATGTCAGTTCCGTCGGCTCGACGACCGGCGCCTTGAGGAAGGTTTGGATCCCCGCGTAGTTCGGCTCGTTCGGTTTCTGGGAATCGACTGCATCGTCATCCGTTGGCATAGGTCAGGTTATCTGAGCGGGTCAGGTATACTGTTCGATATAACCGGATCGGGGCCGATCAGAACCGTTCGGGCGGTTCAGCCGTCGGGTCCTCGAACAGACAGTGTGACTCCCGTCGATGGCGGTCGGCCGCCTCACCCGCCAGTCGGTGGAGTGTCGGGACTTCCTCGGCACAGGCGTCGACGGCATACGGACACCGGGTGTGGAAGACACATCCCGATGGCGGGTTCCGTGGCGAGGGGACGTCCCCTTCAAGCAGCGTGGTGTCCTGGCGGCGGCCGACCTGTGGGATCGCCTCGAGTAGCGTCTCGGTGTATGGATGATGGGCGTCTTCGAACAGCGCGTCGGTCGGCCCCCGTTCCATGATCTGGCCGAGGTACATGATGATCAGCCGGTCGGCGATGTGGCGCATCACGTTCAGGTCGTGGGTGATGAAGAGATAGGTCAGATCGAGTTCGTCCTGGAGTTCCTCGAGGAGGTTGAGGATCTTCGCCTGCACCGACACATCGAGGGCGCTCGTCGGTTCATCGAGGATCACAAACGAGGGCTCTAACGCCAGCGCCCGAGCGATGGCGATCCGCTGGCGTTGTCCACCCGAGAACTCGTGGGGATACCGGTACATGTGATCGACCGAGAGGCCGACCCGTTCGAGGAGTTCGCCCACCCGATCGTTGCGCTCTTCCTCCGACCAGTTCCGGTGGGTGTGGAGCGGTTCGGCGATGATTTTCCGGACCGACATCCGGGGATTGAGACTGGAGAACGGATCCTGATAAACGACGCCGATATCCTCACGGAGGTCCCGGAGGTCCGATTTCGAGAGTTCGAGGATGTTTTGATCGCGATACTCGATCGTCCCGGCGGTCGGTTCGATCAGCCGGAGCAACATCTTCGCCGTCGTCGATTTCCCACAGCCGGACTCGCCTGCAATTCCGAGGGTTTCGCCCCGATAGATATCGAAACTCATCCCATTGACGGCCTTTACCTCGCCCTGTTTTCGGCTCAACAGCCCGCCGGTGATCGGGAAATACTTCTTGAGATCCCGCACCGAGAGGATCACCTCGCGATCGGTCGTCGTATCGTCGACCGTCCGGACACCGGCATCAGAGCTCATCGTAGATCTCCTCCACGGAACCGGGTTGGTCGGTCTCGTAGTGGATACATCGAACCATCCGATCGGCGGCCGTCGCCGTTGGAGGTGGATCGTAGGTCTCGCATTCCGCTTTGGCGACCGGACAGCGCGGTTCGAATCGACATCCTTCGGGCGGGTTGCGCAGGTCCGGGACGTCGCCCTCGATGAGCGAGATGGCACCTTCGGCCTGTTCGGGCAGCGCCCGCAACAACCCGATCGTGTAGGGATGTTCCGGATCGTCGAAGACGGTCTGGGTCGGTCCCGACTCGACGACCTTGCCGGCGTACATGACGTTGACCCGATCACACACCTGATCGACGACCCCGAGGTTGTGGGTGATCAGGAGGATGCTCGTCCCGAACTCCTCTTGGATGCGGTCGAACAGATCGAGGATCTGGGCCTGGATCGTGACGTCAAGTGCGGTCGTCGGCTCGTCGGCGAGGATGAGATCGGGTTCACACGCCAGCGCCAGTGCGATCAGTACCCGCTGGGCCATCCCACCAGAGAGTTCGTGTGGATAGGATTCGAGGATGTCCTCGGCGTCGGGCAGCCCGAGATCTTCGAGGACGTCGATCGCCCGACTCCGAGCCTCGGCTTGGCCGACATCGAGGTGGTGGGTGATGATCGAGGTCAGTTGCTGTTCGACCGTGAAAGCGGGGTTGAGCGATTTGGTCGGTTCCTGAAACACCATCGAGATATCACTGCCCCGGATGTCCCGCATCTCTTCGTCGGGCAGATCGAGCAGGTCCGTGCCCTTGTATCGGATCGAACCGGCGGTGACGTGTCCCGGGTCCTCGACGAGCCCGAGGATGCTCCGGGCCGTGACGGTCTTGCCACAGCCGGTTTCCCCGACCAGCCCGACGGTTTCGCCGGCCCGGATATCGAGATCTACCCCGTCGAGTGCATAGACCGTCCCGCGGTAGGTGTCGAACTCGACATGGAGGTCCTCCATCTCGAGGAGCAACTCTTGGTCGTTGTCAGCCCGCGCGTCCGCCGTCGAAGTGAGTGTATCGCTCATCGCTTATCGTCTCGAGAGTTTCGGATCGAGTGCATCCCGGATCCCGTCGCCGAACATATTGAACCCCAACACGGTGATGAAGATCGCCAATCCGGGGAAGGCGGCGGTCCAGGGATGTGTGATGAAGTTGGTTCGGGCCGTCGTAATCATCAGGCCCCACTCCGGCGTGGGGGGTTGGGCGCCCGCCCCGATGAACGAGAGGGAGGCCGTAATGAGGATGGCATAGCCCATGTCGATGCTTGCCTGCACGAGGATCGGTGCGATGCTGTTGGGGAGGATGTGCCGGGCGACGATCCGGGGCGTACTGACGCCGATCCCCTCGGCAGCGGTGACGTAATCCTCCTCGCGGAGGCTGACCGCCTCCGACCGGGCGATACGGGCATACCACGGCCACCAGGTAACCGCCACCGCGACGGCGGCGATATACAGGCCGCCACCGAGTGACACCGAGATGGCGATCGGCAACAGCAACGGCGGGAACCCAAGGAAGATATCGGCGATTCGCATGATCAATTCGTCGAACCAGCCGCCGATGAATCCGGCCGTCAGACCCATCGGGACGCCGATGGCGATCGAGATCGCGACCACGATGATGGCGATCTGAGCGGAGATCCGCGAGCCGAAGATCACCCGCGAGAAGATGTCCCGGCCGAGGTTATCGGTCCCGAAGGGATGGGCCAACGACGGGGGTTCGAACGTGACCAGCAGGTCCTGGGCCGTCGGGTCGTACGGGGCGATGAACGGGGCAAAGATCGCGACGAAGGCATACAGGAGGATGATTCCCAGCCCGGTCATACTCACCGGATCGTTCGTGATCTGATCGACCTTGACTTGGATCTCCTCGAGTTGGGCCTCGTGGCGCTCGAACCACCCATCCCACTCGCGTTTGTACTTGTTGAGCATTGAATCGCTCGAGCCCGCCATCAGCTTTCACCTCCTTCGGCGCGGATCCGCGGATTGAGCCACGCATAACTCACGTCGACGAGCAGGTTGATCAGCGTATACGAGGTCGCAAAGACCAGCGTAACTCCCATCACCGCCGGGAAATCCGCGGTGAAGATACTCTGGACGATATACCGGCCCAATCCCGGCCAGGAGAAGATGCTCTCGATGAGCACCGTCCCGCCCAACAGGTAGCCAAAGGAGAGACCGATCACCGTCAACACGCTGTTGAGGGAGTTTTTGAGCCCGAACTTATAGACGATCGTCCGGCTTGGCAGGCCCGAGGCCTTGTGGACCTGCATGTACTCCTCTTGCATGACCTCGAGCATCGACGATCGGGACATCCGCGTAATGATCGCCAGGGAGGCATACGATAGCGAAACGGCGGGCAGGATGATGTGTTTGAGCCCGCTGATGAACACCGGGATATTGAGTTGAATCAGGGCATCGACGAGCAATAGCCCGGTGATCTTATCGAGCGGATGGGCGGCCACGACGTCCGAGGCGACCCGGCCTTGGAGGGGCAGCCAGCCAAGACTCGAAAAGAAGAGGATCTGCAGCATCATCCCCAACCAGAACACCGGGATCGAGACGCCGGACAGCGAGAAAAACCGTGTGAAGTGATCCGGGAGCGTGTTCCGATACTGGGCGGAAATCACGCCAAGCGGGATGCCGACCGCTGTGGCGATCAGCATCGAAACCAACACCAGCTCGAACGTCGCCGGGAACAGGGTGACCAGATCCTTGAGAACCGGTTGGCGCGTCCGCAGACTCGTTCCCAGTTCGCCCCGGAAGATATCGAAGATATAATCGAGATACTGGACGTACAGCGGCTGATTGAGCCCGAGTTCCTGGCGCGCTTGGGCGATCTGTTCGGCCGTTGCCCGCTCGCCGGCCCACAGCGCTGCCGGATTGCTCGGGATTACGTGCGTGAGCACGAACGTGATCGTCGTCACGCCCAGTAGGACGATCACCGTCAGCCCCAACCGTCGTGCCACATAATATCGAAGCTTCATAGCTGAGAGAGCGCGGCCCGCCCTGGTTTACTTGTGCAGGTCGTAGAAGAACGTGATGTTCGGGTATGCCGGGCGGGGCTCGTAGCCTTTGATCTCGCTTCGCAACGGATGGATCCGGACGATATCCCAAAAGGTAAACGACAGCGCATTATCGAGCACCATCTTCTGGGCTTCCTTGAGCGTCTTGATCCCTTGCTCACGGTTCGTGGCCATCTGTTGGCGGCCTTTGTTCAGCATCTGATCGAACTCCTTATTGCACCACCACGTCAGCTGGAAGATCGGTGTCTCGCCCTTTTCAACGTTGACACAGCTGAAGAGATCCCAGAGGTTGGGATACGGCGAGGCATACGTCGGCCACCAGAGATACAGGAACACGTGGGGTGCCGTCTCCAGTTTCTTCGCCCGGGACCACATCGTGCTCCAGGACATCTTCTTGACGTCGAGTTTGACACCGATTTTCTTCAGCTCTGATTGGAGCGTGAGGGCGGTTCGACGATGGGTCTGTTGGGCCGGTGAGTACGTCAGGAACGGGCTCGCTTCGTTGATTTCATCGACAGTGTAGCCCGACTGATCGATCAGCGATTTCGCCTTATCGAGATCATGGGCGGGTGGTTCGAGCTCGTCGTTGTGGCCGACCATGTTGTTGGGCACCGGCACGGCATTCCGTGAGCCGAATCCCTTCCGGATCTCCTCGACTCCCTTTTCATAGGGGAACGAGTGTAAGAACGCCTTCCGGACGTTGACGTCGTCGGTCGGCGCTTTCCGGACGTTCATCTGGGCGATCAGTTGGTTGAAGCTGTTTTCCTCGTAGATCTCCACACCGGAGTCGTTCTGGATCGAGGAAAGCACCGAAAACGGGATCCGATCGACCTGATCGGCGTTGCCGCCCCTGATCATCTGAACCCGCGTCGAGGATTCGGTGACGATCTGCCACTCGGCCGTCGAGAAGTGTGGCTTATCCCAACCACCCCAGTAATCGTCGAACTTCGAAAGCGTCAGGCTCTGGGACCGTTGCCAGTCCTCGACCGTGTACGGACCAGTTCCGAGATCGTTGCCCTTCCGGAACCACTCGGTCTGTTCTTTGAACGAATCGCCGACGTCCTGGGCGCCCTTTTTCGAGTAGATCCAGGAACCAAACGGCGAGGACGCGATCAGATCGAGGGGAATCTTGTTGCTGAGGTTAAACCGGGCGGTGTAATCGTCCGGCGTCTCGATCGAGTCGACGGGGAACCACAGGTAGGCCGGGCCCTTCCCCAGCTCGAGCATCCGGTTGACGGTGAACTTGACGTCCTCGGCGGTGAGTTCGCCGTAGCCACCATGGAACTGCACGCCCTCGCGGAGGTTGAACGTCCAGACGGTGCCGTCGTCGCTGACGTCGTAGGATTTCGCGAGTCCAGGTGTGACCTCCCCTTGATCAAGGCTATACCACACCAGCGGTTCATAAACGTTCGCGTGGATCCGGTTCGAGTGATCGAACGTGATCGAGGGATCCCACTGGGTAAATTCGCTACTCAGTGTTTTGACGAACTTGCCCTGATCTTTGGCTCCCATCTCGGTCTCGGTTTCGGTCTTATCATCGGCGCTGCCCCCGCTATCGGCCTCCGTGCTCGTCGGTGTCTCGGTGCTGCCACCATAGCCGCCACCGCCGCCGTCGCTCTCGTCGCCGCCACCGCCACCACTACAGCCGGCAAGCGCGGTCGCCGATGCCCCGGCCGCCAGGAACGATAGGATCTTCCGGCGCTTCACCGGCGCAACCTGGCTGTGATCCAGCGCATCGCTGTCCCAAGGTACATCCTCAAGTGACTCCGGACCTGTCTCGTTACCATTTGACATGGTATGTTCCTTCCAGGAAAAGCATGGCAAACCAGCTATTTATAGTTGGGGCAAATGCCAGCAGACCGGCTGTCGGGATGCTATAGGCGCTACACCGCCGGTTTCGCGATTACACGTCGATTTTCCGATCGGATCGGACACCCGTCGATACATCGACCCAGTTCCACACGACGCTACCCAACCGCTGTATAGCTATTCTATCCCCTCGGCTTTGACAACGTTGGCTGAACTTCCCTACGGGACACTGTCATCGATCGGTCGATTAGACCGTCCATCGATCACCCAACGTGGTAATCGACCTCAACATGGATGGGTTGTATCAGTAGAACTATGGAAGAGGCATTCCACCTCTTGTCTAACGACCGGTTCACGATGCCACCTGATCTCGAGCGGCGGACGTACGATGTGTTGCGGCTCATCCAGACCCATGAGCCGATCGGCAGCATTCGGCTGACCGAACTCCTCCGACAGCGGGGTTACTCCATGCAGGATCGGACGATCCGGCTCGTCCTCTCGGAACTCGATGAAAAGGGACTCACGGAAAAGGTCGCCGGGAAGGGTCGGCGGCTCACCGAACGTGGCCACGCGGAACTGGATAGCGGTGACGTTAGCGAACGCCTGGAGGGAACGCGATCGAAGATCACAACCCTCACCCATGGAGTTTCGTTCGCTCCCGACAGCGAGACCGGTGATATCGCCACCTCAACGGCGGTTATCGGCCGGGACGATATCCCCGCTGCACTCGATGTACTCGCCCACCTCGATGCGTCATCGGTCGGTCCGGTTCAGCTCGCGATCGATCCGATCGACGAGGAGACGGTTCGGTTCGTGTTGCCCTCGAGTATTACGCTCGATGGCGTCTTGCTCTCGAACGGGATCGCCACGAACCTGAAAACCGCGGGTATCGTCGAATACCATCCCGATCCGTCGCCTGAGGAGGTGCCCCATTCGGTGGCATCGTCCAACGATACGGGGACGATCATCCGCTATACTGACGTCATCAACGACAAAGAATCGACGCTTGACGTCCTCCGGCTCCTTATCGAGGCCGGACGAACCGATATCTGGGAGGCCATTACCGGCGAAGGATCCGGGCTGTTGGTTGTGGATAACCGCGAGGCGCCGCTGACGATCTACCAGGAAGCCGTCGATCACTGTGAACGCGTCGTCGATACACTCGGTGGCGTGATCGACATCAGCCGCCCCCGAGAGACGGGCCCGTTTCCAGAGAACGGCCCGGCGTGGGATTTCTTCTCGATTACCTACGCCGGTATCGGGGAGAACGCGCTTGGATTGCTTGCCGAGGAAGGGCTGGTGTCGTCGTTTAAGACGCTCGGTTATCTCCGGGCCTGTGAGGATCTCGCCCCGATCGATGAGGCCCGATCGGCGTGGGTTTGACTCTGCTCTCCACTAATTCACAGCCTCGTTTTCGTAGTGATCGGTTGACCCGTCTCATTCGAGCGAAATTGATGTCCACGGTCGGGCTGCGAGCTCTTCAAGGCCCGCGCGTTCGATCACGCCGTCCGCACTCGCTTGGGCACGCTCGAGGAGGTCGGGATACACGTCGTCGATTCCCGGTACCTGGCGGTCCTCGACGACGAACTGGCCATCACAGATGACGGTGTTGACCTCAAAGCCCTGGGCCTGATAGACGATCGCCGAGACGACGTTCGGTGCCGGCGTGAGATGGGTGTGTTCGAGATCGAGCAACACGACGTCGGCCAGCTTTCCCGCTTCCAGCGAGCCCAATTCCTCCGATCGGCCGATGGCCCGGGCCCCGTCGATCGTCGCCATTTCGAGGACTTTCTCGGCGGTCATCGCCCCCGCGTCCTGCCGGTGGGCTTTGTGGGCGAGGGCGGCAAAGCGCAGATCGTGTACCATGTTGACGGTGTCGCTGGCGCTTGCGTTGTCGGTCCCGATCCCGACGGTCATCCCGTAGTTCAGCATCGTCGGCACCGGCGCGATCCCAGAACCCAGGGCGTGATTGGTCAGGACGTTGTGGGCGACCCGCGTGTCGGTCCCCGCAAGCAGCCGGATGTCCCGTTCGTCGACGTGGACACAGTGACCGAGGAGCGTCCGCTCGCCGAGGTACTCGGCGTTGTTGAGATATTCAATGCTCGACACCTGGAATCGCTCCTGTTGGGTGACTTCCGAGGCATGAGTGGTCGTCATCACGTCGTACGTCTCGGCCAGCTCGTAGGCGCCCTGCAGCCCTTCGGGCGTCATCGCCCATGGATAGAGGGGGGCCGGCCAGACGGACTGTCGGCCGTCGGCGCTGCCGTGATACTCCTCGATAAGCGACGCGATATATTCGAGCCCCTCCTCGGTGTCGGTCGGTTCCGCGCCCGGATTGGGGTCGATGTCGCCATCGTCGGTGTGCTTTCGCTGCTGGTCGATGAGAAACTGCCTGAACCGGTCATCGGAGAAACTGTCGTCGACGAACTCCTGGGCATAGACGTTCCGTGTCCCGGATTGCCGATAGACATCCAGCCGTGCTTCGATCGTCGCCCGATCGAGTAACATGCCGGGGAGCCCGCCGGCGGCGTTGTCCACGAAGGTCGTGATCCCCGACTGGAGCGATTCCCGACAGTAGAGGGCGGCCGCGATCGCGTGATCCTCCGGCGTCATCACCGACGCGGCGGGTTTGTTGACATTGAAGAGCCAGTCGTGGAGGGCTCGATCGGTGCCGAGCCCACCGCGAATCAGGATATCGTTGACGTGGGCGTGGGCGTCGACGAATCCCGGGAGCACCGCATGACCGCTCGCGTCGATGATCCGATCGGCGTCGTGTTCGGCGGCCAGTTCATCGGTCGGGCCGACCGCGACGATCTCGTTGTCCCGGATCCCGACGGCGCCATCAGCTATGACGTCACGGGCCGGATTCATCGTCACCACCCGGCCGTGGTCGATGCGTATATCGAGCACGCCCGACGTTGCACACCCGGTGTATGTAGTGCTATCGTCGACAGCGGATCGCTCGGGTCGAGCCGGCAGTCGCCATCGGTCGGTTACGTTGAAGCAGGCCCAATGCCTCACCCTTCAGGGCGGGGCGGATGTCAATCCTCTAACTCACGAAGCACTGACTCGCCACGGTCGGTCGGCACGTAGTACGTGTGTTTGCGGTGGGTCTCGGCTTTCGGCTTGAGTTTCCGTTCGCTGCCCTTGATCGTGCTCCCTTCGTACTCGGTGACGAGCCCGACCTGTCTGAGCGCCCGATATAGGTGCCGGACGTACTCGAATGCCATGTCCAACTCCTCGGCGGTCATCCGGGGATAATCCGGTCCGCCACGCGACAACCGTTCGAGGATGGTACGGCCGTCCGGCAGGTGTCGCAACACGTTTGTCTGACCTTCCCGTTCGGCCAAAAACCGCAGGAGGTGATCGCCGTCCCGCGAGAGACGGTAGTAGGTGTGGTGTTGACGGACTTCCTTTGCCTGCTTGGCTTTGACCCGGCGTTGTTTGACCGTCCCCGACTCGACCCGCTCAAGTATCCCCGCTTGTTCCATCTGCTCACAGAGTTCCTCGACGTGCTCGCGTTCGGCGTCGAGGTGGCCGGCCATCGACCGGGGATAGTTGCCGGTGACGGCATCGAGATGATAACAGATGAGATACGCCACTGGATCGGCCGGGAGCGGCGCCAACTGGCCGACGATCTGTTCTTTGCGTTCGAGTTCGGCCTCCAGTGCTTTGGCCCGCTCGTACCGTGATTGGGCGTTGCTCGCGGGATCGCCATCGAGATCGAGCGTGACATCGATTGGCTCTCCGCGGGGTGTCTCAAGCGTTACCTCGAGCTCGCCGGCCTCCCAGTGCTCCCCGGACTCCGAGCGAGCAGCCGTCAGTGCTGCTTCGACCTCCTGATAACGGGTCATGATCGTATCCGCTTCGAGCCGGAGGCGATCGATTTCGGCCTGGGAGGCCATCCTATCGGGGCTAGCCGGTCCCGACCGTTTGAACCCATCGTGTCGATCGGACATCGACGTGGCCCACCACTGGCATTCGTACCCACAGAGGTATTCTCGCCGTTTACGGTGGGGAGGAAGTCAATATTCGACGACGGCATCCAGAACGATCGTTTCGTGATCGAAGCCCATCTCGGGTAGCGTCGCGGGATCGAACCATTCGGTTCGGCGGGCCTCCTGGTTAGCCGTCGGTGTCTCACCGCCGATCGGTCGGCACCGATAGGCGACACTGACGTTGCCGCGTTCGTCCCGATCAGGATCGTCATACAGCCCGACGAACGTCTCGACTTCAACGGTCAGTCCGACTTCCTCGTTTGCCTCTCGACGACACGCCTCGCGGGCTGTTTCGTCCGGTTCGACGAGTCCACCCGGAAGAACCCAGGCTCCCTCGTACGGTGGGTGATCGCGTTCGAGCAAGAGCACACGACGATCCTTCAGAATCACTGCGTCCGTCGCCAATGCACGAACCTCGACCATGCTCGATCTCCTAAGACAATCACCGCCGATCGATGATGAACGTGATCATCTACAGGCGAAGCAGGCGGATTCGGGACGTGGCCACTGGTGGTTCACTCGGCGGCAACATCGTGTTCGAGTGCCGGCATGCCGTCGATCTCGATCGTCACCCGATCGCCATCAGCGAGCGGCCCGACGCCCTCGGGCGTGCCGGTGCTGATGACGTCACCCGCCTCCAGGGTCATAAATCGGGTAATCTCCGCGATCAGCTCCGGGATCGGGAAGATCAGGTCATCGAGCCGGCCGTCCTGTCGTAGCTCGCCGTTGACGCGACACCGGACACTCGCATCGTCGGGTACCTGATCGGGGGTGGCCACGACCGGGCCCATCGGTGCTGCGCCGTCGAACGCCTTGACCCGCACGAGGTGGGCATCGTCGCCGACTTCCGCTCGGTTGGTGACGTCGTTGATCGCGGTGTAGCCGGCGACGACGTCCATGGCATCGGTGTGTGACACCCGACGGCACTGCTCGCCGATGACGACGCCGAGTTCGGCCTCGTAATCGATATGATCCAGTTCCCGGGGGATGGTGACGGTATCGCCATGACCGGCGTAGGTGTTTGGCGGTTTCAGGAAGATCACCGGCCGATCGGGCATTGGCTCGCCGAGCTCCTCGACGTGCCGTCGATAATTGTGGCCGATACAGACGATCTTCGAGGGTTCGGTTGGCGGCAGGATATCGACTGCCTCGGTTGGATACGTCCGGTCGGCGAAGCTCACCGTGCCGTCCGACCATGTGCCCGTGCGGACGGCCCCGCCAGGATCCCGAAAGCGCACACGATACATGGCCAGTCGTTGCCGAGGCGGCATCAAATGTCTTGCCCGCTACTCGTGATGTCGGTTCATCCGAATCGTCGGATGTTGTGGGCACGATATTGTCGTCTATCGATCCCTCCGTCGACGATCGTCGCCGGTCGATATGTTGTCAGAACGATGGATCTTTTAGGAACGAGAACAGTGGTTCTTGTTAACGGGGGACACGGATGGTGGCGTCAACCCCCCAATGGCATGCTCGGCCCCGCATCCGAGCGATCACACATGCAACTGCCTGACCGCCTCGCCTCTGAGGCACCCCACCCATGGAACGATGACTGAGGGTCGCGCGTTCCCGGATGCGTTTGTCTGTGCGGAATGTGGCGGCCACGCCGCGATCTACGAAACTCTCCACTGGGCGGCGGTCTGTCGGTACAAATGTCGGGCGTGTGGGGCGACCGGCTATTATGTCAGGGATCGCCCTGGCACGCTGCCCAACATCGAACTCCAGCCGGTCGGTCTCTACGGGGCGATTACCGACGACGGT
>JAXINS010000011.1:36052-94202 GCA_034190395.1 Chewarchaeum aethiopicum (SeqCode)
CGACACTGCATCCGACGGTGTTGCTTCCGATCAGCCCCAGGAGCTCCCCGATGAATGGCGGGAGGCCCAGATGGTCGATCACGTTCCCTATGTCGACGAAGTCATCGATCAGCATCCGGGTCTCGACGGTGATGCGCTCCGAATATACAACCGCGTTGAGGAGACGACTGAGGAGTGGATCCGGATCGCTACGCCTGCTCCGGCCGAGCAGTGAATGCCGACATCCGATTTCGTGGCCCCTCACCTCCCCGTAGCATGCCGGTAACCCGATATCGCCAGCGATGGGGATACCCGACGCTACGCAGTCCGTCGACGATCCGTGACTGGTGTCGCGAGCTATCTGACCTATTGTCGTTTGGGTCGTGTTCGGTGTGTATCGAGGCCGATCCCATGCTCAGCCCATCGGTTTCGATACCCGAGTATACACGACGTGGTAGCCTTCTTCCCGGACAAATTTCAAAATGTCTGCTATAGAATACTCGGGTGTATGTCACAGAATCTCTATGCTCAATTCACCGGAACGCCGATGAGCAGCGAGGATATCGATCAGTTGCTGACATCACAAGGGTACGGCATCATTTCGCTTTGTAACGAAGGGAAGCCATACAGCATTCCCGTCTCGTTCGGATACGATGGCGAGGACGTGTATTTCCCCTTTCTCGTCACCAGTCCCGACGATACGAAAATGGATTTCATCACAGATGGTGCGATCACACGGCTCCTCGTGACGGAAATCCAGGGGCGATTCGATTGGCGGAGTGTCTCGATTATGGGGCCGGCACGGTCGATCGATCCCGAGGAAAGCGAACGCGAATCGTTTCTCGACGCCCTCACGGACAATGGCTGGTTTATGCGGGGCTTCGAACGGGCGGATTCCCTCGATTCGATCCAACGATGGAAACTTGAGGTCGAAGACGTCCACGGGCTGGAACGAAAGGAGGAACCGATGGCGTAGTTTCGGTGACAGCGGGAGCTGTCGCCGGTCGGCCAGTTGCTTCGGTCGATCCTCTCCGTGGTACCGCATTACGATTCGGTCGTTCTTGTCCGCAGCTACTGTGAGGTCGTTTGGATCGATGTCCCGGATTTCCCATCGTCCACTTACTCGCCTTCAGCGTTGACCTCGACCCCGCGTATGTCATCGGCTTCGAGTCGCCAACCTTGGAGTGCTGCGACGGGCTCTGCACGCTCGTACTCCGAGGAAAACCACGGGTTCTCCTCGAGGATATCCAACAGGACTCCCCATCCGTCACTACGTTCGGTCGTCTGGTCGGGTTTGCGGTCGACTTCCGGGAGGAGTCCCTCACCACCCAAATCGTCCGTACGCTCGATCGCCCGGACGGAACCGGTCACCGCAACGGACCGCCAGTCGTACTTGGCCCTGATGTCCGTTACGAGCAAACGTGCCGTTGCTCCGTCCGTGATGAATTCGAACTTTCTGTTGGGCGGGTCGGCCCTGATCAGCGCGAAATAGATCTCCTCGTCGTCGTATCCAAACGAGATCGGAATGCTATAGGGTTCGTCGCCGTCAGCAAGCGAGAGGATCCCCCAGCCGGCCGCCCCTAACAGGTCGTCGATGTCGTCATCGTCCATCGGTGTCCCCATCCATTGTCCGTATGGGTCGGTTGTCATTTTACCACGTCACACACTATCATATCGGGCATTTTTCAACCCACAGACGTCTTCCCAGGAGCTGAGAACGAGCAACGACGGTCATCCGAACGTCTATGGGTGCCGGCACTCGATTTCCCTGCCCTTGTCGATCATCTTGCGGCAACAGTGCCCGTCACCTGAAGGACTACAAGGGTGACGTCGGTATGTCGGTTCGCCGAGTCGGGGATTCCGCCTCCGTCTATCGGTAGTTTCACACCATCTGACGCCTGTGTGATGTCCCGGCCGTCTCTTTTCTACTGGTCGGGATGTCGTTTCGCTTCGAGAGTCCGGACCATACACGCGAGTCGTGGTTCAAATCGATAGCCGTCACCGGGAACGGATTTTTGTTCTTTGAGTTCCAACAGTACAATACGCCCGGCTCGGGGGCGTCTATTCAGCTTGGATGCCGAGAAGCGCTGCAATATCCGGCCCGCCCGCCACCGGGGCGGACGTACCGGGGCAGCCTCCCCTGGTCCGCCGGAACTCCGGCGGACAACTTCCATCCCACAGAGCACCCGGAATGGGTTTTGTGGTTTCGTGAGCAACTGAGCGGATCCGATACTCCGGCGATCGATCGGCAATACCGTGTCTCCCTCGTGTACTTTTCGTCCGGCGAGCCGGCCGATACTGCCACCAAGTATTTGCGCCCACAGCGGCAATTGTCGTTGGTACGCCCCCTGATTGCCATGCCCTCCACACCGACGCCTGAAGACGACCCGCAACTGCCCGATCACGCGGGACCGAGTCCTCGACCCGAGTTGTCCCTGGTCAGCGAGCGCATCATCCGGACGGCCGGGGACGACGTCGTGGTGTTCTATCCCGAGGACGCCACCGAACAGGAGAAGCTGTCGTTGTTCATCGTCGCCAACGCCGCGGTCACTGTTGACTGTGCCAGTATGCGATGACCCTCGGTCATAGGCTCGCCTGCGCCTCACCGAGTCGGGGACGGTTCTGACCGTCGTCCATCGATCCAGTTGGGTCTTGAAGTGTCTGGCCTCGGACTGGGGAGATAGCACCATGCCCGACGATGACGACCGGTCGCGGATGGACCGACTGGACGATCCGACGACACATCGTTATGTTTCCGGCGAGGAGCTTCGCGGTTGGTTGGATCCGGATCCGGACTGGCGGATCGCTGACTGTGGGAGCGGGACCGGCCGGTTTACCGACGAGATCGCGCCGATCGTCGAGACGGTGTATGCGGTTGATATCGATCCGGCGATGCACGCGTATTATCGACGGAACGGCGTGCCAGCATCGGTGATGCCCGTCCTTGCTGACATGGCGACCATGCCGTTTCCGTCCGGAGCTCTCGATGGCATTGTTTCGATCCGGACGTTTCATCACGGCGTCGCGGACGTCCTCGATGAGCTCGGACGGGTACTCCGACCCGGTGGCCGCATCGTCATCGCCGACTGGTCGAGGACGGCGACCGGGCTGTTCGGTCACGACCCCAATCCCGCCGAACACTACGATCTGGCGACCGTCCAGTCGATGCTACTCGATCACGGTTTTCGGATTCACCACGCTGAAGAACGGTGGGAGACGTTCGTCGTCGTGGCTGATCGATGGTCGACAACGGACATGCCGGCCGAGTCGACGGCGTAACGGTCGGCGAGTCACGGTGGTTCTTATATTGACGTCGATGGACACGCCGGGATTCGAACCCGGGGCCGGCCGGTGGGGGTTGCGTTGACGCGATTCAGTAGAGGAATCCCGAAGGATTCCACGACCGTCGACGCGGTTCCCACCGGCTGTTCTGCCAGGCTGAACTACGCGTCCATTCGGATGATTCGATCTCAGCGGTTGTAAGCTACCGGCCCCAGTCCCAATAACTGAAAACGACCGGAAGCGCCGGGATTGGAGCGTTTGTCGGGCCAATCGGCGATCCCCGCCGAATGGATCGGTCTCGCGGATCGGTGCGCGACACCGGCTCGTTCAGTCCTCCATCCCGGATCGTTCTCGCCAGCCGATCGACGGGTGGTCCGCTGGTCATCGGTAGCCACATGCACAAAACGGGGGAGGACCCCGGAAATACCGCAGGTTGAGCAACCGGATAGTCGCCGTCCGTTTCGTGTGGTCGTGCCAAAGCGCCAATCCCCACTTGTGCGTCCTACCACTGGACGCGGGCGATGGTATGTCATGACATCACAAGAAAGTACTGTGGAACTTCGGGATCCGAAATTCCCGGTTCTCGATCTCCGCTCCACTGACCATAGTGGGCGCCGTGGATGACTCAATCCGGTGTTTACATCGGAGTACGGTATCGGAAGTGTTTATGACCGACCATCCACGATACCCGAACAGACCAACGGCCCGCCACGAATGGATTCCACCCACCGACAGCTCGGTGTCATCCTCGTTGGCGTCACGGTGTTGACCGCCTCGATCGGGTATGCTGCCGCCGTCGGCCCACAATCCCCGACCATTCCTGGCTTCGGGACCGACGCGATCCGTACTTCCGGTGCCCCCTCAAACCCGGTCGATCGACTCCACGGCGCGAACTACACCGGGAAAGGCGTCAAAGTCGGCATCATCGATGTCACTGGCTTCGAAACCAGCCAGGGACCGATCGCTGATCAGGTCGCCGCCACCCGTTCGTTCGGTAGCGGTGGCACAGCTGTCCAGGGAACCAACAGCGGCCATGGAACCGCAACGGCCGCGATCGTCGCGCGAACGGCACCGGACGCCGAACTGTATCTCACGGCATTCGACACGGCAGCCGAATTTCGCCAGGGCGTAGCCTGGTTGCTCCAACAGGATGTCGACGTGATCGTCGCTCCGGTGTCGTTTTTCGGCCGCCCTGGTGATGGCACTGCGGCGATCTCACAGGCGGCCACTCGGGCCGCCCGACAGGGCGTCGTTTTCGTCGCCGCCGCCGGCAACGTCGGCCAGGGTCACTGGCACGGGCGGTTCGATCCCGTTGAGGAGGGCACACATCTGTTCGAGAACGGCACCCGAAACTATCTGTTCGATCCGACCGGCGCCAGTGACCGGCTCGTCCTCTGGCTCTCATGGGCCGATACCGCCCGCCAACGGGACTTCACGCTCGAATTATACACACCGACCGAGGACGCGGTTCGACTCCTCGCCCGATCACAACCCTACCGGGCCGACGGTACGCCGAACGAGCGCATCGTCGCCGCCGTCGATCCGGATCGTTCCTATTATTTCGTCCTGCGCGGCCCCAGAGATGCGGCCGGCACGCAGGTCGAGGTTACGAGTCCGACCCATCATCTCGCGATCAACCGGCGGGCCGGCAGTCTCGTCGCCCCCGCCACGGGGACCGCGGTCGTTGCCGTCGGTGCGTACGATACCCAACGTCGAGGTGTCGCCCCCTACAGTGCGGTTGGCCATCTCCCAGCCGGCCAAGCGGGCGAATCATCGACATCCGGTTCGGCGGTCGATCTGGTTGCCGGCCAGCGCTTTACTGTCGGTACCGAACGGTTCGGTGGCACCTCGGCGAGCGCGGCGTATGTCGCCGGCGTCGCAGCGCTCGTAATCGACGCCAATCCCGATGCACCGGCCACCGATGTCCGGGCCGCACTCACGACAACGGCCGCCGATGTCGGTCGACCGGGACTCGATGCCCGGACCGGCCATGGTCGGGTCCGACCGATCCCGGCGATCAAGGCCATCCGGAACCGGCTTGCGAACTGACGTGCGGCCAGCGATCACCGGACGCTATCGCGGGTAGATTGCTCTTTGAGCCGCTGGTCGATCCGAGCCCTCACAGCCGGGCCCGTAACACGCTCAAATTCGGATTTTATCCATGATCATCCCTTAGTACGTGACGGACTGAGTGGGCCATACACGCTATGTCGAACTATATCGAGCGCCTGCAGGACCGATCCCCGCGACCCGATCCCCAACAACGGGTTCTTGCGCTCGCCGAGGATGACGCCGAGGAGGTCCTCTCGGCACTCGGATCGGATACGAGCCGCCGGCTCTATCGATCGTTGTTCGAGGAACCGTCGACCCCCTCCGAACTGGCTGCTGACCACGATCAGTCGATCCAAAACATCCATTATCACCTCACGAATCTACAGGAGGCTGGCCTGATAACCGAGGTCGGCTCCGCCTACTCGGAGAAGGGCAACGAGATGACGATCTATGGTCCGGCGACCGATCCGTTGGTCCTCGTTGGCGAACCGGAACGGATCCCTTCGATCGATCGCTCGCTTAAACACGTCATGGCGGGCGTGGGATTGCTCGGGATCGCGAGCCTCTTTGTTCAGTGGGGTGCCGAACGCCTGCTGCAAACCACCGGCAGTCGGCCGGCGGCCGAACCCGCCGGACTCCTGTCTGTTGCCGGCGAACCCAGCGGGACGCTCTCTTGGCTCGTTTTCAGCGTCCTTGAACCCGGATTAGTGTTTTTCGTCGGCTGCCTGGTCGTTGCGGTCGTCGTGACGGTTCTGATCGAGTGATCGAGCACACGATCGTTTCGGATGTCGGATCGAACATCTACTGACTGTGCGATGGTCGAGGACGCGTAGTAGGGTGACTCAATGACCGGTATCGATGGTGGAGACGACGGTCGGCGAGGATATCGGCCGTCAGCGGCGGTGAGACGCCTGTATGGGGCAGCTCAGATAGTCCGCCGGGACAGCTCGAGGTCATCGGCGGGTTGCGTCAACGATAACGACGAGCCCGATCACCGCAATGGCACCGCCGATCGCGAGAATTCCCAGCCCATCGAACGGCAGTGTCGTCTCGTCCATGTCCCCGCCGGTCGTCGGGTTGGTGCCGGGCGATGATTTGATCGCGATCGTTCCGATGTCGGTCGGTTGTCCCGATGTGTTCGACCCACGGTAGATCGATACCGGATACTCCCCCGTTTGGAGCGTCCCGGTGTTCGCGATCGAGCCGTTCGTCGTGATGGCTTTAACTGTCAACCGATCGCCCCCGTCGGCGAGCCGCCAGGCGCCGCCGTCCCCGTCAATGGCAGTCGTATCGACCAACAGTTCGACCCGGCCGTCGTCGTTGCCGTCTTCGACGGTAAGTACCGCCGTATAATTCGTCCGGTTGTCGCCAAACCGGATGGTCGCCGTTCCGGTCGTCCCGAATTCGGCGGCAAGCGAGAGTTTCTGTCCCTGATAAGTCGAGACGATATTGCGTTCAAATCCGAATGCTGGCATCTGTGACGCCGATTCATCGGCTGTCTCATCGTCGCTATCGCCTATGGTCGGATCCACATCCGGGAAGATGAGCAGACCGCGGTCGACGAGTTCGCCGTCGTAATAGACTCGAACGGGATACTCGCCCCCGTCGAGTCGTTCCTGATCGGCCGGGAGGGCCGTTTCACTGATAATTGAGACCGTGTCCTGGTCGTTTCTGACCGACAGGGGTGATGGATCACGATCCGGACGCCCGGCTACACTGACGTTTAGATCGACCCAGACTGACCCGTCGCCGTTGCCGTCACGCACAGTCGCGTTGATCCGGTAGTTCACCGAGTCACCGCCGATGACCAACGTTCCCTCGGTGGCGTTGTTCAGCGTGATCGGCACTGCCGGCGTATCCCCATGGACCAGCTCGAAGGTATTGGGGACATCGAGCCGGTTCTCGCCGTCCGATTCTGCTTCCTCATCACATTCCGGACAGGCGATGACAGTACCGCTCGTGTCGTACAGTTGGGTGTCGTTGTAGCTGATGGTAAGTTCGAACTGACTTCCCGGATCGGCGTTCGCGAGGTCGACGACCGCTCGGAACTGTCCAGTGCGATTGACACGCACCGATCGCTGTAGCAAGAATGGGGTATCGCCGGATGATCTGAGCCGGACGTTTAATTCGGCGCCGGGTGGAACGCTTGCTCGCCCGCGGATCGGAATACCCTGACCGGCCCGTAACGAGAGGTTCTCGGCGCCTTGAATCGTCGTCGCCGCCGGTGTCGATTCACAGTCGGCACACGGTGTCACCCTTCCCGTCGTCTCGGCTATCGTCGTTCCGTTGTAGTGGACGGTGACGGTAAGCGGTGTGTCGGGTGGGATTGATGAGAGATCCGTGACGACGCGAAAGCGACTGGCCTGATCGACCGTCGTCGAAATCGATCGGAGGAATGGATTGTCACCCGACGACCGGATGCGAACGGTCACCGGCGTCCCTGGCGGCAGATCAGAGGTGCCGATGATGGTCGCTCCGGCACTCATATTGAGCCGGAGCGTGCCGTTGTCCGTCCAGAGTTCCGTCCGTTCGGCGGTGTCGACGACGGACGAGGTCCCGGCCGTCGTCGCCGGCGTGGCTGTCGCTGTGGCCGATACGATTGGGCCGAGGACGAGACCCACCAGTAGAACGGTCACCAACGGGGCTCGATAGCGACTCATTCGGGAGTTCCTACCTCCGTTGGCGCTGGTCGCTTGCGTTGATGCGTCGGAGATCGAACAGGATCCACAACGATGTGGATGGCTGACCATCCTGGAGGGCGGCTTGGCATCATGCTATGACTGTCTTGCATCCGGCATCAAAAGGCCGCATCGTATGCTAAAACCTGAATTGAAGCCGAGTATCGGACCGCCCCTGGCAGGTCGGTAGCCGTAATCGATCCAACGCGGTTTCGACATTTCGGCCACGAAGGACTGCGTTACCTCGGTGCCGGTGGTCGTGTATCTCCCTGGACTTCGAGTTCAGCGTCGGTCACTCGGCCAGTTCTTCGTCGGCCATCCAGCGTTGGCCGTACGAGCGATAGCCGTCGAATTCTCCTTGGCTGATCTCCGCTTCGATCTCCTCGTGGGTCTCGCTGCTGATCCGCACCAGATGGCAGATCGGGTGGCCGGGCAACGCGACCGGGTTTTCGAGGACGCCCACGATGAGGCCGGTGAACGGTGCCTCGATGACACGCCGTTTGTCCTTGAAGTGATCGGAGATCGTACAGATCGTTTCGCCCTCGTGGACGAGCGGGTTCGGCCCCCACGTCATCTCGACGAGCCCGCCGGTCTCGGCCCGGATCCAGCGTTTCTCCTCCGAAGGACCCATCACCTTGCGCCACGCTGGCTCGATCGTCGTTCCGTCGGGATCGATGTCGTATTCGGCGAGCACACTTTCGACCCCATCGAGAGCTTTGTCGATCAATCCCGGCTGGAATCGGTGGGCCTTGCCCATCTCGATGGTGATCGTCGGTATCCCGTTTCGGGATGCGACACCCCGCAGGGAGTGTTCATCGCCCTCCCCGGAAAGCAACACGTTGGTCCCAAATGCCCGCGCAAGCCGTTCGACGGCCGGGTCATCGATGTCGGCACGGGCGTGATACATCGTCGTCCGGTTTCTGGTCGAGGTGTGGAAATCGAGGCCGAGATCACATGGCTCGATGAATTGATCATACACCTGGCGGGCGATCCGTTCAGCCGTATTCGACCGCTCTTTTCCCGGAAACGATCGGTTCAGGTCCTGATCGTAGATCGGCAGATACCGCTGTTGGGCTTGATATCCGGGGACGTTCACGACGTGGAGGAGGACGATCGTGCCATGGATCCCGGCCGGTCGGTACCGGTCGGCGACTTCCTGAAGGACCTTGACGCCGTTGAGTTCATCCCCATGGATCGCCGCGGTCATGAAGATCTGTGGACCGGGCTGCTCGCCATGGATCACCGTCACCGGTATCTCGACTGCGTCACCGAGATAGGTCTCGCTCACCTCGTACCGGAACTGTCGCTTTTCACCGGGGCCAATCTGGACGCCACCGATCCGGATCGGGCCCGCCGGGTCGTTGGCCATATGGTCCTCTCTCTGGGTAGCGATTAATTACTTGCCCGTTTGCCGATCGAGTTGTTATTTCGCGGTGGGCCGGCTGCCCCCCGCGAACTCCTCCTTCAACCAGCATCGAGCGTCTTCGGCCGATGCCTGATCCCCCCGTTCGTGATGTTTCACTGTCATCCCCGGTGGACGCATGTTTGGATGACTGATAATTGCTGACAAAGCTTTATACGTGATTTTACCAAGGGTTCAGTCGTATGGCCCGCCGTGTAAACGTCAGTGGTCTCATCATCGCCGGGATCGGCTTTTTCCTCACCCGATTTACCGTCACGCTGGCGATCTATGAGGACCCGATTCGTTTCTACTTCGCGGGTGTCATCCCGCTGGCGCTCGGGCTCGGGTTGGCCGCTTTCGGGGTGGCCCTGACCGTTGCCGATATCGACTCGTCGGTGGTTCGGACAACGGCGTTGTGGTGTGTTATCGGCGCCGGGACGATGCTGGTCTTAGTCATGCTCACCCTCGTTGGTTCAACCGCCGGTGGACTGCCGGATCTCTCGACGGTTCGTTCGCGGACGTATCTCTCGAATTTCCTCATCGGCGGGAGCGTCGGTGGGACGTTAACCGGCCTCTATGCCTCCCGTACCCGGCGCCAGCGGGGTGAGCTTCGCCGCCAGCGGAACCGACTCGAAGTGCTCAACCGCATCCTTCGCCATGAGGTCCTCAACGCGGTGACCGTGATCCGGGGCTTTGCGACGACCGCCGATCAGGATCGCGATGCCGGACAGGTGATCGAGGAACAATCGACGACGATCGAACAGGCCATCGAGGAAGTGAAGTACCTCACCCGACAGGCGCGTCTGGACGACCACTCCGGCGTCCCCGTCGATGTCGAAACGTCCATTGCCGACAGCGTAGCGACGGTCAATGATCGCCATCCGGCCGCGACCGTTTCCATCGAATCCGTTCCGTCGGGACTCCAGGTGCGAGCCGATGAGCGCCTCGAAGAGCTGCTCGTCCACCTCCTTGAGAACGCCATCGACCACGCCCCCGAGGAGAGCGCAAGCGTCGCGGTGTCGGCCGTCGAGACGGCCGCGACGGTTCGTATCAGCGTCACCGATCAGGGCTCTGGATTGTCCGAGCGACAACGCCGACTGCTCGAGACGGGGGAGATCCAGGAGTTCGACGACCCGAACTCGGGGTTTGGGTTGAACGTTGCACGACTCCTCGTTGAAGGGTACGGCGGGACGATCGAAACCGACGTCGATGCCGATGGAACGACGATTACCGTCGTGTTGCCACGGTGGGAAGCCCAAACGCCGGAGGCGACACCCCAGTGGTCGAACACGGCGGGGGTGCGACCGGCTTTGCCGCATCTGCTCGTCATCTTCGCGGCGGCGGTGATCGCCGGCCTTCCCTACGGCTTTGCGGCGGAGTATCTCGGCGGCTCCGTTGCGGCTATCGGGGTGTTTTACGGGTTCGAAAATCCCGTCATTGGATGGCTTACCCACGAGTTTCACAGCGTCGTCTTTGGCTTTGTCTTCGC
This sequence comes from Chewarchaeum aethiopicum (SeqCode), assembly GCA_034190395.1. Lineage (GTDB taxonomy): Archaea > Halobacteriota > Halobacteria > Halobacteriales > Hikarchaeaceae > Chewarchaeum > Chewarchaeum aethiopicum. The sequence goes on from JAXINS010000011.1 coordinate 46,935, forward strand.
TGGACTTGTCTCGCTGACACCTGTCGAGTATCAGACCCGACTGTGGACGTACGTGGGGATCGGGCTCGGATGGGCGCTGTGTCTCTGGCTGCTGGCCGCCGGTGTGATCGCACCCATCTGGCTCCGATTGCTTGGTATTCCGGCCCCGATCCCCAACCTCTCGTCGACGTTGCTGGTGAGCCATCTCGCGTGGGGGCTCACGCTCGGTGTCCTGACCGCGTGGGGGTACGCCGTCGTGACGCCGTGGTTGCGTGAGCTAGGGACCCGACTACGCCGTCGTTCCGGCCGGATCGGTCCGTTCCTAACCGAATAATTCGACTACGATGGATTCGTCGCTTCCGATGGCTCCCATCGATGGAACAACACTATACGCCGGTGCCGTTAATTATCGACAAGGTAACCCAGGATATTGCAAGCCGCATTCGCCAACGCTGATACGGTCGTTCGACTGCTCACCTATATCGCCGAGGACGTGAGCCGTCAGTTCGATCGCTGGGAGGATCCCTACATCCGCGGGCCGAGCCTGTACTTCGTTCTTGCGTCCGGCGTCCGGTTCGACAGTTTTGCGGATCCACTCGGGAACAACCGATGGCCGATCGACGATGTTCGGATCCTCACGCGGGATCTCACTTCGGCCGTCCAGGCCGCCCATGATATCGCCTTCGAGTGTGATGGCGCCGTTGTTCTCACGGCCGACGGGACCTTCCAAGAGCAGATGGTCCGGATCAGAACCCCGAACGACCCGGAACTCACCGCGCTGGAGTATCCCGATTGGATGAGCGCGAAACATCTGAGCGCGCTTGAAGTGTCAGGTCGCCAGGAAATCCTTGGCGTGGTAACGCTCAGCGAGGAAGACGGTCGCGTGACGACGTTCCGAGATGGCGGATTTACCGACCATCAACGCGACGAAATCGGCGGGCGCTGGCGAACGGCATAGCGATTCGTGTCCCCGAAGGACTTTTTATAATTTCTTGACAGGAGGCGTAGATACAGGTAGCTGCGTCACATATGGGATACTGTGGTAGTCCAGCCGTGATGAACGAAGACTCACTTCAAGCCGAACATGCAACCGGGACGGAGCTGACGAATCTCCTGACCGACGTCGCCGAGAATCTGAGTATCAACTTCGACCAGTGGGACGAACAGTACGTAAGCGGCCCGAGTCTCTATTTCGTTATCGTTGCCGACGTCGACCTCGGCCAGTACGCCGATCCGTTGGGTAACAATCGATGGCCCGTCGATATCGCTCGCATCGCGACCGAATCCCGGGATGCGTTCGTCGAGGCCGCCCGGGAGGTCGCATTCAAGCGGGATGGGGCGGTGATCATCACGACTGACGGGACGATTCAAGAACAGATGGTCCGGATTCGCAGCCCGAGTACGGATGAAGTCAAGGGCCGTGAGGAGATCAACTACGCCGATTGGATGGGGACCAAACACCTGAGTGCCGTCGAAATTTCCGTCCGCGAGGAGGTGCTTGCGGCGGTCACGATCAGCGAGGAAAACGGTCGTGTCAGCGTGTTTCGGGACGGCGATTTCACCGATTACGAACGTGACGAACTCGGGGGGCGATGGCGGACTGATGAGTGATTGCTCGCCCGGACCGTCCTCGCTACGCACCGACGCCCATCGGCGTCCCGTTCGGCGATGCCGATCGACCCGCTTCCCACGGTGGTGAACGAACAGTTATGCGCCCCAACCGATAACGATCAATCGTGCACGATGACGAGATGGCGTCCGATGAAGACACCTACTGGGAACAGCGTCACGCTATCGTTCCGTCATCGGATCACGACGCGTCGACCAACGTCGAGCGGCGACTCGTCTTGCTCATCGATATCGAGACACCGGAGCTTATCTCACAGTGCAAACGGCTCCGTCACCGCCTCGAGGGGTACGATTGTTTCCTGCCCGTGGCGGCGGACGATTTCCATATCACGATCAAGCAGTTCGCCTCCGATACCGAGGTGAGAACAACCCCGAACCCGGTGCCGTCGTCCGCCATCGATCGGGTCGACACTGCGATCTCGGACGCCATTTTACCTGCCGCGCCGTTCGACATCGAGCTCCCTCGGTTCAACCTCTTTCCGGACGTCGTCTACATCGAAGTGAATGACGGTCAACGACTGACCGAACTGAACCGGCGCCTGTGTCAACAGGACGACATCACGGCACTTGCCCGGGACGGTAACAACTTCATTCCCCATCTGACTCTCGGTTATCTGAGCGGCGCCGAGGAGTATCATGCGCTCGTGCGATGTTTAGAACACGAGCGTGAGTTGCCATCGATGACCGTTTCGGTTGAGGAGCTCTCGCTCGTCGCGTACAACACCACCGCCGAGTGGCCACCGACGTACGAGGTGCTCGAAACATACCCGCTGACCTCGTGATCGGACAGTCACACGCCGCGTCGATCAGATATCGGGGATGGATCGACCTTCCGAGTTGGAGTGGCTGGTCCCAACGCTCTTGCGTATTTGACCGATAGTAACTACCGATGCGTGTGCTCGTCGCCGGCGCGACCGGGTTCGTCGGTCGCCGGCTCGTCAGCGCACTGCTCGACGAGGGCCATGAGGTGGTCGCGTTTTCCAGAAGCGCCGATGCGGCCGGCTTTCCGACCGGCGTGGAGCCGTTCAATGGGGATCTCGGCGATCCAGCCTCGATTGAGGGTCTCTGTGCGGGGGTTGACGTAGCCTACTATCTCATCCACTCGTTGACCGCCGAGGATTTCGTCGAACGGGACCGCCGATACGCGCGCCGCTTTCGGGAGCGCGCGTCGGCTGCCGGGGTCGATCGCGTGATCTATCTGAGCGGTATCAGTGGCAACGAGGATGATCTCTCCCCGCATCTGGCGTCGCGTCGCGAGGTCGAATCGGTGCTTGCCGACGGCGCCTTCGATCTGACCGTCCTCAGGGCGGCCATTATCATCGGTCCCGAGAGCGCCAGTTTCCGGATCGTGGATGACCTCACCGATCGGCTCCCGGTGATGATCGTTCCGGAGTGGGTCCGGACGCCCTGCCAGCCCATCGATGTGAAGGACACCGTCGAGTACCTGATCGGGTTGTTAGATGTCGATGCCACCCGTGGCGAGACGTACGACATCGGGGGACCCTCGATCTGGTCGTATCGATCCCTGCTTGAGCTAACCGCCAAGGAAAAGAACCGGCGGGTGTACATCATCCCGGTCCCGGTGATGACGCCGGAACTCTCCTCTCACTGGCTCCGGTTTACGACCGACGTCCAGTACAGCATCGCCCGGCCACTCGTCGAGAGTATGCGGTATCCGGTCACCGTCGATCCGGAGCGTGATCTCCAGGCAGTCGTGCCGATCGATCGAACTCCGATCGAGGACGCCATCCGCCGGACGCTCGCTTCGGGATGAGCTATCCCGGGCCGGTCACTCCGTCGATGACTCCTCGCTGACGGGGACGGTATACTCCCGTCGGAGGGGCGCCAGTTCCGTTTGTGCCGCCGGCGTCAGCTGGAAACTCCCGTGGATATCGGCAGGTGGTTCACCGTGGAACGCCCGGCCAAACGGGCCGGCGAAAAGCGGATAGGCCCGCTGTACCACGGCGACAACTGTCCTCGGTAGGTCCTGTCGTTTGAGCATCCGGCGGACGGTCCGGTCACCGACGTGAACCGTATCGCCCTCGACCAGCATGAACGCAAAGGGCCGGTCGTCGAACTGGGCTTGGAGAAACGCTTGGATTTCGGCCGATCCCCAGTCGACGGGCTGGAGGTCCGCCGAACACCGCTGGAGTGTGGCAGCAGCCGATCGAAACCAGGCGTTACTGCCGTCATAGATCAGCAGTGACCGTTCCACAGCCGGACATAGAAGCTGAACGGCTTGAACCTTCGTTCTCGGTGGTTGTCAGACCCATCGCGAAAGGCGAGCAGGACCGGGTCGTTCACTCCCGGATCGAGTCCAAGATGAGCTGTTGTTCGACACGACTGATGACCTGTCGCACGTCCCCGACGGCATCGATGTTCGCGGACACCGATGAGATCCCTTCCTCGACGAGGAACCGGGCCATCTCGGGTTTCGACCCGGCCTGTCCGGTGATCGTCGTCGCGATGTCGTGTTGGTTACAGACCTCGATCACCTCGCCGATCGCTTCAAGCACGGCGGGATGCATCTCGTCAAAGAGATCGGCGACCTGGCCGTTGTTCCGGTCGACGGCGAGGATATATTGGACGAGATCGTTCGTCCCCAAGGCAACGAAGTCGATCCCCGTGGTGGCGATCGCTTCGATCTGTCGAACCGCGGCCGGCGTTTCGATCATCACACCCCACCGACGGTCGTCGGGATCGATACCCACGTCCGCCATTAGATCGCGGGCCGCGATTACCTCCTCGGGATCGTTTGGCAACGGAAACAGTACTTCGACGTTGTCGTAGCCCGCCTCTTGGAGCTGTTTGAACGCTCTGAGTTCCAGCCTGGCGAGGTTCGGTTCGTCGAGCGACCGCCGAATTCCACGCCACCCCAACATCGGGTTGTGTTCGTGGGGCTCGGCCTCACCCCCCTCAAGCTCCGCGAGTTCATCGGTCGGGGCATCGAGCGTTCGTGCTCGAACCGGCCGGGGATAAAACGCCTCCGTAACGGTTCGTATCTCCTCGGCGATCGCTTGCACGAAGGTATCCTCCCCATGGTCGCTGACGTACCGGGCGGGGGTTTTCCCCATCGACAACAAAATGTGTTCGAGTCGTAGCAACCCGACGCCGTCAGCACCGGTCGCGGCGGCCCGTTCAGCGGCGTCCGGGATCGAGACGTTTACTTTGACCCCGGTCGCGGTGCTGGGCGCTCTTGTTGACTTCCCTGCAGGCCGCGATTCGCCCGCCGAGTCGGTGTCCGTTGATCGTTCTGATTCGGTCTCCGCGTCCGATGTGCCGTTCGCGAGGTGGACCGATCCTCGATCGCCGTCCATCCGAACGCGTTGCCCGTCACTCAGGCGACTGGTCGCGTCGCTGGTCCCGACGATGGCGGGGACGCCGAGTTCACGCGAGACGATCGCCGCGTGTGAGGTCATGCCGCCCTCATCGGTGATGATTCCGGCGGCCCGTTTCATCGCCGGCACCATGTCCGGCGAGGTCATCTCCGTGGTGATGATCTCGCCTTTCTCAACGGCTTCTACTCCATCCAGGTCGTGAAGGATCCGGACCCGGCCCGTTGCAGTCCCGGGACTGGCGCCGATCCCTTCGAGTTTGGCCGCCTGGTCGGCTTCGGCCGTGTCCCCAGGCTGGTACCTATCCTGGCGGGTGCCGTCAGACATTATCGATCCCCAACGCCTCGTCGGTCATGGCCATACTCTCGCGTCGGTCGGCAGTCCCGGTGATCGCCCGAATCGCGTCGATATTCTCCGGGATTACGTCGCTTTCGCGGTGGATGGATTGGAATAGATACAGTTGATTCCCGTCGACGGTAATCGAGTCGTCGAAGATCTGGTTTTCATAGAGGTTCATCCGCTCACGACCCCGATCGAGGGCGAACTCCTGGAGATCCCACCCGGAGTTCATCTCGAGATCGCCATCGATCAGATGGATCCGAGACTCCGCGTCGAGGGTCTCCCGGATGGCATCTTCGGTCGGTTCGGCCGCTAACTCGACGTTGACCGTATGGAAGTGGTGTCGGACCGTCGGGACTTTCATCCCCATCGTCTGGATCTCCCCGAGCTCCGGGAGCACTTCCAGGGCATCCGGGCCATGGTGTGAGGGTGGTTTGACCGGATCGGCCGAGATCACCGCGTGTTCGCCACGACAGCGAACGAGCGTGACCATCGCCCGCTCGACTCCGTACTCCTCGATCAGCGGCGCGAACAACCGGTTGAGGCCGGTCGTATTACAGGAAACGATCCGGACGTACTCCTGGGACATCGCCTCCGCGTAATTCGCACGAGCCGTGAAACTGACCGGCGCCACGTCGCTCGCTTCGCCACCTTGGAAGATCGCCGGGGTTTCATGCTCCTCGTAGATCGGTCGATATTCCGCCCCCATGCCTTCCGGCGTCGTATCGACGATGATCTCGCTTCGGTCGATGAGGTCATCGACGGTGCCAGCGACACGCATGTCCTTGGTGTCGAAGTCCTCGCGTCGACTATCCGGGACGTATATGTCGTAGCCGCGATCCCGAGCCGCGTCGGCGGTGTGATTGGCGCTTGCTTTCGAGATGCCAGTCAGGCTCATATCGGGCATCTCTGTCACGGCGGCGGCGACCCGTTTGCCGATCGTTCCGAACCCGTTGATCCCGACTTGAATCATAAGCAAGTTGGAAATTATAGTTAGCTAACCAATAAACAGCGAAAGCAGCAAAAATTGCATAATTTTTTGTGATAGACCACAGATACGGCTATGGAACGGCCCCCGGTCGATCGATTGTGGTCAATCGATCCCTGAGGAGGGCCCTGACCGACACGACGTATCCGGGACACTAGTCGTGATTTTTCGGAGTTGAACGATCACCCTCTCGGGCAAGCAAATAACTGGGTAGCTCAGGGTACGTGGACGGTTACGTCGCCGTCACAGCTTGGACAGGAGTGGAAATCAGCATCGAGTTCTTGGCCACAGCTGCCACATTCATACACGTACGCATGAGCACCCAGCAGGTCCATACCTATTACCATCGTAACTATCAACCATTATAATTGTTATTATGTAGAATCGCTAACCAATCAGTGTGATTGTGTTGGTTCCACAGGCGGAGCAAGCTGAGTCTCCTGAGTCCTACTCCCGAGGCTCGTTTTCCCGGACGTGATCGGACGGCACTCTCTGGGATCGACAGCCTCGGCCGGTGGTCACTCGCCGACGTACTCCCCGTCCTGTCGTCTGAACGGGGGCTCGTCCATCTCCTCGCGTACCTGTGCCACCAACCCCGGGGCGCGTGCGATGATGAAGATGCCCTTCCCGACCCGGGGATCCCATCCCAGATCGCTGAGGACGGCCGCCACACCACCGTCAACGTTGATCACGAGGTCGACTTTTCGCTCGGCGAACGCATCCCGGATCGCCGTCATCCGATCGACATGTTCGCCGGCCAGTCCCAGGTCTCGGGCCTTTTCGACCAACCGCCGGGTTCGAGGATCATGATCGTCGTACACCCGATGGCCGAGTCCCGGGATCCGCTCGCCGGCCGCCAACCGGTCTTCGACGATAGTGGCGGGGGCGGCCGATCGCTGGAGCATCGCCATCGCATCCTCGATCGCGCCGCCGTGTTGGTCGCCAAGCGCGAGGACACCCGCTGCGACGCTCGTGTTCATCCCGTTGCCGCCACTCTGGACCGTCCGGGCGGCGACGCTCGATGGGTTGCCAACGCCGTGATCGATCATCCCTGACAGCACCATCTCGAAGAGTTCCCGTTCGGCGTCGCTCGGTTTCTCGCCCTGGAGGATCAGCCAGATCGCCGCCCCGAATGGCATCTCGGCGACGTCATCGAGCGGGATCCCCCGGATGACGGCATCGGGTCCGTCGTCGGAAACGCTCGTTTCCCATTCGGTCATAGGTATTCCTCCAGTGCCGTTCCGATCTCGTGGTGGACATCGACGACGTGAGCGCCGGCCTCCTTGAGGCGCTTGATCTTGTGGGACGGTCGGCCACGATCCCCTCGGATGATCGCGCCGGCGTGGCCGAACTTCGCTTGCGGGAGATCCTCGCTAAACTGGCCGGCCACAAACGCGATCAACGGCTTCGTGAACCCATCAGTCATCAACAGATCGGCGGCCTGTTCCTCGTAGGTCCCGCCGAGCTCGCCGAACATGATGACCACCTCCGTTTGGGGATCGTCTTCGAAGAGCCCCAAGGCATCCGCAAACGTCGTGCCGGCGATGACGTCACCCCCGAGGCCGGCGGCCGTCGAGATCCCGTATCCCGCCTGGTTGACGACCCAGGCGGTTTCGTTTGTCATTCCGCCGCTCTTCGAGATGATCCCGACCCGACCTCGATTGTAGATCTCCGCCGCTCGATCGCCCCCGATGGGACCCAGTTTGCACTCCCCCGGCGTGATGATCCCCACGGAGGTGGGCCCAACGACGCGTGTTCCCGTTTCGTTGGCGCGACGATAGATCTCATACGCATCCCGGGTGGGGACGCGTTCGGTGATGAGATTGATCAGCTCCACGCCGTGTGCCATCGCCTCGAAGCAGGCGCCCTTGGCGACAAACGGCGGTGTATACACGAGCGAGGTGTTGATCTCGGGGTGTTCGTCCAGTGCCGTTGCCACCGTATCGTAGACCGGGATTCCGTGGACCTCTTTACCGCCCTTGCCTGGCGTCACTCCCGCGCGGATATCGGTTCCATACTCGAGCATCGCCGGGAGTTTCTCGCTGGCTTCCCGACCGGTGATACCTTGGACGAGCACGCGGGTCGATTCGTCGACGAGGATACTCATACAACCATCTCCATGAGCGTTGCTGCAGTCGCACTCATCGGGGTGTCATTGCGAAACAGCTTCATTTCGAGATCGAGTTCCGCACGCGTCTCCCGCAGGAGATCGAAGGCCGCATCGGCGTTCGGTCCGTCGCGTCGAACCACGATCGGAAAGTCGATTTCGAGTTCACGAAGCGCCTGACAGAACCCCTGCATCGTCCGATAGACGTCCGTGTTGTTCGCCGTCCCGCCGACGTGCCAACAGCCACGGAGCCCGGGTTTCGAGAGGACTTCCTTCGAGAGTCGGTACACTTTCTCGGTCGGCGGGTTGCCGCCGTATTCGGTGTAATTCGCCGGCTCGCCGCCATATTGGATCAATGCATCCATGTTCGTCAGCGATGCGCCGCCCCCGGCAAGCAACATCGCGATATCGCCGTCGAGTTCGGTGTACTTGCCGGCGACGCCCCGGTGATCACCCTCGTCGATCGCCTCAACCCGTCGTTCGCGGTCGGTCTTCTCGCGACCGAACTCCGAGCGGGCGGGATACTCCCACTCATGGCGATATTCGGCGTCGTCGTCGAGTTCGATGCGGCCATCTAAGACGACGTACCCGTCCTCGGTTCGACAGAGCGGGTTGATCTCAAGCATTCGGGCGTCCGATTCGGTGAAACAGCGGTGAGCGTTCGCCAGCGTCTTGCCCAGTGGCATGAGTTCCGACGACGGGATGCCACACTGTTCGAGGAACTCCCGAAAACGCCACTCGTGTGTTTCCGTGGCAAGCGGGAGCCGTTCAGCCCCCCGGTCTTCGATCCCGCTGCCACCCTCACGATTGAATAACAAGACCGGTTGGCGACCGTTGGTATCGTAGAGAAAGGCGACGTAGTATTCCGCGTCGTGTTCGACCATCGCCTCGATCAACACGTCCTCGACACGATGATCGTTTACCGTGGTCCCTTCCATCGTCTCGGCGATCTCTTGGGCTTCATCGAGCGAGTCGGCGAACTCGATGCCCCCATGTTCGGCCCGTTCTTTCGCTAAGACCTGTGCCTTGACGACATAGCGATCGCCCTCCTGTTCCGGTGTCGCGAGCCCATAGTCGGCCAGAAGCTGTTTTGTCTCCTTCTCGTAGAGCTTCATCCACCTAAAGCCCGAGCAGCATGTATGATAAAATTTTGTCATTTCATCCCGACGACTGGAGTTTGTTCCCATGAACGACGCCACCGATCGGCCGAATCGAATCGTCAACCCGAAAAAAGTCGCCGAAATAACGGTTCTATATTCTCTCGAATGAGATACATTATTATTCGTCAACAAATATGCGCGGGAAATCGGTGATTGTCAACGTTCTATAAATTTCATCGAACATGAGTGATGATCGGAGCGAAGGAGTGGTTCCAGACGGCGATGCTCGCGATCGGCGATCCCTGTCTTTCTCCCGCCTCTATTTGCCGCTACGCAGTGCGCTGTAATTCGATTTCGTGGATCGTCACGTCGGTCACGGTACCGTCGATCGGTGCGTGGTGGGCGAGACAGAAGCCGTCACCACGGGGTTCGGCTTTGGCGATCACGTCGCCTTGCTGGACGTGATCGCCCCGTTCGACGACGGCGGTCGATGGGGTCACAAGCTCCCAGTACTCCTCGTTGGTGATGATCGGGACATGCACCCGGTCTGGCTGTACCGTTGTGGGATCGGTGTCGGGATCGCTCAACGACCAATCGTACTGCTCTAAGACGTTGATTCGCCCGTTCGCGTACACATTCTCGGCGGCTGTCTCGGCGCCGAGTACCAACAGACAGTTCGTATGCTTGCGAATCCCGTACCGGTGTGGCGGTCGCTGGATCTTGAAACACCAGCCGGGCCCGCCCTCGACGAGGATCCGATCGTCAGTTACCATTCCCGGATCGACTCCGGCCGTTTCCAGCAATGTCCCGGCGGATGTTCCGATCGGTGCTTCCAGCATCGTATGCGGGAGCCGCGATCCGTCAGGCCGGAACCCATCGATGTGGACGTATTTTCGAAGCACCGGCCTATCATCCCTGATCGCCCGATAGATGTTGTAGATCGTTTCGGTATTCTGGACGATCCAGCCGTAATCGACGGGGAGATCCTTGCCGATGACCGTTCCGGCGACGACTCGCAACAGGACGTTTTCCATCCCATACTCATAGACGTCATCGGTATACGCGAACACCACGCCGGACGTTTTCTCACAGTCGATCGGGAGTTGATCGGGTTCGTAGACCGTCCCATCCGTTGCGTCTTCCAATGGTCGTAGCCAGGGGTCACGATGGGCGTGTTTCGCGCCGATCACGATCGTCTGCAGCCCGGCGTCAAGCAGCGCATCGAAAAAGGCCGCCAATTCCTGGGCATAGCGGCTGCCGATCCACTTATCGATGTAGCAGTTCGGTTCGCTCTCTTGGTGATTCACGAGGAGATAGCGCGCGTTTTCGAGGGATCTCCATTTGACGTATGAGGGAAACCCGCCCCCACCGGCGCCCGAAATCCCAGCGTTCTGGAGTTTCGACGGCAGCTGTGATTCACTAATGTCAGGGGTGCTGGTTTGTATGTCAGTCATTCACTGGCAAGACCGTAGCATATTGAAAGATCTAGTTCATTAAAAAATATTACGACGGTAAGAGTTTGCTCTCGATCTTGACAATCTACCTGCACTACAAGGATCCGGACCCGTGACGCCCCCGTCTGGATCGATCGTTGGACACGTCGAGTTTAGAGGACGACTGCGACACCGTTCGTCCACCGTCGTCAGAGACGCCATTGGGTTATCGATCGCCCACCGGGAAGGTCAGCACGGAGGCAAACGATCCCAAGCCGGGTTTGCATCAATACGTCGAGATGGACGTTCGTCGGTTGGTCCCGATCCGCTCGCTTCAGTCGTCACTGGCGTCCTCGGGGGCATCCAGCTTCGAGACAGCGATCAACAGTCGCCCATCGTCGAGTGCCGTGACCGATTTGGAGAGCGGAAACGTGCTTCCGTCGGGACGGAGCCCCTCGCTTTGGCCCCTCCATTTCCCGCCTTCCTGGACGACCGGCAACACGTGATTGCGGATGTGTTTCACTTCCCGTTCGGGATGGATCTCGGCCCAGTGTTTGCCTTCGATCTCCTCGACATCGTACCCGTAGAGGGCGGCATAGCCCTCGTCGGCCTGTTCGATGCGTTCGTCGGTTCCGATGACACCAACGGCGCTGAGCTCGGTGTCTTCAGCGGCGTCGAACTGCCCACCGGCATCGACGGCGTGTTCGACCCGTCGCAGTAACATCGTGTATGTATCGGTGTCCGGCCTTTTTTGGAGGTAATCCGTCAGGCCAGCCTCGATGATCTTGGGAGCGATGTCAGTCGTTTCTTCGCCGGAAAACAACAAAACCGGCAGTTCGGGATCGATCTCCCGCACTGCATCGAGAAAATCGATGCCGTTCATGCCCGGCATATCGTAATCGCTGATGACACAATCGAACTTCTGCCCGTCATTTCGGAGCGTCGCAAGTGCGTCCCGTGGAGAAGTTTCGGTCGTCACCGTACAATCGATCTCGCTCGTTTCGCGTTCCAAATACGTCTTGACGAGATCACCTAACGCCGGGTCATCATCAACGTGGAGTACGGCCGGTTGAGTAACATCCACGAGACTCATATACGAAGGGACCAGGACTGAATCGACATCAAGATTCGTATTATTGTCATGTCACGTATAGTTCAGATTGTACATACTGTACGTGACGAACTGACCAAGCTGTAAGTCACTGTCGTCCATCCGAACCAGCGATTGCGGGCATATGACTCTCCCCTTCGTCCGTTGATTCACTTTCGTCTAAGCGCTCTCACTGACTGACAGCAGCCTGAAAATTTTCGATCTGCCCGTTAACTGCCGTCCGGACCGAGAAGTCCCCAGGCTTGCAGGCGGTCCCCCTCTCCGTCGATCCAGCGTTCGCCGATATCGTCTCGGTAATACATGTTCGGCATTACGATCGAATCGATCCGATCGTACGCTTGTGTTCTCGCTTCCTGCATCGTCTCACCTTTCCCGGTCACGACGAGGGGCATGCCGCTCTCGCCGGCAACCCGCCACTGCCCGTCGACGTTCTTTGCGTCCTCGATGTGGATCCCGTCTCGACTCTCCGTCTCGAAAACGACCGCGGCGTTTCGCGAGTTTTCCTCATAGGTCTTCTCGTCATCAAACGGGAACGGTGGCAACACGATTCGCACGCCGATCTGATAGCCCTCGTGAACGCGGAGATTCGGGTCGTTTCCATGGGCTAAGTCATAGAAAAACTGGCCGGTCGGTGATGCAAACGATTCCTCCTGTAGGGCGATCGTTGGATAACCGAATCGGGGCGTGAATTCGAGCGGATATATCCCGTTTTCGTTAACGATACAATTCAGATCGATGCTTCCAACGTAGCCTTCGGTAGCGAGCCAGCGCTCTAACTTTCCGAGGGTTCGTTCGAACAACTTGTTCCGTCCAGTCCAGAACATCGATGTCCCCATTTCACCCGTCGATGGCCCGATGTTTCCGGGGAATAATTTCTTGTGCTCGAAATTGAAATTAACAGGAGTAATGAATGTCTCCCCGTTGAAGAACCCACAGATCGCCACTTCTACCCCTTCGACGCGCCGTTGTAACTGGAACCCTTTCATGCGGTGTCCCCAGGCTTTCTCGTAGGCCCGGAGCACATCGATGACATCCCCACCATCGCTCTCGCGGCCCACATAGAGCAATCGCTTGACGTTCTGTACTTCCCCCAATGGCTTGATTACGTAGGGGCTCGGGTGCTCCTGGATATACTTGATCCCCGCCTCAAAGCTTTCGAACACTTGGTGCTCGACGGTGTTGACACCATGCTCTTCGAGTACCTCCATCGCATAGCCACGGTCTTCCTCCAAATGGTCAGTGTTCGGCGTGCCACCCACGACGGCGTGTCCGTCTTCCCGTAGCCCCGTTGCGATCTCCCCGGTTCCGATGTCCGATCCGACCCAGATATCGTCGAAAATGATCACATCCGCCCATTCTACCTGCCCGCGCCAATCGTCCGTCTTTGGAATGAATCCATCACCGATCTCTTGATCGCTCGCAGCTTCGATGTAATATTTGACATCGTGGCCCTCCCTGTGGACCTGCCATGCCAGATCCGTAATCAGGGCCGCGTCCGCTGACACAAACAGGAACTGTTTGGATTCCATGACTCGTTATCAACCGGCTCTGACTTGAAAATCACCACCAATCATCATTCGACGATCGTTGCCTTTGTTCCCGACTCCCCTGCCCGTGTAGTTGTGGCTGTTTCTGCCCGGTCGGTGACGCCGGTGTAGCCGTCACGTGACCCGTGTTCGGGGTGTTTATCGCATAAACAGCAGGACGATGCCGATGCCACACCCGAAGGCACCGATATGCGAGACGAATAGCGGCACTGCAGGAACACCCACCCATAGCAAAGATGGACTCGCGGTGGGGATGATGCCGACGACCAGCGTCGCCATCCCGGCAAGCACCATTTCGCCCTGTAAGATGAGCGTCGTACCCATAATCAACAGCAATACTCCAGCCAACGTCCGGCTGAAACGTCCAATATCGAAGTCATCGGACGCCTCAACCTTCTCGTTGCTCCCAGCGGTCGTGTCCTTCTCGCTTGCTGTCCGTCCGTCTTTGTTGGCGCTCCTTTCCGCAGAACTGTACGGAGCGGTTTCCCGCTCTCCGACCGTCCCCGAATCCGTCGCGGAGTGCGTATCGGACGGATCGGTATCGTCGCTGAGATCGATCGACTGTGTTGGCCCCCATTGCCATGACGAAGACGTGCGTTCCCGCTCACTGGCCGATCGTGAATCGCTGGCGTCGGTGAGTCTTCTCGTCCCTTGCCGCCCTGGTGAGGCCTCGGCTCGTATCTGTTGCGCTACTTGTGGGGTCGGTGTCTTCCCGGTAGCACTGACAAGTTCCGGTAGTGGACGTTCCCGGCAGCATATCCGATCGGGATCCGCCGATTCCTGAGCCGCATCGACTGTCGGCTCGGCTTCGATCGGGGTCGCTGTCGGAGCCGTTGCCGTGTCGTAGCCGGCTTCGATCGCCGCGATTGTCGGCGTTTCTCCATCGGACGGGTCCTCGATAACCAGGATTGCCGATTCGGTTTCGGATGACGCCCCGGTGGCACTTTTCGGTCGGTGCTCGGCCGGTTCTCCAACTGGAGGGGTATTGCGTTTGTCCCGAATCAACTCATCGCCATCGACGACGGTATCAAAGAGCGGTCGGAACGTTTCTATCACCGCCGGAGGATGGGCATCGGCGTCGATATGATAGTGAATATACCCGCCATGGGATGCGACGACGCCGTTAAGCGCGTGAATAAACCGAAACGCGATGGTCGGAGCAACGAACTGCAACAGCGCGGTCACCGAGTGGAAACAAACGACGAGAGGCTGATCGCCGGCAATTTCTCGAAGTCGCCTATTGATCGTCAAGCCAAGTCGCGTGAGATCCTGGGCAGTACGGACCGTTGTGATGGTGAGCGCCTGGGTTGGCTCTTGTACGCTGACCGTATTCGATCCTTGAGGGAGGTTTTGATTATCGACGGTCACGATCTCAAACTGGAGAGCCATCTCCTGTGGGCCGTATTCTTGAAAGGCTGCAAGCCGGACCGACGGTGATTGGGTGAGTGTGATCGCAAAAACGACTGCACCGGGATGGAGATGTGTTTCAGCTAACTCACAGCAGGCTTCGTCGTCAATGCTACTTCCGAGCGGTGCTGAGAGCAGCGTGGTTCCCAACGGTTCGGCGTTGACACTCAGTGCACCACGGGTGGTCGGTTGGTCAATCCGGTGTTTCGCTACGGCAGTAATAATCTCATCATCTCGACTGGTGGGTATCGTAACCAACTCTGTTCGGAGTTAATCACGTAGAGGACGCTGGAATCCAGCATAAGTATTACTATTGTTTATGTCATATCTCGACATGCGTTCGCCACCGGTTGTCAGATCCACTGCGATGGTTTCTTTGCCGTTTCGACCCCATCGGCGAGACCGCCCAGGTCCCCGATCGGTCGGTAACGAGCTCAGCAGTATCCGACACGAACGAGGAGCCAGCGTAGACTTCTCGTCAATCGTGAATCATGAAGCGTACAATCGGCATCGGGCCTGGCACAGTGACAGACGTGGGCGATCGAACAATCCGTCCGGAGGGCAACGTACGCGAGGATAAACCCGACGCTAAACCCCAGCAGGTGGCTGACTTGATCGACGATGACGGTTCCTTGCCCGGTCCGTGCTGAGAACGTCGTGAGCACGACCCATGTCGACGTGACCGCACTGAAGGCGCCGACCTCGAAATAGCCTGTCCGTCCCAATCCCTCGATTACCCCGCTGATCGAACTCGCCCGGAGGACGGGCCATAGATAGATCCCTGCGAGAATGATTGCCCCGCCGACGAGTATTCCAGTGATCCGTGTGGGCGGGCCGGTTACGACCCCGATCGCTGCGATACCAACAAAAAAGATCCCGGGAGCGTGATCGAGATGGGCTGTGGGACTGAACCGGAGTCCGAAGTAGCCGACCTGGATAAGCACCAGATAGCCGAGAAGAGCCATGACGATGCCCGAGAATCCCCGGGCGATACCGGTCGAACGAACCTGCAACGAGAGCCACGACAGCCCGATGGGAACGAGCGCCAACACCAGCACGAACACGGTCAAGAACTGTCGGCGCCGATCCGTCAGAACGCTCAGGACGTACGCAGTCAGTGTCACGATGGTGTAGGCACCCAGGTTCGACAGGAAATGATTCCAGGTCGTGTGGACGAAATGGGCGGTCACCATCGTCACGACTGTTGGACGGGCGTAGGCGAGTGCCAGCTCCTCACGGGCAGCCGGCGGGAGCAACTGAGCGGCGAACAAAAAGAGCGGCACCGCCGATAGAACCAGCAGATCGATCACCCGGACGTGCGTTCTCACTTCGCTCACGAACCTCCGGGCGGACAGGGGCTTGTGGACTTCCGGTGTATGGTAAGGACAGGCGGTTTGCAAGTCGCCGGATGAACGGCTCTCGTCGATAAGAACGTTCCCTTACTGTCAGGTAACGGGCGATTGGATCCCGGAGAGCGATAGTTGCTGTGTCTCTTCGGGCGCGCGGTTGAGGTAGTTTATCGACAACCGTCGATCGGACCGCGGTTCACTCGGATCCGGATATACTGGCCTTCAGTCACCGGCGCGGCCGGCGTCATCGCCCTGGCGGGGGTGGTCGGCGGTCGTCAGATCGGTAATCACCAGCGAGGTAATGGCCGGCGCGTAGACGTTCATCTCATGGCCTTTCTTCGAGTATCGGGTGCCAACGACGGTCACCAGCCCGACCTCCTCCAGCCGGGTGAGATGATAGCTAACGTTCTGGAGGGAGGTGCCCACTTCCTCGGCGATTGCGGTCGGGGATGCAGGCTCGCGGTCCAACGTGGCCATGATCTTCCGGGCGCCCTCGGAGGTGAGTGCCTCCAACATCGGGCCGGCTTCGTCTAGAGACCGATACGCCGGATCCGGATCCGATTCGGGGTCCGGGGTCGGGGTGAGGTGCTCGACGGTCGCCATCGGTTGGATCATTCCACGACAGACTCCTCCATAAATGTAATCTGAATGATGTTTCTGTAATGTCGATTACTGAAACTTCCTTCATGAGGCTGTCGGATCCGTCCGCCCCTCGATGTGATGGCTACAAAAGGGGGAGCATGGTTGGCGAACCCCCGGATACTGCAAATGTCCGCACGACGCCGTATGGGACCAATCCAGGGGTTCGTTGAGTGGTCCGCTCGGTGGCCAGGAAAAGCTAACGGACTCGCATACGCCGACAATTACCGGCCGCAAAAAAACAACCCTGTTCACGTGGGGGTTCGAATTACCGCTTGCCCCGGACCGACGTTCCCGAGACTACCTGGAGGGGACGGAGATGCTTCATACAGAGCCCGCCGGTGAGGACGGTTCCGAACGCAGCGATCCCGAACCAGCCGTAGGCGATTACTGTGGCCTCGACACCGACGAAGCCGGTCAGCCACCATGCCGCTGAGACAACGGTCCAGCCGACCAGTCCAGCGATATAGAGCGAGAGCGGCGTTCCGGTGAGCGGATTCGTCGTGAACTCCTGTCGTTGGCGGGCACTGAGGGCTAAGACCTCCTCACGGGTCATGACCAATCCGATCGTGAGCACGGTACCGAGGGCTGCAAGCCCCAGCCAGGTGGTCCCGAGGGCGGACGATGCTACACTGATGTCGGTCAGCATCGCGAGCATGGTCCACCCACCAAGCAGACCGAGCGCGACGGCGTACAGTCGAAAGCCATTATTGAGTATTCGATTCTTCATCGGCGACTACAACGTCAATATAGTATATAATTATTTGTTATGGTGGTCTGATATTAACGATCCATCCGATTTGCATTTTTCCCGATTCGAGGCTGGCCTTATCTCGGATCGAGCTGTGGCAAAATGAGGGGCTGGTTTTCGACGACTGCCACAGCATGGCGTCTTAGCACGTGCGGGCCAACCACCACAACCAGGAGGCCGCCAAGGGTATTAAACACGTAATCGAGGACCGTATCGTTGTAGCCATACACGGTCAGCCACTCGACGTGGAGTTCGACGATCTCCCAGATGAACCCGCCCGTCAAGACGAACGCCATCGTAAAGACCGGAATGAGCCAGCGTCGACCACCTGTTTTGAGCGTGTAGGTCCGGATCAGGATGAACCCGATGGCGGCAACAAGTGTGGCCGACAGCGTATGGGTAAGGTGGTCGTACCACCACACCGTCGCGTAGAACCCGTACAGCCCCCCGATGGGATGGGCGACGAGCGCACCGCTGATATAACAGATCTGCCAGGCCGATAGCCGAATGCCGACGATTCGACGGAGTACGAACGGATGGACGAGGATCAACACCACGTAGTGGGGATAGACGTACGGCGCCGTCGTCCAGAGGTGACTGACGAGAAGGATAGTCGCCAAACTGAGCTGGACGAGTGTGGCTAGCCACCGGATCGTTCGATCGGGGACCACTACCCGTGTTACTGTATCCAGGGGCAAAACGTATACTGTTGTTGTCAGTGGTTACAACCGAGTTGTATTAGTAGCTTATAATAGGATCGAGACGGCTTATTCCCGATAGCATGGCGTTCAGCGATCAACTACTTGAGGCGGGATCGGCGATCTGGGACGCCCAGCAATCCCATCCGTTCGTCGTCGAACTCGCCGAGGGGACGCTTGATGAAGCGGCGTTTCGTCACTGGGTGAAACAGGACTACCTTTACTTGCTTGATTACGCCCGTGTCTTCGCCATCGCGGGCACGAAAGCGACCGACGAGGCAACGATGACCCATTTGATGGAGGTCGCCCACACCATCCTTGACTACGAGATGGACCTCCACCGCGAGTTCGCGGCCGAATACGGACTCACGACGACGGACTTAGCGGCCGTCGAGAAAGCCCCCACCTGCGTTGCCTATACCAACTTCCTCGTCCGGACGGCGTATGAGGGGTCGATCGCCGAGATCAGTGCCGCCATCTACCCCTGTGGTCAGGGTTTTCTCGATATCGCCGAACACATGGCCGACCTGGCCGACGACCAGCATCGGTACACGCCGTTTATCGAGAAATACACCAGCGAGGAGTTCCGGGAGGCCGTCGCCTGGATGCGTGAGTTCGTCGATCGCTGTGGCGAGCAGTATCCGGGCGCACACGAGGAAATGCGCGAGGCGTTCATGACCAGCGCCCGTCTCGAATACGCCTTCTGGGAGATGGCCTATACCGAAGAAGAATGGCCAGTGTAGCTATGGTGTGATGGCGCCAGCGCTTCGATTGTCCGTTCGGCGATGTCGTCGTCGGCATTGCTGGGGATCGTGATCACCGGCCGGGTGACACAGTCGATCGAGGCGATGTCCGCGAGTTGTTCTCGGGCCTGTGCGGGCGGTCCGGCCACCCCGAGGGCGCTGACCATCTCGTCGGTGACTGCCTCGATAGCCCGGCCACGATCACCGTCCCGCCAGGCGGTGGCGACGGCCTCGGCTCGATCGGGAAATCGCTGGCCGACTGCTCGCTCGTATCCCTGTCCGCTCCCGACATAGTACGCGACATGACCCCGGATGACGTCCTTGGCGGTCTCGACATCGTCGCTTACCGCGGCCGGTACGTAGGGAGCGACGTCGATCGAGGCGTCCCGGTCGGCTCGGTCCCGTTGCTCGACGATATAGGCGTAGTTTTCCGCGAGGTCTGGAAACGGAATGTTGTGGGGGATCCAGCCGTCACACAGCCGGGCGACGACACGGCGATTCGCCCGGCCCAAGGCGGCGTGATAGATCGGGACGGACGCGTCCAACGCCGGGAAGTCCTGGACGCTGAAGATCGCCCCATCGTAGCTCACGCGCCCGTCGCCTTCGAGGAATTCCCTGGTGAGTTCGATCGTCTCGTGGGCCCGTCGCACCGGGTTCGGGGCCGCCCACTCTTTGCCATGCAGGTCCTCGATGACTTTCCGTGTCGAGGTCCCGACGCCGAGACGAAAACGACCGTCGGAGACGCGATCCAGCGTCGCCGCGGTCATCGCCAACACGGCCGGGGTCCGCGAGAAGACGTTGACGATCGCCGTGCCCAACCGCACCGACTCGGTATGGGCGGCGATGTCGGTGAGGTGCACGATCGAACTGTGTTCCCAGAGCTCGCCCAGCCAAAGACCATCGTAGCCGAGTTCCTCGGCGCGTACTCCCAGGTCGGTGTAATCGAGTTCGGTCACCTGTGGCAACAGCAGATCCGTCGGCATCGCATCCCCGAACGGGGCGTGATATAAAAAATCCAGGTCGTGTCCAGTGTCGACTCCCCCTGCCGTCGTTTTGTCGGCTACCACGGACGTCGGTGGATGGCGGCCGGCTCTATCTGGGACAACAGTGATGACACCGAGCGCCGATGGAACGGCTGATGTCGACCACCAACCAGCAATGGCGACTCGCCCGTCGGCCCACGGGTGAACCGTCCGCCGATGACTTCGAACTCGTTGACGTGCCCATCCCCGACCCGGGACCTGATGAGGTTCTCGTCCGGACACAGTATTTCTCGGTTGATCCCTACATGCGAGGCCGGATGCGGGATGATTGGGCGGTCGGCGACCCGATGGTCGCCCGCAGCGTCGGGGAGGTCGTCGAATCCAACCACGCCGATTTCACGCCGGGAGACATCGTCTATGGCACTCTCGATTGGGCCCGCTATACGGTGATCGACGGTGACGATCTCACACCGGTCGATGCCGAACAGGCACCGATCACGACTCGGCTCGGCGTCCTTGGCATGACGGGACTGACGGCCTATTTCGGCTTGCTCGAGGTCGGTCAACCAAAGCCCGGTGACACCGTCATCGTCTCGGCGGCAGCGGGGGCGGTTGGCTCGGTCGTCGGCCAGCTCGCCCGGCTTGGCGGCTGTCACGTCGTCGGCATCACCGGTGCCGATGAGAAGGCCACGTGGCTGACCGAGGAATTGGGATTCGACGCGGCGATCAACTATCGGACGACGACGGATCTCCCGGCGGCCATCGCGGACGCCTGTCCTCGCGGTGTTGACGTGTACTTCGAGAACGTCGGCGGCGAGATCTCCGATGCCGTACTCGATCACCTCAATCGGTACTCTCGGGTGGCCGTCTGTGGCAAGATCGCCCTCTACAACCGCGAGGATGCGCCCGGTGATCAACCAACCGGTCCCCGGCGGATGTATCAACGGACTCGGACCCGCGTCGAGGGATTCATTGTCAGTGACTTTGAGCCCCGATTCGAGGACGCACGCGATCGGCTTGCCCGGTGGGTCCGCAACGACGACCTCCGGTATCGCGAGACCATCACTGAGGGATTAGAACACGCCGATGAGGCCTTTCTCGGGCTCTTCGAGGGGGTAAATATTGGCAAGCAACTCGTGCAGGTAACCGATCCCTCAGCGTGAGTGTGTGGGCCGGGGTCCCCGCACCGGATGTCCGATCTTCCCCCGCCACTGTCCGTTCCGGAAAACGACCACGGGGTCGGTCACGCCGCTTTCAATGAACGGTTGTTATTTTCATTGTCACAACATTCTTTAGTACCGGGCGTGCTATAGACTGATGCCCACGCGATACCGAGTTTTTATCCCCCTCCCCTCACCTAAAAATTCGGTATCAGCGTGGGCACTTTTCCCCCTCAACTAAACGGGATAGCGACGGCTCACGGACGGTCAGTCGTCGGTTTGACCGTCCAGAAGACGTTTATCGAGCTCGACGCAGGTACCGATATGGCCCTCCCTCGCCGGCGACTGCTCACATTCGCGAAAACCCTGGCAGTGGGTAGCTTTCTCGCCGGCTGTACGACCGATGGCCCGGCCGGAAGTCCGACCCCCGCCCCAGCGGAAACGCCCACACCGTCGGCGACACCACCCGAAACCGATTCGCCGTCGCCGACCGACGCCGCGTCGCCGACGAGCTCCAATCCATCGACGCCACCGACCGGCGACGCCATTCAGTGGACGACCCGGATCGGCCAGCCGATCCGGCAGGGACCGGCGGTTCACGATGGGATCGGCTATATCGGTGGCGGCACCAACGACCGTGCCACCAGCGACGAGGACTACCACCGTCCTGACACAAGCGAGAACGTCACAGCGGTCGCCCTCGATGATGGAACGATCGAGTGGGAATACGCGGCGCCGGCGGGGATCATGGAGCGGCCGATCGCGACCACCGCAGGGCTGTTCGTCGTCATCGGATGGACCGCTGGTGTTCACGGCGTTGCCCAACGGCTCATCCGGTTCGGATCGAAGGGCACACTCCATTGGACCAGTGAGTCGATCGATTCGTTTCTCTCCCCGCTGACGATCGCCGATGGAACCGTCTATCTCGGCACCTCCGACGACGCGTACGGCTACGAGGGCGAGCAACTGTGGGCATTACAAACGGATTCCGGCGCCGAGCGATGGACTATCGAGGCCGGTGATACCCGTACCGCGACGGTCCATGGCGGGACGCTCTATACTATCGAAGGTGGCCGCCGTACGACCGCGTTCGCGACCGTCGACGGCACCGAACGCTGGCACCGCTCGATGCCCCCGGGCGGCGACGGGATCCGCGTGTACGGCGACTCGCTGTATCTCCGCAGCCAGACACAGAACGCCAACGGCAACTACCCGATCGTCGCGGTTGCCGCGAGTGATGGACGCGAACGATGGCGATTTTCGGTTCAGGTCGATGAACCGTTCGTACCGACCGGTGTGGTCGCTGACGACGACACCGTCTATCTCACTGAATACGACGGCTGGGTGTTCGCGGTGAACGCCGCCGACGGCACTGAGCGGTGGCGGTACTCGGTAACGGGCGATACGCG
Source organism: Chewarchaeum aethiopicum (SeqCode) (assembly GCA_034190395.1). Taxonomy (GTDB): domain Archaea; phylum Halobacteriota; class Halobacteria; order Halobacteriales; family Hikarchaeaceae; genus Chewarchaeum; species Chewarchaeum aethiopicum. The sequence goes on from JAXINS010000011.1 coordinate 69,642, forward strand.
TGATTCGCCGGTACTGGCTGACGGAACGCTGTACGTTCCCGCCATGGACGGCCGGATTCACGCGATCGACGCCGCTACCGGCGAGCAACGCTGGTCATGGATGGTCAACGAGTTTCCGCGGATCACCGATCTGACCGCGGCTGGACTCTTCGTGCACAGTGGCGGAAAGCGTTCCCGGGAGTCGCTGCAGCTGTACGGCCACGATGGCACCGAACGCTGGTCGTTCACCCACAACGGCGAGTTGACGGCCCCCGCCGTGACCGGTACACGGGCGCTTGTCGGCACTGCGGATGGATTCCTCGTGGCCTTGGATGAGTCCTGATCCGATCGAACGCGACGCTGACATGTCGGTGCCGGAACGATTAGGCGTGCATTGCCATCTACTGGATCTGGCTGGCCGGCTGTGGTTCATCGGCGAGCGCATCAAGCAACTCGACGGCCAGTTCCTTTGCCAGCGGGCTGTTGGCGTTCCCACAGTGTGGCGACTGGATACACGCCGGACATCCTGCGGGACAACGACAGTCGCTGATCAGCTCGCGGGTTTGGGTGAGTAGCGACGCGACGGCATCGAACCCCCCGCGGGCCAGCCCGACACCGCCGGGATGACCGTCGTGAATAAAGATCGTACTGCGGCCGGTGTGGGGATGTCGTGGCGTCGAAAGCCCGCCGATGTCCCGCCGATCGCACAGCAGTTCGAGGGGAAACAGCGAGATCATTCCGTGTTCGACGGCATGGATCGCGCCGGCGAAGCCGTCCTCGCGATCGTTCATCGCCCGGACCGTCCGTTCGATCCGCGGTGGGATCGTGAAATACAGCGCTTGGGTGCGGATCTCGGTGTCCGGCAGCGGTTCCGGAAACTCCACACGGGTCCCGTCGTCGTCGGGGCCATCGTAGCGCATGTAGCCATCGACCCGCTCGCGGATGGTGACCTCCGCGAACCGGACCGATACGTCGGCATGGTCATCGAGGACTTTCTCGTCGAGCTCCCGTTCGACGGTGATGTCTTTCTGCCGGAGGGCTCGCGTGTGATACGTCGCTGTTGTTTCCCGTAAGAGTGCGCGGCCCTTCTCGGGCTGGAAGGCCGCGACCTCGTAGGTCCGACCCTGATGATAGTAGATGGCATCGGGATGGGCGTCCCGGAGTGCGTCCCCGAAGCCAAGCGAGGCGATGGTCTCATCCCGGCCGGTGTCGATCAACTGGATCTCCCGGTCATCGATCGTCCGCAGATTGACCGATTGCTGGGGATACTCGTCGCCCGCATCCGTCCAGCGGATCCCGTGTGTTGTCTCTCGTCGTTCGAGATCGCCATCGGCCGTCAGCTCCGATACGAGATCGGGGAATGCGTCGCCGAAAAACGCCGTATCGTCAGGCTTGAGCCAGTTTTCCCGGGCAGCACACCGGATATGATCGGGTAGCAGCTCCTCGTTGGCGGGGTTGACCATCGCTCGTTCGGGCGCGGCGTCAAAGAGGGTCGCCGGATTCGCCATGAGGTACTGATCGAGTTGATCCTGGCCGCCGATCAGCGCGACCAGACACGGATCGGTGCCCCGACCGGCCCGCCCGGCACGCTGGTGGGTTTCCATCCGGGTGCCCGGATAGCCATCGAGAAGCACGGCGTCCAGCCCGCCGACATCGATGCCCAACTCGAGGGCGTTCGTACTCCAGACGCCCCGCACTGTCCCGTCTTGGAGTCCCGCCTCGATCGTCTCACGGCGATCCTGGGTGAGCGCGGCCTGATAGGCAACGACCGCGTCGGCGAGCGCCGTTTCCCCACGGTCCCGGAGTAGCGAGGCCGATCGTTGGGCGTACCGTTCGGCGGTCTGTCGCGAGTTCGTAAACACCAGCGTCTGATGACCGTGCTGGAGGAGATCACAGAACAGCTGGGCGGTTTCGGGATGGGGCGATCGCCGCTCACCGCCTGCCGAGCCTTCGTCGGCAGGGTCGTCCGGACTGTCGCCGGCTCGTTGCTTGCGCGGTGGGTTCCAGAACAGCCAGGTACGGGGGCCGGTCGCGCTCGTATCCCGATCAACGAGGGCAAACGATTCGGGCGGTTCGTTCGTCACGGCGCTTGCGTGTTCGACGGGGTTACCGATCGTCGCCGAACAGCAGACATACTGTGGCGAGGCGTCGAAGCGCTCACAGAGCCGGGCGAGTCGCCGTAAGACCAACGCGACGTGGCTCCCGAAGATCCCCCGGTACTCGTGGATCTCATCGATGACGATCAGATCGAGCGAGCGGAACAACCACTCCCAGAGTCGGTGGGCGTGGGGCAGGATCCCGAGATGGAGCATATCCGGCGTCGTCAACAGGACGTGGGGTTCACGCTCCCGGATCTCTTGTTTCTCGTGTTGGGTCTGTTGGCCGGTGTACTGGGCAAGCTCGACCCGTGGTCCGAACCCGAGCCCATCGATAAACGCCTCCATGGCGGCCTCCTGGTCGTTGATGAGTGCCCGCATCGGACCGATATACAGCGTCCGGGTTCCCGCCTCGAGGGCTCGTTCGATCGCCGGCACCGTATACACCAGGCTTTTGCCCGACGCTGTCGGGGTTGCGATGACGGCGTTGTCTCCGGCCCGAATCGCGCCTATTGCGGCGACTTGGTGATCGTAGAGTTGATCGATCCCTTCGGCATCGAGGGCTCGTTCGACACGGTGATGGACGTCGAGGTCGGCGAACTGTGGAGCACGCGCCGGCGTATGCTCGCGGTACTGGATCCGATCGGTCGCCCGTGGTTGGTCGGTCAGCCACTCGATGAACGCGTCCACAGATTCGGTTATTCCTCGGCGGTCATAAACGGCGGTTTCGCGACCGGATCCGTTCGTCAATCACCACTATTCCTCCTTCGTTGTGGAGCGATACTGCTCACGATGGTCCGAGCACATTCATAAGACACTTTCCTACATGGGCTATAACAACCGGCAGTAGTGCCGCGGGTGGGCGTGCACTGGCTCCCTGGCGCGATCATAAGACATGACTTCCTTCGATAACCGCTCGCTTGGCCGGATCGCCCGGATCGTCGGTACCTTTCTGGCCGGGGCGGTCGGGACGATCGTGTTCACGCTTGTTTTCCTGTGGCTCGCCCAGCCCCTCCAGCACCCGATCTACGATGGCCTGTATCTCCTCGTGGGGCCGTGGACGGCGACGACGACCGCGACGATTCTCAGCTTTACACTCAGCAGCCTGCTGGCGATCAGTGTCCCGACACTGGCGGTGATCTATCGACGCGGCCATGCCGATGCGCTCCAGCCACTCGTGATCGGCTTGCTAGCCGTGCTCGGGGCCGCCAGCGTCGTGTTCCTCATCGCTGCTGTCCTCGGGGTTATCAGCCTCCTCACGGCGGTGATCGTCGCTTCCCTCTTTATTGCGACCGTACCGTTTGTGCTCCGACATCTCGATCTCTGGCCGGATGGAGCGGTCGTGTTTTCGGGTGGCGTGCCAGTGCTCATCCTCTCGTTGCTGTTGCTCGGTTTCGGTCTCGGCTGGGGCGGCGGCTATGATATCGTCGCGACGGAGATCCCTGCCACCGCCGTCGACGGGAATGCCGGGGCGGATTTCGCCACCGTACCGGCGCTCCGTGATGCCCTCCTCGCCTCGAACGATGGGAACGACTTCGCCTACTGTGAGACCGATGGCGGGCAACGGACCTGCCGGCTTTCACTCCGCGGATATGATCAGGAGGCTAAAGCGGCTCGATTCCTCGATCGCCACGGCGTTCGGTGTCCGTTCCTCAACGCACCGGGGGCCGCCGATTCGGGGAACAATCAATCGTTCGTCGCCGAGCACAACGGAACCTACTACCGGGTCAGCTGTATCGCCTACGGGGACTGATCCTCTCACGACGGCCGACGTCTCGACCGCCTACTATCCGGATATCGACCCGGATTGAGTCGGTCATTTTCACTTTCACTGTGCTTGGCCGTGATATATATGATCGACGCCACATGCTTTATACAGAGGGCTCCTCCCCACCCTCTCTTTGTCACACGCTCTTTTCGATTGCCGAGCTACCGGTGTCCCTACAGGAGGTTATTCGTACTCCCCTCCCGTGAGTCCGGGTATATCTCCTATGGAACGGACAGCACTCCCGCCCGGGGCGTTTATAAATCCGCGTGGCACCAACGCCGAGACGGTCCGGGAATTGGCCGACGTGGTTGTGGATCAATTGTACACGCGGATGAGCGATGCTGCTGCCCGCTCCCCGTTGCCGGCCGAGCCAACGATCCCGGCGGCCGCGATCCCCGAGACGCCTCGTTCGACCGACGCTCTGTTGGCGGCCCTTGAGACGGCCGTCACCGATTCGATGAACCCGGCTCATCCGGGCTACATCGGGCATATGGACACGATCCCGACGACGATCTCCACGCTGGCGGATCTCGTCACCTCGACGGTCAACAACAACATGTTGAGCGTCGAGATGTCGCCGGTGTTCTCCGAACTCGAGGTCGCGTTGATCGACACGATCGCCACCGAGTTCGGGCTCGGATCCGATGCCGGCGGCGTCCTCACCAGCGGTGGCAGCCTCGCGAACCTCCAAGCCCTCGGGGTCGCTCGGAATCACCAGCTCAATACCCACCACCGTGGCGTCACTGGGGCCGATCACCGGCCGGTACTCTTCGCCTCCGAGGCGGCTCACACCTCGCTTCAGAAGGCAACGATGCTTCTCGGTTTGGGGACGGACGCGGTCGTCCCGGTCGAAACTGACGCCGACGGTCGACTCCGTCCCGATGCGTTACGGACCGCGATCGACGACGCCAACGCTGCCGGACAGACCCCGTTCTGTGTGGTGGCGACTGCCGGGACGACCACGACCGGTAACATCGACCCGCTCGAGTCGATCGCCGCCATCACCGATGCCGCCGACCTCTGGCTGCACGTAGACGCGGCTTACGGCGGTGCGCTCGTCTTCTCGGAGCGACACCGTGACCGGCTTACCGGGATCGAAGCCGCTGATTCCATCACGTTCAATCCACAGAAGTGGTGTTACGTCGCCAAAACCTGCGCGATGGTGCTATTCGCCGAGGGCGCCCAGCTCGAGGAGAACTTCCGGGTCGGGGCACCGTATATGCGTGGTGACGATGCGATTCCAAACCGGGGTGAAGTAAGCGTCCAGGGTACCCGCCGGGCGGATGTCCTGAAGCTCTGGCTGACGTTCCAGCATTTGGGCCGCGCTGGCCTCGAACAACTGATCGAGGAGAGCTATCGGCTGACGGCGAGTATGCGTGAACGGATCGCCGAACGGGATGTCCTCGAGCTCGCGACCGAGCCGGAGATGAATATTCTCTGTTTCCGGGCGACACCGGCGTGGTGTGCTCGTGATGACTACGACGACCTCAACGACCGCCTCCAAACCGCGTTGCTTCGGGAAGCCGATGTCTTTCTCTCGTTGCCGACCTATCGGGATGCTCGCTGGCTCCGGGCCGTCCTGCTCAATCCCTTTACCGATGAGGCGGTACTCGATCGGCTCTTTGAACACATCGATACGTTCCTTGCGGCCGAACGTCCCTGATTGAGCGTCCCTCGGCGTGACTGATGATAATCGGCGTTGCCCTACTCAATCTGTCCGGTCGGACGATCCGCGGGAGATGTCGGTGATCGGTACGCCCTATAGGCCTGCGCTACGTATCGACTCACAATGGCCGATGAGGCGCTCTCGGTAACGGTGGTTGTTCCAGCCTACAACGAGGTCGAACGCATCGGGACGACCGTCCGTGAGCTCGCCGAATCGTATCCCGTGTTGGTCGTCGATGATGGCTCAACCGACGACACCGCAGCCGTGGCCCGCGACGCCGGTGCCGAGGTCATTCAGCAAGACACGAATCGGGGCTACATCGCGGCGTTGAAACGCGGCTTTCGTGAGGCGACCGGCGATATTATCGTCACGTACGATGCCGACGGGGAGCACCGCCCGTCGGATATCGAGCGCCTGCTCGGACCATTGCGGCGGGATGAACTCGACCTCGTTATCGGGGCCCGCGATCGGATCCCGCGACCCTCCGAGCGGCTACTCAACTGGTTGACCCAGCGCCGGGTGAACGTCAGGGATACCGGCTCGGGGCTACGAGCGCTTCGCCGCGAACTCGCGACGACGATGGAGCTCCAAGCGGCCTGTACCTGTGGCACGTTCGTCCTTGAGGCGCGTGAACACGGCGCCCGTATCGGGACGGTGCCGATCGAGACCCGATCGATCGAGAAACCCCGCGGCATCGCCTGGCAGCACGGTCGCCAACTCGTCTATGTCCTCCAGTATCTACTGTGAGACGAGCCGCTGTCAGCGGTTTTTTCAGCCCCCACTGAGTGGTTCGGGTTATGAGTGAGGAGGGGCCAAGCGTCGAGACCGAGCTCGATCGGGATATCGGTATCGTGGGGGCGATCGCGCTCGGCGTCGGGACGATGATCGCGGCCGGGATTTTCGTTCTCTCGGGACTCGCGGTCAGCAATGTCGGCGCGATGGCGATCGTGGCCTTCGTCATCGCGGCGATCGTGGCGTCGTTTACGGCCTTCGCCTATGCCGAATTCGCGTCCATCTATCCCGAGTCCGGCGGCGGCTATGCGTACGTCTCGAATACGTTCGATTCGGATCTGACCTATATCGTCGGTTGGTCGATGATCCTCGGCTATCCCGCCAGCGCGGCCTTCTATCTCGCGTCCTTTTCGGATTGGTTCGACCGGTTTATCGTCCCGCTGGTCGCCAGCGGCCTCCAGGCGGCACTGCCGTTCTGGATTTCGGGGTTGGTCATCCTGGCGTTACTCGTCGGGCTCAACCTCAAGGGAACCGAGGAATCGGGCCAGTTCCAGATCGTCGTAACGGCCCTGAAAGTCGCGTTGATCATCATCTTCCTGTACGGTGGGCTCCAGTCCCTCGACACCGCTGTCATCCAGGAGTCGGTCACGGAGAACCTCACCAAGTTCCGTGACATCGGGTTGACGTCCGCGCTCGTGTTCATCACCTTCTTTGGCTTCGAGGCGATCGCGACCAACGCCGAGGAGATCGAAGAGCCCGGCCGGAACGTCCCTCGGGCGATCTTCTTTTCGATGGGCTTTGTGACCGTCGTCTACGCACTGGTCGTGTTGGTCGTGACGCTTGCGATCAACAACCCCGCCTATCTGGAGTTGCTCATCGACGTCGTCGGCGACGTCACCGACACCGCGGGCGCCCAAACGTTCATCGCCGAGAACGGCGAGCTCGCGATGGGATACGCCGCCTCGTTTTACCTCGGAAACGTCGGCTTCTATATCATCATCGTCGGGGCCCTGTTTTCGATGCTCTCGGCGGCGAACGCGACCGTGTTGGCGGGGTCGCGGGTGAAACTGGCGATGAGTCGTCGGGATCACCTCCCCGATCGGTTTGAGTCGCTCCACGACGAGTTCAACACGCCCTTCTGGTCGGTGTTGTTGACCGGCGGGCTGATCACTTTCTTCATTTTCTTTTTCACGATCTTCCCTCGGCTGATCTTCGGCGGGACCACCATCCACACGGGCGTATTGGCGTTTCATATGGGAATCGAGGCGATCGCCCACTTCGCCGACTTCATGTTGCTTACCGGGCTGGTCGTCGTGAACTTCGCCGTCATCCGCTCGCGACAGAAATACCCCGAGCTCGACCGAGGATTCGAAGTACCGGCGGTCCCGGTCGTGCCCATCATCGCCATCCTCGCGAACCTCGTGTTGCTGGTGAACGTCGAACCCGGGGCCTTCGTCTTCGGTGTGATCGCCGAAATCGTCGGAGTCGTCGTCTGGGTTACCTTCATCGGCGCGACCTCCGAGACCGAAATCGAACGCGAAACCCCGACCGTCATCGAGGAACGCCAACCCGAGGATCGGGACTATCAAATCCTCGTCCCGATCGCGAATCCCGACCACACCAAACAGCTGATGCGAACGGCCCGGGACATCGCCGCCGACGAGAACGGCGAGATCCTCGTGTTGTCGGTCGTCGATCTCCCTAACCAAACGCCGCTTTCGGAGGGTCGGGCGTTCGTCGAGGAACGCCGGGACGTGCTCACCCGAGCGATCGAGATGGATGTGGGGGGCGCCGGTTCGGAGGTGCCCGTCCACGGGATCGTCCGGATCTCCCATGGCGTCGACGACGCGATCCTCCATACGGTCGAACAGCATGGCTCCGATGCGATCCTGATGGGCTGGCGCGGTCGCCCGGCACGACGACGCGATGTCGTCGTCGGATCGACCGTCGACAACGTGGTCCAGAACGCAGACTGCGATGTCCTCGTCGAACGGATCGGGACCGAAGGGATCCCCGACTCCATCCTGGTCCCGACGGCCGGCGGTCCCCACGCCGCGTTCGCCGCCGAGGTCGCCCGGGCGATCGCCCACACGACGGGGGCAACGATCCACCTCTTGCGAGTCGTCGATAGCGCCCCCAGCAAGGCCGACCGTGAGGCCGCCCTCGATCACCTCGATGAGACGGCCGGGATCCTTGAGGACGTCGACTATACGACCGACATCGTTGAGGACAACGATGTTACCGCCGCGATCGTCGCCGCGACCGAAGAGCACGATCTGACGATCATCGGGGCGACCCGCGAGGGCCTCCTTCAACAACTCGTCTTCGGGGCGATCCCCGAGCAGGTCGGTCGTGAGGCCGCCAGTACGGTTATCATGGCCAAACGGAACCTCGGGATCACGTCGCTGGTAAAGCGATTGTTCTCGCGGGGGTGATCGGCCCTCGGCCGATCGATCCGGCGTGTTGTCGACTGCTGTCAAACGAAGGGTGACAGCAAATTCCACCCATTAGGTAGGGGCTATCGACCCGTCGCGGATCCGCCGATCCGATCGTCTCCGGGCACGGTATTGAATATTATCGGCACAACTGATTAACCGGCGACGCTCGAACGTCGGGATATTGGTGACTAACTCGGAACATGAGTGAGCAGTCGGTCGATGGTTCCCAGTATTTCCGGGACCTGTATCAACTGACGAGTGCGGATCTCTCGACCGAGGAGAAGATCAGACAGGCCATCGATACGGGTCGTGAACGCCTGGGTGTCGAGTACGGTGTGCTGTCGTACACCGGCGATGGCAACTACGAGGTCGTCCAGACGAACATCACGACCGGAAAGTACGTCGCCGGTTCGGTGACTGATCTCGACGTCACGTGGTGTCGACACGTCGTCGATCGGCGGGAACCGCTCGCGTTCGGCGACGTCGAGGCGACCGACTATCGCGATGATGTCGCTAAGGAAGCGACCGGCTTAGCCTGTTACATCGGGACCCCCATTCTCATCGACGGCGAAACCTACGGGACCCTCTGTTTCTCCGGCGAAGAACCACGTCCGACCGACTTCGACGCGCAGCATGAACAGTTCGTGACGTTGTTGGGCGATTGGATCAGTCACGAGATCGAACGCGCGAAACATCACCAGGCGCTACGGGAACAGAACGAGCGGCTCGACGAGTTCACCGGGGTGGTCGCTCACGATCTCCGCAATCCGCTCTCGGGGGCCAAGGGGTTTACCGAGTTGGCGATCGAGCACGCGGCCGACGAGGTCCGGGCCTTTTTGCAACGGGTCGATGGCTCACTGTCCCGGATGGACTCGCTCGTCGGGGAATGTCTCATGCTCGCCAAACAGGGCACGGATGTCGGTCAGCGTCAGAAAACCGAGCTCGCGATGGTCGCCCGGGATGCCTGGGACACCGTCGATCCACAGGCGGCGACCCTGACGATCGAGACCGACCGGACCGTCTATGCGGACGCCACTCGGCTCCAGCAGCTGTTCGAGAACCTCTTTCGGAACGCCGCCGAACACTGTCCGGCCGGTACGACCGTCACGATCGGCGATCGGCCGACCGGGTTTGCCGTCAGTGATGACGGCCCCGGCATTCCGTCGTCGATCGAGGCGGCATTGAACGACTCCGACGATGTCGAGGACATCAAACAGCTCGGGCTTGGATTGTTGATCGTCCAACGGATCGTCTCGGGTCACAACTGGACGCTTGCGGTCGATGGCTCCGATGACGGTACGACATTCGAGTTCACCGAGATCAATACTGCTCCGCCGACCCATCAGGGTGGCTTGGACACCTGACCATCATCCGGTAGCGGTGGCTGTGGCTGGATACCGGATCGGTCAGATCCCTTGGACCGTTTCGATGACGCCGATGCTTTCGAGGGTCATCCAACAGAGAAAGATCACATATAACACGAGAAAGCCGACGGCTTCCAGATCGGTGAGTTCGAGTTCCGTCCGGGTGAAGACGATGAAAAACAGGGTCGCGAAGGCGAGAAACCCCATCGTCGGAATCGCCGCCAGGAAGTTGATCGTCGCCGAACCGGCCAGCAGGACGCCGACCGGGATGGCGACCAGGAGGTTGAACGTGTTGCTGCCAAGCACATTGGTGAGGCTCGTGACGCTCTCGTCGTCCCTGGCTGCCCGAACACTGACGAACGAATCGGGGAGGCTCGTCCCGGCGGCGATGACGGTCAACCCCCACAGGAACGTCGGCGTCTCGAAGATCGCACCCAACCGAATCGCCGCCTGAACGATCCCTTCGACGCCGATCGCTACGATGATCAACGAGAGGGCTAACAGTCCCCACTCGCGAGCCGGGCTGATGTCGACCGTTTGGCGGGGAACGTACTCCCGGGTGTCCTGATAGTGTAAAAAGACGTAGATCCCGTAGGTGACAAGCGGGATGATCGCAAGGCTCGGTGTCAAAATCGCTGCCTCATTGGTCCCACCGGGCACGTACGTCGCCCCCAGCGCGAAGATGATGAACAACACCAGGATGCTGATGACGTAAAACTGGGCGTCCTTGTGGACGATGTCGCGGGTCGCTTCGAGGTTCTCGCTGACGAACGCCGAGAACGCCGGGATGACGAGCAAATTGAAGATCGCGCTCCCGACGATCGCCCCGACGCCCAACGAGAAGTCGTTGTGAATTAGCGTACTGATGATCACCGAGCTGAGCTCCGGGAAACTCGAGCCAACGGCGACGACGACGGCACCGTGAACGGACACCGGCAGACCGTAGTGTTTGCTGAGCCGCTCGGCGGCCGACTCGAGGAGTTCACTGCTCTTCCAGATGACTCCCGTCGAGCCGATCGCTAGGACGATGACAAAGACGAGTCGACCGGCCATCGATCAACGCTCCGGCGGCCCTGCTGAAAGGATATGTGATGTCCGGTCCCGCTTATGTCGCGAATTCGACGGCCGTGATCTCGAAACGGGCTCCCCCGTCGGCACCGTCGGTGACGCGGATGTCCCAGCCGTGGGCCTCGGCGATCTGTTCGACGATACAGAGTCCGAAGCCGGTCCCACCGTCGGCGGTCGAGTAGCCGGCCTCGAACACCTCATCGCGGTCCTCCGAGGGGATCCCGGGCCCGTCATCCTCGATATAAAAGCCGTCCTCGAGCGTGCCGACGGTAATCGTCACGCTGTCGTCGCTGTGGTCGACTGCGTTTTGCAGGAGGTTTTTCAGGAGTTGTTGGAACCGATCGATATCGGCGTCGATCGTCGGAAGGCGACTGTTTTCATCGACGAATCGTAGTTCAGCGCCATCGGTGTCATCGGCTGTCAATTCCCACGCAGTCTCGATCGCGCCTCGCACCTCGACGGGGGCTGTCGCGTCGATATCATCTTCCCCTTGAGCCAACACCAGCACGTCCTCGATGATGCGACCCATCCGATTGGCCGCCGTCTCGATCGTGTCGAGATGTTCGCTGTCGCAGTCGTCTTTGGCAAGGTCGACCCGACCTTTGATGACGTTCAGGGGTGTGCGCAAGTCGTGGCTGACGACCCCGGCGAACTCCTCGAGGCGCTTGTTCTGGCGCCGTAACTGTCGTTCTTTGGCCAACTGATCCGTGATATCCCGCCCGACGCCGACAAACCCGATGATTTCGCCGTCGGAATCGGTCAGCCGGACGCCCGAGAACTCGTACGGTATCCGATCGCCGTCTTTCGTTAGATAATCGGCCCGACGGATTGCGCTCCCTGTCTCGAATATCTCCTGGACGCCATCCGCGATGTGTGCCTGCTCGTCCTCGGGGAAGAAATCGGTCGGAGCCATGTCCTCGATTTCCGCGTCAGTATACCCCGTCACCTCACTGATGCGGTCGTTCCAGCGGAGAATCTCGCCGTCGGGACTGAAGACGTAGAACACGTCGTCGAGAGCGTTGAGGCTCTGTTCGATGAACGCCCGTTCCTTACGGAGTTCCTGTTCACGCTCCTTTCGTTCGGTAATATCGCGCGCGAACGCGATGAACCGGTCTTCGCCATCCAACCGGAGCCGTCTGATGTGGATCTCGACCGGGATGGTCGACCCATCCTGTCGTTGATATTCGCCTTCTACCCGATGGCTGTCTCCGGGCTGCATGCTCTCCCACAACGAGGCCGCTTCGGCCGGCTCGATCGACCGATCCAGTTCCCAGACCTTCATTTCGGTGAGCTCCGTGGCGTCGTATCCGGTCTCCTGACAGAGGCGAGGATTCGGATTGATGATGTTCCCGTCGGGGTCGTGGATGTTGATCATGTCCGGGGATTCCTCGAACAACACCTCCAGACGGGCGGTCGTTTGCCGGAGTTTCTCCTCGCGCTCTTTTTGTTCGGTGACATCCCGGAACTGTGAGAACACCGCGATGACGTCGCCGTCATCGTCAGTTACGACCCGGTTGTGCCATTCACAGCGAATCCGCTCGCCGGATTTGGTGACGTTCTCGTTGACGCTATAAAAGCCTCCTTCGGCTTCGAGCAGGTCATCGACGACCTCGGTGACCGGTTCCCAGTCGGATTCGGGGACGATCTTTTGCCACGAGGCGCCGATCAGCTCGTCTTCGCTGTATCCTAGAATGTCCTCGGCGGCGGCGTTGACGCGGACGAATTCAAACTCCTCGTTCCATTCGATCACCCCGAGGGGGGATTGTTCGAAAAACAACGACAATCGCTGTTGGCTCGCCTCTGCTTCCCGTTTCGTCCGGTATTGTTCAACGGCATTCGTGATGCGGTTGGCGAGCACCGTGTAGTCACTGGTGCCGGTTTCCTTTTTGAGGTAATCGGTGACGCCAGCGGAGATGGCGTCGCTGGCGACTCCCTCACTTCCTTTACCCGTATAGAGGATAAAAGGGAGGTCGGGGTATTCCTCGCGCACGGACCGCAGGAACTCGATCCCGTCCCGACCAGGCATGTCGTAATCGGAGACGATACAGTCGAACTCTCGCTCTGTAACCATCGTGAGGCCATCGCTGACGCTGGTGGCCGTCTCGACCTCCATTGCCTCGTTTTCACGTTCGAGACACCGAGCGGTCAGATCGGCGTAGTCGGGGTCGTCGTCGACGTGCAGCACCTCGATCGTATCGGCGGTCGCGCCCAACGATCGCTTGGTTGCTTTTTTTGTCCCCGATCTGGCCATACCCGAGGGAGCCCGCTGGTTACCCAAAAACGTTCGGACCCGAATTGCAAGATTTGAGAATCGGAGTACCCTGACTATCGCTCGCCGTCAGCGTCGCGTCGGCGATCCGAACTACTTGATCATATTTCCCCGACAGCGTCTGTGACTCTCCGGCCGGCTCGGGGTCACCCGAATCGCAAACGAACCCTTTTGTCCGCCCCCTGATATCACCCGATATGTCGACTGAACTACCCGCAAGCGAATACCACGATCGCATCGCCGAGGTCCGCTCCCGGCTTGCCGAGACCGACGCCGATGCCGGGGTGTGGTTCGGCGCGAAGTCGATCGGCTATCTCACCGGCTTTCATCATCTCCAAACTGAACGGCCGGTCGTCCTCGCGATTACCGACGAACGGATCGAAATCACCGTTCCACGCCTCGAGGTCGAACGGGCCGAGGCCGTCCCGCGGCTCGATGCGGTGCATCATTACTTCGATTATCCCGGCGGCGAACCGATCGAGGCCGCCGTCGAGATGCTCTCGGAACTCGGCGTCGACGCCGTCATGGCTGACATGGATGGTGCCCCCGGAACCATGGGCTATGCCGGTCCCGCGCTGTCGGAATACGTCGATGTCGAGACCCAAGACTGGGCCAAACGGATGCGGTATGCGAAATCCGATGCCGAGATCGAGTTGATCACCGAATCGGTCAAGTGGGCGAACCTCGCTCATCGCTATCTCGCCGAGTACGCCGAACCCGGCGCTCACCCGGCGACGGTCAGCCAGCGCGCCTCGATGGAGGCCTCCCGGGCGATGCTCGATACGCTTGGCGATGAGTACGTCGCGACCGTCCGTGGCGACGGACCGGCCCGGGCGGGGTTTATCAGCGGCGAACAGACGGCGCTCCCGCACGGTCACACCGCCAATCGACGCCTCGAAACGGGCGACGTCCTCATCACGGGCGCGAGTGCCAACGTCGACCACTACCATTCCGAGCTCGAACGCACGATGTTCATCGGCGAGCCCTCTGACGAACAGATCCATTACTTCGAGTTGATGCTTGAGGCCCAGACCATCGCCATCGAGGCCCTCGAACCGGGCGTCCCGGTGAGCTATGTCGACCAGGAGGTTTGGGACTACTTCGAGGAACAGGGCATCACCGATCTCGCCCAACACCACGTCGGCCACAACATCGGTCTCGGCGGCCACGAACCCCCGTACATCGACCGGGGCAACGACGAGACGATGGAGCCGGGGCACGTCTACACCATCGAACCCGGTATCTACACCGAGGACGAAGGATACCGCCACTCCGATACAGTCGCGGTCACCGAGGACGGCTACGAGGTACTCACCTACTTCCCGCGGGATCTCGAAAGCAACATCATCCGATAGTTTCCACCCCTTGGTGTATAGCCGTGTTCGTCATCCTCGGACTGTCCGTGTTCGTGCGGTTCGATTGCCATTACGGTCGGGAGTCGCGATGACGTTACACGGCCTCGTTGCGGTGTCGTTGGCCGCCGGCCTCGATGCCGTATTCGGCGAACCTCCCGACCACCTCCATCCGGTGGCGTGGCTGGGCACCGTCATCGGCTGGCTCGATCGGTCCTGGCCGGCGTCCGAGCTCGTCGGCGCTCTCATCGCCCTTGGCCTGCCGTTGCTGGTAGCGGGTCTCGTTACGACCGGACTAACGGCCCTGACGATCGTCGATCCGTGGCTTGCTGCTCTCGGCGTGGGACTGACACTCTATACCGCCACCAGCCTCCGGATGTTGCGCGATCGGGCCGAGTCGGTGCTTGAGCTCTCCGGGACCGATCCCGATGCGGCCCGGACGGCAGTGCCAGCCCTGGTGGGCCGTGATCCCGCGTCGCTGTCGGGACCCGAGCTCCGAAGCGCGGCTGTCGAAAGTGCCGCCGAGAATCTCGCCGACGGGTTGGTGGCGCCCTTGGTGGCATTCGCCGTGTTAACGCCGGTCTCGTTGCCGGCGGCCGCCGGTGGGGCCGCCTGGGTCAAGGCCGTCAACACGCTCGATTCGATGTTTGGCTATCCCGACCACCCGCTCGGAACCGCAAGCGCCCGGCTCGATGATCTGGTGATGTGGCTCCCCGCGCGGGTGACAGCACTCCTGTTGGTCGTGGTCGAACGATCCCCGGGGACGCTCGTCCGGGCTCGGTCGTGGGCCCACGAACCGCCGTCACCGAACGCTGGCTGGCCGATGGCGACTATCGCGGCTCTCCTGGACGTTCGACTCGCTAAACCCGGGGTCTACGAGCTGAACCCGGACGCGTCGCTCCCAGCGGTCGATATCGGGCGGACAGGGCTTGACATCATCACGCGGACCGGCCGCCTCGCGTTCGGCATTACGGGGGTGATCGCGTGGCTGTGATCGCGGCGCTTCGTGGCGGGCTTGGCTTCCTCACACGGCTGCCGGTTTCGAGCTCCGATGGCGACTGGGACGCCTTCCGGACGACGCCGGCGGCGATGCCGATCGTCGGGTACGTCATCGGGGTCGGTCTCAGTGTGATCTTTCTCTTCGAGTTGTCGGCGCCGGCGGCGGCGGCGTTGTTCCTGGCGGTCCTCTATCTCCTCACGGGTATCAACCACATCGATGGGCTCGCGGATCTGGGGGACGGCGCCGTTGTTCACGGCGATGCGGACCGCCGTCGCACGGTTATGCACGACACCGCGGTTGGCGTCGGCGGGGTGCTTGCCGTCGGGCTCGTGCTCGCTACCCTGGCGCTTGGGGGCCTGGCGCTCGCCGATCTCCCGACGGTCGTTGCGGTCGGGATCGTTATCGCCGCGGAAGTCGGTGCGAAAGCGGCGATGGCGCTGTGTGCCTGTCGGTACACGGCCGCCCATGAGGGGCTCGGCGCCGAATTTCTCGATGCGCTCGACCCGGCTGACTGGCCGCCCGTCGTCGCCATCTCCCTCCCGGCGCTCGTCTTCGTTCCGCCGGGTGGTGGTGGTGCTCTCCTCGGAGCCGGCGCCGTGGGATTGATCATCGCCCGATGGTCGGCTCGCCGGCTCGATGGGCTCAGCGGCGATGTCCTGGGTGCTATCAACGAACTCGCACGGGTCGTCGGCTTACATGTGGGGGTGATCGCATGGACGCGCTTGTGATGTGCGGTGGTCGTGGCACCCGACTGGAGGCCGATGTCGAGAAACCGCTGTTCACCGTCGATGACGTTCCGATGATCGACCGTATCCGCCGGGCCCTCGCCGACAGTCCGATCGAGAACAGTTACGCCGTCGTTTCGCCGAACGCGCCCCAAACCCGCGATCACGTTGCCGCTTTCCTGCCGACCATCGAGACCGCCGGTGACGGCTACGTCGATGACCTCCAAACGGCGCTGGCTCACGAAAAGATCGATCCGCCGGTATTGACGACGGCGGCGGATCTGCCGTTGTTGGACGGGGACGCCATCGATCAACTACTGGCCGCCCATTCGGGCGGATCGCTGACCGCCTGCGTGCCGGCGTCGTTGAAACGCCAGCTGGGGTTGTGCCCCGAGTCGACGTTTGACCACGACGGTCGGATGGTCGTCCCGGCCGGCATCAATATCGTCGACCCCGGCGGGGAGGATTCGGTCTATCTCACACACGACGTTCGCTTCGCCGTGAACGTCAATCGTCGGTTTGATGCCACCGTCGCCGAGGACCTCCTCTAATCGTTTCCGGTTGGTTTCGCCTTCGATCGGTATTCGGCGATATTTTGGAGAATTAACCGATCCGTACTTTGATAGGCACGACACCCATGAACGGTAGGTAATGGATCCCGACGCCGCACGTGATGTCGGTCGTGAGCCCCATGGTGGTGCCGAGGACCCTCGCCAACTCGATTTCAGTGCGAGCGTCAATCCACGGCGACCAACGGGTATCGGGCGGATTTACAGCGGCACGCTCTCGACGGCTCGGGCCTATCCCGCCGATGGATACGCCGAGTTCCGGGCGGCGGCCGCGACGTTCTGTAACTGCCTGACCGAGTATGTCGTCCCGACGGCCGGTGGGATGGACGCCATCAGGCTAGCAATCGAAACCAACGTGACCCGTGGTGATCGGGTGGCCGTTCCGGAACCGAGCTTTGCCGAGTTCGCCCGTGAAGTCCGCCTCCAGGGGGCCGAGCCAGTGTTCCAGCCGTACGATGAGATGCTCCAGGTCGATCCGGCGGACTATGCGATGGTGGTGCTCTGTAATCCGGTCAACCCGGTCGGGGCGTGCTATGATCCCGATCAGCTCCAGATGTTCGCCGGCCAATGTCGCGCCGATGGAACTCCGCTGTTGGTCGATGAAGCGTTTCTTGACTTCACCGATCAGCCCTCGATCGCCGGCGAGGAGGGGGTCATCGTTGCCCGGTCGCTCACCAAGATCTTCGGACTTCCCGGGATCCGGATGGGATACGCCGTTGCTACCGGTGAGTATTACACCGCCATGGAAAACGGTCGCTTGGCGTGGAACCTCAGTGCCCCCGCGGCGGCGATCGGCGAACACTGCATGGACCAAGAGGAGTTCATCGCCGAAACACGCGAGCGGGTCGCCAGCGAACGCGAACGGATGCGAACCGCACTCGAAGCGGAGTACCGGGTGATGCCATCCGATGCCCCGTATCTGTTGCTTGAACCCCGTACCGGCGATGTGGATACGGTGATCGCAACCGCCGAGGAGGCCGGGATCGCCATCCGGGACGCCCGGACGTTCCGCGGGCTCGACAATCACGTCCGCGTGGCGGTCCGGTTGCCCGACGAGAACGACCGCCTGCTTGAGGCACTGCTCGATCGTTGACGTGTCCGGGTTTGCCACCACCCGTCGATCGGGCGTTATCCGGTTCGTTCGCCCCGACAGCCGGTGGCTCGTGACGGGACTCAACGGCGGCCACCACCGTGCCGACGCTGCCTACAACATGACGGTTCCGGAGGGATGGGAGCGACACGACCTCCTGGCCTACCGGGATGAACGGCTCGCTGCGGTGGGGTTCGAGGCGACCGGACCGGCGCTGTTTACCGGCGTCGATATGACACACGCCCGTGGCGCGCGCCTGGCATCGGTCACCGTGGTTGCGACCGTGGGCCTCTCGAACCCGGCAGCATTGCCGCCCTCGCCCGAGGACCGCCCGCACCAGTCGACCGACCCGACCGACGAGGGTGGAACGGTCGGGACGGTCAATCTCCTCGTCGGTACGACACGTGCCCTCACCGAGGGGACACTCGCGACGCTGCTGTCGGTCGTTACCGAGGCCAAAGCCGCGACGCTGCTCCGCCGGGTCGGATTTCCCGGAACGACGACCGATGCCGTTGTAGTCGGCTGTGATCCGTCGGGCGAGTCGGCGACCTTCGCCGGCAGCGCCACGGCCGTCGGCGACGCCGCCCGGGCGTGTGTCAGAGACGCCGTCGAGGCCAGCCTCGCGGCCCGATACGCCGATGATTCCCCGCCGGCGTCGGTCGAGGACGCCACTCACGGCGTCTCAACTGACCGTCGGGCGACGGTGTTCGATCCGTGATCGGATCGGTCCGTGAGATGGCGGTCACCGCCTGACCCCGCCGATCAATATCTATTTGATCGCCAGCCCGTGAGTTGTAGATCCAATGTGTGGCCGCGACCGTTTCGCCGATCGATTGCCGATTCCAGCCCTTTCGGAGGTCGGTGATGGCTGAGGAGCCATCCGACCCCGAGCAGGATCGTGCCGACCAGCTCGAGCAGACGCCCGGTAAGGGCGTCACACCCGAACCCCAACCCATCGAACCGGCCGCTCCCGAGGAATTCGGGCTCGTGCAAGTCTGGTGGGGCGATGGGAAAGGC
The DNA here is from genome assembly GCA_034190395.1 of Chewarchaeum aethiopicum (SeqCode). Lineage (GTDB taxonomy): Archaea > Halobacteriota > Halobacteria > Halobacteriales > Hikarchaeaceae > Chewarchaeum > Chewarchaeum aethiopicum. The sequence continues at coordinate 88,775 of JAXINS010000011.1, forward strand.
AAGACGACCGCCGCGATGGGGATGGGCTTTCGAGCCGCTGGCCACGGGTACCGGGTACACATGCTCCAGTTCATGAAAGGCGGGGCTTCCAGCGTCGAGCCCGTCCGAGGGGAGTACAACGCGATCGATCGGTTCCCCGGGTTCAGCTACGAGAACTCCGGTCATTACGGCTGGCATGGCATGCGTGATGGATCGGACGATACCGATCATGCTGCCCGTGCCAGCGCCGGCTTCGAACGCCTCCAGGAACTCCTCGCGGCGATGGAATCGGTCGATCTCACTTCCCCCCTTGCCCTCGACGGGTCACCCGACGATGGTGTCCACATGTTGATCCTCGATGAGATCCTGTATGCGGCCAATCGCAATCTCGTCGATCCCGACGCATTGTGTGACGTGATCGAGTCGAAGCCGGCGAACTTGGAACTCGTTCTCACCGGCGGCCACGAGCAACCCGACTACGTCTTCGAGCATGCCGATCTGGTGAGCGAGGTCCACAAACACACCCATCCGATCGATTCCGGCCAACGCGCCCGTCAGGGCACCGAGTACTGATCGGTGTCGGGACCACGAGATACATAGGGCGCTATCCCCTACAGGAATATAATGTCACAGCAATCCGACACCGCCACGGCGACGCTGGCCGGCGGCTGTTTTTGGTGTATCGAAGCGGCGGTCAAAGAACTCGAAGGCGTCCACTCGGCGACCTCCGGCTACTGTGGTGGCGATGTCGAGGACCCTACGTATAAGCAGGTCTGCTCGGGGACGACCGGCCACGCGGAGGCCGTCCAGATCGTCTACGATCCCGACGTCATCAGCTACGAGGAGTTGCTTGAGGTCTTCTTTAAGATCCATGACCCGACCCAGCTAAACCGCCAGGGACCGGACGTCGGCGAACAGTACCGGTCGGCGATCTTCTATCACGACGAGACCCAGCGTGAGCTGGCCGAGGGATTCATCGAGGAACTCGAAGCGGCCGACATTTACGACGACCCGATCGTCACAGAGGTCGCGCGCCTGGAGACGTTCTATCCGGCCGAGGAGTATCATCAAGACTACTTCGAGAAGAACCCTGGCGACGCGTACTGTACGATGCACGCCCAACCGAAGATCGAGAAGGTCCGCAAGGAATTCTCCGAGAAGGTCCGGGCGAAGGCCTGACGCGACTACTCTTCGCTCTCTATTGGGAACGGCTGTTCGACTGTCCCATGTTTCGGACCAGCGATCGGCTCGGATCGGTGTTCAGCCGGCCGATCGATCGCGTATCGTGCCATCGACGACCGGGAACCGCCAGAGGAGCATCCCGAGTGCACCCGTTAACAGCAGCCCGCCGAGAGCCGCCAGCGTCAGCGGGAGAGTGAGGGTGGTCGCTATCGCGCCACCGATGGTGTTCAACGGAGCCGTTACCAACGATCGGACCATCGACGCGCTACTGAGCACTGTCGCCCGACTCGCCGATGGGGCGTGATCGTTGATGTACTGGCCGGCGAGCGGTCGGGAAACCGCCGCAACGGCCCGATGAAACGCGAAAACGGGCAGTGCTACCCAGGGTACGGCGGGTACTACGAGTAAGGCGACGGCTAAGGCGATCGGAACGACGCCGAACCAGCGACCGATCCCGACGACACGCTTGATCCACCCCGATCGGGATGCGAGCACGGCCGCGAGCACGGTCAATCCTGCATACAGACCACCGAGCGATTCCGGGGCGAGCCCGACGATGGAGACGCTAACGGGCTGGATGAACATCTCAAGGGTGTTCACCACCCCAAAGAGCAGCGCCGTATAGAGGACGAACGCTCCCAGCGCCCGCGTCGTCAGCGTCCGCCGGGTATGACGCAGGATCGATCGTGGTCCCGGGCGGTCCTGACGTCCGGTCGGTCCGGTCGCCGTCGGTTGAGCCGCCGCTGTACGATCACTAGCTGCGGTGTCGACATCAGGGAGTGTCACGAGCAACGGCACGCCGGCACCGATAACCGCGGCTTCGAGCACCCACGGCAGGAGATGATCGACGCCGTAGAGTACGCTCCCGCAAACCGCCGCGAGGCCGTGGATTCCGGTCGTGGCGGCGCTGGCGCGACCGCTGACCGCCGTGAACCGTTCCTGAGTATCGATCCGCCCGAGCAGTTCGTATAGCCAGGCCTCGGTTGCGCCCGACCGAAACGTGCCGGCGATGCCACGAAGACCGGCGACCACGACGAACGCGGGGAACGTGTGTGCCGCCGCATAACCGAGCGCGCCGATCGCCGACAGACATGTCCCGAAAAGCATGCTCCGCCTGTGGCCGATCCGATCGCCAATGTAGCCCGTCGGCGTTTCACAGACCAGCACCGTGACGGTATAGACGGCTTCGATGAGACCGATCTGAACGAACGATAATCCTCGTGATCGGAAAAACAGGATGAAAATCGGGACGGTAAACGCCGCCGATTGGGTGATCCGGTAGGCATAAAAGACCACAACCGGCCGTCGCCGGTGGATCGACCGATCCGATTCTGGCATGTTAGTATGTCACTAATTACACTACCACATATTTCAGATTTATTTGATATGTGGGCACATGCCACATCCGTCATTAGGTACCGAATAACGTGGTCAGTATTCGAGAGAGTCGGTTCGTATGCTGTTGATTATCGGGATAACTGCTGATCGATGGCGGACACCGATTCGGGATCGATCTCTTCGAATTTATCAATAAACAATAATTTTATGACGACGATATCCTGTGGCCGTCACGGGCAGCCAACTCTGGTTTCTCGTGCCAACTGTGACGCGCAGATCCTTTTTAGGTATTTACCGGTCGTCGCCGAGATACCGGCGTAACGCGACCTCCCAGGACTCGGTTTCGGCGGGTTCGGGGCGATGGTCGACGCTAATGCCCACGAAGCCACAGTTCCGGCAGTATCGTGTCACGTTTTCCCCGAGCTCGTACTGTTCTAAGTCGGCTCCACAACGATCACAGATGTCGTCGTCGTGAGCGGCGAGAATGCGCTCGGCCCACCGCTGTTCGGGCCACCGTCCGTCGGTAGCGCCATCGACCGATCCATTTGGTTCGCCGGCTGCCATCGATTCGGGAGGCGGTCGGCTGCTGTCGGCGACCCATACCCGTTCGGCGTCGGTGAGGCCGCGAACTTGATCGGCCCGCCGTTCGAGATCCGATCCCGGCCGCCACCGAAACGACCAGACCAGCGAATACTCACGCCGGAGTTGGTGGGCGACGCCGCGGTTGATGCCTGCCTCGATGAGCTCGACGAACGACACCCGCTTGTGGAGAATGTCGGCGGCATCGAACGGGGCCGCAAGGATGCAATCGGCCGTCGCCGGTCCGACCCACCGGAGACTCATCGGATCGACCCGTTCGGTCGTCGTCCCGGCCTGCTCGTCGGTGGCGTCGCACGCCATGGTCCCTGTGGATGTCTTGAGGCTCCCGGCCTTTGAGTGTTCGTCGGCCGAAATGGGTGGCTTCGGTGTCGCTGTCGGTAGGACTGGTGGGCCGGCAAGAAGACACACCTGGCTATCTGAACCCCGGGAGCTATGTCGCTCCTGTCGGTAGCCGCTGATCAGATGGCATCGCACGCAAACCGGGGATTCCGTCGACTGTTTGGCGACGACCTGACGGTCGGATTGTTCTTTCCGATCCCGAGTGCCGAAGAGCCGATCTCGCCGATGGAAGCACAGGTTTCGCGGTGTCAACTCGCGGCGTCGGTCGGATTTGACGCCCTCTGGTTCCGTGACGTCCCCTTGTTCTGGCCGAAATTCCGGGATGCCGGTCAGGTGTACGATCCCTGGGTGTATTTGGCACATATCGCTGCCCACACCGACGACGTCACATTGGCGACCGGGAGTATCGTACTGCCGCTACGCCATCCGCTCCACGTCGCAAAGGCCGCCGCGTCGGTCGATCAACTCTCGGATGGCCGGCTCGTTCTCGGGATCGCAAGCGGTGACCGACCGCCGGAGTTCGAGGCCTTCGGAGTCGACGAGGCGACCCGTGGTGAGCGGTTCCGCGAGGCCGTTTCCGTTCTGCGGACGGTCTGGCAGGAGTCGTTTCCCGAGCTTGACTCGTCGTTCGGGCGGCTCGATGGCACGCTTGATCTGGTGCCAAAGCCAACGACCGAGACGCTCCCGCTGGTGGTTACGGGTCACGCCCGCCAGTCCGTCGAATGGATCGCCGACCATGGCGATGGCTGGTTATACTATCGCGTGCCCGAACCGACGCTCGAATCGATGCTCGAGGAGTGGCGAACGGCCGCCGGGGACAAACCGTTCATACAGGGCATGGGCATCGAGCTTGCGGCCGACCCCACCGCCGAGATGGAACATATCCATCAGGGATACCGCGCCGGCAGCGAATGGGTCCGCGACCACATCCTCACGCTTGCTGACCATGGCGTCGATCACCTCGCGATCAGCCTCCGCACAACCGATCGTGCTGTCGAGACCGTCATCAAGGAGTTCGGTCGGGACGTTCTTGGGACACTGTGATCTCACTTTAGCAGCCGTCGATACCGAATAGGCGACGGACAGCGATCGAGGGACCAGTCACCCGACACGAGCCTTGACTGGCGGTTGAGTGGAAAATGGCAAGCGATTATATGACGGCATGACCTGCATTCGGTATGGTCGATATTCGCACACTGGCCGCGGATGGCACTGTCCAAAACTACGTCAACGGCGAGTGGCGCCGCCCTGCGGGCGATGTCGGGGAGACGATCGTCGATTCGGCGACCGGCGACACCGTCGCCGAGGTACCGTTTAGCACGCCCGAGGAGGTCGACGAGGCCGTCGGCGTCGCGGCCGATGCCTTCGAGACCTGGCGGCGACGCCCGGTCGAAGAGCGGATCCAGCCGCTGTTTCGGCTGAAGACATTGCTCGAAGAGCATCACGACGAGATGGCCGAGGCCCTGGTCCGCGAGCATGGCAAGACGTTCGATGAAGCCAAAGGCGAGCTCCGACGTGGGATCGAAAACGTCGAAGTCGCGTGTGGGATTCCGACGATGATGCAGGCGGGCCACCTCCAGAACGCTGCCCCCGAGATCGACGAAACCGCTGTCCGTAAGCCGTTAGGCGTCTTCGCGGCGATCACGCCGTTTAATTTCCCGGGTATGATCCCGCTGTGGTTCCTGCCGTATGCCGTCGCGACCGGGAACACGTTCCTCCTGAAACCGAGCGAGAAGACACCGATCACGGCAACGTTGCTGGTCGATCTCATCGAGAAAGCCGGATTCCCCGAGGGTGTCGTTAACCTCGTCAACGGCGGTCCCGAAACCGTCGACGCGATCCTCGAACACGACACCATCGAAGGTGTCTCCTTCGTCGGTTCGACGCCGGTCGCCAAACACGTCTACGAAACTGCAGCCGCGAACGGCAAGCGTGTCCAGGCCCAAGGGGGGGCGAAAAACCACATCGTCGTTGCCCCGTCGGCCGACCT
>JAXINS010000034.1:0-77723 GCA_034190395.1 Chewarchaeum aethiopicum (SeqCode)
GGAGATTGGCGTACTCACGGTTGCCAGTGAAATACTCTGAGACGGCGTCAACGACTGGCTGAGCATCGAAGCATTCGTGTTCGGAGAGTCCCGCCGCTGGACATCCCAATACGTTACGGGCACCATCACCACACCCTTGAACTGTTGTAAGACCGACCTCGTCGTAACGCTCCCAAATCTCGGGCATATCTTCGATTTCGATCCAGTGCATCTGGATATCTTGGCGGGTTGTGATATCAAGGAAGGCGTCGCCCCAGATTTCGTTTTGTTCCTCACCGCCGTATTCTTCAGGAGCCGTAGCGAAATCACGGGCAACCTCGCCGATGACTTCGGCCTGCTCTGGAGTAAGGTTGCCACCCGGCACCTTGGTCCGAACCATGTAATAGTTGTCGTGAGTTCCATGGGTGTACATCCCAGCCCACTTGAGACGCTCAAACTCGCCGGTGCCAGCGCGTTCTTCGATTTCGGCAAATGAGAGCCCTTCTTCGGCGTATTCGTAGACGTCTTCGATGACATCCAAGGGGTGCTTTTCTTGTTTCCACCGTTCGACGGTATTCATCTGTGCCTCCCTCGGGATCGAGCGTGATCAGCATCGGTGAGTCTACTTTCAGTCACAGCGGTGACCACCGCATCATCGCTAGTTGAGCCTGTATGCTGTGGATGTTCTGGTAGCTTTTCGGCCATTATCCCGCATGTGTATACACGAAGGGTTGTATCCCGCCATTGAGGCGACTTCTGTTGGCGGTCTTGAATAAAAGCAGGAATTGTCGGTACCTACGAAGTCACAATTGGAGTGTGAGACGTACGACGAGTGTGAAACCGACGAGTTCTGGTCCAAAGAGGTGTTTGTTTCTTAGCAATGTGGATTCTCGATACCGGTAATATTTGTTCTAAGAACTGAGTGGAGGAAGCAATCGCCCCGTAGGCGGCTACTTTATGATTTCCGACTAAGCATACCCCGATGGCGATTCCCGTCCGGTCCGTGCTGATCCGGCTTGTCAATAAGCTACGTGGTCTTCTCATTGGGAGAACAACAGGCGATGGTACAACAAGAGAAGCTGACGGGACCGCTACTGGAGATCGTACCTCGCCATATTTTGAGGATCTCCCGGACGGAAGTGGATGTGCTGAAGTGTGGGATCATCTCTCCGAACGGGAGCGAACATCCAATACCGATGATTGATACTGAGCTTCTGGGGAAGAAGAGGTTTCCAGTTGTTCGCTATGTCCAGCTGTTGTATCAGATCGGAAATATGAGAAACGGCGATGCAACGGATGAATTCGAAGAGAGCGATAGACAGCAAGTGGGAAACGCCGCGGACAACATGAGTAGTGAAAGAATTGAGTTCGCTGCTGAGGATACCACCGGTCGAGTATTGGACCTACTAACTGAAAGAATGAATTCAGACCTCCCTTTCAAGTCACGGAACGTACTGTCAAGCCTGTTTTCAGTGAGGCCAACCTATGGTGAGTAAAGAGTCAAATGAGTCGGTCAGTCGGTGTTCGGGTGATCATATCGGCGATCAATATCAAGTAAAACCGCTAAATGCACCTGCGGATGCGGCTCCTGAACTCGTTGAGGCCCCTCAGGATGTGGATTGCCAGTAGTGTCTGGGAATCTTGAACCAAATCACGATCCTCAGATAATTCTTTGCGACGTGCCCTCCACACCAGCTGAGTGACGGTCTCAACCAACCCCTGTACCTTGTTCACACCACAGGGGCTAAGGGGATTTTGAATCATCTCACCGGGTAGCGATCCGCGACCACAACCAATAGCGGAGTCGGCTCGATAACATCCCAAACATCGCCTGCAACCGACCCCTCATATTAACCCGATAACACTCATTGGGATGGATTGCCGTCGCCGCAGTTACGATGGTCTCTGCAACATCCTCAGGTTGGAGTGCGGCGTCCAATTCTTTGCGAGCGAATTGTTTATATTTTTTGTACAGTGTAGCATACACGGAGTCTGTCCGGGTTGTCGGAACGGTAACCTCCTCGCGTGCTAATGCCGTGTCGACGAACGGCGGCTCAACCAAAATGACCTTGACACCAAATGACCGGAGCTCATCCCGCAGTGCCGCCGAGTAGGTGGCAAGCGCAGCTTTTGTCGACGCGTAGGCGCCCCCTATCGGGACGGGAAAGCGGGCAGCGACACTCCCGATGTTGATGATCCGGCCTGCCCCTTGTCTTCTCATCTGCGGGACGACAGCACGAATAAGCCGATGAGGGCCGTAAAGATTAGTGGCAAACTGCTTGTGCAGAGCTTCGGTTGACAGTTCTTCAAGTGCCCGAACACATATGATTCCGGCATTGTTGACGAGACAATCGATACGGTCGGTTGTGTTTAGTATTCGCTCAATCGTAGCCTCGGTTTGCTTTCCATCGGTCACATCAAGCGATTCGATCCGACATCCCTCATCGGCTAAGTCCTCTATATCAGCGGTATTTCGGGCGGTTGCGTATACGGTCCATCCCTCAGCCAAGAATTCTCTAGCGGTCGCCCTGCCAATCCCGGACGAACAGCCCGTGATAACGACAACTTGACTCACGATTCTCGAGCCTCAATTGGAGCAACGATTCATCGATGAAAAACCTCCACCTCTATGGATGTGGCGTAATGATTTACCTTCACATTCATACCCGTTTCCGGTATATCACTCCTGGCAGGTTGAGGTCTACATCATTCACAGAGGGTCTTTCAGAGTGACTATCGATACTGGATCATCACCTCATGCGATCAATCCCATTACCCATTATGCTCATTGAGCATCATCGAGACGGTGGTATATATGGGGCTATCCCCTCTTTCTGGAATTGATACAACCATGCGAGTGGTTGAAGTGAGTGAATACGGCGATCCATCGGTCATGAGGATTACCCAACGACCGCGCCCGACACCAACCGGAAATGAGGTTCGAATCGACGTTGCACGAGCCGGCGTTAATTTTGCCGATATTGAAAAGCGTCGTGGGAACTATCCGGACGGCCCGACGCCACCGTACGTCCCTGGCATCGAAGTCTCGGGCACGATCGACGCAACTGGGGACGATGTCGATCGACAAATCGGAGAGGAAGTCACAGCAATCATCGAAGGTGGCGGCTACGCTGAATACGCCGTCACTACTGTCGATAGACTTATCGAAATTCCTGTAGGGATGGATCTCGCCACCGCAGTTGCCCTTCCGGTCCAATTTTTGACTGCACACAACACATTATTCGAGTGGGGAAGCCTTGAGCTCGGAGAGCGAGTCCTCGTTCACGCTGCTGCCGGAGGTGTCGGAACCGCTGCCGTCCAGCTCGCACACCAGGCGGGAGCTACCGTCTTCGGAACCGCCAGCACGGTAGAGAAACTGTCCGTCGCCAGTAAGCTCGGTGTCACTCACCCGATTGATTACACGACAGCGGATGTCGCAGCTGTCATTGATGACATCACCGATGGCGAAGGGGTTGATCTCGTCTTGGACGGGGTCGGCGGCGATGCATTCTATGCGAGTGTGGATGCGCTTGCGGACTGTGGCCGCATCGTCGTCTACGGGATGGCAAGCGGGAATATCCCGACGGTCGCAACGCCACGACTCTTTTTCGAAAACCAATCGCTGCTGGGTTATCACTTGGGTCATGCCATAGAACACGCACCCGATCGGGTACACACTGGCATACGAACGCTCACCGATCGACTCGAAACCGAGGAATACACCGTCGAAATTGATAGGGAGATTCCACTCACGGAGGTGATGGACGCTCACAAAGCGCTTGCGTCCCGGGATACGATCGGTAAAACAGTGCTCGTCCCATGAATTCAACATTCAGTCGCCGAGAATAACTTTCGAATATATGGCCGCTTCGTGGCCGTAGATTCATATTTCAATGCTTCGGAAGGGGCCGATTTTTGACTGATGCCACTAGTTATAACACCATTCAACTCATCCTGTCTTCTGGATTCGTAAATGAGTTCCAGCGAAAACATCGACGAGACTGTTGAGGAGATTATCGCTGATCGCTTGCGTGTCGATCGATCGGAGTTTGATGATGAAACATCGTTTACGGGGGAAACCCTGGACGCAGACTCGCTTGACGTTGTTGAAGCAGCTGAAGCGATCGATGCGAATCTCGGTGTCCATATCCCCGATGAGGACCTTGAGGAGTTAGAAACAGTCGGCGATTTGAAGACCTACATCCGAGACCATTCATAGACCAGTTCATGCGACAGCGCGCTGTGATTACTGGTGTCGGAGCCATTACACCCGCCGGTTCGAACGCAGAGGAAAGTTGGGACGCGATCAGCCACGGTGAAAGCGGAGTCACGACCCTCACCCGGGTCGATGCTGAAGCGGCCAACCTCTCATCCCAAATCGCCGGTGAGGTCAGTTTCGATACCGATTGTTACGACTGTATCGACGAACGCCGGATGGGTCGCTATGCCCAGCTCGGGATTGCGGCGAGCCTGGAGGCCGTCGAGGACGCCGATATCGATTTCGATGAAAAAGAACGGGAGTTGGATGCCGGTCGTGTTGGAGTGAGTATGGGCTCCGGGATCGGAGGCTTTCCAGAAATCGAAGAAGGTGTCACAGGCGATCGGGTGGATCCGTACTTCGCGTTGCGGTTCCTGCCAAACCTAGCAGCGGGATACGTAAGTGAGCTGATCGATGCCCAGGGGCCGAATCGTGCACCTGCAACAGCGTGTGCGGCGAGTACACACGCAATCGGTGATGCACTGACCGATATCCGCACAGGAGAAGCGGATATCATGATTGCTGGCGGATGTGAGGCCACACTGGCCCCAACGGCGATTCGTGGGTTCGACGCCATGCGGGCACTGAGTACCCGTAACGACGCGCCGACGAAAGCGAGCCGACCGTTCGATGCCGACCGTGACGGCTTCGTCATGGCGGAAGGCGCTGGCGTGATCGTTCTTGAAGCGGCTGAGCACGCGGCAGCACGTGGCACCGAACCGATCGCCGAACTCACCGGATTTGCACGGACAGCCGACGCCCATCATCCAACGAAGCCACCGGATGATGCACACGGTCTCCGGCAGTCCATGGAAACGGCTATCGATGATGCCGACCGTCCACCGCATGCGATCGATCACATAAATGCCCACGCGACGAGCACACCTCGCGGTGATCAACACGAAGCGACGGCGATCCGCTCCGTTTTCGACGACCCTCCACTGGTTACGAGTACAAAAAGTATGATTGGACATACCTTAGGTGCAAGTGGCGCGATCGAGGCTATCACCTGTGCAAAGGCCGTTCAGAATGGGATCCGACCACCGACGATCAATTATGAGACGCCGGACGATGCCTGTGACGTACCGGTGATTACGACCCAACAAACGGCTGATGTGGATGTCGTTCTCAGTAATTCTGCTGGATTCGGGGGATCGAACGGGACACTGGTCTTCGAGCAAATAAGTGAAGATGTTACAGCAGCCTGACTTGACTGTCCCGACCCCATCGATGCCGACAGACACAGCCCTTCGATGTGGCGTAGATGTGGTGTCGATTGAGCGGATCCAGCGACTCCTTGACGAATTCGGCCGTTCATTCAAGGATCGGGTGTATGCACCGATCGAGCAACGCTACTGTGACCAGCGGGCCGATCCAGCCCAACATTACGCGGGTCGGTGGGCAGTCAAAGAAGCGTTTATAAAAGCAGTTCCGACAGACGCTCCCTCGATTCCGTTTCAAACGATCGCAGTGACGAGTAACGAGGACGGCCAACCGAGCTTGACGCTGGAAGGGAAAGCAAAAACAGTAGTTGCTATGATCGGCGATGACGGGACACAGACCGCGAAACGACGGACAGCCGTAAGCTTGAGTCATGATAGGCACGCTGACCAAGCGGTCGGACAGGTTGTTCTCTGTACGGTACCTTCCCAATGACGACTGCATATGTCTTCCCCGGTCAGGGTAGTCAAACACCGGGTATAGGACGGGCATTTTACGAGAACTGGCCCGATACGCAGGAACGGTTTGATGCGTTGGACGACGCGACCGATCTCGATCTGTACAACCTTTGTTTCGAGGCAGATCAAGAAACACTGCAGGCCACGGCGAATACCCAACCAGCGGTCTACGCTACGGGCGTCGCCACGTATACCGGGGTTGTTTCACGAGTCGGTTCCCCGGACTACGTTGCCGGGCACAGTCTCGGTCATCTTACCGCAGCAACCGTCAGTCACGTCTTCGAAACTGCGACTGGCATCGATTTGGTCAAACGACGTGGCGAGCTCATGGAAGAAGCCGCTCAACGGGATGGTCCTGGCACGATGGTGGCTGTTTTGCTCGCTGATCCAGTCGACATTGAGCAGATCTGTGAGGACTATGCAAACATCAGTGTGGCTGGCTTCAACACCCCTCGCCAGACGATTATCAGTGGCACCACTGATGCCGTCAGAGCCGCCCAGTCGGCGATTGAAGAGGAAACCCGCGCTCGGTTTACAGAACTCGATGTCGGCGCAGCCTTTCATTCACCGGTGATGTCATCGGCAACGTCGCCGTTCCGGGCGGCCCTTGAGGAGATATCGCTACAGGAAGCATCGATTCCCATCTGTTCCGACGTCTCGACTGAGATCTATACGGAACCAACGGTTGCTCGCCGTGATTTAGTAGCACAACTCACGGCCCCGATCAACTGGGTCGGCGTAATCAACACACTAGTCGACCGCGGTGTCGATACGTTTGTTGAAGTCCCGCCTGCCGGAACGCTTGTAGAACTGATCGAGAAAATCGCACCGGAAACGGAAACAATCGCGCTCAAATCGCCTGCCATAATTGAGGATATACCCCATGAGTGACTTTCGGGAAGATATCGCTGTCGTGACGGGTGGTACAAAAGGAATCGGCCGTGCCGTTGCGACCCAATTGGCTGCGGGCGGCGCGACAACTATCGCAACTTATGCTCACGATGACGACGCCGCCGAGGATACTGTCGAGAAACTCCGATCTCATACCGCCGAGAGTACCGTCCGCAAATTCGACGTCAGTGACTACGACGCCGTTTCAACCGCATTTAGCGAAATCAACGATGAATTCGGCCCACCATCAGTTCTCGTCAATTGTGCGGGCGTGATGCGGAACTCGCTTCTGATCCGAATGAAACCGGAGGAATGGCAGACGGTCCTTGAAACGAATCTGACAGGAACATTCCACTGTATGCGAGAGGCTGGCCGGTTGATGCTCCGTGAAGGAGGTGGTCGTATCGTTAATGTCAGCAGCATAGCCGCACAACGGGGGTGGGCAGGCCAGGCGAACTATGCCGCGAGTAAAGCCGGGATCATTGGTCTGACTCGGTCGGTTGCCCGTGAACTTGGTGGCCGATCGATTCGGGTAAATGCGGTCTGTCCCGGCTACACGGATACGGACCTATATAGATCGGAACTCAAGAACGCGGCCGACGATGAACTGCAACTCGAATCGATCCCTGAAAATCGAATCGCCGAGCCTGAGGAGATTGCTGATGGTATCGTGTTCCTCGCCAGTGATAATGCCTCGTATGTGAACGGAGCGATACTTCGCATCGACGGTGGGTTATTGAGTTGAGTGGTCCACGATGACGGATCCGTTTACCGACACTTACGATACGCTTGCTATTACGACGCTTACAGACGGCATCGTACATCTCTGTCTGGACCGACAGCCCGAACTCAATGCGATCAATGAGACCTTACTTGACGAACTCAACACAGTTCTTGACATTCTGGAACGACACGAATCAGCGCGTTTACTCCTCATCTCCGGTTCCGGCTCGCGTGCATTTTCGATCGGTGCCGATATACGCCATCGTCTCGATGAATTGAGTGCTGAAACCGCCCGTCGGCTATCGTGTCACGGACAACGGACGTTTGCCAAACTGGCACGCTTTCCCGGTCCGGTCCTCGCCAGTATCGATGGCTACTGTTTAGGCGGAGGAATGGAGCTGGCGGCCTGTGCCGATCTCCGGATCGCGAGTCCGGACGCAACCTTCAGCCAACCGGAACAGGAACTCGGGCTCATTCCAGGATGGGGAGGGACACAGCGACTGCCCCGGATCATTGGTCTTAGCCGGGCCAAACACGTGATCTTCACCGCCGAGGAGTTCGATGCGGAAACGATGCACGAGTATGGATTCATCACAGAACTTTCAGCGACTCCCTTCGAAACCACTCGGGACCGTGCTGAAGGTCTTGCGGAGTACTCGTCCATAGCACAACGGTATGCCAAGCGTGCAATCCAGACCGGTCTGGATACCCATGGCGCCGGATTTGCGTTCGAGTCGTCAAGCTTCGGGTATCTGGTCGATCAACGCCGTGGTGAGGACAACGCCGATGATACCGACGAAGGAGGGACACCATCCAGTAACTGATCGCATGCCGCTGAACCGATCAAAGCACTGGATGAGTCAGTATCGATCAGCTACTCAACTAGATGATTCCTATTCTCTGTCCTTCCTCTTGGAAAACACTGATGCACCGGTCGATCTCCGCTTCCGTGTGTGTTGCCATCGGTGCGACCCGGATTCGACTCGTTCCTTGGGGAACAACCGGAGGGACAACGGACGGTGCGAATATACCGCGGCTTTGGACGGCTTCGGCGAGTTCCTCGGCATCATCACGATCACCGACAATCACTGGCAATATCTGTGTTTCACTGTTGATTTCGAATCCACAATCGATGAGTCCTTCGCGGAGGCGGTTAGTATTCTCCCACAGTCGCTTGGGACGATCGGTTTCTGCCGCGATCCGGAGTGCTTCACGGGCAGCACCGGCAAGCGGCGGTGCTAACCCCGCTGAGAACACGAACGATCGTGCTGCATTCGCGAGATATTTGACCAGCGGTTCACTTCCGGCGACGTATCCGCCCTGACTGGCAAGAGCCTTCGAGAGCGTCCCCATCTGAATCTCGACCCTGTCAGTCAATCCTTTCTCCTGGACGATACCCCCACCATTCTCATACAGGCCAGTCGCGTGGGCCTCATCAGCCATGACCCAAGCACCATACTCATCGGCTAAATCACAGATCGTTTCGAGTGGGGCGATATTCCCATCCATACTGAAGACGGAATCCGTCACGATGAGCCATGAGCTGTCCTCGCTTTCGCCCCGTTCAGCCAGCTTGTCCTCCAGATCGTTCATATCGACGTGATCGTAGGTCACGACCTCCGAATTCGAAAGCTCACAGCCTTCCTCGATACACATATGATTGAGCTCATCCGTAAAGATGACATCCGGGTGTAAGGCCGGGATTGTTCCAATATTGGTCGCATAGCCCGAGGAAAACACGACCGCCCGTTCGGTGTCTTTTTTATCGGCGATTGTGCGTTCCAGTTCATGATGTACTGTCGTATCACCGGTCAGCAATCGGGCTGATCCTGCACCGGTACCAACGTCTCGAATCGCATCGATGGCTGCTTCCTGTACGCGGTCATCTCTTGCCAGCCCGAGATAGTTGTTCGACGCAAAAACGAGGAACTCCTCGTCTTTTAGATTAGGATCAGTTGTTCCGGGTTCGGTTGCTATTTTTCTGTGTTTGCCGATCTTATCGACGGGACGTAATTCTCGTCGCATTCCGTGCTTTTCAAAAAATTCTAACCGAGATTCGATGTCAAATCCATCGTCGACAGCCATAACAATCCCATTAGCATCGGTTCATTGTTTAGCTTGGGATTGAAGAGAATCCATTAATTTGGTTGCGATCAAAATCGGTTTGCGCCTGCATCATGCCGGCAATCGAGCGGTGGGTAGCTGACTCACGCTGGGCAACAAATTCGTTCGTGTTGTGTGTGTTATTTCCATAGCCAGGCGTAGGCGGCTATCACGACTGTCAGCGTAATCGAGAAGAACTTTGAGATGCGTCCA
This sequence comes from Chewarchaeum aethiopicum (SeqCode), assembly GCA_034190395.1. Lineage (GTDB taxonomy): Archaea > Halobacteriota > Halobacteria > Halobacteriales > Hikarchaeaceae > Chewarchaeum > Chewarchaeum aethiopicum. Next base: position 9,847 of record JAXINS010000034.1, read on the forward strand.
TCCAGACGCTTTCTGAGAATCTACTCCCATTAGTTGCGACGATGAATCTATACGGTGGAGAGGACCGACTGGTGGTCGTTGGTGGCTGAGTCAGGTTAAATCAGGAACGGGAGGGATTGGAAGTGACGGGTGGTACATTGTGGGTTCAATGACAACCTTCCCGTTCCTGTTGGGAGTGTCAGCTGCCGTATTCACATAATTTTCATGAATCACCATTTTTTCGTCTTGCGATTTCACCGAATTTTTTCATGAATCACCATTTTTTCGTCTTGCGATTTCACCGAATAGTTGGATGGGTGAAGTTTCGATTGGGAGGTGTCTGCTGATAATTTTTAATTCCGTATATAAAATCCAATAATCGACAGAGGGAAAATTGATTCATTCGGAATCAACGGATGTCGAAAGTGAGTGTCTAGAACTGTTTCTTGCCGATAAAAATACCAGAACGAATGCGCCCGCTCCCAAGCTAATTTCTCCCAGGGCACCCAATATGCCCGTATGGCAGAGGTTGACCTCCAGGAGGAGCAAGCACCGCTGAAAGAGGAATACGAGGAGGACCCGGAGGCGGCCAAGATCACGTTGACCGCGACCGGCGAGGAAGAGGACGATGTCCGCTCATGTAGCGTCGACATCGGCCGCGCCATCTACGAGGCCGAACTCCACGAAGGTGCGGGCGGCCCCGGCAGTGCGGCCTGCTCCGGCGATCTGCTGCTCGGCGCGTTGGCGGCGTGCTCCCAGCTGACCGCGCAGGCGGTCGCGGAGAATTTCGGCGTCGATGTGGACATCAACGTGGAGGCGAGCGGTGACTTGGATCTCCGGGGAACGATGGGGATCGACGACGAAGTGCCGGTCGGGTTTGAGGACATCCGTCTCGACGTGTCGGTGGACGGCGACCTCGACGAGGATACCGCTGCGGCGCTCCAGAAGTACACCGAGAAGTACTGCGTGGTGTATCAGACTTTGGAGAACCCGCCGGGCATCGAGACCACGTGGACGTTCGAGTAACGCGGAACGGACTATTTGTACTGTCAAGGAAGGGTAGAGACAATAATTGTGCTGATCGATTACGGACAGAATAAAACTCAGGTTACTTCTCGAAATTGAAATAATACATCATAATCTATCAGTGCTCGGAACACCGAGGAGCAATCATCCGCTGAGAGCTATAAGGACCAGATATGAATCAGTTATATTAGTTAGTTATAATACGGAGAATTGATGAGATAGTAACTGACCATGGGACGTAATCAACTCAACGGAAAGGGTCCCGGGTTTTCGCGTCGAAGATCGGAGGAAGCTGATCCCGTATTCCAGCGAATAATTGATCGCAAAGCCGCGCTTCCTGATACCGTATACGACGATCAACCAATTGATGGAGGGTAACCACTGATGGTCACGACCATGACCGCGCTCGGGGTGACGGTGATCACGCTGCTGGTCTTTACAGCTCTTGGAGTGTGGTATTCGCGGGGTCGTGTCGAGACGATTGAGGATTTCCTCACCGCACGCAACACGACCGGCAGCGGGATGACCACGGCAACCCTGATCGCCTCGGGAATGGGCGCGTGGATTCTGTTCAGCCCCGCCGAGGCGGGCGCCGCGTTCGGTGGCCTCCCCGCCGTTGTCGGCTACGCGCTCGGCAGTGCCGTCCCCCTGTGGCTGTTTATTTCGGTCGGAACCCGGATCCGTGACCTGATTCCGGAGGGTCACTCTCTCACCGAATACGTATTCGCCCGCTACGGCCCGTGGATGTATACCTACGTACTCATCATCACCATTTTCTACATGTTCATCTTCTTGTCGGCGGAGATGACCGGGATCGCGGGCGCGCTCGGTCTGGTGGCAGGCATTCCGAACTGGCAGACGGCTACGCTGATTGGCCTGTTCGTATTGATTTACACGGGATATGGCGGGCTCGTGGCCAGCATCTTTACCGACACGATCCAGACGCTGGTTATTCTCCCGCTGCTTGCGCTTGGCTTCGCCGGTGCGATCCTCTCACTCGGCGGTACCGGAGCCATCTATCAGAGCGTCGTCGAGTCCCAGCCCCAGCTATTAAACCCCGGATACGTCCCCGGCGTGAAGTTCGGTATCTACGTGATCTTTGCGATCATGGGCGCGAACATGTTTAACCAGGGCCAGTGGCAGCGCGTCTTTGCCGCCGAAGATACCGACACCGTACGCCGGTCATTCGCGCTCGCGGGCGTGACAGTGATTCCGATGATTTTCTTGGCTGGGTTATTCGGCTTAGCGGCTGCAGGGATGGGGCTTACCGAGGAGGGAAGCGCTAGTGTCGCGTTCTTCCTGGTGCTCAATGAGGCCTTCCCAGCGTGGATAACGCTCGTCGTGGTTATTTTGGCTGTGTTGCTCGTGATGAGTACGGCGGATACGCTGTTCAACGCTATCGCCAGCATCGTGACCGCCGATCTCCCACGACTTCTTGAAGATCCATCACAAAATACGCTCAGCCGGGCTGCCCGGCTGTTGACGCTCGTGGTGGCCATCGCAGCGGTCTTCGTCGGCACCCAAGGCTACAGCGTGCTCACGTTGTTCCTGCTTGCGGATCTACTCGCGGCGGCGTCGTTTATTCCGTTTCTACACGGGCTGTACTCATCACATGCGACCGAGTGGGGAGCGCTCGTCGCGAGCCTCGTCGGGCTGGTCATCGGCCTCGCGTACTTCCCGACGCTCCGGAATATCATCGCAGCGATTTCCGTCATCGGGGGACTGCTTCCGGCGCCGTCTTTCCTGTGGTCGTTTCTCGGTGCGACCGTGGTGTCGGGTGTGTTGACGGTTGTCTTTGCTCGCGTAACGGTCACGCAGTTTGATCTCAACGCGCTGGATCGGGAAATCCGTAGGCTCGACGAACCAGCGACTGATGGCGGGAACAGTCGCGATCAGGAGGTATAACACGAATGGCAATCAGTAGTCTCCTGTTCGGCATTCTTGTCTGGATAGCAATCGTACTCGTGTTGTTCATTTTTCTCTACGAAATCTATGCAGTGTCTCGTGAGACTGATCTTTTTGCCCTGTTGAAGAGCGGTCTCTGAACCGAACCGGAGTACGACGAACCTGAGCTAAGGATTATAGCAGCGCATTAACTCTGTGGCTGGTTCTGAGGTGGGCGGTCGTCGCCCGCCCACGGCGGGGCGGGCGCGACCTGCCCGAGGAGTTCACGTTCAAGACGTTCTGTGATTGGATTCGTCACGAACTGGAAGAGGAGTTACGACGCCGGTGGAAGATCAAAGCGAATGGGGTTGGTGTGCCGTCGTCACAGGTAGCGGCCGCGGGCTGACCCAGGTCAGCCCACGGCTTGTCTGTTAGGCGGTGAGCGACAGCTGTCGGCAGATACCGTTGAAGTCCGGGTGATGTCGTCCGTCCGAAACGGTGAACTGGAATTAACCCGACCTACTCCGCGGTAGCAATCGAGATCCTCCATCAAATCATCCAGAAAGTGATAATTTAGCAGCGTTCAGGCAGCGTTCTCTCGACTCGTTCGGGAAGTACCGAGATTAGGATCAGTTGTTCCGGGTTCGGTTGCTATTTTTCTGTGTTTGCCGATCTTATCGACGGGACGTAATTCTCGTCGCATTCCGTGCTTTTCAAAAAATTCTAACCGAGATTCGATGTCAAATCCATCGTCGACAGCCATAACAATCCCATTAGCATCGGTTCATTGTTTAGCTTGGGATTGAAGAGAATCCATTAATTTGGTTGCGATCAAAATCGGTTTGCGCCAGCATTATGTGCGCTACTGACTATGATTGAGTATGTATGTTGTCGAGAACAGATTATCGGTAGTCGAAGAGTTTGAGGAGGATTTCATTGAACGGTTTGAGACGCAATTTGAACAAATCCGACAACAGGACGGTCTCGAACGAGTTGAACTCCTTATTCCTAAAGAAAGTGACCACTACGTTATCAAGGCATATTGGGATTCACAGGACGCTTTCGAACGGTGGCGACACAGCGAAGCGTTTCAGCGGGCACACGAAGACATCCCTGAGGAGATGTTTACTGAACCAAATCAGCTCAATACATATGAGCAAGTACTCATGGTCAGTTCCGACAGGTAACCCCTTCTACTGATAGCGTGATGATTTGTAGATATCGTTCTGCTGTATGAATCCTCTGAGGGCACCGTATCCTCTACGTCTTGCACAGTCCAACTCGAAATCAATTGATAGATACAACGCGCGAATCTTGCAGTACGAGTGACGCTGAGATCAGCCGTAACTACAGTTTCGTATCTATCATACACTACAAATTGTGTGATTGGTCGAACTTAGGTCGAAACACGTTGGGTAGTGTTACCAGCTTCCTCGACATCCCCTCCTCTCTCGACATTTCCGCCTTATCTCCGATTCGTCTATCTGGTTGTGATCGTTCGATTCCCTTCTTGATCGATCTGGACTCGCAGGGATTCAAAACCCGGAGCCTCCTCGAATGATCAAGTTGCCGACCAAGTGTCCAGAACGTACAACATCTGTGTGTTGATACACAAACAGTATTACTGATTTTTCCTGTTACAGTTGCTGCAATGAAATCTTAATATCCAAGTGGTAGAATTTATCACCGATTTTTAAATATTCGAAGCACAGTAAGCTTTCCACTATAAATCTTGGGTATATACAAAAATTGCTCTCAGTAGCCATATTTTTGTGAATACATAAGAAAAAACCGGATGATGGGTGGTGAGGATCCGACTCGGGTTGATAGCCCTGTCCCTGGCACATTCTCGATCGCGGCTCGTAATCCGGCGACGGATGCCTTTGGCGTTGCAGTCAGTACGGCACTTGTCGGTGTCGGAGCACTTTGCCCGTTCGTTAGTCAGCATGCGGCGGTGGCAACCCAATCCTTTGTCAATGTTGAGCACGGGAAACACGCGATCGAAATGGCTGATCGAGGAGTAAGCATCCCGACCGCCTGTAAAGCGCTTCTCGATGACGACGACCACGCCAGCTATCGACAACTCCATGGCATTGGTGCCAACGGCCGAACGTTCACGTTCACCGGTGAAGACTGTGTCGAGTGGGCTGGCCATACTACCGGCGAGCATCACACTGTCGCAGGCAACATGCTCTCCGGTGGTGATGTTATCGAACGGATGAGTGACACCTTCACGTCTGCGGACGGTGAACTCGCCGAGCGCCTTCTCACGGCTCTCGAAGCCGGTGAGGAAAGCGGCGGGGACAAACGCGGGAAAATAAGCGCCGCACTCCTCGTGCATGCACCGAATTCCAAACTGTATCACAATCTCCGCGTTGACAATTCCGATGATCCGGTCGGTGAGCTTCGTGACGCGTTCGAACATGCACGAGAAACCGAAGAGGCACTTCCTGCACAAGCTCAGGAGATGCTTGGCGACTATCCCGAAGACATCCTCAACTTCGGTCTCAAATACTGATCGATGATTCAGGGATTGACGGATTGTCACCCCCATGAATCACTTCGAATTTTCAACCATGTCAGAGCATACGGAGACTACCGAGAGTAGCGACGTACAGTCCGGTCTCAACCGACGCCGTTTCTTGCACCTGACAGGCGCAACCGGTGTTGCGTTTGGTCTCGCTGGCTGTGCCGGTAGCGGTGGTGATGGTGGCTCAACCACGACCGAACAACAGAAAACCCAGACCACATCAAGTGGATCCGGTGGCAGTAACAAACTCATCTGGGGCCACAGTGAAGTCACCCAAAAGCTGGACGTGCACATCATCCAGACCGCTGCCTCAAGTCGATTTCTGAATAACATCCATCAAACGCTTGTCGGGCTCACGAACAAACTTGAGGTGAGTTCAAAAGCGGATATTCAGGACCCCGGCTTGGCGAAAAACTGGGAGATCAGTGACGATCGTAAACAGTACACTTTCACCCTTCGTGACGGGGTGAAATTCCACGATGGCTCTACGCTGACGAGTGCCGATGTCAAATACTCCTTTGATCGAATTCGTAATCCGGATCTCGGTGCCCGATACAAGGGAATTATTGATCACTTTGAAGAGGTTAAGACGCCTGATGACAAGACTGTGGTTATTGACCTAGGGGATGAACGCTATAATCCGATTCTCCGCCAACTAGCCTTCCTTGGGACAGCGATTATCCCCGAAGGATCTGGATCGAAACAGGGCAAAAACCCGATTGGAACGGGACCGTTCAAATTCGAATCTCGCCAGCAAGGTAACAAATCGATTTTGAAAGCCCACGACGAGTATTGGGGGAACGGTCCATACATCGATACAGTCGAAGAACGGACGGTCACCGATCCTGATACGCGCCTTACTGGGGTCCAAGAGGGGAGTTATGACTTCATCAACGACATCCCCCTCGACAATATGAAGGACGTCATCAATAACCAGGAAGACAATCTCCAAACCAGTACGTGGCGTCCATTAGCGTTCAATCATATTTATTTTCACACCGGTCAGGCACCGTTTGACAATCTAAAATGGCGTGAAGCAATCGTCTACGCGATTGACAAACAGCAACTCGTTGACGGCGCGCTCTTCGGTCAAGGCACACCGATTCAATCTCCCAGCTACCCGAATAGCCCCTACCGAAATAACAATCTTGAACCCCGGCCACAGGACCCGGATAAGGCCAAAAGTCTGATCGATAACTCCGAGTACAGCCTTGAGGAATACACCCCACTGACATTCAAAGTCACGACGAACTATCCCTGGCATATCGATGCGGCCACGATCATGCAACAGCACTTCTCGCAGGCGGGCATCGATATAGAGATCCAAAAGTTACAGTGGGGTGACTGGTTATCCGAGATCACGAATATGAATTACCGGATCTCGATGGTCAACTGGTTCGGTGGCTGGGAGCCCGCTCAGATGTATCGCGGTCTCTGGCATTCCGACGGCGGATTCAATGCCTTCGCGTATTCAAGTGATCGATACGATAACGCGATTGAGAAGGCCGAAACTGCCCCCTCAAAGAAAAAAGAGATTGAATGGTACAAAAAAGCCCAGAAAATTCTCCACGAAGAGCTGCCCTCGCCATTCCTCTGGTTCCGTGATGGCGCGATGGCGGCAAAACAATCGGTTCAGAATATCGAGACGATCCTTGATCCGGACAACACAGCCGTAAACTTCAGCGAAGTACGTCTCAACGAATAATATGCGGCTAGCTCGCTATGCGACCCGCCGCCTCGTTCTTATGTTCGGGGCGTTGTTGGGGGTTTCGATAATCACATTTGGACTTGTCAATGTCATCCCAGGCGATGTGGCGTTGATGATCTTGGGCAATCGTGCGACTCCGGAGCGGTTAGAAGCCTTGCGTACGAAGCTCGGGTTGAATCGGCCACTATGGATCAGGTACCTCGATTGGCTGACCGGTGTTCTCACCGGAAATATGGGCGAGTCCCTCAGATTTAACGAGCCCGTGGCGAAACTCATTGCCCAACGATTGCCCGCAAGTGCGTTTCTCGCCTTTTCAGCGCTTTTTGTTGCGGTGGTGGTTGCGATTCCGCTTGGTGTGATCGCTGCAATGGAACAAAACACGTGGAAGGACCTGGGCACAAGTCTGGTTGCCTTCACCGGCATTAGTCTCCCGTCGTTTTTTTGGGGGCTCGTGTTGATCCTGATCTTCGCGAAGTATCTCTCGATCCTCCCTCCAGCAGGATATGTAAATCCAATCGCTGATCCAATCGGTGGGATCGCCCATATAATTCTTCCAGCATTAGCCTTGGGATTCGCACTCATGGCCCATCTGACACGAATGACCCGTTCTTCACTTGTCGAAGAACTCCGGGCTGGCTACGTTAAACTCGCCCAGTCGAAAGGCCTCGGCGAGCAACATATCGTCTATCGGCACGCCTTGCGCAATGCCTTCCTTCCAGTGCTCACGGTGATCGGTTTTCAGCTCGGATTCCTTTTTGGCGGAATCGTCATTATCGAACAGTTGTTTGCCTACCCGGGCCTTGGCCGACTCGCATTCAAGGCTCTCCTCAATCGGGATGCACCGCTGATTCAGGGTAGCGTGTTGACGATCGCGACGATCTTTATGCTAAGCAATCTTGTCGTGGATCTGTTGTACGCTGTACTTGATCCCCGTGTCCAAGGAGGTGGTGAGTGATGGGAACCGAAACCCAATCATCGAACCAGAGCGCACGAATCTTGACGGCGCCACGGAAACGGCGACTTCTCGATTTGGTCCGACGCTTTCGGGCGAACAAAAAAGCCATGATCGGGCTGATTATCCTGTTGTTGCTGATCGCGACGGCGATAATTGGTCCGCTCGTTGTTAGTCAGAAGAAGGCTAATCAGATCCATGTTCAAAATCGGTTTGCGGCGCCGAGTCCCGCCAATCCATTTGGTACGGACAACCTTGGTCGTAATATCTTCCTGCGAGTCATCTTAGGCGCCCGGATTAGCCTCTATGTTGGGTTGCTCAGTGTTGGGATCGCGACGGCTTTTGGCGTACCATTGGGAGCAATGGCCGGGTTTCTGGGTGGGAATTTAGACGACCTCATCATGCGGACGATGGATATCCTGATGAGCTTTCCGCCGATCTTACTTGCCCTGACGGTGGCAGCCGTGTTGGGCCCGACGCTTACGAACGCAATGATCGCTATCGGAATTACCTATATTCCGTATTTTGCCCGCGTCACCAGAAGCGAAGTGGTTTCAGTCGCTGAGGAGGATTTCATTGAGGCTGCGGAGGCATTGGGTGAGCGCGATAGTTACATCCTCTTTGCGGAGGTACTCCCGAACGCACTCGCACCAATTATCGTTCAGGCATCGATTAGTATGGCGTTTGCCATTCTGGCGGCCGCTGGTTTGTCCTTCCTTGGATTGGGGGCCCAACCACCCAAACCGGCATGGGGGTTGATGATTCGCCAATCCAAACAGTACATTGCCCAGGCCCCGTGGATGGCGATCTTCCCCGGATTAGGGATCGCGACGACTGTCTTAGGGTTCAATCTCCTCGGTGATGGTATCCGGGATGTCCTAGATCCAACCCTGAAAACTGAACTGGGGGCAGAACATGAGTGAAGAAGTATTAAGTGCCGAGCGGAGCCAACAGAGCGATCGCATCCTGACAGTCGAAGCGTTACAGACAGTGTTCCGAACCAAAGAAGGCGTTGTCCGAGCTGTTGATGGGGTGGATTTCCATCTCGATAGCGGTGAAATTCTCGGGCTCGTCGGGGAATCGGGCGCCGGCAAAAGTGCGACAGCTAGGTCAGTCCTCCGGCTGATCGATCATCCTGGCGAAATTGTTGGTGGATCCGTCGAATTCAACGATCGAGACGTCCTTGAGATGTCAGAGGCTGAACTCCAGAAATTCCGTGGCTTGAATACCGGGATGGTTTTCCAGGATCCCACCACCACACTCAATCCGACGATGACAGTTGGCCGGCAGGTCGCCGAAGCCGTCGAAGCATACCACGATGTCTCTCGAAAGGAAGCCCAGACTCGGGCGGTCGAACTGCTTGATAGGGTGGGAATCCCGAACGCCGAAGAACGAATCAAGGACTATCCACACGAATTCTCCGGCGGCCAGAAACAGCGGATCACTATCGCGATCGCGATCGCGAATGAGCCCGACTTGCTGATCGCCGACGAACCAACTACAGCACTTGATGTGACGATTCAAGCCCAGATACTCGAACTGCTCGATGATCTTCGTGGAGATTTGGGGATGGGTGTTTTATTTATCACCCACGATCTTGGTGTCGTACGGGAAATCTGTGATCGGGTCGCTGTTATGTACGCCGGCAGTATCGTCGAAACCGGCCCCGTCGAACCGGTGTTTACCGAACCCCATCATCCCTATACGAAAGGACTCATTGCGAGTATCCCGGGCGTCGAAACGGATGTCGATACTGACCGACAACGTGGTGACCGGCTCGATGTGATCGAAGGGAATATGCCCGACCTCACCGATCCGTCCGGAGGATGTAAATACGCAGATCGATGTCCCGGAGCCCGTCAGGAATGCCGGGAAGAACATCCATCCTTGGAATCTATCTCTACCGACCGGGCCGTTGCATGTTATTTCCATGATGAGGTCGATGACATGGACTACGAATATGAACACGAATCGAGAACCCTCTCCTGGCAAGCATCGACGAACACTGATTCAGGGTCTGGAGCTGTTCTTGAAGTCAACGGTCTGAAGAAACACTTCGAAACGGGTTCAGTGTTAAGCCGGCTGTTTGGCTCGGTGAATCCGGTCCGAGCAGTCGATGGAATCGATATCGATATTCACTCGGGTGAAACGATTGGGCTCGTCGGTGAATCCGGCTGTGGTAAATCGACGGCCGCCCGGGCCATTCTTCGATTAATTGAACCGACGGCTGGCACTGTCACCTACCGTGATACGGATATTACGACGGCAGATAAGACATCACTTCGTTCATTGCGCCAGAATCTTCAGATCGTCTTTCAGGATTCCCAATCAAGTCTTAATCCTCGGCGAACAGTTCGCCGGATTCTTCGTCGGCCAATGGAACTGCATGATATTGGTGATCAAGCTACACGGACAGAACGGGTGGAAGAACTGATCGAAGCTGTTGGGCTCGATCTCCGCCATCTTGATCGATATCCTCATGAACTCTCCGGCGGGCAACAAAAACGAGTTGGGATTGCTCGTGCGCTCGCTGTCAATCCCGAAGTGCTGATTCTTGATGAACCCGTCAGCGGGCTTGACGTCTCTATTCAGGCCCAAATCCTCAATCTCTTAGCCGATCTGCAGGAAGAACTTGGCTTAGTCTATCTCCTGATCAGCCATGATCTCTCGGTTGTTGAGCACGTCTGTGACCGGATTGCGGTCATGTATCTCGGCGAAATCGCCGAATATGGCACCGTTGAGGAAGTCTTCGAATCACCATACCATCCTTATACTGAATCGCTCCTTTCAGCAATTCCCGGCACTTCCTCAACCGGCATCAGCGAGCGGATCATCCTCGAAGGTGATGTACCTGATCCCACAGATATCCCGTCCGGGTGTCGATTCCACCCACGCTGTCCACACAAAATCGGACAAGTTTGTGAGAAGGAGATTCCTGCCGATCACGAAGAGGACGGTCACCTCATCAGTTGTCATCTCATGCGGGAGGAATACGCCGACGAAGTCGATTGGTAACGGCATTGCTATCGACGGAGGACATCTTTACTCAGTAACGAATTGGGAAATCAATACTTGATCCGGATAATCTTCACCCCACGACTCTCGGAGTTGCGCTTCGTTGTCTTCCTGTTCAGTCTCACGCGCCACTTCGTAGGCTTCCAAGAGATCATCAATCGGAGTTCCGGGTTTATCAACCCGAAGATTATGATATAGCTTAGACTCAGGTGCATGAACAAGGAGGGCTGCACTTAAGTTATCTCCCCGCTTATCACCGCCAGCAATCTCTCCAGCCTCCATCGCAATCAATAGCCGTTCTTCAAATGGACCCTCTGCGGTTTCAAAGGCCTTGCTTGTTTCTTCAACAACTTCAGAACCAACCAGCATGTTACCGGCCACAGTATGATTATCACCCTCTATGTGACCGGTCCAGCCATCACACTTATTTCCAGTATAAGTGAACGTTTTTCCGTTTGTCTCAGAGTCTTCGTTCACGGCCACCTGAGAATAAATAATTTGAAGACAGTGATTGCTGAATTCACGCTCTATCTCTTGCACGCTACAAGGGAACCCTCACTGTTCCACCAATTCAGACCGTGTGATCCCGAATCCATCAGTTAACGATTAACAGCGCACTAGTGCGGTGTGTGTTACTACAGCGCACACTAGAAACATCAACTACTGCTTGCGGTGTGAATCAATGTTTACTATCACCACGCAGCGAAAGAAACCCCCATCATATGCGTAATGGTCGACAGCAATAGATATTTGGCGACTGGGAGAACATGTTCGGATGAGGGAGTAAAAATGCCAGAGGAAGGCCCGACACCCGAGCGTATCATGGAGATTGGACATGGATTCTGGGCATCGAAGGTACTGCTGAGTGCAGTCGAATTCGGTGTGTTTACTGAGATCGATCGGAATGGTCCCCAGACTGTCAATGAATTGGAGGATACACTCGGATTGCATCCCCGTAGTTCGCGGGATTTCCTCGATGCCTTGGTCGCCCTCGATCTCCTCGAACGAGAGGACGGTCAGTATCGAAATACCCCGGAATCCGAGGCGTTCCTCGTGGAGGATACACTCACGTCGTTTGCAGGCTGGTTCAAGATGGTCAATGAAAGACTGTACCCCTTCTGGGGTGATCTAGAGACGGCGCTCAAGACGGGGCGCCCTCAAAACGAACTCAAGGACGATCAGGCCCATCCCTTCGAGGAGGCCATCTATCAGGACGACGAGAACCTCGAAGCGTTCGTCAGCGCGATGACCAGCCTCAGCATGGGTGCCGCGGAAATCTTCGCCCACGAGTTCCCGTGGGATGAGTACGAGACGGTTATTGATCTCGGCACCAGCGAAGGGATCGTTCCCAAACGGATCGCCGAAGAGAACGAACACATTCGCGCAATCGGCGTTGACCTCCCGCGTGTCGAACCGCACTTCCAGGGGCTTGCTGGCGAGAGCCCTGCGGCCGATCGCATCGAATTCCAGACCGCCGACTTCTTCGCCGACGATTCGCTGCCCGCCGGTGATGTCTACGTCCTTGGCCACATCCTCCATGACTGGGGACTTGAGGCGAAGAAGGAGATTCTCTCGAAAGTATACGACGCGGTCAACGAGGGCGGTGCAGTTATCATCTACGGGACGATGATCGACGAGGAGCGCCGCAAGGCCGAACTCCCACTGTTGATGAGTCTAAACATGCTCATCGAAACGCCCGACGGCTTCGACTACACGCCGGGCCAACTCAACGATTGGTTAACTGATGTCGGATTCGAGGAGCCGGAAGTCGATGCACTCCCCGGCCCTGACACGATGGTCGTCGCCCGAAAATAACATCACTGGACTTCCCTCGATTCTCGGAATAAGCAGGACTCATCGTAGATCCACCGTGCGGTACCCTCTTTCTATCCATTACGCGTCCTGATATGAGAACTACTCTCGTAAGACATGCGCGAAACGACAGATGAGTCCAACCGTTAAGCCGGTCAAATCAGGAGTGATGACTAATGGCGACGCTCTCGCAAATCGAGGCGGGGGAACCTGCCCCGGAGTTGACAACGCCACCCCCACCCGAGGAACCGCCGGATCTGGATGCGCTCATGCCGCTTTTCGACCAGTACGGCGTCGAGGTTTTCGGACCGATGCCAGAATAAGAACACGGATTCGATTAGCCATACCTGCTGGAACGGTATTCATTGGATGGAGGTTTCACCGCATTCAGGGCAGGGAGCTTGTTCCCATGCTTGTTTGCAGCGCCGCTTGATTCGCTGATCGAGCGGCTCGGGCCGCAAAACTATTGATTTGAGCGTCACAACTTCCTGAAGCATCCCGCCGAAGGCCGAACACGTTGACATACTCAACTTGGCAACGGCGGGATGCACTAATCCTCACGGAGCTGTTTCACCAGCTTGGGCAAGAGCCAAAATTAATTGTGAGTCGGGATTTTGACTTTATATCACGAAAATATATCAAAGGACCAATGAAGCATATATCAAAGGACTTCTTAGAGTTTTGCTTTCGTGAAGACGCGGATTGGATAGGCGTTCTATCCAAGGGCTGTCCCTGATACGGTCGTTGAGGAGATAGCTGAGAGGGTGTCTGAGGGTAGCGGTGATTGACGGAAAGCATTGGAGTTGCTTTTGGGGACCGGGAGGAAAGCGGATCGGAACGAGTGTTCGCAGGTGAGGGTTGGTGATTTATAAATTTGTAGGTACAACGTATATACAACAGTTGGTGGCTGCCGTGACCAAGAAAGTCAACTTTCGACTACCCGACGAACTCATAGAGAAAGCCGACATCGCCGCCGAAATCGCCCACAAGAACCGGACAGAGATCATCAAGGACGCACTCCAAGAATATCTTCAGGAAGTCGAAAATCAAGAAGAATTCAAAGAAGCAGTCACCGAACTCTACTTAGACGGCGAGATCGGATTCGACACCCTCAAAGGTTTCATCGGCCGACAGGATGCCGAATCGGTACGGGCGTCGAAAAATCTGCTTGAACAGGGAGACGAGATTGCCGACGAACTCGCCGAACTGTAGGCGTCACCGATGATCGTCGTCGACACCAGCAGCCTCATCACACTCGCCTCGGTCGACGTTCTATCTACAGTACTGGACGAATACGACACTCACACCACCGAAACAGTCGTCCAAGAACTCAAAGAGACCAGCAGGTACGACGATACCTCGGCAGAAGCCGCCGAAACCGTCCTTGATCGGTCAGACCGGATAACCATTCACCGAATCGACAACGGCGAATTCTATTCATCTCGCATAGACCCGGGCGAGGGAAGCTGCGCCCTGCTCACCAAAGAACTCGACGCCGACTTCCTGATCACAGACGATCTACGAGCACTCCCTGAACTCCAGACAGTTGCAGATTCCAAAGTCGCTATTTCCCCCTTCATTCTCAAAGCACTCGTCCAACGCGGCATCCTTGAACGAAAAGACGCAGTAGACAAAGTTGACCAGATCGCCGAAATACGCGACTGGCTCGGCGCACCCATCTACAGAAGAGCTCGCCAACTCTTCAACAACGAATAGAGAACCAATATAAACCAATAAAGCGCTGGTACTACAAGTTTAAATTCCACTAACATTGACTTAATTCAAATTCATATAATCAGAGCTAAATCTCATACCGCAATATTCTAAGCACTTCAGACAGTTTAGATACTTGTGGTAACTCCAATACCACAGAAAAACACTATGAGTGCCGAGGCCGTTATCTTTGATAGCAAATAGCGTCTCTAAGTAGTTGTAACCGCAGTTGACATAGCCTCCGGTCAGTTCACCCGGGACAGGCAGACACGAATTTAAGAACGTTGCCGAGCAATCATACCCCATGGCCGCCGAAATCTCCGACCGGGTTCGAGAAATCGCCGAGGCTCGCGGCCTCCCTGAGTCCAAGGTATTCGAGCGAGCTCTCGAACGCGGTCTCGAAGACCTCTGGGAGGACCTCGTTCTCGCTCGGTATCTCGACGGCGAACTCGACCGCGAGGAAGCCATCGAGCGCGTCGGCCGGACGAAAGTCGAACAGGCAGAACGAGAACGTGAGGCGGTCGAGAAAGACGCCGACTGGGGCCTGAACGCGTGACGCTTGCGGCTGTCTTGGACGCTGGACCGCTCATTCATCTCACTGAAATCAATTCGCTCGAACTACTCGCGACATTTGACACACTCCTCGTCCCAGAGACGGTTTACGAGGAGGTCGACGCCGGTGGTGTTCCGGACCGATTGGCCGACCTCTCGTACGAACTCGTGGAAGCCGATGAAAGCCGAGTCGGAACTGAGGAACTGGACGCCGGAGAACGTGCCGCGATTGCGGTCGCAAAAGGGCGAGGCGTCGTTCTCTTGACCGACGACCTCGCCGCCCGAAAAGTAGCAACCGACGCGGGTGTCGAAGTACACGGTTCCATCGGCGTCATCGCGCTCGGTTACGGTCACGGACTACTCGACAGAGACGAAGCGGCGTCGCGAATGCGAGCACTCCAGCGCGAGACGAGTCTCTTCGTGACCGAAGCAATCGTGGAGCGTGGCATCCGGATACTGGAGGGGCAGTGACGGGACCAACGGGCATATAGGTGCGTTAAACGGATTTATTATACATCTCGAGTCGTAAGTGCAGAGGCCGTTATTGTCGATGATAGATCGTCGACGGTGCCGGGTCGGATCGGCCGGCAGCGGGAGCGATTCCGGATCACGGCCGAGGATTGATTAATCTGTATACCTGAGTATACACAAAATGAGTAAATCGGTTCGTATCTCCGAGGAGTTCCACGAATTCGTCAAGGCACACAAACGGGAGGGAGAGACGATGGAGGAAACCCTTCGTCGCCTCATCGGAGGGCCCCACCCCGAGCATGTCGCCGGGATTCTCTCAGCAGAGACGGCGGCGGAGATGCGGAGCCGCCTCGAACAAAAGCGAGAGACGGACGTCGATCAAAAGCGTGACGTCCGGGAACGGTTCGGATGATCCTCGACACATCGTTTCTTATTGATCTCTTCGACGGCCAGCAGGCCGCCTTCGAGAAGGGGCTTGCACTATCCGAGGCACGAACCGTCCAGCGCGTTCCCGCCCCTGTCGTTATGGAACTGTCCTACGGAGCCGAATTCGGCGGCGACGAGGACCGACGGAGCGTCCGGAATGCCTTGCGGATGTATCCAGTCGTCGAACAGGACGAAACCATCGCTCGTCGTGCCGGAGAGCTACTCGCACGGGCAGACCAGCAGGCCGACGGCGAAAGCGGCATCGACAAAATCGATCCGATGGTAGCGGCGGTCGCTGACATCTACGACGAACCGGTCCTCACCGCGAACGTCGAGCACTTCGTCAGGCTCGGGGTCGAGAGTGAGGCATACTGAGCTGGGAGAAGACCGACGCTGTCCCCGTCACCCGCAGACCGGGAACCCCGCTCGGACGGCTCGAAAGCAACTGGATGCCGGTGCCCCTCGACGACACAAAATACCTGTATCCGGCATGTGGACGTACGGGCATGGCCGACGAGGACATCGACGACACCGACAAGGCGATGAGGACGCGCGAAACATGTCGTCGGGAGAGACCGCCGAACGAACCGGGACCTCCGATAGCACCGTTCGCAAGCGGATCCAGCGCCTCGAATCCAAGGGCGTGATCAAGGGCTATAGTGCCGACGTCGACTACGAGAAATCCGGCTATCCACTACGGATGTTGCTGTTTTGTACCGCTTCGATCCCCGAGCGGGGCGATATCGTCCCGGAGATCCTCGACATCGATGGCGTCGTCTCCGTCCAGGAGCTGGTCACGGGCGAGCAGAACCTGCTCGTAACGGCCGTCGGCGAGTCCGACAGCGACATCACGCCGGTCGCACAGGAACTCCTCGAGATGGGGCTTACAATCGCCGACGAGGTGCTGGTTCGCAGCCACGAGTTGACGCCGTTTGGCGGATTTGATGGCAGTCATCAGTCCGAAAACGAACGCGAGGACTAACAGATTACCCGCTTGACGTCGAGGGCCGTCGCCCGCCGGACGACGGCTTCGAGGGGGTCGACGGTGCCGGCCAGGTTGTCCGAATCGCCATCCAGTACCGTCAGTGCCCCGCGGCGGCCGGGCGCGATGACGCCACAGTCGAGCCCGACGATCTCGGCGCCGGCCCGCGTCGCCATCCCCAGGACCTCCCGGGCTGTCACGTCGAACTGTTTGACCGTATAGGCCATCTCCCGGAACATCGAAGGGGGATTGAGCATGACGTTGTCCGTCCCGAGTGCGACCGTCGTGTGATCGAGCAGCTCCCGGACCGGAGGGGTGCCGACGTCGAGGACGGTGTTGGCACGCGGACAGACGGCGACCGGGATCGACCGGTCGGCGACGCGGTCGAGATGGGGCTGTTGCGCGTGGACCATGTGAACGAGCAGATCGGGATCCAACTCGAGTGCGGGGTCGATGTCCGTCGGATCCGGTTCGCCCGCGTGGATGGCGAAGGGAACGCCGCGTTCCCGGCTCGCGGCACGCTCGTCGGTGAAGTCGTCGTCGTTCGCGCCACTGGCCCCGTATCCATCGGCGACATCGAGGACGGATCGGTCACCGCTGCCGAAGATGAACGGATCGATCTCGACCGGCTCGGCGGCGTCCCGCAGTGCACGGGCCCCGTCGATCCCCGACTCGCGGAAATCCAGACAGGAGATCGTGCCGGTGCGTTTCATGAACCGCAGTGTCCGACGCATGGCCGTCACGAGCTCGGTCCGATCGGCGGCGGCCAGTCGACGATGTTTCAGGCTGTCCGGCGGGGCGACCGCTTCATCGAGCGACCGGCCGACGGCGGCTTCCTTCGCAACCGAGTCCCCGAGGTGGGTGTGTGCGTTGACGAACATCGGGAGGACGATATCCGTCGAACTCGTCGCGGTCTCCTCGACAGCCTCGATACGGCCGTCCTGGACGATAACACGGCCTCGAATCGGCTCGAAGGAATCACCGGCGAGGATAGTGCCCGCTACCGCTGCCTCTTCCATACCGAAAGCCCGTCGCTAGTAACGATATGCGTTTCCATCTCCGGAAAACGAACGATTTGGTGTCGGTTGGGGTGGATCAGATCACACCGGTCATGGGACCGCCGATGGGGCGAAAGCGCGGGCAACCCCGCTCGTGTCGAGTGTCCGAGGTCATCCGACCGATCGTCGGAGCGACACCTGATGTTATCGACCACTATGTTCTATAGTGAAAGATATTGTAACGTTCTGATAATATAGATAGTTTTAAATCACATTCTGTTCGTAATTACGGCCAGAGACGACCGACAGCGGCGGTCGCGGGACGTGACGCGATCCGTCGGTATCGTCGTCGGTCGTGGACGGTTCAAACGATGCCAGGACAAACGCAGGCACCGACCGTAGGACAGCTTCCAACGCCGGATACCGAGGCATCACGCGTGCCAACGGTGCTGACGCGACTGACGTGGCTCCTGTGTGTCCTGAGTCTCGGGACACTCATCGTCCACGTCCGAAGCGCCGTGAGCTGGGTCCTGCCAGGACTGGTGGCCGTCGATGGGCTGACCGCCGTGATGTGGGCGACGGTCACCTTCTTCAGCGGGGTTGTCCAGAGCTACTCACAGCGCTATATGGCCGGGACCCGGACCATCGATCGGTTCTTCGGGCGCGTGTTCGCCTTTACCCTGATCGTGATGGTATTGGTCGCGGCCGACAGCTTCCTGCTGTTCGGCGTCGCGTGGCTCGCGATGGGGCTCGTGATGGCCGATCTGATCGGCCACGTGGACGGATGGCCCCAGGCACAGGCCGCGGCATCGCTCGCCCGTCGGTCCGTGTTCACCAGCAGTGGGCTGATCGCGATCGCGCTCGCGGTGCTGTGGTGGCACACCGGTGTAGCGACGGTATCCGACGTCGCAGCAACCGGTAGCAGCCCGTCACCGATCGTCCTGGCCATCGCCGGCCTGTTGGTGCTGGCGGCGATGGTCCAGTCGGCGCTCGTCCCGTTTCATACGTGGCTGCTCGCATCGATGACGGCACCCACGCCGGCCTCCGCCCTGATGCACGCCGGCTTCGTCAACGCCGGGGGCATCCTGTTGGTGCGGTTCGCGCCGGTCGTGACCGCCGACTCGGCCGTGATGCTCGTGGTGGTACTCGTCGGCGCGACCAGTGCCTTGCTGGGCAAACTCCTGAAATCGGTGCAGGTCGACGTCAAGACTCGGCTTGGCTGCTCGACGACCGGCCAGATGGGCTTTATGATCATGCAGGCGGGCCTGGGGTTCTTCGGCGCGGCCATCACCCACCTCGTCCTGCATGGGTGTTATAAGGCCTATCTGTTTCTCGCCTCGGGCGAGGAGGTCGAACACACCAATCCCGCCGGAACGGTTCACACGCGGGCTGGGACGGGACCCGTTGGGTTGGTCGTGACCGGACTGACTGCCCTGGCCGGCGGGGTCCTGTTCGCCGGCCTGACAGGCAAGGGAGCGGGCCTCGACAGCGGCCTCCTGTTGACCGGCCTCGTCGTGTTGACGACGATGCACGCGACACAACGAGCCCTCCGGAGCGACGCGCTCCCGGCGACGTTCCGGTATGGGGCCATCCCGCTGATTTTCCTGCCGGCAATCGCCGTCTATGCGGTGACCTACACAGTCATCGTGGCCGTCATGACCGACGGGCTCGCCATGGTCACGGTCCCGGTCGAACTGACGGTCGTCCACGGCATCGTGGCCATCGCGTTCCTCGGGTCGTACGTCGCCATCGAGACGGGCGCCTACCGGTACAGCGATCGCCTCTATGTCGCCCTCGTGAACGCGACCCGGCCACCGGCGGGAACGGCCCTGACTTCCACGGAGGAGTACAATGAGTACTGACATCGACGTCCGTGACAGCATCGAACGGGCCGCCGACGTCGTCGGTCCCGTGTGGCCGCTGTACTCGTTTGTGACGGCAAATCCCCTCGCCGGATTCGAGGAACAACCGTTCCACGAGGGCGTCGAAGAGGGGCGACGGTTGTTCGGCGCGAACGGCTATCCGAGCGCCGACATGTTTCGGCGGGCGTGGACGACCGGACGGATCGACGCCGATATTCTCGACGCGAAACTGACCGAGCACGGCTACACGGCCGACCCCGCCACCCTGCTCGATCGGATGGCCGAGGCAGAACACGAGGACCCGAACGGCGGGGACGGAAAGACCGCGACCGATCGGGTCGATCAGGTGCTGACGAAGTGGCTTGCGGCGTTTTTAGACCAAGGGAAGGCCCACTGGCCGATGCCAAACCGCGAGCAGGGCTTTTACACCGCGGTCCGGTCCGTAGCCCACCACGACCGCGAAATTCCCGACCGCGAGCAGCTGGCCGAACTACCCGAGGATCCAATCGCCGCCATCAAACGGATACTCGCCGACCAGCCGGAGGAGCAGTGGCCGACGATCTTCGAGTCCCAGCTGGCCGCGCTGCCGGGGTGGACCGGCTTCATCAAACAGCGGATCGCCGACGAGACTGCCTGGCAGTCGACCTACCCCATTTCGCTTGCGGGCTATCTGGCCATCCGGCTGGCGCTGACCGATCTGTTCGACGCACCGATCGCACCGCCGGCACCCGCCACGGCCCATGCCGAGGATCCCCCCGGCAGTGAGGACGTTGGCGATACCGATACCACGGAGGACGGAATGGCCCTCCCAGCGATTTGGTTGGCCGCTTGGGAGGCGACCTACCGCGAGCAACTGGTCGATGCGATCACCGACGCGAGTGTTGCCCAGGAGGAAAACGACGAATCCGACCGGCCGGCCGCACAGTTGGTGTTCTGTATCGACACGCGCTCGGAGATCATCCGCCGGCACGTCGAGGCCGCCGGGGACTACGAAACGCATGGCTACGCCGGCTTTTTCGGCATCCCGATGCGCTATGAGGGCTACGACACTGCGGTGACCGTCGACGCCTGTCCGCCGATCCTCGAGGCCGAACACCGGATTCGCGACCGGCCGACCGGCGAACACGACGCCGCCCGGGACAGTCACGACCGGTGGTCGAACACGCTCGATGCGGGCAGGGAACTCATGGACGCACTCAAGACCAATGCCGCGACCGCGTTCAGCTTCGTCGAAAGCGCCGGCGTAGGATATGGGGCGGCCTTAGCCACCAGAACGCTGCTGCCGGCACGGGTGTACGATCTCCTGGCCGCCACCGACGACCGCGTGCCCGACGACCACGAGTTCTGTGCGCCGGCACTCGAGTACGATCCCGATACGAACACCGAACTCAGCGAGGGCCTCACGCTCGAGGAACAAGTCGAGTACGCCGCAACGGCGTTCGAGCTCATGGGCATAGAACAGTTCGCCCGCGTCGTGGTCTTCACCGGCCACGCCAGTCAGACGGCGAACAACCCGTTCGATTCGAGCCTCGACTGTGGCGCCTGCGCGGGCAACCCGGGCGGGCCGAGCGCTCGTGTCCTCGCGGCCATCTGTAACGACGACACGGTCAGGGCAAAGCTCCGGAACCGCGGGATTACCATCCCCGATGACACCATCTTCGTCGCCGGCCAGCACAACACGACCACGGACGAAATCGAGCTATACGATGGGACCGTTCCCGAATCCCACGCGGCCGATATCGAACAGCTCCGGGCGGATCTCGCGGTCGCTCGCGCCAACGCGACGGCCGAGCGGGCCGGCGACATGCAGCCGGACGTCACCTCGGGCGTCCGCGAAACCGAACGCCGTGCTGGCGACTGGGCGGAAACCCGTCCCGAATGGGGACTCGCGGGCAACGCGGCGTTCGTTATCGGACCCCGGGCGCTCACCGACGGGCTTGATCTGGATGGCCGGTCGTTCCTCCATTCCTATGACTGGACGACCGATCCGAACGGCGATGCCCTCGAAGCGATCATGACCGGCCCGATGGTCGTTACCCAGTGGATCAACACCCAGTACTACTTCGCGACGGTCGACAACGCCGTCTACGGGAGTGGATCGAAGGTAACCCACAACCCCATCGGAAACGTGGGCGTCTACCAGGGCAACGGTGGCGACCTGATGACCGGTCTCCCGCTGCAGTCCCTGCGGAGTACGGACGACGAACTCTATCATCAGCCACTCCGTCTCTCGACGGTCATTCACGCCCCGGTCGAACGGGTGACCGAGATTCTGCGAGAACAGGAGCCGGTAGCCACGTTGCTTGACAATCAGTGGTTGTCCCTGACGGTCGTCGATCCCCAACAGAACCATCGGGCGCTCCACTACGATGGTGAGCTGTCCTGGACAGCCCCCTCCGACGACGCGACAGCGACGACGCCGGCACCGAAAGCCCAGTCGTCGATCGCCGAGGATTGAGAGTATCGATCTATCACGGGATCACTCGGTGCATTAGGTGGTCGGGGCTGGTGGCGTCGCGACAGCCCCTTGTAGTCGAGAAACCGGTCGACGCCCGAAACCATCGCGCGAGCGTGTCAGAGGAAAGTGTCAGTATCTGCAGAGTTTGCCGGAAACCAGCGTAATCGTCATATCGGTGGGCGTGTGAACAGTACACGTGGAGCTACGAACAGCCACGATCCGGGGGATGAATTCACCGACCGCTGCACGGGAGGTTGAGACGCTCCTGTCGGACGTCAACGGCGTCGTCCGCGCCAGCGCCAACCACGATACGGAGACGGTGGAAGTTCTCGTAACGGAGACCGTACAGACCGAGCAGCTCAAGGACGCCATTAGCGCGTTCCAGGAGTAACACGGTATCCCGTCGGTTCGACGTGATTATGCGTGTGAGTGGAGTGGAATCGCCGTGAGCGGCTCAGCCGATGCGATCGGTCGGCTCGCCGATCTACCATCCAGCGCCAAGCTCGTCTTTACCGGCCTCAGCTACGAAGGGCCGCTGACGGCCAGTCAGCTGGAGAAGAAAACACGTCTGGAATCACCAACGGTCTGTGCGGCGATCAATCGTCTCGAAACAGCCGGGATCGTTACTGCCGAGACCGATCACACCGATCCACGGAAGGCGATCGATACGCTCACGGCCGACGTCAACCGGTGTATTACCGCGGACGATTGAGGTATGGAAACGACGGCCAGCGGTCCGCGTCCGGTGACAAACTCAAGTACCCAGACCATACGGGCCAGTAGTCAGGTCGAAAGGACACGGCGGGTCGGCCAAGATCGTGGTCGAACCGGGGGTCGTGTGTCACCCGCTCGTGGACGACTGGAGCGGTGAAAAATACGAATCGGTCTGTAGCCGGTCAGTGATCTCCCGCAGATCGGTGTCACAACACCGGCTGCATTCGGGGGGCTCGTCGGGACCGGCGTAGACGGTGTCACAGGTACGGCAAGCGTAAAATCGCAGTCCGAGCACGGATGGATGTTCGGCCTGGAGACTAAAGAACATACCCACCCAATGTCGAGTACGGGAACAGTGTCGCCGACCGCCCGACGGGGAGACTCTATTCTTCGTCGAGCACCTAACCTACCGATGGAGGTTGACCGTCGTTATACCGAGACCACGGGAATCGGCGGGGGACGAACGACGTCCTGAAGATACGAATAACCATGAACGGAGACGACCAGACCAAGGACGCCGATCCGGCGGGACAAACAGTCCGGACTGGCGACATCGAGACCTACTACCGTCGGTGTGGCGACGGCCCGCCGATCGTCTTCATCCATGGAATGGCGATGAGCACCACCCAGTGGGAGCCACAACTCGGGGCACTCAGCGACGAGTACACCGCCATTGCCTACGACGTCCGCGGCCACGGTCACACCGGTGGTAGCGATCGGGATCCATACACGATAGATCGGTACGCCGCGGATCTCGACGCGTTGCTCACGGCGCTTGCGATCAAGCGACCGGTCCTGTGTGGCCTCTCGATGGGCGGCTGTATCGCACAGGTATACGCCGCGACCCATCCGGAGGAGGTGGCCGGTCTCGTGTTGTCGGACACCTTCACCGCCGGCCCGCTGCCGATCGGTGGCCGGCTCCTCTTCGCGAATCTGCGGGGGATGGGACGGATGGACCGTGTCATCAGATACACGACGCTCAACCGTCTCCAGACGCGGATCGCCGACAGGCTCACACCGGGGATCGCGGGCGACATCGAGACGATCCAGCAACTCATGGAGTCGGCACCGACCATCCCCCACCGCGAGTTCCGAAAGATCGCCGACTCCGTGGCAGCGTTTCCGAAACAGGAGCTCGACTATTCACGGATCACGTGTCCGACCTTAGTCATGCACGGCGAGAACGTTCCCGCCATCCTGCGGACCATGCACACTCGACTGGCCGAGCAGCTCACGAACGCGCCGGTGATGATGCGGCCGGTGCCCGATGCCGGACACGCTTCCAACGTCGACAATCCAACGTTCTTCACGGCCGAGGTCCGTCGTTTTGCCGACGTTGTTTTCGTTCGGTGAGCAACTCGCCGCGAAAGCAGACGATCCACGAAGCCGTCCTACGGCGGGGTCGTCTCCACGATGGCCTCCCGTAGTCGATCCAAGACCACCCGGTCGTACGCCGCCTCGGTGTGGTCGACGTTCCAGAGGCCCCCACTCCGGATCGCGACACTGCGGCTGTGACGACCGAGCCAGTCATCCGGCCGTGGGTCGATAGCCGTTTTGTCGACGTTGCTGAGGAGCGCGATCGTGTTCCGTTCGAGCATCGCGCGATCACTGTCGGGGCCGGGGGCGTCATCGACCGCGATCCAGAGGAACGGTTGGTCACGGAGGTAAGCACTCACCCGTCGTTCGAGGATGTACTCCTCATCCCGCACCGCCGACCGCGACCGGTCGATCCCCGACCAGCGAGTGTGCCAGTCGGGATAGTCGGCATTGAGGCAGTGGTTCTCGATAATCGCCTCCCCGACGCGCTTGCGGTAGACCGACCCGCGATGGTTGCCGCCGTGTGGATGGTCCTGGCTGTTGGGTCCCGTGCCGTAGTGTTGTTTCAGTCGGTCCCACAGCGAGGTGTTGCTGCCCGTCGAGACGGCGTGGGTGCCGACGCGGGTCACGCGTCGCTGTTCGGACGACGTCCGCGTCTCGCCGGGTTCGAGGAAAAAATAGACGCCTCGATCGGGCCAGTTCATAAAGCCGGTGCAGTGTTTGAGCTTTCGCGGGCCACCGACCCGCTCGGCGAGTTCATCCAACAGCGCATAGAACCGATCGAGATCGTCGTGTCGGGTCATTGCTACAGCGACCCTGGAGGCCCCGTCCAATGAAAGTCAGCCCGGGGACGGCCGAACCGATAGCCGGCCATCCCAAAAGCGAGCTATACGCACAACGGCTCGCAGATCCAACGCAGAGAAAATACCTGCCGTCACTCGATCGACGACGCCGGCTCGGATCAGTCGATGTGGCCTTCGCGACGCAGCTGATCGGCGTCCTGGTCGGTGTACCGCCATTCGATGTTCGCCTTCTCGTCCTGCCAGTCCCAGGGCTCGGCGAGGACGACGTCACCCTCCTCGATCCAGACGCGGTATTTCATGCGGCCAGGGATCCGCCCCATCCGGCTCTGACCATCCTCGCATTGCAGGCGAACGTGATTCCCACCGTTGTGTTGGGTGACCACCGCGAACAGCTCGTCGTCGTTTGGCATCCGGAGATTCCGGCGCCCAGATTCTTCGCTCACAGCATACCTACGCCCCCACCACATGTAAGTGACGCGCGACGACTGGTACCCTCCCACATGAATCATGTGTGACCACAGCACGTACCTCTCAACTAGTCTACAGGTTTAAGTAGAATCGACCCGTGTCTAGGTATAAATGTCGGTGAGAGCGTTACAACCGTTAGCTGATTTCAGTCTCAGATCGCTTGTCACACATGCGATAATGGCCGCAACGTTTCTGGGGGCGATCGCATCGGCCGTCTTCATCGAGGGGCAACTGGGGATCATCTCGTTCGTCGCCTTTCTGAATTTCACCGCCGGACTGTGGGTCAGTCAGGCCATCCACTCGTTGGGGAACTCCTTTACCGACGACGACTACCAGGGCGTGCTCCGGGCACTACTCAATTATGTCGGAGGATAGCGGCTTTATCATCGGGCGGTTCGGTCGGTTGCTCGCATTGATCGCGTTCGTCAGTGCCGCCTTTTTGCTGACGGCCTCGTGGCGGTTGCCAAGCAGGCTGTTTTCGATCGCCGCCGTCGTGATCGGGGCGATCGCCATGGTCACGGCGATCACCGGCTTTCTGATCGCCTCAGCCAGTTATATGTCTGAATAGTGGCCGACTGCGCCCCCACCCCGGACGATCGGTGAAGTCGACCATCCAATCCCATCTCATCCCTTCCCGATCCGGGATCGCCGGGAACGGAACTAAGTAACCCGCCGCCGATCGGCGGCCATGTCGATCGAACGACTCGTCCCCAGTAGCGTCTATACGCGATTACCAAGCGGCACCCGCGTCGAGGAGATCTACTCACAGGTCGTCAAAGCGACCGGCGAGACGCAGGTCCATCTGGCCGGCACGTTAGCGATCGATCAGGACGGCACCCTGGTCGGCGAGGACGACATGCGAGCCCAGACCCAACAGATCATGGCCAACATCGGTAACTCCCTTGAGGCCGCCGGCGCGACGCCGGAGGATGTTGTCAGAATCGAGATCTACACCGTCGATGTCGACCGGTTCAGCGAGGAGGGGATGGCCGAGGTCCTCGCGTTCTTCGGGCCGGACGCGCTGCCGGCCAACACGCTGTTGGGGATCGACGAACTCGCGGACCCGGAGTTTCTGGTCGAGATCAGCGCCACCGCCGTCCTCGAGTGACGCGCGACGAGCCCGGCCCCATCCGGGAGGCGGTAACCGTCCGCCAGGCGTGAGCGACGACGCTGGTAAGATCCGCCGGTAGCCGGGGGGATTTTACCGCTCGAAGGACTCCAGGCCGCATGGTCGAAGTTGGCGAATCCGCACCGACGTTTGAATTGCCCGACACCACCGGCAGCACGACCAGTCTCACGGACGCGATCGAATCGGGACCGGCCGTCCTGGTGTTCAATCGAGGAACATGGTGTTCGTTCTGTGCCGAACAGCTCCAGACATTCAGCGCCCTCGAGTACGATCTGTGGCGCCACCTCAACGTCGACGTCATCCCGATCATCGGCGATCCCGTCCCGGAGCTCGTCGAGATGCGCGATCGGTTCGATCTCGGGGTCCAGCTGGCCGCCGATACCGATCTAACGGTCTCCCGCCAATACGGTGGGACCGAAGAGAGCACCACGTACGGCGAGATTCCGATCGCGGCGACGTACGTTATCGACGAGGCGGGCACCGTCCGCTACGAACAGGTCGCCGAAAACCCCGCTGACCGGACGTACGCCAACTATATCCGGGCATTCATCCGGGACGACTACGAGAAACCATATCAGTAACCGCCTGCGGGCGGGAAGCCGGGTGAGCACGACCACCGCCGAGGCAAAACTAACATTATTATACGTTCGGGGGTGTGTGGCTCCGATAGGATGTCAGACATCGGGCAGACAGTCCCGGCGCTTGAAACAGCGCTCCCTGACCCGGTCGAAGCCGAGAATGTGCGATATAACCCGACGCTTGCGGAGCTGCGGGAGTACTCGCGCCATCTCGAGACGACGACCGAGTTCGGATCGCCGGCCTACGTGAGCGAGGAACGCTCGCGCAGCGCCGACCACACCAAAAACGCCATCGACGATCCCTTCGACGGCGCCGATTACGATCGGATTAACACGGCGTTCGAGGCCGTCAACACCGAGTCGATGGTCTGTGTCGACCGCCGGATGGGGCGCCATCCCGAGCACGCCTACGTCTGTCGGCTCTACGTCCCCAAGGAGTACGGCCGGATCGCCCTCGGGTGGGCAAAGCTGTTCGAGCCCGTCGAGGGGGCACCCGATCCGGACTTCGTGACCGTCCAACTGCCCGATCACGACGAGATCGCGATCCGGATCCTTCCGGAGGATGGTGTGACAGCCGTCCTCGGAAGCGATTACACCGGCGAGGCCAAGAAATCGTTCCTGCGGCTGTTTATGTACCATGCCAAACAAAACGGCGGGCTAGGGCTTCACGCCGGCAGCAAGCGGGTACGAATCCGACCCGAGGGCGCCGAGGAACTCACCACCGTCGGACAGCTGTTTCTCGGGCTGTCGGCGACCGGCAAGTCGACATTGACCGCTCACAACCTGTGGCTCGACCCGCCCGAGCGGGCCCGGATGCTCCAGGACGACGTCTGTGCCCTGTTGCCCGATGGCTCGGTCGCCGGCAGCGAGGGAAACGGCCTCTACGTCAAGACGATCGGTCTCAACCCCGAGGAACAGCCATCGATCTACGATGCGGTCACCCACGAATCGGCGGTGCTCGAAAACGTCGACGTCGATGAGGACGGTACCGTCGACTTCGACAGCGACCGATACACGGCCAACGGGCGGGCAGTCATCCTGCGGGATCACCTCGAGTCGGCCGCGGACGCGATCGATCTCGACGGGATCGATCAGGTCTTTTTCATCACTCGGAACCCACTGATGCCGCCGGTGGCGAAACTCTCCCCCGAGGAAGGGGCCGCGGCGTTCATGCTCGGGGAATCGGTCCAGACGAGTGCCGGCGATCCATCCCGCGCGGGCGAATCGATCCGTGTCGTCGGCACCAATCCCTTCATTATCGGCTCGAAGGGGAAGGAAGGCAACCGGTTCCGGGAGCTCATCGATGACCTTGATGTCGACTGTTTCGTCCTCAACACCGGCTGTCTGGGCGCCGACTCGAAGGACATCTGTGTCGAAGACTCGGTGACGATCCTTCGGGAACTCGCCCGGGGCACGGTCGAGTGGACCGACGACGACCGATCCGGATTACAGGTGCCATCGATGGTTCCCGGCCTCGATATCGATACGTTCGACGTCGCCGACCACGTCGAGGAGTATGACCGCAAACGCCGGGAACTCCGCGAGGAACGACGGGAGTACCTCGAAACCTTCGAGGACCTCGACGAGGAGATCAAAGCGGCCGTCTACTGATCGCTATCGACCTACACTACAGAGTATGAACGACACTGTCCCCGCCGATGAGCCCGCTCAGCAGTCGCCATCCGGACCGAACACGTGGCTGAACGCCCTGATCGGCGCCGGCGTCGCGGTGGTGTTTGCCTTTCTCCCGTTCTCGACGGTGCTCGGCGGAGCCGTTGCCGGCTACCTCCAGGGCGGTGATCTCCGGGCCGGCGCCACCGTCGGCGGGCTTGCGGGCCTGATGGCACTGGTGCCGATCGCGTTGGTCGGCATGCTGATCGTGGGGCTGCTGATGATCCCTGCCGGTCTCCACGGCCCGCCGCTCGTCTTCGGGGTGTTCGTGGTGATCGGGCTGTTCGTCCTCGGGACGTATACCGTTGGCCTGGGGTCGCTGGGCGGTGTCACCGGCGCCTACATCAACCGCGACGTCGATCTCTGATGGGACACAGGGCCGGTCCGACCGGTGGCTTTAGGCAGGTGTGTATCGATACCTGTCGCGATAGCCGTGACGGACCTCGACGAGCGGATCACAACGACGATCGGGTCGGCCGTCGTCGATCGCTGCCAACTCGACGGCGGGCAGGTCGGCAGCGTCCATCGGGTCGAACTCGCCGACGGTCGCGTCATCGTCGCCAAGACGGGCGAAACGCCGCTTTCGGTCGAGGGACGCATGCTGGAGTATCTCGCCGACCACAGCGAACTGCCGGTTCCCACGGTCTATGCCGCCAGTGACGACCTCCTGCTCATCGAGCACATCGAGGGCAAGGGTGCGATAACACCCGCCGTCGAGCGGGACCTCGCCGATCGCCTCGCCGCCCTGCATGCAGTGTCGGCGGACGCCTACGGCTTTCCCTTCGATACCTTGAGCGGTACACTTACTCAACCGAACCCCTGGATGGAATCCTGGATCACGTTTTACCGGGAGCAACGCCTCGGACACGTCATCGAGATCGCCCGGAGCGACGGGTGTCTCCCTGACTCGGTAGACGAGCGACTCACGGCGGTGCTGGCCGATCTGGAGTCGCTCCTCGTCGAACCCGAGACGCCGGCCTTGGTGCATGGGGACATCTGGCGGCAGAACCTGCTCATCGACGGTGACCACGAACGAATCGCCGGGGTGATCGACCCGGCGATCTACCATGGCCACGCCGAGATCGAACTCGCCTACATCAGGTGGACCGACACGGCCGGGGCAGCTTTTTTCGACCGGTATCGCGAGCATCGAACGATCGAAGAGGGCTTTCACGAGCGTCGCTATCACGTCTACACCCTCTATCCGTTGGTCGAACACGTCTGGTATTTCGGATCGGAGTACCTCGACGAACTCCGCGATCGGTTGACCGAATTGGGATACTGAGTCGGGATAGCCGTCACTGTGACGGTGTGGCGTGTGAACCAGTCAGTTGGGAGATCGTCCCACGTCACCGATTCTCAAGGAACTTTTATTAACAATCCTCTCGCATGTGACTGCACGATGATGGTCGTACCAGTACGCACGTGTCTCTCCTTGTAACCACTCGACCCGCACAACTCGCGCCGCTCCCGAACCGGTACGACCACCAACCATCGATCCACCATGAGCAAACTCGTCTCACCGACAGTTGACGCCCGCACGACCGAGGAAACGACCACAGAACCGGACATCGAAGCCGACGCCACAACCGAATTCGCCGGCCGGCCAGTCGATCCCGTCCCGGCCGGACCGCCGATCATGTTCGACGCCTACTGCAGCAAACGGTTGCCCAACACGATCGACCGCTGGAACAAGGTCCTCATCCGGATGCGCCGGACCGAACCGCACTCTGCCTCCGACTGATCACAAGCGCGTCAAACGGAGTTCTACTGGTAGTTCCACTGGTAGCGACAGCTGTCTCGTCGAAGTCAATCAGGCACTATAGAACGTCTCGTGGAGTGCGTCACCACGATCGAACCGGTTGCGATCAAGCGGGGTGATGTCGACCGTCGTCGCCGCGCCGTCGTGGATCAACTCGGCGACGACGATCCCGGTCGCGGGTGATTGCATAAAGCCATGACCGGAGAACCCCGTCGCGGTGATCAGTCCCGGAACGGATTCCTCGATGATCGGGTGATGGTCCGGCGTCATCGCATAGAGGCCGGCCCAGCCGTCCTTGACCATCGTCTCCGGGCCGAAATAGCCGGCGACGTCGCCGGCGTGTTCGATCGCATCGGCGGCCCAGTCCTGGTGGTAGCCCCGATCGTATTGATCCGGATCCATCGCGGGATCGGTCGCATCGAAGTGCCCACCGACAAGCGCATCCCCGCCGCCGTCGGGCCGGAAGTACGAGCCCGTGTCGATGTCGGTGGTGAAGGGGACGGTCTCGGGAACCGGCGTGGCCGGTTCGACGACGATCGCCTGGCGACGTTTAGGAGTCACCGGGAGGTCGATATCGACCATCGCGGCGATCTGTGGACTCCAGGCGCCGGCGGCATTGACGACGGCCTCGGCATCGATAGTGCCCGCGTCGGTTACGACTGTCCGGACTCGTCCGGTCGGATCCTGATCGAGATCGGTGACCGCGGTGCCGACACGAACGTCGACGCCCGCGTCGGTCGCCGCCTCATAAAAACCCTGGAGGGCGAGGTGTGGATCGGCATAGCCGTCGGTCGGACAGTAGGTTCCCCCGACGTAGTGGTCTTGACGGATCTGTGGGCACAACTCGGCGATACGATCCGGTTCGACAAACCGGGACGGGATGTCGTGGTCGTTGTGGATCCGGACGTTCTCGGCGATTTGATCGGCGGTGGACTGCTCACGGGCGAGATAGAGATACCCCGGTCGGTTATAGCCGATATCGACGCCGAACCGCTCGTCGAACCGCTCCCAGACCTCGATGCTGCGTTTCGAGAGGCCGATGCTGACCGATGTCGTGAACTGTGCTCGGATCCCGCCGGCGGCCCGATCGCTGCTGCCGGCACCGATCGTGTCCTTTTCTATGAGAACGACATCCGCCCCGCGCTCGGAGAGATGATACGCCGACGACATGCCGACGATCCCACCCCCGATGACGACGACCGTCATAGCCGATATCTACATCGACGGACGGATAAGTGCTCCTGGATGAGGAGAGGGTTGTGCACCGCTCCGGACGCGCCGACCGGATCGCGAAACCGTTTCTATACCCCCGACCCGAGCGACAGCAAGGTCCATGCAACGGCGGCGGCTGTCCCTGACACGACGGGCCGTACTCGGCGCGACGACAGCGTTGCTTGCGGGCTGTAGCTCGCCGTCGAGGACGACGCCGACGGACGCGTGGCCGATGTTCGGCTACGACGCCGCACGGACAGGCGTCCATCCCACGGCCAGCGGGCCGACCGGCCCCGTCGAGGTCGCCTGGCAACGGGCAACGGCAGGGGCGTTTCTCGCATCGCCGGTCATCGCCAAAGGGACGGTCTTCATCGGCGGGCGCGACGGCACGTTTCGTGCCTTCGATGCGGTCGACGGCACCCGCCGGTGGCAATTCAACGGCGGCGAGTCGGCGTTTAACGCCCCCGCGGCCGTTCGGGACGGGGTCGTCTATGCGGGCAACGCCGACCACCGCCTCTATGCCCTCGCCGCCGACGGGGGGTTCGCCGTGTTCGGGTTCAATTTCGGGCTCACCGAGTGGTGGACGGAGTTCCCCAGTTCGGTCGTCTCGGCGCCCGCGATCGATCGCAATCAGTGTTACCTCCAGACGACCGACGGCAGGGGATACGCACTCGACCGGGCGAGCGGGAAGGCACGCTGGCGGACGGGCATCGAGGGGAAGGTTTTCACCTCACCGGCTGTCCGCGGGGACACGCTCTATCTCCAGGGCAGCCATGACGACGGGATGGTCCTCACGGCCATCGAGACTCGCACCGGGGAACAACGATGGCGACTCGACCATGGCACGGATCGACCACCCACACGGTCGACGCCGGCAGTCCGGAATGGCCGCGTGATCTTTGGCAGCAATGACGGCCGACTCCATGCTCTGTCGATCGAGGGAGAACGGCAGTGGACGCACACCCCGGACGGGATCGTCACGTCATCGCCGGCAGTCGGAACAGAGCGGGTGTACGTCGCCGACACCACCGGCAGCGTCCTTGCAGTCGATCCCACCGATGGTCGCCGGCTATGGACGACCAGCTTCGGCGTCGAGACACCGGTTGAACCCTCCGCCCCGGTGGTTGCAGACGGGACAGTATACGTGGGGGTCGGCCGCCAGCTCCGGGCACTCGACGCTGCCACCGGCGATCGCCGGTGGGAGTTTGAGACGGCCGGTCGGATCACCGGAAGTCCGATCGCGCTCGCGGATCGGGTCTACGTCCAAAGCACCGACGGCACGCTGTACTGTCTCCGAGCCCGGAGCTGATCGAGGGCGCTCGCATCAGGCCGGCGGATCGATCCGATCGACGCCGGCCGCCAGTGCCGACGCCCACGCTTCAGTGTCGCTGACCGCCGTCGGCGGCTCCGGTGGCACCGGCTCCGACGGTCGGTCGGCCACTTCAGTGTGCCACCAGCGGATGTCATGCCATTGTCCGTGTTTGTAGCCGATGTCCTCGAAGGTACAGAGCGGCTCGAACCCGACCGATTCGTGCAGCCTCACGCTCGCCGGATTCGGGAGGGCCGTAACCGCATAGGCGCTGTAATACCCCTGGACGGCGAGGCAGGCCAGTAACGACGTATAGAGGCCGGTCGCGACGTTACGCCGTCGATGATTGGGATCGACGTACACCGACACCTCCGTCGACCATCGATAGGCTCCACGGCCACGAAGCGAGCCCGCCGACGTGTAGCCGATAACCGTCCCGTCGTGTTCACAAACCAACCACGGATACTGCGCGAGTTTCTTCTCGATCCGTTCACGGAGGTCATCGACCGACGGCGGCGTGAGCTCAAACGAGATCGCCGTGTTGGTCACGACCGGTGCGTAGATCCGTCTGATCGCCGGCGCGTCCGTCGGTGTCGCGAGACGAATCGTCGGTGTCATCGTCGCCAACAAGCAACACGTCGGGTCGGGATCGGAGTCGATCCCGGTCGCTTGGCGGCTAACGATCGAATCGACAGGATCGGGAACATGGCCGCTCAGTCACGGGGCGGAAGTATAACGCTTCGTCCCGACCGTGAGCCAACGAGTTATGAGCCGGCCCCGTGATGGCGGTGGCATGGCGACGACCCCAAGCACGGTTCGGGCGTTCTGGCATGCACAGACGCTCGATCACGCGGTGCCCGCCGGGACGTTCAAAATACGCGCCGAGGGATTCTTCGCAGCCGAGGAACCCCACCCCGATCGGCCGGAACGGATCGAAAACCTCCGGCGGATGCTCGAACTAGCGATCGAGGATGTCGACTGGTCCACGCCCGACCCGGCGTCGATCGCGGCCCTGGAACGGGCACATGAGACCGAGTATGTCGAATGGTTTCGGGAGTTCTGTGCCGATGGCGGCGGGTTCGTCGGCGAGACGACGACGGGCGCCGGCCCGGATTCCTTTGACGTCGCACGACGGTCGGCCGGGATCGCTCTGGCCGCGACACTCGCGGCGGTCGATCGTCCCGATGACGGCATTCCCTACGCCCTCTGTCGGCCGAGCGGTCACCATGCTCAGCCCGACCGAGCTGATGGCTTCTGTTTTTTTAACAACGCCGCCGTGGCGACCGAGGCAGCACTCCAACGCGACGGGATCGATTCCGTAGCGATCCTCGATTGGGATGTCCATCACGGCAACGGTACCCAGGCGTGTTTCTACGACCGCGACAACGTCCTCTACGTTAGCCTGCATAACGATCACGGCGCCTGGCATGAGTATTATCACCCACAGACCGGCGGACTCGAGGAAACCGGCGAGGGCGACGGTGAGGGGTACAACGTCAATATTCCGCTCCCGCCGGGCACCGGCAACGAGGGGTATCATCACGTCTTCGAGCGGCTGGTGGAACCGATCCTCATGGAGTTCGGACCGGATCTCCTCGTCATCAGTGCGGGCCAGGATCCGGGGATCTCGGATCCGCTTGGCCGAAATACGGTGACACGACCGGGATTCGAAGCGATGGGTCGGGCGGCCCGCCGATATGCCGAGACGTTAACCGGCGGTCGGCTGGTGGCCATTCAAGAAGGCGGCTATCAACTCACCCATCTCCCGATCGCGACGCTTGGCGTTCTCGAAGGGTTGCTCGATCGCTCGATCGATATCAGTCAGTACGGGATCGAAGGGGATCCGTTTACGATGTACGACGAGTACATGCCCGCCGTCGAAACCTGGACGGCGGAGGCCGTCGCCGCGCACAAACAGTACTGGGCGCTCGAAACGTGACGATCACAGCGACCGAACGCCGGAAACGGGCCGACCGATCACCGGTATCCGAGGGCCTTGAGTTGATCGGTGATCGCATCGGTGGGCGTGGTCTCGGGGGTGTCCGGCCCGTCCCGTGACGCGTCACTCTCAGGGGTCGAGTCGATCTGTGCGAGCCGACGGTCGACGGCCGCCTGTAACCGCTCGATCGGGGCCGCGGGTGCATCCGGCCAGCGGTTTACCTGTTCGTTGGGATCGCTGAGCCGGTCATAGAGCTCCCGACGGCCGGTGTCGGTGTACTCGATGTACGTCCACCGGTCAGTGCGAGCGCTCACGAGGAGTTCCCCGTCGGTGAGCTCTCTGGGGATCGGCTGTCGAGTGACCCGATCACCCCGGACGGTGACCGAAACGGCCGGTCGGCCACCCGTTTCGGCGGGATGCATCGACCGAAACAGACCAGCCCGGGCGAACCGGTCGGCCGGATCGATCCCCATCGCCCGACAGACCGTCGCGGGAATCGAATCGAGGCTTACCGCCCGCTCGATCCGCGGTGGCGTCTCGGCAGGGTGATCGACGATCAAGGGGACATGAATGAGTTCCCGGTACAGCTTCGGGTAATGGGCGAGGTGACCGTGTTCCTGGAACTCCTCGCCGTGATCGCCGGTGAGGATCACACACGTCTCATCCCGGATCCCCGCAGCCGCCAGGGCCTCCATGATACGACCGATACTGGCGTCGACCTGCCGGACCGTCGCCCGATAGAGTGTTCTGAGATCCGCGAGCCGACGGTCGTCCACCTCCAACCCAAGGCCTGTTCGAGCATGGGTTCGCAACATCCGAGTGTGGCCAAGGGTATCGCCGGTGACCGCCCGGACGTGTTTGGGCGCCGGGATGTACGGCGTGTGGGTGTCCATGTAATGCACCCAGAGGAAAAACGGCGGCTCGGTCGTCTCGATGGCGGCGATCGCGTCCGCCTCGAGATCCCGCATATGGGAGGCGTTCGGATAATGCTGGTGGGCAGTCCCCCTGTTGCGAAGCCGATCGTTGAGCCGTCGAAACGGGGCGACCGCCAGCCGAAGCCAGGCTTGGACGGTCGGATGAGCCCGGAGATAGCGACTCGAGAGCCGTCGGTCGTCCCCGAGATAGCTCTCGAAGCGATCGAATCCCCGATCGTAGGCCCAGTGTTCGGTGAGGAACCCATTCGCGGCGTTCAAGCCGATAGTCGTCACGTCCTCGGCGGCCAGTGTCTCCGCAAGCGTCGGGGGCGATCCAACGCCGAGCGATGGACCGTCAGTGAATACCGGCGTCGCCCCCAACAGGCTCGGAAACGAAAACGGTGTCCAGTTCCCCGCCGCAAACGCATGATCGAACTCCGTCCCGCGGTTACCAAGCTGATCGATCGACGGCGTCAGCGGTGTCGCCTCGGCGATCGACGAGTGGACGACATCGGCCCGCAACGAATCAACGGTGACCAACACCGTCGCCGTCGCCGGGGATTCGCCCGTCTGCCCCTCAACGGAAGGCACTCCCATGATGGTACTCCCAATCGACCCCGTATGAGTCTAGCTATGAGCGACACTGTGAGATAAATACTGATGCCGTCGTCGGGGGCGACCACATAAATCACAAACAGTTCAATAGCCCGCAGCCGTGGGGCTATAATCGAGTACCTCAACCGCACCGAGAGTCAACGCATTCGGATAGAATCGGCCGTCCGGTGATTGATAGCCGGTCGGTTCGAGTACCGCCGTCGCGACGGCCTGTTCGACCGCCTCGACACTCATCGTCTCCTCGACGGTTTCGATCCCATGGTCGGCACAGTGGATATCGAGGATTTCCCAGCTGTGATTGTCATAACAGGAGATCGCAACGGTCACCTCATCGCCAGCGACCAACGTGTCGTCGGTACCACCGTCGGTCCGGCAGCGACCACACCGGACGCGGCCGGTATCGACATCGGGCTCGACCGCCAGACTGGCAGCGACCATACCCGTGAAAATCCGGGACAGCGAAGCTGGCGTTGTCATCGACACCGGGACATCAAAGCGAGATAGAGAGCGTTCACACTCAGGGTAAAATCGGGATCCATCGCGGGCCGGCGTTCGGCGCCGTCAGAGATCCACGCCGGCGGCGGGCTGTTCGGAACCGGTTGCCGTCTCGTCGGCCTCACCGAGGAGCTCCTGTTCCCATTCGCGGCGAGCCTCGATTTCCCGCTTGCCGCGACGGGTCAGCGTGTAGTAGTTCGTGCGTTTGTCGATCTCGCCTTTTTCGACGAGACCCTTCTCGACAAGGGTGTCGAGATTCGGATACAGCCGGCCGTGGTGGAGATCCGTCTCGTAATAGTCCTCAAGCCCTTCTTTGATCGCGAGGCCGTGAGGTTTCTCCTGGCCGGCAATTACATAGAGGAGGTCTCGTTGGAATCCGGTTAGGTCGTGCATTGCCACTAAGATGATAAGAATCGTACAATATTAAGGTTGTCTCATAGTGATATTTTTCGCCGGTGTCAGGTCGAATCTTAAATCATTCATTATTGAATCGAACAGGATCGCTGTTGACGGTTTCGCGGCGGGATCGGTGCCTTCGTTCTATTTTTGATTTATGACATACGATCGCAAGTTGACTCACAAACTGACATGATGGCTGTCGATCCAGCACCACATTGTCATATTACGGGTTGGTTCGATCCCGACACACTAGACCGGTGTCCCGAAGAAGCGGAGCTCGCCACGCGGGAGTACCGGTCCAAACGTTCCTAATCGGTCTAAAAGCGTATAGAGGTCACTCGACCAGGGTGTCCTAACATCGACGGGCACCACCCGCAGGCGGGCCCCGTCTCAGGAATCGAAGGCGACGTTGGTGATCGTATCGATGACGCCGGTGACCGAGTGGATCTCGTCGGCGACAACGGACGGAAGATCGTTCCGATCATCGAGCTCGAGCTGAGCGATGATGTCGTACTCGCCGGTGACGACATGGGCGGTCGTGACGGCATCGATCGATCGGATCTCGTTTGCGGCTTGTGAGACAGCACCGGCATCGACCATGACGTTGACGTATGCGTCAGTCATTCCACGCGTGTGTACTCACGTCGTGTGTGCAAACGCTTGACAATCGGCAAAAATTACCCCTATCGTGAGGATGGGACCTCCACTCACCGATACCTATAATCGCCTGGTTGATGGTAGCATGTACCATGTACGAGCACATCCTCGTTCCGACCGACGGGAGCGATGGGACCGATCGCTCGCTCGAACACGCCATCGAGATCGGTAACGACCACGACGCGACTATCCACGCGCTCTACGTGATCGACAAACGTGTCTATCGGGCCGCCGATGACGAAGCCCAAGACGACGTTATGGCCTCGCTCACCGAGGAGGGCGAGACCGCTGTCGAACGGATCCGTGACCGCGCCGAGTCGGCCGGTCTCGATGTGATCACGACGATCGAATCGGGGATCCCCTACAGGGAGATCCTCGAGTACGCTGATGCGGAGACGATCGATCTGATCGCGATGGGGACCCACGGTCGGACCGGGCGTGACCGAGTGGCGAACCTCGGGAGCGTCACCGATCGTGTCGTCCAGAATACCGAGCAGCCGGTGTTGGTCGTGCGGATCGACGACGAGTAAATCGATGGAGGTCGCTATCGTCACTGTCGGCGACGAGTTACTGGCGGGTGACATCGAGAACACCAACGCGACGTGGCTCGCCGAGCAACTCACCGATCGTGGAGTCGACGTCCGACGTGTGATCGTCCTCCCGGACGTCCGAGAGATCATCACCGAACACGTCCGAGAATACAGCGACAGCTTCGACGCCGTCATCGTCACCGGCGGCATCGGCGGGACCCCCGACGACATCACGATGGCCGCCGTCGCCGCCGCCTTCGACCTCCCGTTGGTCGAGCACGCGGCCGCCCGAGAGGACATCGAAGCGACGGTCGCCCGCCTGCGCGAACGGTATCCCGACTGGGAACTGGACGTCGATATCGCGGCGGAGGCGTCGCTTCCGGAAGGAGCGGAGCTGCTGCTCAACGACGAGGGACTCTCGCCGGGCTGTATCCTTGAGAACGTGTTCGTCTTTCCCGGCATTCCCGAAGAGATGCGGGCGATGTTCCGGACAGTCGCCGAGACGTTCGACGGCTCGCTCCATTCCCGGACCGTGTACACCGATATCCCCGAAAGCGATCTCGTCAGCCACCTCCAAGCGGTACGAGCGGAATTCGATCTCACCGTCGGGTGCTATCCGAACAAAGGCGAGGGACAAAACCGGATCAAACTTACCGGTACCGACCGGACCCGGATCGACGATGCGGCGACATGGCTCAGCGAGCGACTCGAGGAGGGATGAGTGGTACTGCTAGGGTCCGTGATTCTAGAATGAGTGTTCGCCCGATCGATCCCAGAACCGATATGCGATCGCGTTGTTGAAGGCCGGCATGGACGGAAAACGGCCAGGGTTTGAGGACACGCCGTATTTGCCCGACTCGGCGTATCGCGTCCACGACCCCGATCGGCCACACCCGCCGACTGTAACGCCCTCTGGTCCATTGATACAGTCACCACCGGCAGATGCGACGGTACTGTTCGATGGGACGGATCTCACCGGGTGGGAAGCCGTCGGGAGCGGTGCCCCCGGCTGGACGCTCGAGGACGGCGAATTGGTCGTCGAGCCCGGCAGCGGTGACATCAGGACCATCGACCCCCTCGGCGACTGCCAACTCCACATCGAGTGGGCAACGCCGGCCGATCCGGGCAATGCTGAGTATCCGGGAAACAGCGGTGTGTTCCTCGCCGATCGATACGAACTCCAGATCCTGGATTGTGCGACCGCGACCATCTATGCCGACGGTTGGGCCGGCGCGATCTACGGACAATATCCGCCACGAGTAAACGCATGTCTTCCCCCGGGCGACTGGCAGTCGTTCGATATCGTCTGGCAGCGACCCCGTTTCGATGGCGAGACCCTCATCTCACCGGCACGGATAACGGCACTGCACAACGGCGTCGTCATCCAGGAGTGCACTGAACCGATTGGTCCAACGACATATCGTGACTACCACGAGTACGAACCACACGGACCGGCTCCGTTGCGGCTTCAGGACCATGACTTTCGGGTGCGGTTTAGAAACATCTGGTACCGACCGCTGTAAGTAGTGACCGGGCGGACACACATCGTCTTCACTCTCTCGTCGGAATCCACACCGAAGTCACACGAACAGCGCTCGTATGGATCGTGTCGATCGTGCTGTAGACGCCCGCGGCATGAACCCGGCCGGCAGGATCGGTCACTACGGACGGCGTTCGATACCGGATAACTCAAAGAGTCACTGAAATCTCCCGAAGGCACTTATTCCAACCGTCACTATCTCAAACTGCCTCCACCCGACGGCCGCCCACCGTCGGGGGAGGTCCCCGTCACACAGCCCGTCCCTTTGGACAGCCAGCCCATTCCGGCTCCGTCCGACCCCCCCTACACCTCCCCGTTCTTCGACCGTGGTGTCTTCCGCACACAGTGCCGACGCAGCCGACTCCGAGAAACGACGCCCGAAGGTTCAACAGCCCGGATGGCGAATGGATGATCCATGAAGGTCGCCCTGATTGGCGTCGGTCAAGCCGGCGGAAAGCTCGCCCAGGCCCTCGCGGAGTACGACCAACGACTGGGCGGGGAGGCGATCCGCGGTGCCATCGCGGTCAACACGGCCCAAAACGATCTCCAAGGTATTGACATCGAACCAGTACTCATCGGCCAGGACCGCGTGAAAGGCCAGGGTGTCGGCGGCGACAACGAACTCGGCGCCGAGATCATGCAATCGGATGCCAACGAAGTGATGGGCGCGCTCGACGGTACGCTGACGGCTGACGTCGAAGCGATCCTCGTCATCGCCGGGCTCGGCGGCGGTACCGGTAGCGGCGGTGCGCCGGTACTAATCAACGAGCTCAAACAGATCTACGATCGGCCAGTCTACGGGTTAGGGATCCTCCCCGGTCGCGATGAGGGAGCGATGTATCTCGCGAACGCCGGGCGATCGCTGAAAACGCTCATCCGGGAAGCCGATTCGACGCTGTTGATCGACAACGACGCCTGGCGGGCCAGCGGCGAGAGCGTGCGGGCAGCGTTCGACGCGATCAACGAACGGATCGCCCGACGGGTCGGGCTGCTGTTGGCCGCCGGCGAGGGGATCGAGGGGGTTGGCGAGAGCGTGGTCGACTCCAGTGAGATCATCAACACCCTCCGGAACGGCGGGATCGCGGCGCTTGGCTACGCGAACGCGGTCGCCAGCGAGGAGGCCGAGGAGAACATCCACGCGGTCATGAGCATCACCCGCCAAGCACTCCGGTCGAACATGAGCCTCCCCGACACCACCGAAGCCGGCGCGGCGTTGATCGTGATCGCCGGCAAACCCGAGATCATTCCCCGACGGGGCGTCGAGCGCGCCCGGCGGTGGCTCGAAGAGGAGACCGGGAGCCTCGAAGTGCGGGGCGGCGATTATCCGCTCGACTCCGAGCGGATCGGCGCGTTGGTGTTGCTCTCGGGGCTCGAACGGGGCGATGCGATCGAGGAATTCCTCGAGATCGCCAATCAGGCCCAAGAGGAAGCCGAAAGCGCCCGTCCGGATCCCGCCGAAGCGTTCCACAACGAGGAAATCGAGGACCTCTTCTAAGCCACCGGTACCCCAATCGGATCACCGGCGGGCACGATCGTCGATCGACCGCGGCCAGGATCGACCCGCGGGTTACTGAAACCCCGCTTCCGAGAGCGCATCGTTGAGATCGTCGCCGATGCGTTCGCCGAGTTTGCGGTTCATCGCCGTCGTCACGACTCGGTTTTCTTGAACGCTCGATCCATCTCGGAGCAAGAGCCGGAGATTGCCGTTGTCATCCGCCCGGGTTACCTTGGCCCGAAGCCCCGACTGAGAGCCCGTTCCGCCGGCGTCGATCGGCCCCGGGATGAGTTTCTTGACGTGGGGATGGTCGGCCGCCGTCCGGATCGCCCCCATCCCGGCTCGCCCGCCGATGAGCGTCGTGTGACTGCCGCCGATCTTCTCGGCGACGGGCGTCTCGACGACCTCGAGTGCCCGCGTCGTGCGCCGCTCGATCGCCGCCGTGACGGGATCCTCGGCGTCCAGCCGGTAGGACTCGAAGTGTAAGTCGGCGTTGACCGCCCGGACGACCGCTCGATCGCCGGCTAAGTAAACCGTCTCGGGGCGTTTCCGGCGAACCTCGTCGACGATCCGGCCGACGTAGTTGCGCCGCTCGGCCGACGCCCGCTCGGGATCGTCCTCGGGCGTCGTCGTGATCGTCGTCTCCCCGACGATGGTCTCCTCGTCGAGCATCGTCACGGTGGTCCGAGCCGGCGTCGCCGCGATAACGACCGCGTCGGCGTTGTGGGTGTGACACCGCAGGCAGTAATCCCCGGGCTTCTCTAGGGGCGCCGCACACGTTCGACAGTCGGTGCGTGTCCGTGTGGTCACACCGATCACCACGCCTCGATCGGGTCGTATTTCAGGTATTCCCGGAGCAGTACGGTCGCGTAGGCCCCCTTCGGGAGGGCAAACGCGAAGGTGAGCGGATCGTGTTCGATCGTCGGCGAGGCACTGAGCGTTATTGCCCGTCGGGTGCCGGTCGAGTGAAACGCACCGAGGAGATCGAAGTCGGCCGGGCCGATGTCGACCGTCTCAAGGACGGTCCGTTCGATGTCGCCCGGCCGTCGGTCGCCGAGTGTCGTCTCCGTGCCCACCAGCGGTGCCGTGATGACGGCCCGACCACGGTCGAGATGGCGGTTGATTGCATCGACCCGGGAATCGGTAACCCGCTGGAGCCGGTCGGGATCGGGAACCGTCACGCCATCGATCGTCTCGGTAAAACAGACGACGTCGCCCGCGACGGCCTCGGTAAAGGAAAGCCCACGCGTCAGCCGTTCGCTCAGGATCCGATTGAACACATACGACTGGGCGGCGTTGACGAACAGTCGCTGGAGGTTGCTCGGGACGGCCTCAAGCGCCGCCCGGAAGTCCGCATCACTCGTCCCCCCGTTTTCAGCGAGTCGATGGAGCATCGCCCGTTCGTGGCCCAGCCAGTCGGGCATTCGCTCTAAGGCGGCCGTCCAGTCGTGAGTGTCCTCGACGAACCGGCGGGCCTTCCGGGTCGCCGGAGGTTCGGCGTCGAACGGGTTGCCCACGTAGGTCATGACCGCGGCCTCCCACTCCCCGCGACAGATCGCCAGCCCCACCTCGTGGGTGACAGGTCGACGACTGCCGAATCGCTGTTGACCGAAGTAGTTCGGCACGGAGACGGATCCATCACCGAACGCCCGGAGTTCCTCGGTGATCGCCGACGCATGTTCGGGATGGTCGGGATCGGCCACTCGGATCCGAAACCGGTTACCGACGAGATCGCCGAACTCGAGCCACCGCCCCATCCGGCCGATGGGCTCGATGGTGGCGTCCTCGATCGTCGGGAGCTCGTCGGGCGTGACGCCGTCGATCGAGAGCAACTGTGTCGTGACCGCCCGCTTGTCCTTGGTTCCGGCCCACGAGATCCGTTCGCGACTGATCTCGAGCCGGTCGGCGAGCGTGCCGGCAAAGCGGTTGGTATCCCAGTTCTCGAGGGTCACCCGGACGACGAGATGCCGATAGTCGCCGGGATCGGCGTCGACGGGCGCCAGTTCCGGGCGTTCGATCTCCTCGACCTGAAAGGCGTCGGGCGTCTCCCGGAGCCGTCCCCCGATGCCGTCGGTGT
Organism: Chewarchaeum aethiopicum (SeqCode); assembly: GCA_034190395.1. GTDB lineage: Archaea > Halobacteriota > Halobacteria > Halobacteriales > Hikarchaeaceae > Chewarchaeum > Chewarchaeum aethiopicum. The sequence goes on from JAXINS010000034.1 coordinate 53,839, forward strand.
CGCTGACGTAGTAGTCGATGCCGACCGCCTGTTCGACTGGATAGGCCTCACGCATGGCGATCAGTACAACGAGAGGTCGCCGGTGATGGCATCGACATCGTTTTCGGCTGCTGGTCCGACGGCCAGTGCGGTTGCGGTATCCGGATCGAGCTGGGTGTGACCGGCGTCCCGGACGAGGGCACTCGGGAGGCCAGCACGGCCCGCCGCCTCCTTGAGATCGAACAGGTCGCGTTCGGAATCGACCCGGAGGACGATCTTCTTTTGGCCCCCCTGTTTCCACGCCTCGCGGGCATCGGGATCGGCCCGTTCGTAGGCCTTCAACGAAGCGTGGGCGACCTGGGCGGCCAGCTTGCCCGTCCCCATCCCGAGATCCCGGCGGGCGACGATGGCCTGTTTCATGCCCCCGGTTCGGTCGGAGCGCGTAAATCGCTGACCGTTTGGCTCCGGGCCGACCGAGGGGTTTTACCACCTGCCACCGTTCCCCGGGCATATATGATTCTCTCGGACGCCGATATCCGTCGCCGGCTCGAAGACGGGACCCTCGCCGTCGAGCCGCTCGACGACCCCGAATTACAGATCCAGCCGGCGAGTATCGACCTCCGGCTTGGACGGGAATTCCTCGAGTTCCAACGGACCAATATCGCCTGCATCCATCCCAACTCCGAACAGGAAGTCGAGGAATACGTCGACGAGACCTACGTCGATGAGGGCGAGGAGTTCATCCTGCATCCGGGCGATTTCGTTCTCGGGACCACCCTCGAACGCGTCGAGATTCCGCCGGATCTGATCGCCCACGTCCAGGGTCGCTCGTCGCTGGGGCGCCTCGCGGTGGTGATCCACGCATCGCTCCCGTACGACGAGGAAGTATTCTTATGGACGCCCGAAGACGGGTATGGTTTCTATGCGATCGGCGAGATCGTCGAAAACGAACGGTCGGCACGGGCCGTCTCCTTCGATCCGAAGACCCTCCGGGTGCGGACCCATCAGGTGACCGATTACATCACGAACCCCACCAAGCGGATCTACCGGGTAACCCTCGAATCGGGACGGGCGGTCCATGTGACCCAGGATCACAACCTCTTCACCCTCGATGAACACGGCGGTGTCACTAGGATCCCGAGTGAAGACGCCGAGGGAACGCGGGTGATGGTGCCGGGTGACCTCCCGAGTCCGAGCGGGGATCCGCCGGCACTCGAGCTCCGCTCGCTTTTGGATCCAGAGGAGACGACCGTCTATGCCGCCGACGGGGGCGGTGAGGTGGAATCGCGTGGATCCGCCGGCGCACGGCGACACGACCGTGACCGGGACAGCGCCCCCGCGGGTGAGTGCTCGCCACGCGACACCGCCGATGAGGCGAGGGTCGCAGTCAGCCAAAGGGAGACGACACTCACCTGTGACATCGAGGTAACGCCGGAGTTCGGCTGGGTGCTCGGCTGCTATATCGCAGCAGGATCGGTCCGTCGGAAACAGCTACGGATCGTCAGTACCGACGAGGAGTACCTCGATCGCGTCGCTGCCTGGTTCGACCAGCACGACGCCGACCTCTCGTGGGACGAAGCCGAGCGTGCCACAACGCTTACCGTCCGTTCGCCACTCTGGGCCGAGGTATTCCGAGAGCTGGCGGGCGCCAAAGGCGGGAAGAACATCCCGGCACAGGCGTGGAACTGGCCTGATGCGGTGCTGGCGGCACTCCTCGAAGGACTCCTGGCCGGCAACGGCGATCGACGGGACGGCCGTGAGACGCTCTATACGGCGAATGGTGAGCTCGCCAACCGGACGATGTATCTCGCCGGACGGTTGGGCTTGCAGAGCTCGATGGGCAGCCGGGATCGGGAGACGGACACCGAACCGGGTGACGAGACCGATCACGGGACGGAGTGGGCGATCGATGTAAGCGCGGACGTTCACGACCGCGAACAATATGTGCCGATCCCGACGGAACTCCTCCGGGCGTTGCGCGATGGGGCCGGATTGGACCGCGAGACCGCCGCGGAGGCGATGGGGAACGCCTCAAAGTCGAGTATCACGAAGATCGAAGAGGGCCACGACGACGTGAAACGCTCGACGCTCCGGCAGTTCCGTGACGTCTACGCCGAACACGGGGCCGATACGACGCGTCTCGACCAGCTTCTCGATGGTGACGTCCGGTTCGAACGGGTCGAATCCGTCGAGCAAACCGACCGAGTCGAGCCGACCTACGACCTCGAGGTCCAGCCGAACGGCCGGGCGATCGAGAACTTCCTCGGCGGGCGCGGGGGCGTCTTCCTCTCGAATACCGCGGGCGTTATCGATCCGGGGTACCGCGGTCAGATCACCCTCGAGCTGTCGAACCTCGGCACCGCACCGGTCGCGCTCACGCCCGATATGCGGATCTCCCAGATCATCCTCACCGAGCTCTCCTCGCCGGCCGAACGCCCCTATGGCAGCGAACGCGGCTCGAAGTACCAGGATCAGGCCGGGCCCCAGGCTTCACGGATCCAAAGCGACAACGAGTTCGGTGGTGACCAACCGTGAAGTTCATCGAGGAGATCGTCGTCGAGGAATTCCTCCCGACCTTCCGTTCGATGCTCGCCGAAGCGCTTCGCGAGCGGGGCCTTACCCAACTCGAGGTCGCCGAGGCCCTCGGCATCAGTCAAAGCGCCGTCTCGAAATACGTACATGGCGAAATCGACCGACAGGAAGCGGTACTCACCGACGATCGCGTCACCGACCACGTCTCCCGGATCGCCGATGGCCTCGCCGACGGCGAGATGACCCAGGTCCAAGCGTTGATCGAAACCGAGATCCTGATCCGAGAACTCGAACGGGGCGACCTCCTCGCCCGGCTTCACGAGGACGCGATGCCCGCGATCGAGGGGCGGGTACACGAATTTTCGGTTCACGATCCCGAAAGCGACCTGCGGGCGACCGAACAGGTGCTGGCGTCGGTTCGCCGGGGCATTCGGATCCTCCAGAACACCCGTGGCTTCGCCGCACTAATCCCTAATACCGGTTCGAACCTCGTCGAGGGGCTCCCCGATGCCGAGACGATCGAGGACGTCGCCGGCATCCCCGGGCACATCTTCGACGTGAAGGGCCGGCCCTCGGTCCCCGCCGAGCCGGAGTTCGGCGCCTCAGAGCACGTCGCCTCGGTGTTGCTGGCGGCCTGCCGGCACGGCAGCGATGCAGGGGCCGTCGTCAACATCCGCTATAGACCGGCGATCATCGAGGCGCTCGAGGCGATGGGACACACCACTGTCGCCTTCGACGCCGAGTTCGAGGACGTCGATGCAGTGATCGAGACCGCCCTCGCCGAGACGCCCAACGCCGATGTCGTCTATCAGACCGGCGGGTTCGGGATCGAACCGATCGTCTACCTCCTCGCACCGAACGCCGAGACGGCCGCCCAGCGGGTCCGAACGCTGTGCGATCGCCTGGACACCGACGGGGAGTAGGGCAGCGGATGAGCAAGACAGCACGGGTCACGGGCTTTTACGGCCGGTGGGCGCGGCTCTATGATCTCCTCGCGAGCCAAACCCCAGGGATCGGTTCGCTTCGAACCCGAGCGGCTGCCGCCTGTCGGCTCGATCCAGGCGATACGGTCGTCGAGATGGGCTGTGGCACCGGCGCGAACTTCCCGTACCTGCGCGAGGCGGTCGGGGCGAGCGGGACCGTAATCGGGGCTGATCTGACCCCCGGAATGCTCCACCGGGCGCGTGCTCGCATCGAACGGGCCGGCTGGGTGAACGTCCACCTCATGCAGGGGGACGCGACCCAACCACCCATCGATACCGAAATCGACGCCATCCTGGCGACGTTCGTCGTCGGAATGTTCGACGATCCCGAAAGCGCCGTCGCGAGGTGGTGTGAGCTGCTCGCCCCGGATGGCCGGCTGGCTCTCCTCGATGCGACCCGAAGTGACCGCGCCAGCATGCGTCCGTTCAACGCCGCCTTCCGGGGATTCGTCACCGCGACGACCCCGCCGGGCTGGAAACTCCGCTATGACCGCTCGCCGACCGATGCCCTCGATGAACGGGTCACTCAGGCGCGGAAAACACTGGCTGACCGTGGTACGATCGATCTCGATCGCCGGTTTGCGCTCGGCTATCTCCGGCTCACCGCCGGCTCCAGTCAGGCGTAACGATCGGCGTGACGGGGACAGAATTCCGGGTCCCGGAGCTGGGCGTCGATAACCCCGGGCTGGCGGTGGGGATTCGCCAGCCGACAGGACGACGTCTCACAGAACCCCTCGCCGGTCTCAAGGAGGTGGACCGCCTGGAGGACGTACCCTTTGAGGGCGTCCGTCGTCCGAGGATCGTCCTCGATGAGGAACTCGCCCTCGACTTCGGATTCGAGCACCTCCCGCGGCGGGGTATCGCCCGCCAGCAACGCGTGGCGTTGTTTTTCTTTGTAGTAGGCTTCGGGCTTCGCCGGTGCCTCATAGAGACCAGGGACGGAGACGAGCGCCGGCTGGCCCAGAACGTTGACCCGCTTGTGCCACCGGCCGTCATGCTCGCCCCAGGTACCGAGCACCCGATCGAGCAGGATTACGTGGAGCCGATCAAGCCCGCGTTCGGCCGACGGGATCCGTTTGTTAAGGAATCGCTGGACAGCCTGGCCATCGTAGACGACGCCGCCGGCCCGGTCAGGATCCTCCAGCGCCCGCTCCTCGTATCGGACGATACCGAGCATCGTGTTGCCCGTCTGCCGGTCGTGTGGCGAGAGGACGCGGGCCCGTGCGAAATCCTCGGCGAGGTCGTCATCGCCGTGCCGCTGGAGAAACGGCTCACGGACATCGAGCCCGGCGTCGATTCGGGCCTCAAGCCAGTCGGCAATCGCCGTCGCATCCGCGACCGTCGTCGGCGCGGGATACAGCGAGACGTGTTCGACCATCCCACAACGGCAGGTTACCAACGGTCGTTCAAAAAGCCCGACGGTCGTGGCAGTCGCTCGAAGTCAGCCATAGCGGGACAGGACCGCCCGCCAGGCAGGACCGAACTCCCCGCAGGTGCGAGCCGACCAGTTGCCGCCGGTGAGCTTGATGAACCGGATCTGAGTACGGCCCAGAAACGGCCGACATGTCGCCGTGGGCACTCGATACCAGAACAACGCCTGTCGTTCCGAGCGGTTGTAGACCGGGCGCTCGATCCGGTCGACGCCGGGATCCGTGAGGTGATAGGGTTTGTTGACCCGAAACCCCGCGTTTGAGGTGAGGACGCCGCCGAAAGTCGCGACGTTGATGACCAACATGATCGCCACCAGGCTAGCGAGGATTCGGGCATCGGTCCGGTCGGTCCCCGCTAAGAGTCCGAGCCCAAGGGCGATAAACGCATACAACAAAAAGAGATCCGGATAGGAATCCAGATCGAAGAGGACGATCTGCAGCGTAAACCAACCGGCACCGATCACCACCCACCAGTTGCGGACTGGATCCGCTCGATAGCCCCGAACGATCCCCATGCCGGCGAGGAACACAAGGGGCAAGACGACGCCGAGCGCCGCCATCACGAACTGCAGTCGTGAGAAGATCGGATTCGTTTCAGTGACCAACAACGGAACGAACACCGTCTCGACGATCATCGCCGGGATCGCCCCCCACACGACGACCGGGGCCAGCATCAGGAGGCCCCCAGCCACCATGCCGCCTATCGTGTACCACAGCCGGCGACGGTCACCGCGCTGGATCGCAAGGCCGGCGACGAGCGCCGGAAAGATCGTCCCGAGCTGCCAGAAGCCGGTCGCGAAGGCGGCTGCGATCCCGGCGCCGACCGGGCGGTCACGACGTTCGAGATAGATCCCCAGCAGACCACAGACCATCACGAAGTGTTTGGCCTTAAAGCCGAAGGCGGCCCGCCAGTGAAAGGCCGGCATCGCAAACAGCGCCAGACCCGCCACGAGGGCCGCAAGGCCGTTCTCCGTCGCCTCGTACACCAAGGCACCAAGCAGGAGGGCGCTCGCGATCACCGTTGCGTTGGTGATCGCAACCGCGAGGAAGTGTTGGAAAAGCGGATCGCCACCGGTAATCAGCGCCAGTAGTGCGGGGACCTCGAAGGCAAGCGGTGGCTTCAGCGCGAACAGATCGACATAAAGGCGACTCCCCGTCGTCAGCGACCAGCCGACATACTCGAAGATCAGCGAATCGAGCAACCAGGGTCGTGTGTTCGAGTCAAGCGGCGGAATGACCCGCCAGGTGGAGTACAGTTGGACGGCGAGCCCGACGACCAGCAGCGTTGCTCGCCAATGGGTGGCAAGCGTCGACCAAGGCGTCCGACCGAACCGACGTATGACCGCGGCTATCGACCGCCAGATGTCCCACACACCGGTTCGCGCCGTCTTTGTGTCCTCGGCCACGGAGGTCCCACCGACGCGACTGCGCCGTTACCAGGGGTAGCGGCGCCGACTATCTAAAGCAACGTGAAATTCGCTCAGTCGTCGCCAGCGACCCGCGAGGTGAGTTCGACGTCGGTCGCCTCGACGCCCAACTCATCGATCGCCGCCTGGGCGGCCCGCTTGCCCGACACCAACATCGCACCGAAGGTCGGGCCCATCCGCGGCAGGCCGTAGGTCGTCGCGACCGCCATGCCGGTGACCGCCAGCCCTGGATGAACGACACCGGTGTGTTCGACGACCGCGTCCTCGGACTCGCCGACCCACATCGAGTCATGCCCCGGTGAATCGTGCCCCGGGGCGCCGTACTCGCCCTCGTCGGTCTGGTCCATGCCGGTCGCACTCCGGGCGGCGTCGTCGATGCCCGGCGCGTCGAGGACACCTCGCTCGTGGAGCTTCGAGACGGCCATGGCGTCGTGGCCGGTGGCGTCGATCACGAGATCACCCTCGACGGCGATCGGATCGACACACGTGATCTCCCGGGGCAACGAGTGTACCGGCGTCCAGTTCATCACGATCCCGCCGACACGGTGATCCTCCCGGATGACGATGTCGGTGAACTCGGTCATGTTCTGGATCTTCGCCCCGGCGTCACAGGCGGCCTTGATCAGGGCCGAACACGCATGCGGGCCGTTCGCGACGTAGAGCCCCTCGGTGTCCTGAGCCGGTTTGTAGTCGACGTCGAGGTCTTCGAGGACGCGTTCGGCCGGACTCCGGACGGTAACCTTGTTCATCAGGAAGCCGCCGAGCCAGAACCCGCCGCCGAGATAGTTGTTCTTCTCGACGACCATCGTCTTGACGCCGCGTTCGGCGAGTTCCTTGGCGGCCATCAACCCTGACGGGCCGCCACCGACGATGATCACGTCGCTGTCGGAGAAATCCATGAACTCCTCGGTCCACTCCTGTCCGATCGCACGGGTGACGTCCGCCTCGCCGACCTGGCTGAACTGATCGAATCCGGTTGACATATCACCTAGTGGTATTACTTAGTGTATTCAAAACTGTTTCGCTGCTGGCTTATCACAGGAATCGAACCGATAGTCGAGAGTAGTAGGACTATTGAATGGACGAGACACAACCGTCAACGGAACTACAAACAGCGGCGGGCACCGGTCAGGGCGAGAGTCGCTGGCGGTCCCGTGGATACAGGACGGCCTCGCGGATGTTATCGAGGTCGAGCATCGTCATCACGAGCCGTTCGACGCCGTAGGCCCAGCCGGCGTGGGGCGGCATCCCGTATTTGAACATCTCGGTGTAGTAATCGAACTCGGCGGGGTCGAGTCCCTGCTGGCGGAACCCCTCGACGAGGGGCTCGTATCGGTGTTCACGCTGGCCGCCGGAGACCAGTTCCATCCGGGGATGCATCAAATCGAAGCCCTTCGAGAGTTCGGGCTGATCGTCGTAATCCTGGATGTAGAACGGTTTGATCTCGCTTGGCCAGTCGATGACGAAGTAATGCCCGCCGATCTCCTCGCCGAGGGCTTTCTCACCTTCCGTCGGGAGGTCGTCGCCCCAGACGAGCGGTTCATCGAGGACGCCGGTCGCGTTGATCCGCTCGATTACCTTCTCGTACTGGAGTCGGGGGAATTCTCCTTCGGGGACGGCAAAATCGTCGTAGCCCAGCGTCTCGAGTTGGGGCTGGCAGTTCTCGGCGACACCCTCGTAGGCGGCCTTGAGCGTACCCTCACAGACGTCCATCGCCTCGTGGTGATCGTAGAAGGCCGACTCGAAGTCGATCATCGTCGCTTCGTTGAGGTGTCGGGGCGTGTTGTGTTCCTCGGCCCGGAAGATCGGCCCGATCTCGAAGACGCGTTCGAGCCCGGAGCCGACCATCAGCTGTTTGAACAGCTGGGGGCTCTGGTTCATGAACGCCTCACGGCCGAAGTACGTGATCGGGAACAGTTCCGTCCCGCCTTCGGTCCCGGTGGCGACGATCTTCGGTGTGTTGATCTCGGTACAGCCGACCGATCGGAAATACTCCCGGACCGCCCGCAGGACTTCCCCGCGGATCTCGAAGATCGCCTGGACCTCGGGCTTGCGGAGATCGAGCGTCCGGTTGTTGAGCCGGGTTGAGAGTTCGGCGTCGACCTTCCCCGACGGATCAAGGGGGAGTTCGGGGTCGGCCTCGGCGATCACTTCGATATCATCGGGCGTGATCTCAACGCCGGTCGGGGCACGGTCTTCCTCGGCGACCTCGCCGTCGACACGGATAACGCTTTCACGGTGGACCGATAGGCCGGTCTCGACCAACGACTCATCGAGTTCATCCTTCTCGAATTTGACCTGGATCTTCCCGGTCGTGTCCCGGAGAATAAGAAAGGCGATTCCGCCGAGGTCCCGGATCTCGTGGACCCAACCGGCGACCGTGACGACGTCGCCGGGTTCGGCGTCCGCCGTATAAGTTCGATTGTCCATGTGCTGAGATTGGAAGGGCCGGCCTTAAGCGCGGTCATTTGGCCGTCAGGCGCCGTCTCGGCGATCCCCGGCCCCGCCGTCGAAAACGAACATAGAACGTCACGACCGACGAGAACCGACCCGCCGAGAAATGGATCAGTCGGCCGCGTCCTTGGCGCCGTTGACGGTCTCGCGGACGGCTTCGATCCCCTCGTCGTGGGCGAGGTCACCGATAATAACCGTGTCGGCGTGTTGGCGCATCTCCCGTGCGGCCTCGTAGGTCCGGATGCCACCCCCGTAAAACAGCGTTGCCGAGTCGAGCGCCTCGGCGGCGGCTGCGACCGTCTCCGGATCACCGAAGGTTCCGGAGTACTCGATGTAGACGATCGGCTGGTTGAACATACGTTCGGCGACGGTCGCATAGGCTGCGACATCGTCGGGGGATTGATCGCAGTTGGCGCCGGTCGTTGTCGCGACCGCGGCCTCGGGATTGAGGACGATGTAGGCTTCCGTCCACGTCCGGGACCAGTCGATGTCGGGATCGAGCCGCACCCACTCCTTGTGGGCACCCGTGATCCAGGCCGCGTCGCCGGCGTTCATCACCGTCGGGACCAGATAGCCGTCGAGCTCGTCGCGGTGAACGACGACGCCGGGATTCGATGGCTCCAAAAAGACCGGCACGTCGTACTCGCCCGTGGCTTGGATGACCTCGGCCATCTTCGATTCGGTGATCCCCGTGGTGCCCCCGATCTGGAGCGCGTCCGTCCCGGTCTGGCAGATATCCGCATAGGAGACATCCGGTGGGAGTTCCTTGTCGGGGTCGATCTTCACCACGTGATCCCAGTCACCCCACGGCTCACTCATATGCGCTCATGCGCGAGGCGGTGGCAAAATCCCTTCGGAGGCCGTCATCGCCGGGGGCAGTCGAGCTACCCCTCGGCGCGGGCCTGCCAGTCACGAAGCCGGTCGACGCTGATGCCCTCGACATCGTCGGCGATGGCCTCGACATCGGCGTCGGTCAGATCGGTCACGGTCTCGATGCCGACGGTTTCGAGCTTCTCGGCGGTCTTCGTCCCGATGCCCTTGATCGATTTGAGTTCGTCCTCGTCGGGTTCGTCGTCGGCGTCTCGCTGCCCGGTGTATTCCTCGTAGTTACAGATCGGACAGCCCAGTTCCCAGGGCTCGTCACCGTTGTGGATGACCAACTCCGGCAGGTCGTGTTCGTCACAGTGGGTGTCGGTGATCTCGAGATCGCCCCGTCGGGGCAACGGCAACGAGTAATCACAGTCCGGGTAGCGCGTACAGCCGACCAGTCGCGACCCGCTCCGGACGCGTTTGATCGCCAGTTCCCCGCCGTGGTCCTCGCTACAGTCCGGACACGTGCCGATGATCTGGTCTTCCTCCTCGTCGGCCTCGTCGGCCTGACACTGCGGACAGCCGTGGACGAAGGTCCCCCGACCGGCGAGCATCTTGACGTGTTTGAGGTCGTGATCCGCACAGACCTCATCAAGGATCAGTGGTTCGCCCTTGTTCGGCAGCGGAAGCGTATACTCACAGTCGGGATAGCCGTCACAGCCGACGAAATGTGAACCGTGCCGGGATTTGCGGATCAACAGCCGTTCGCCACAGTCCGGACACGGCCCCAGAGCCTTATCGGCTTTGAGCGCCTCGCGGATCTGTTCGCCGATCTCCTCCTCGGAGGCCTCAAGCTCCTCGAAGATCCGCTCGAGCATCTCGCGGGATTCGTCGGTGATCTCCTCGAGGGAGGCCTCGCCGTTGGCGATGGCGGTCATGTCCTCCTCGAGTTGGGCCGTCATCGACTCGGAGACGACCATGTCGGCGTACTCCTCGGCGGCGGTGACGACGCCGTGGGCCAACTGTGTGGGCCGGGGCGGATCGTTTTCGATGTAGCCCCGGTCGTACAGTTTGTCGAGGGTGTTGTGACGGGTCGCCTTCGTCCCGATCCCAAGGTCTTCCATGAGCTCGATGAGGCGGGATTGGCCGTACCGCCGTGGCGGTTCGGTCTGTTTCGCCTCGAGTTCGACGGCCTCGATATCGAGCGTCTCGCCTTCCTCGACGTCGGGAACGAAGTTCTCGGAGGTGTTGAAGTAGGGATAGACCGCGTGATACCCCGGATCGAGCAGGCGTTTGCCGTTGGCTTTCAACGAGCGACCGTCGACCTCGGCGACGACACGGAGGTGTTCCCAGGTCGCGGGTTCGGCGACGGTCGCGAAAAAGCGACGAACGACCAGCTCGTAGACGTTCCATTGATCCTCGGTGAGATCGCCCTGATCCGGAATATCCGTGGTCGGGTGGATCGGCGGGTGGTCCGTCGATTTGGTGTCCCCACGGGTCGGCGTCAGCGTGCCCTCACCCCGCAGGAGATCGGTGGCGTCCTCGCCGAACGAGCGGGTGTTCGCAAACGCCGAGATCAGTTCTTCCGGGTTGAGGTCGTCCGGATAGACGGTGTTGTCCGTCCGGGGATAGGTGATATACCCGGCGGTGTAGAGGTCTTCGGCGAGGGACATCGCACGTTTCGCGGAGTAGCCGATAGCGCCGGCCGCCCGGATGAACTGCGTCGTGTTGAACGGCGCCGGCGGTCGATCCGTGCGGGTTCGGCGGTTGACCTCACTGACCTCGGCGGTTGTGGCCGCGTTGATATCCTCGAACGCCGCTTCGGCGTCCGCTTCGACCCAGATCCGTTCGGCCTCGTTGCCCGACTCGTCGAGATAGAAATACTGGGCCTCGAACGGTTCGGTGTCCCCATCGGTTTTCGCGAGATCGGTAAACAGCTCCCAGTAATCGTCCGGCTCGAACGCCTCGATCTCGCGTTCGCGATCGACGATCAGCTTGAGGGTCGGGCTCTGGACCCGGCCAACGGAGATGAAATCGTCGCCGTACTGCTTGGCCGCAAGCGAGAGAAAGCGGGTGAGTGCAGCCCCCCACATGAGATCGATGATCTGGCGGGCCTCGCCGGCTTCGGCGAGATCGAAGTCAAGGCTATCGGGGTGTTCGAAGGCCTCGGTGACCTCGTTTTCGGTGATCGAGGAGAACCGAACGCGGTCGATCGGGACGTCCTGGTTGACCCCCCGGACCAGCTCGTAGGCTTCCTTCCCGATGAGTTCGCCCTCCCGGTCGTAGTCCGTCGCGATCGTCACCCGGTCGGCGTCCTCAGCAAGGGCTTGGAGGGCGTTGACGATCGACTCCTGGGTGGGGCGTTTGACGACTTCGGCGTCGATCAGATCGGCGGGTTCGACGTCGGTCCAATCGGAGTACTCCTCGGTGAAATCGACCCCGACGACGTGGCCCGAGAGACCGATGACGCGCTTGCCGCCCCATTTATAGATCGTCTCGCCACGGACCTGTTCGGTGCTGGCGGTGCCGTCGCTGAGGATATCGGCGATCCGCCGGGCGACGTTTTCCTTCTCGGTGACGATTAGCTCCACGAGATGTCACCCCCGACAAGCTCCCGGAAAGTCATTGGCGTCCCCTTAGCCGGTACCTCCGGTAAAGCTTTCGTCAGGAAATCCCCTGGAGAAAAGTGTGTGAGTCACTCACACTCACCCGATGATAGCGATTAATAATAGCGAGGGCCCGCACCGGAATACAAGCTTCTTCGGGAGTCGACGGACTCAAAGCCACCCATCACCGAACCAGCGATAATGGACGATCGACGCCACCGCTTGCTCATGCTGGCGGCCGGGCAACTCGCGGTTGTCGTCGGGATGTTACACCTCGGGCTCGGGGTTCGCTACTGGAGCCTCTATGCCATGGCGGGATCGATCCTGCCGCCGGATATCAGGGTGCCACTGTGGACGATCTCCGGGACGGTCCTGTTGGTCGGTGTGGTGGTCGTGGTCCGACAGGGGTTGCATCGTCGCCGGCTCGCCTACTGGCTCGGCGCGGCGCTAATGATGACGTACATCCTGGGTTACTTCTCCTGGCATCTCGGCGGTCATCGGGCGTTTTTCATTATGGGGAACGCTCGGCTCCACGATACGGGCCTTGTGACGTTTCTGATCGATCACGCGATCGCCGGCCCGATCGAAACGATCGCCCTGGTGACCGAGACGTTATTGCTCGTAGTGTTAGGCGTGCTACTCCACGACGATCGGGATACCGAGCCCTGACGGCGCAACCGGATCAAAACACAGCATGACGATCAGTCCTCGAGTTCGGCCCGCAGGAGCTGGTTGACGTCGCCCGGATCGGCGCTCCCCCCGGTTTCCTGCATGACCTGGCCGACGAGGAAGTTGATCGCCCCCTCCTCGCCGGCGTGATAGTCCTCGACGGCATCGGGGTTGTCCTCGATCGCCGCGACGACGGCAGCCTCGACGGCGTCGTCATCGGTTTTGCCGAGCCCCTCGGCCTCGACGATGGTGTCGGGATCGGTCCCCTCATCGAGCATCGTCCGGAGGACGACCTCGCGGGCGTTCTTTTGGGTGATCTCTTCGGCGGCGACGAGTTCGATCAGCCGTCGGAATTCCGCCAGACGGTCCTCGATGGCGGTGATCGACATGTCGCGGTAGTTCAACTCGCCGAGGAGGTTGTCGGCCACCCACGTCGCCGCCAGATCCGGATCGAATTCCTCGGCAACCCCTTCATAGAAGTCCGCGACCTGCTTGGTCGAGGTGAGTTTCGAGGCCGCCTCCTCGCTCAGGCCATACTCCGCACGGAAGCGTTCCCGGCGGGCATCGGGGAGTTCGGGGATCGAGAGTTCCTCCTTCCAATCGGCGACCTGCAGCGGCGGGAGGTCGGCCTCCCGGAAGTACCGGTAGTCCTTCTCGGCTTCCTTGGCGCGCATCGAGAGGGTGATCCCCCGCGATTCGTCCCAGTGGCGGGTCTCCTGTTCGACCGCCCGGCCACGCTCGACGGCGTTGCGCTGGCGGGTGATCTCGTAGGCCAGAGCCTTCTCGGCCCCTTTGTGACTCGAGATGTTCTTGACCTCGGTCCGGTTGGCGGCCTCGAGGGCGTCGGCATCGATGTCGTTTGTCTCATCGATCGCCTGCTCGGGGATCAAGGAGATGTTCGCGTCCACCCGCAGACTCCCGTCCCGGCTGGAATCAAAGACGCCGAGGTATTCGAGGACCTCCTCTAACTTCTTGAGGAAGGCCCGGACCTCATCGGGGCCACGGAGGTCGGGGGCCGTGACGATCTCCATCAGCGGTGTCCCCGCCCGGTTGTAATCCACGAGCGTGTAATCGGCGGTATCGATTCCGCCGCCGACGTGCTGGAGACTGCCGGGGTCTTCCTCGAGGTGGGCTCGCTGGATGCCGATCGTGCGGCGGTCGCCGTCGACGCTGATCTCGAGGTCACCGTCCGAACAGAGCGGGGCGTCGTACTGGGTGATCTGAAAGCCCTTCGGTAGATCCGGGTAGAAGTAGTTCTTCCGGTGGAAGGCGGTTTCGCTGGGGATATCGGCCTCAAGGGCTTTGCCGACCTTGACGGCGGCTTCGACGGCCTGTTCGTTGACGACCGGGAGTGCTCCCGGCAATCCGAGACAGACCGGACAAACGTTGGTGTTGGGCTCGTCTGCGGCCTCGGTTGAACAGCCACAGAAGATCTTCGTCTCGGTCTCGAGTTGGACGTGGACCTCGAGGCCGATGACGACGGCCAGCTCGGTGTCGACGGCCTGAGCGGTCATTATTCCCGTTTCGAAAGCCGCGGGTTAAAGCGTACCGCTACTCCGGTCGTGGCCGCCACGGCGGTCGCGATTAGGTGCGATTAGGTGTGGTTTGTGACATATGTCTGACGCACGTTTATGGGGGCGGCTCCGCGTGTATTTAGATAATCAATGGCGACCGATAGGATCGAAGAACTCGAAGAAGAGGTCCGGGAGCTCCGGGCGACGGTACGCGGGTTGACCGAAGAACTCGTCGACGCCAACGAACGGATCCGTGAACTCGAAGAGCTCGCCGACGAGGGGACGTTGGCGGCCAACGGGCTTAACTCATCGGCCGACAACGGGGAGGTAACGGCGACAGACACGACACCGGCGCCGGCTGCCGACGACGCGGATGCCGATGCGGCCGGTGCCGACGAGACGGCGGAAGGTGAGGAGTCGACGGAGACCGAAGACGACATCATCGTCGCCTGAGGGTCGCCGGTCCCCACGAGCACCCATGCACATCAAGACGCTCGTTCTCGACAATTTCAAGAGCTTCGGCCGGAAGACCGAAATCCCGTTTTACGAGGACTTCACGACGGTGAGTGGCCCCAACGGGTCGGGAAAATCCAACATCATCGATGCGATCCTGTTTTGTCTCGGGTTGGCCCGTAGCCACGGGATTCGGGCCGAGAAGCTCACCGATCTCATCTACAACCCCGGGTACGAGGACGATGAGGGTCCCGACCGGGGCGGCGAACGGGAAGCGAGCGTCGAGGTCGTCCTCGATAACACCGATCGGACACTGGCCCGCGAACAGGTCGTCTCGGCGGCCGGCTCCGAGGACATCGGCGAGGTCGACGAAATCCGGATCAAACGCCGCGTCAAAGAGACCGACGAGAACTACTACTCCTATTATTACCTCAACGGGCGAGCGGTCAACCTCTCGGACATCCGTGATCTGCTCGGCCAGGCGGGTGTGACGCCGGAAGGTTATAACGTCGTCATGCAGGGCGACGTGACCGAGATCATCAACATGACCGCCTACCGGCGCCGGGAGATCATCGACGAGATCGCCGGCGTCGCCGAATTCGACGCGAAAAAGGAGGACGCCCAGGAGGAACTCGAGGTCGTCCAAGAGCGGATCGAGGAGGCCGAACTCCGCATCGAGGAAAAACAGGACCGCCTCGAACAGCTCGAAGACGAACGGGAAACCGCCCTCCAGTATCAGGAGCTCCGCGAGGAAAAACAGGAATACGAGGGGTACCTGAAGGCCGCCGAACTCGAGGACAAACAGGCCGAACTCCAGGAGACCCAAGAGGCGATCGAAGAACGGAGAGCCGACCTCGAAGCGGCCAAACAAACACTCGATGAAAAACAGGGCCGGGTTACCCGCCTGGAGGATGAACTCGAGGAGCTCAACCGCGAGATCGAACGCAAAGGCGAGGACGAACAGCTCGCGATCCAACGGGAGATCGAGGAGATCAAAGGCGAGATCAGCCGCCTCGAAGGCGAGATCGAAAGCGCCGAATCGCGCATCGAGGAGGCCGAATCCAAGCGTCGACAGGCCTTCGTCGAACTCGACCGCAAACAAGAGGAGATCGACGAGCTCGAATCGGAGATCCGGGACGTCAAAGTCGAGAAATCATCCGTAACGGCCGACATCAAGGAAAAAGAACAGGAACTCGAAAGCGTCCAGGCCGAAATCGAGGCTGTCGATACCGAATACGAGGAGCTCAGGGACGAGCTAACCGAGAAGAAATCGGTTCTCGAGGACGCCAAAACCGAGAAAAACGAGCTCCAGCGCGAACAGGATCGCCTGCTCGATGAGGCCCGGCGACGGTCGAACGAACAAAGCGAGATCGAGGCCGATATCGAGACAGCCAAGGACCGACTGTCGGAGTTAGAGACCGAACGGACCGAACTCGAGTCCGAACTGGAGAAGGTCCGACGAAACAAAGCCGAAATCGAGGACGTCCTCGCCGATCTCCGCGAGGAGAAGGCGGAACTCCAGGAGGATCTGGCGTCCGTCGAGGACGAACTCCAGGCCGCCCAGGCCGAATACGCCGAGCTCGATGCCCGGGCCGGCGAGACCGGCGACGATTCGTTCCCACGCCCGGTGACGACGGTGCTCAACGCCGATCTCGATGGCGTCCACGGCGCCGTCGGGCAACTGGGCGGCGTCAGCGAGGAGTACGCCACCGCCTGCGAGACCGCGGCCGGCGGCCGGCTTGCCAACGTTGTCGTCGACGACGACGCCATCGGCCAGCGCTGTATCGAGTATCTGAAATCCAGAAACGCCGGCCGAGCGACCTTCCTCCCGCTGACGGAGATGGACGAGCGGTCGCTTCCCCGACTGCCCGACCACCCCGGCGTGATCGACTTCGCGTACAACCTCGTCGACTTCGAGGCGGAGTACGCCGGGATCTTCTCGTACGTTTTGGGCTCGACGGTCGTCGTCGAGGATCTCGACACCGCACGGGAGTTCATGGGTGACTATCGATTGGTCACCCTCGAGGGCGAGCTCGTCGAAAAAAGCGGCGCGATGACCGGCGGCTCGACATCGGGGACACGCTATTCCTTCTCGAAGAGCGGGAAAGGTCAGCTCGAACGGATCGCCGAACGCATCGAGGACCTCGAGGACGAACGCCGATCGATCCGGGAGTCGATCGCCGACGTCGACGAACGGATCGAGTCGGCCCGGGACGACAAATCCGATATCGTCGACGATGTCCGGGAACTCGAAGCCGAACTCGATCGCATCGAGACCGAACGCAAGGAAACGGCCACCGAGATTGATGAGCTCGAAGACCGCCTCGAGGAGATCGAAGCCGAACGCGAGGATGTCGACGAGCAGATGCAAACGATCGAGGCCGAGATCGCCGAGGCCAACGATCGGATCGCCGAAATCGAAGCCGAGATCGACGACCTCGAAACCGAACTCGCCGACTCACGGATCCCGGATCTGACTTCGAAGGCCGACGAGATCAACGCCGAAATCGACGACCTCGAAGACCAGCTCGAACGGCTCGACGGCGAGCTCAACGAATACCAGCTCGAAAAGCAGTACGCAGAGGATGCCATCGAGAACCTCCACGAGGAGATCGAAACCGCCCAAGATCGCAAGGCCGAACAGCAAGAGCGTATCGAGACCCTCGAAGCCGAAATCGACGAGCAGGAAACACGTCTCGAGGAGAAAAAAGCGGCCGTCGCCGAGCTCGAAGAGGAACTCGCGGATCTCAAAGCCGAGCGCGAGTCGCTGCGGGAAAAGCTCCGGGAGGCCAAAGACGAACGCGATACCCAACAGGAGACGGTCGCAAGTATCGCCGGACGGATCGAGGACTTCGAGGCGACTGCCGCGGAGCTGAAAGCCGAGATCGACGACCTCGAAGCGGCCGTCGGCGACTACGATCCCGAGGAGATCCCCGATCACGACGAAGTCCAGTCGGCCATCGATCGGCTCGAAGGGGAGATGGAAGCACTCGAGCCCGTCAACATGCTCGCGATCGACGAGTACGACCGTGTCGAAGACGAGCTCGCCGACATCGAGGACCGCAAGGAAACCCTCGTCGAGGAACGCGACGGCATCAACGAGCGGATCGAGTCCTACGAACAACAAAAGGAATCGGCGTTCATGGAGGCGTTCAACGGGATCGACGAGCATTTCCAGGACATCTTCGGGCGGCTCTCGAACGGCAGCGGCGAGCTCCATCTGGAAAACGACGGCGACCTCTTCGACGGTGGCTTGACCATGAAGGCCCGGCCCGCCGACAAGCCGATCCAGCGGCTCGATGCGATGTCGGGCGGGGAGAAATCCCTGACTGCGCTGGCGTTTATTTTCGCGATCCAGCGGTACAACCCGGCGCCGTTTTACGCGCTCGACGAGGTCGACGCATTCCTGGATGCGGCCAACGCCGAGCGGGTCGGCGAGATGCTCGATGAACTGGCTGCCGACGCCCAGTTCGTCGTCGTCTCCCATCGGTCGGCGATGCTCGAACGCTCCGATCGCGCGATCGGTGTGACGATGCAGGAGAACAACATCAGTTCGGTTACCGGCATCTCGATGACGGGCACCGATGCGGAGGCAAGCGATGGTGACGGCGACGGGGAGGTGACCGCCGATGACTGAAGACGACAACGAATCTTCGACAACCGACGACCGAGCCATCGCCGACGATCAACCGACTGCCGTGGAACGAACCGCCCCGGATGGTGGCGTGCCGGCCGCGATCGCATCCCCGACGGAACCGCCCGACGACCAGCCCGAAGACGACGAACCGGAGCCCATCGAATTGCTCGTCCAACTCGCCGAGGAAGGCGAGATCGAGCCCTGGGATATCGATATCGTCGCAGTGACCGATAAGTTCCTCGCACACCTCGATCGGGGTGATCTCCGGACGTCAGCACGGGCGCTGTTTTACGCGAGCGTGCTGTTGCGGATGAAAAGCGACGCGCTATTAGAGGACGATGAGGCCGACGAGCCTGAGCCCGAACCCTGGGAAACCGACGGCGCGATGTTCGCCGCCGGCGCAGACCTCGACGTCGAGGGCGATCCCATCGCGGCCCTGGAGGGGGAACTCGACCGCCGACTCGACCGCAAACACGCTCGTGGAACACCCGAAACCCTCGATGAACTGGTGCGGGAACTCCGGGACGCCGAACGCGATTCCTGGTGGAAGGATTCCCGGAGTTACGACACCTCCGAATCGCCGCGTGGGTTCCACCGGGGCCGGCAAACCCTCGATTACCGGACCGACGACGACGTGCGGATGGACGACGAGCCGACGGAGGCCGACGTCACGGGGACGACCCATACCGAGGATATCGAATCGGTTATCGCCGACGTCCGGGATGTCCTCAAGGATCAATTCGGCGAGGGACGGGCGGAGGTCCTGTACGCCGAAATCGCCGGTACGGGCGGGTCACGGGTCGAGACGTTCCTGGCGCTGTTGTTCCTCTCCCATCGCGGTCGGATCCGTCTTGAACAGGACGAACTATTCGGCGATCTCTGGATTCAGCCCCGCGAACTCTGACTCCGGCGGCCAAAACGTCATCCGAGGGACACCGACAGCGGATCGAACAGCGAACAGAACGATCGACAGTCGAGACGCAGCTACGGCGACCGGGAGGCGATGGGACGAGGACCGGCCGGCCACTAGGCCGAGCTATTCGAGAGACGGACACCGACTAAACGGCATCCATCTGAAGCCAGCCCGTGTCGATGTCTGCATCCCGCAGCCGCCATCGCTGCTGAAGGACGCCGTTGGCCGTGGTCCGAACGTGGACACAGATCTCGAACAACGGCGCGATCGTCGTGATCAATGATTCTTCGGCATCCGCGGCCGCATGGAAGTGGCCCATGCCGTTGGCGTCGCGGATACGGGTCGTTACGAGGTGCAGGAACTGAAAGAGCGCCTCCTCATCGGTCCGTTCAACCAGCGGTTCGAGCCGATCGATACAGACCCGGAGTTCCCCCGATTCGAGACCGTCAGCGACAGCATCGAAGCCATTGATCTCCTGGTCGATCAATCGGGCGAGCTCGCTTAGGTCGGAGTCGTCTTCAAGCCGTGTGCGGGGTGTGACGTCCAAATCCGCAACAGTAGACCCCGTCGCAGCCGACGCCGTCGAGCGCGTATCGGTCGGTGTTGCGTCGATGATCGCACTCGATTGGGCAGCCGAAGCAGTCCCCTCTATGGCCCCGCCGATCGTGGTGACGAACAACCGTCGTCGTCGCTCGCTCGGGTCACCCATCAGATCCTCGCGAATGCGACCGGTTTCACCCGGCCCGTGAAGCACGAGGACATTACACCCTGATCGTTTGAGGGCCCCCAGTTTGTCGGCGAACGTCTCCGCTCGCCTGCGTTCGGTGTCCATACGGTGCTCCTATCGGACTCTCAATCGTCGGCCTCTTAGATGTTATGAGTCAATTATCACAGTTGGTAAGTGAAACGGCATACAGCGGCCACAGCCGATCTCGGCCGCCGTCACGCGATGAGCCGCCACCGATCCTCGTCCGCCCGGGCAAGGAGGTCGCGCCGGACCATCTCTTCGAGGACTTCCTTTAAGCGGTCCGGTTGGGCGATTTCGAGCTGGATCCGTTCGATCTGGTGGTACTCGGTAAGGAGCCGGCGGATCTCGGCCGTCGTGACGGTCTCGGCACCGTCCTTTTCGATGACGCCCTCGATGAGTTCGGTCATGTCCTCGATGAAGTTCCAGGGATAGACGATCCAGGCCCATTCATCGAGGCGTTCGCCGATGTAATCCGGTTCGAATTCGCTTTCCTGCATGAGCTGGAGGGTGCCGGTCCGGATATCGGCAGGGGCACGCTCCTCGACGTACTCGTAGGCGTGCTGGAGGGACTGGCCGGTATCAGCGATGTCGTCGATGATCAACACCCGTTTTCCCTCGACACTGCCTTCGGGCATCGGATAGCGGATTTCCGGCTCCCCGGTCTTCTGGGCCGTACCGACGTAGTGTTCGACCTTCAGGCTCGTCAGGTCATCCAATCCGAGGAAATCACAGAGGAC
Organism: Chewarchaeum aethiopicum (SeqCode); assembly: GCA_034190395.1. Lineage (GTDB taxonomy): Archaea > Halobacteriota > Halobacteria > Halobacteriales > Hikarchaeaceae > Chewarchaeum > Chewarchaeum aethiopicum. The sequence continues at coordinate 74,731 of JAXINS010000034.1, forward strand.
CCGCCCGGCGAACCAGCCGCCCCGGGCCAGTGCAACGATTACGTCCGGCTCGTAGTTCGAGGCTTTGACCTCGTCGGCGACATCCCGACAGAGCCGGTAGATGTAATCCCAGTTGGTGACGGTGCATTTGAACTGCTCCGGCAACTCGGCCATGGTGATCGATAGATGCTCCACGGGCCCGAGACTAACGATTTACGGCATTCACACGACCGGTCGACTGGCGCCGGTTGAGGCGGCGGACTAGCGCCCGAGGAGCCGTTCGATGAGCCCCCGCTTGCGTGCGCGTTCGGCGAGCAACACCGAACAATCGACCTCGTTGACCACATCAAGGACCAACGACCCACGGACCAACCGCGAGAGCAATCCACGCTCGGTCGCGCCGATAATCAACATCGAGCTGTCGACCGCCGCCCGTTCGATGGCTGCCTCGACATCGCCGGTTTCGACCCGGAGGTTGGCATCGGCGAGATCGTGTTCTTCGGCCCACTCGGTCAGGAACGCCTCGCCTTCCTCCGTCGAGTCGGCGACGTGTAACAGCGTTATCTCCGAGCCGTATTCGGACTGTAACATCTTGGCGATCTGGGCGCTGAGTTCCGAATCGGGACCGCCGGAAGTGGGCAGGAGGATGTGTTCGGGATCGATCCCCCGATCCTTGAGAACGAGGAAATCACAGGGCAGATCCATCGCGAGGTCATCGATAGCGCTTTCGACACGACCCGGCGAGCCGTGTGAATTCGCGCCCCAGCCCATGACGACCAGATCGGAGTCATGCGAGCGGGCCGCTCCAAAGATCTCCTCGAAGGAGCGGTGTGAGACGATGGTGTGGGTCTCGATGTCGACGCCGAACGTCTCGGCGTCGCGTTCGGCTTCATCGAGGATCGAGTGATAGTCCTCCTCGAACTCATCGAGGTGATCCTTGGCGTACTGGAGGGCGGTCTGATCGGGAACGGTGATGATATGGACGGCGTCGATCGTACCGCCACGCTGTTTGGCGATGGCACTGGCAAGCGTGATCAGGTCCTTTTCGTGGCGTGGGTTCGCCAGCGGCACGAGCACACGATATTCACCGCCATCGGGCTGGACGCTCGTCGCCGCCGAAACGGCGGCATCCGGGACGCTCTCCGGTTGGGAGAGGATGTAATCCGAGAGTACGCCGGCCTGAGTCGTCCGAAAGCGAGCGTAGCCGAAGTACCAAAGCACCGCTCCGGCCAACAACAGGCCACTGAGGCCGATAACGAGCGGACTGATGAAAGCGATGAGTGCCAGCGAGACGATCGTGCCGACGATCGGCGTGATCGGATAGAGCGGAACCTCGTAGGACGGTTCGTAATCCTCGACGTCGGCTTCCCGGAACACGATGAGCGCGACGTTCAACAGGGCATAGATGACCAGATGGAGTACGCTTCCCATCGTCGCCAACGTCTCGATCGGGGCGACCAGAATGAACAGGAGAATCAGGCCGCCAGTGATGCCGATGGCACGGTAGGGAGTGTTAAAGCGTGGATGGACCTCGTTGATTGCGGGGGTGAGGATCCGATCCCGACCCATCGCGAAGTTGATCCGTGACGAGGCCAAGATGGAGGCATTTGCACTCGAAGCGGTCGCGAGCAGGCCACCGATCAACAGCGCCACGGCGCCGATCGGACCGAGGATCAACCGACCGACCTCGACGACGGCGATCCGGTTGGCCGGGAGGTTCTCGATGAACCCCTGTTCGACGGCCGCGGCCATCACGATCAACACGAGCGCATAAATGACGGTCACCAGCAGGACACTACCGATGACGGCCCGTGGGAGGTTCTTTCCGGGGTCTTGAATCTCCTCGGCGACGCTCGTGATCTGGACGAATCCCAGATAGGAGACGAAAATAAGGCCGGTCGTCGTGAGCATCGGGGAGAGTCCCTTGCCGGCGGGGAGATTTGCGGGATCGGCCCGGAGGGCACCGACCGTCGTGAACACGGCAAGGATCATGACGAGCAGGATAACGATGATGTTCTGCAGTCGGCCCGTTTCCTTGGCTCCGATGTAATTGACGGCGACGAAGAAAGCCCCGCCGAGAAACCCGATCAGCTTCATCCACGCGATGGTGATGGGTCCCAACGCGATACCGCCGGTTACGCCGACGATGTTGGCGATGTACTGGCCGAATCCCAGCATGTAGAAAGCGCTCGCGAAGGCCAGTCCCAGCCAGTTCGACCATCCCGCGATGCTCCCGAACAACGGTCCCAATCCCTGGTTGACGTAATAATAGGCACCCCCGGATCGGGGCATCGCCGTCCCGAGTTCCGAGGCCGAGAGGGCCGTCAACAGGGCGATCGCGCCGCCGAGGATAAACGAGATGACCGCAAACCAGCCCGCATCGCTAATCGCCGCCCCGGGCAGGACGAAAATACCCGCCCCGATCATCGTCCCCACACCGATCGTCAGCGCCGCTAAGGGACCGAGATCCTTGGCCAGTTCCTCGTCGTCGGCACTCATTGTTCGGTACTCGGCAGCGAAATAACGGGTCGGTCGGCGTCGGTGATCAGCTTGAGCGACCGATCCCCGCTCAGCAACTGCACGATTCGCGATCCACCTCGGGGTCGAAAGACGATGGCGCTTGCCTCGCGCTCATTTGCGACATCGATGATGCCATCGACGAGATCCGCCCGGTACGTGATCTCCGTCTCGGCGTCCGGGAACGTCTCGTGAAACGCCGCGAACGCCGCTTCGGCGATTGACTCGGACTGTTCGACAGGTGTCTTATCGGGGGCACCACCGCCCTTCTCGACGACGTGAAGAACGGTAATCTTCGTGGGCGAATACGGGAGCAGGGCCTCGGCAGTGGCTCGCGCGTCCGCCTCGTTTGCGACTGGCACGAGAATATCAGACAAAAGCGGGCGCGCTGTCGTCCCGTCGTCGACGTTCATATCCGTTTCTATCGCCCCATTGATATAACGTTCGTGGAGCGTCGCTGGGACGTCCGGGGATGTGCCGGTACATCCCGTCCGCCG
>JAXINS010000015.1:0-70205 GCA_034190395.1 Chewarchaeum aethiopicum (SeqCode)
TTTCCTTGTGCGTACGGAAACTAAGTCAACTACCTCGCCCTACTCCCTCGGTCGCTGAGGCGACCTCGGTTCTTGAGGGCGGGGCTTCCACCGGGGGTCGCTTTGACGGTCCCGTCTTGAGGGGCCGGTTGACTGGCGGCCCGTACCAACCGAGACTTCTGCCCGATTAGCACTATCACGCGGTTGGTTCACACGAGGCAAAAGCGTTCCCAAACCACAGCCAGCCGCGGGGGACAGCAGTTGTCCAAGGCCGGGCCGGCTCCTCCCTGCCCTTCCGGTCGGCAGCCGTCCGACCTCAACGACGGGGCTTCCGCCTCGAACCGCTCAAGGTAATCGTAATTGAAGCAGCGTTTTCGTTGACGATCAGTACGGAATTATCGGGAAATCGTCCGAGCCCGGAGTCGCGTGTGAAACGTCACTCCGTGATATTGTGAGCTTTAGCTCGTTCCCGGATTTTTTCTGCTCGCTCTTGAACCCATGAAATGTAATCTTTGATCCGATGCGGTTTCTTCCCATAGAATGATGCGGTCCAATCGATATCAGTAGTTGGCTGTGTGAGAAAATACGCAGCAAGTGTATCTTTTCCGGCCTGAATGATCTCCGGTGGTACTCCCCGATCGCCGGTTCCTTTTTCCTGAAATCCATTCACATCGAAGTACACAGCAGCATACAGCTCTGCGGATTCGATGTCATCAAAGGATTCCCCTCGATGTTCTGGAGCCTCGAACCGATACCACACATCGTCCGTTTCGGGATCTCGATATTCAATGATGCGTACATCGAGAATGTATTCTTTACACACCGATTCACACACTGATTCGGACTGTTGCTGTAAGTGAGACATAGGCTTTGGTGCTTAGCTACGTTCGAACCGCTCTGTGTTCGCTCAAATGTGCTGATATGCGTATCGTTACACTACAACACGTAATTAGTCCGGATCGTACACGTACAGACAGTCGTTTTTGTACGAGCGACCGAGCTGGTCGGCGTCCTCACAGCAGAGCACACGGCCGTCATCCAGCGCATAGACGTTATCAATATTCACGAGAGCGTCATCCGAGATCGACGCCGGATCACTCGCATCTGGACCGACGATCACCGGTTCAAGGGTCGAAATGTTATAGTCCGTCTCCAACCGGGCTCGGTATACCATTCCGCCGTCGACCCGTTTGAACTGGATGTCACCCTCGTCGTCGGCCAATCCATCGTTGACCTCTGAGAGACCGATATAGATGTAATCACCCGGCCCAGCTCCTTCCTTGCTGTCGATTCCCTCCGCTTTGCGGAACTCGATCGTCGCTCCGACCTCCTTGGCAGCCGCTCGGGTTTCGAGGAAGGGCACCCGTCGGAGCCCCTCATCGACCCCATCTGGACCGTCTTGTTCATATTGCTCGGCCCAGTCGAGGATTTCCTCGTCGGTAATATAGTCCTGATTGCCGTTTTTGACGACCTCACGATCGGCTTGTTCGAGTATTTCCGGAGTGACGTCATCGCCATGGGACCAATCGGCGTGTGTCTCGAGATAATCGATCTGGGTGATATCGTCGTACTCCTCAATCCAGGACTCGACTTCCCGATTGCTTGCGTGTCCCAGTTCGATCCATTCAAGTTCCAAGTTCACCTCCCCTGGAGGATTCTTTCGGGCGGCCTCCGCGTTGGTGACTTGTGGCGCATAGAGAGTGCCCTTAACGTCCATCGGCGTCGTATAATTCGGGATCGGTGCGTCGGCTTCAAACTTATAGAGCCCCTTGTTGGCGCCGTCGGAACAGAGATAGACCGTGCGTTCGTTCGATTGAACGTCCGGGGCCTCCCATGCAGCCCGGCCCATACAATAGTATTTGACCGGTTCGGGTGTCTCTGCACTCGGGTTACGGAAATCGACGATGTAGCCGTACCGATAGCGGTTGGGGTAGCTCTCGCCGATCGGCGTCAAATCGTTACCGCCATCGTCGGTTTGATCGACGGGATCGGCACCGAGATAATACGCGAGTAGTTCGACGCCGGCCAGAGCGAAGTAGCCTTGAACATACCAGCCGTTCTCGTAGTACTCACCGACCTTTCCTTGGATTTCACTCGGATTCGGTCGATTCCAGAAGGCTGCACCCCCGCGACGACCGATCCCGTTTTCTTCGACCATGTCGCTCACAGTTGCCGTTAGCGAAACTCGGGGATGAGAATAATCCTCCTCGGCGGACAACATGGTGTTCCACGGTGAGCGGTCACCGTAACAATTGATCCGCGTTCCGCCGAGTTCCCGCAACTCATCGGTGTTTGCAAGGTTGACCGCGTTCCCGAGATCCGCTTCCCACGTTCCATCGTCGTTCTGGGAAAGGGGCATCCTGACGACGTTGCCAGGGCTATGTTCGAAATTCGTAAACAGGAAGCCCTCGGTCCCTGCCTCGTTCGTGGGAATGAATTCGTTGCAATCAGGGGTAAATCCGAGGTCGGCGTATCTCGATCCTGCAAACGAATCGATAAATCGACCGTCAGTGGTTTCCGGAATGCCGAGCCGTTCACTCCCGCGGTTGATCTGTTCTTCTTCCTGTGCGAGGAGAGTGAATTGGCCGTCCCCGACCCGGACCCGTTCTTTTTCCTCCTCGGTCTGTGGCGGTGCAAGCTCCGTAAAGTTGTTTTCGCCATTGAAACTGAACTTGTAGTCTTCGACATATCCAATCCCAGCCTTGTCATATGGCGGGGCGTTCTCCCGACTCGGGTGTTGAAGACTGAAAAAGAGTGAGCCATCCCCAGTAACGAACGGGCCGGTCACTTCAGCCCCGAAAGCAGTCGAGGCGAACCGTTTGAGTTCCCCTTTGACCATCGGTGCACTCTTCGTATCCGAATCTTCAGCACTTGCAACGTCAGCGACACTTGCTCCAAGGGTGGCCGCCACTGACGTAGCCATTAGGTTTCGGCGGGTGAGATCCACCATGTGCACAAGGCAAAGTTGTCTCAATTAGAATGTTAATAATTTTACTTGGTTGACATATACCGATGAAAGTACAGCTATTGAGCTTTATTAATATGACTATACTAAAAATAGCTAGATAACAGCCATCGGATTGTCTGTTCTATCGGAATCGCTGCAATGAATCGGACTATAGAGGTACCTTTTACGATTAAATTGTATCGAGATTGATGCCATGACATGGATTTCAAACACTGCCTGCGTAATGCCATCAATACTATCAATTATATGATTGATATAGCTGAATTCGTCGTATCCCCAGGTTTGCTTTCGGTCGCGTTGACGACAGAATTCTAACCCTGGCCAGTGGTCACCATCTCGGGAAGTGTAATGATGAGATAATAACCCTCCTCCCTTTGACCTCGTGTCACCAGTTCGGAGATACTGTTCTCAAGCCGTTGGAACAGGTCCGGTAACTGTCGCACGGATACGACCAATATACCGATTAGTAGCTCTCAATATTTCACATAGCAACGTACATTTTGTATCGACTGGCCCTGCTAAATGGGGTTATCGCCCCATCGAAACCATCGGGGAATTATCCCACCCACGGATTGCAACACGCGTATGCACCCCCTATGCCACCACCCACGGGGTATTAACCCGCCTGTCAATCCCCGATCTGTCATGACTTGCAGCCCACTGCGGTCCTTCTCCACCGCAGTTCCCTTGCCTTCTTTTCGTTTCTTTGCGGGAGATCGTTGATATCACAGCGTGTTTGAGGATTTTTTTCCAGTTGTGTCTCTGAATGAGCTTACTGATCCCATATGATCAAACGGAGGTATAACGCCACTGTTTGTTTACTGAATGAGCTTACTGATCCCATATGATCAAACGGAGGTATATCACACAGTGATCACGTAGTGGATGAATCAATTCTCCAAATCAAACTACTTCTGGCACTCAAATACTGATTAGAGTTCCCAAAACCACAACCAGATATCCGCTAGCGTTTACAACGGCCGCGAGTTCAAACGCTTTCCGGGCCGTCAAACTCGTCCGGACCCGGAGGCCATGATAATGAATCCACCCGGTCCATGCAGTAGTCACAGCCTGTATGCCCGCCGTTATCGGTCGGCTCGCCTTGAATTGTGGGACCAGCGCATCAACCGTCTCGGCGGCGGAGAGATCAGCAGCCGGAAACGCTGCCGTGTCGACCCTGATGACCAGTATCCCAGCAGTAATGAGCGCGCCAACCGCCCACGGAACCGTCCCCCAGCTGGCGATCACAATCGCGTCCCTTCCCGACTCGAACGCTGACGACGCGAGTCCATACAGGGCAACTGTGATTGCGAGCCATCCGATCACCACCGATATGGCTTGTTCGAACGCTAGTTGACCGGTGAATCGCCAGATAACCGATCGGATGCCGATCTGTGCTGGCTCAGTACATTCTTCGGGAGTCTGAAACGTGATATTCTCACTCCCGACGGACATATTCCCGATCCCCTCTTCCCCACAGAGCGACTCGGACGGCTTGTCCGGATTTGGAACCGTCGTCGACGGATCGAAACTGGTTACGAACAGCCAGCCAATCGGAAGTATCGAAAGTCCAGTCACAATCACCACAAGAGCGATCACAACGAGTGCACGCTCTACGGAGACTTCCCGGGTTTCGAAATACTCTGCGGGTTGGAGGGCCACGAGTAGCGGGGCCATTTGGGTGGGCCGGGCACCGTCTCGCCTATAACGGATACTATGATCAGTATATAGTGATCAATAGCTATCAGTTCAGGCTGATTAGAATCGATCGCATACTGGTTTCAATTGTGGCCATCAGCCGGTGTTGAGAGAAATCGCCCCCGGGAGGATTCCGAAAATCCTACGATTGATTATTTGCTAAGCTCCGGTAAATCGATGGAGTACGAGACGACGGCAAAGAGCCTTCGAGTGATCGGCATCGTCTTACTATTCTTCGGGACGCTTGGTCTGTTCATCACGCCCGAATATTACACGATTCAACAGTGGGTAACACGACCAGCCGGGTGACGTGCATTGCTCGTATTCAGCCTTGGAGCCGGCACACTCGTATTCATTGACATCATTGATCTGTCCAGAACGGAGTGAAGTACCACGGAGACAGCCCTGCGGTTTCACTGTTTTGCCCATCCTTCCTCAACCGGGGCGTGCCCTCCCAGGCAAATTTCATTCCTCCGGCCTTTCGGAGATGGGTGGGTTGGAATTCACACCCGAATCGAAGAGTCCCGTCATCACGGCGATCGGAGATTTCTGAACGACCTCAGCACACCCGGCCTGTTCCGCCTGTAGAACTACCTGTTCCTCTGGATTCAATCAGTCGATTCATCAGCGATTTCTTCGGCTGTCTCTTCCGGTTGCGATGACAGTGTCTCCCGCTCGTTCCACTCGTTTTCCTCTTCCTGTAATGTGGCCTTCTCGGCCTTATTCCGTCGGATCATTGCCTGAATCCCCCTTTCGGCAATATTACTTCCATGTTCGGCCGTCCGCTGGAGGCTATCCAGTACCCTGGTTAGTCGATAGTCCGCTTCCGAGATTTCGAATAATCGACGGTTGAGCGTGGCCGTCCGTTCGCGTACCCGATCGCGTAAACTTAATGCCTCTTTTGCCGTGTGCAGATTGGCATCATCAATGACGACAGAAACGGCGCTCTCGACGACTTCGCGAGCCAACTCGGCGATCGTTTCAAGCTCATCGGTCTGTTCGACCGGGATCGGGTCGTCGAGTTCGGTTGCGATAGCCATGATCCGTTCGGCGTGATCGGCGATTCGTTCGAGTTCATGTACCGCATACCAGAGGGTGAACAACTCCGGTCGAGACTGTCCTAAAGCGTCGATCTCATCCAGTCTTGACAACGCCCGGCTGAATGACCGATCGATCAATGCATAAACACGGTCGGCTTCGTCGTCGCGGGTCATCAGCGATTCCGTCGGACCCTCACCGACCATCGCGGCCGTGGCGTCCCGATGCATTCCCAGAGCGATGAATCTGAGCTGTCTGACAGACTGCTGGACCGATACCTCCTCAGGATCGAGGAGGGCCTGCAGCGTAAGTTCTGTCTCGTTTTCGGTCGTGACGGTGAGACCAGTTAAGCTCCGGGCAACCTGAAGGACACCTTTTCGCTGGGAGTCTGTGAACTGGTCGTCGGGGGTGAAGGTTATTTCTTCAAATCCCGCTGCATAGGCTGCCCGGACTGCCCGTCGTAACCAGTCTGGATCCTTATCCGTTGTCGGAATAGTCACGTGCCCGGTTGGATCGACATCGCGGTCACCGACCTGGATGACAAGCAAGCCATCGATGTGGGTGTGCAGGTCGACAACGGTGCCTTGGCTGATATTCTCGGACTCGGCCCAGTCTAACGGGATTGAGACCGTGAAAGTTCCCCCACCGACTTCCTGGACCTTTCGGCGCTCCATCGCTGGCTGACTCCGGGACTATTGGTCGGTTTCGGTGGTTGTTTCAGGGAGGTATTTCGACTGTGCGGCCATATGTAGCAGTCCGAAGCCCAAGCCGGCTACCGCAAGCGACCAGAAGAAACTGCCATCACCGGCCCCGTATCGTGTGTACGTGTAATTCGCTAGAAGTGCGATGACACTCGCGGCCACGAGCGTCCAGGAGGCCGAGAGCAACACCGAATCTCGCCGAGAGATCGGCAGTGATCGATAGTGACTGAGCTTCCCGGCGGTGTTCAGGACGAACGCGATAGTAACGATACCGACGCCGCCCCAAATGAAGAGACCCATATTGATGACGTTGCCGATGGCGAGCACTCCAAGGCCAGCGAACAAAAGCAAGCGGCTTCGTCCCTCGGCGGTACTGGGGTTGATGTTCATGAGCCTGTCTTTCTCGGCTACTGTGGAAATGGATTCTGTGTTGGTCATGGTTATACTCCCGGAGATGGCAGGATGGGGACCGTCAGCATCCCGAAGTTGACGGCCGCAGTCATCACGACCACAACGACTCCAACGCCGAAGAGGAATGCATCGCCGGCGTCGAATTTCAGGTCGTGTCTGAGTTCTCGCCCCTCGTTCGAGAACGAGTAGCCACGCATCGTCAGCACGGACATCATCGTATTGGAACGCTTGAGGACCGACATGAACATCGGGACGGCCAGACTCGGCATGTTGCGGGCGAATTTCACGGGATTTTTCGTTTCGATTTCGAGTCCTTTGACTTTCATCGCATCCATGATGCGGAAGAGGTCACTGATCGTGATATAAAACAACAGGAGGACATATTCAAGCGTGAAACAGACGAGTTCCGGGACGCCGAGGCCTCGCAACCCATCCGTAATCTCGGTCAACTCCATGGTGGTGAAGAGACTGGCGCTGATCAACAGCGCTGCCTGCCACGAGAGAGCGAGTTTCAAGCCGAAGTCGAAGTTGCCGCCAAAGGCAGCACCGCCGGTGGCCATCCGTTGAATGGCTGGGAAGGCGAGTATCCCGAGGACGTTCGGGACTTGAATCAGCAACAACACACCGATCCACTTGATCGGCACGCGAGCAAGGATAACGAGCCCGACGCCGACACCAACCATCGCCAACATCCATTCCCAGGTGGGTGCGAGATACAGATAGAACAACGTCAGCACGAAGATACCGAGTTTCGACCGGGGATCTCGCCGGTGGAACCAGGTATCCGTATCGTTGTAGATGACCGGAACGCGTCGCTTCATCCTGACACCTCCAGCATTGGGGCGAACGTTTCGACGAACTCATCGGGGGTTAGCGCGTCAATCCCGACCCGATGGGCGAGACGAGCCGCCCGGGGGGGACGCATATGCCGGCTCGCCAACCAGTCCCAGTTGTCGGTGGCAAACACCTCATGAACTGGCCCTTGCATCGCCACCGATCCGTCCTCGAGAACAGTGACGGTGTCAGCGACTTCACACACGAAGTCCATATCGTGATCGATGATGACTACACCTTTCCCTTGTTCGCGGAACTGCTCGATCGTCCGTTTGACGTGTGACCGAGCGGTCGCGTCGACCCCAGCGACGGGTTCGTCGAGTACTAAGACGTCGGGATCGGGCGCTAACGCACCCGCAATCGTCACCTGTCGGCGCTGGCCCCGTGGCAGGAACATCGGATCCTCGTCTCTAGTCGCATCCGCGATACCGACGAGATCGCACACCTCATCGACACGTTCATCGATGAACGCGTCGTCGTATCGTTCGCGTTTCGAGAATCCAAAAAGCCCGCTCCGCTCGTATCGGCGTTTCTCCAATGGGAAGCGGAGCTCTTGATCGACCGTTTTTTCCGATAACTGTTCATCCGGGTTTTGGAGGGCGATCCCCACGGTTTCTGCAATCGCGCGCGCCGTTCGCCCGGTTGTCGGTTCGTCGTCGACGAAAACGGTCCCACGTGTCGGTTTGAACAACCCTACCAGTAACTTGCTGAACGTGGTTTTCCCGGCGCCGTTACCGCCGATGATCGCGTGGACCTCGCCCTCGCGAACGACGAAATCCACGTTATTGACTGCGACTTCATCGGCGGAGTACTCGTAGGTGACACCCTCGGTCCGGATGAGTGTGTCTCCAAAGCCGGGCGTCACGGAGACCGTCCCCCCGTCCGGGGCACTCGGTATTTTTTCCGACGGGTTGGCTAGCTCTTCGCCGATTTGACCTTCCAGTGCATCGATGAACTCACCGGGCGAGAGTGGATTACCTCGCAGTCCCAGTTCGTTCGCGATGTGCAGACATACTGGTGGTGCCACACCGACTTCTCGGAGGAGATCAGCATCACGGAGGAGATCGTCAGCGGAGCCAAAGGCAACGCGTTCGCCTTCCTTCAAGACGAGAAGTTTGTCCGCCACCCCGACCAGAGCGTCGGGATCGTTTTCGGTGACGACGAGTGTCTTCTCGCCGCCGAGCGAGGCGATGAGATTCGAGACATCGTCGCGTCCTTCCGGATCGAGCATATCGGTCGCCGTATCGAAGATCATCACCTCGGGATCGATCGCGAGGGCCGCAGCGATCGCAAGCCGCTGTTGTTGCCCACCGGAGAGCTCCCACGTGAATTTGTCTTCGGCATCGTCCATCCGGACCTGCTCAAGCAACTCGCGTGCGCGGACAGTAGCTTCGTCCCGGGGAATCCCCCGGTTGACCAGCGGCGCGATCACCTCGTCGATTACCCGAACCTGTGTGAGTTGGGCGGAGTAGTCCTCAAACACCATCGCTACCTTGTTGTCCTTCGCCTCACGTGGATCCCGCCCTGCTACCGAAAGATCGCCGCTGGTCGTTCCTCCTGTATCCTGTGGCGCAAAACTCGAAAGCGCCATCGCGAGCGTGGTTTTGCCCGCTTCGACTGGCCCGACGACACCCAATACCTCACCCTCATCGATATCGAAGGAAACGTCGACTAATGCGGGGTCGCGCTTGGTGGGGTAGGTGAACGTGAATTCGTCTGCGCTAAGCATCCTGACCTCCATTGTAGGGGTGTCCCGGGCTCATGGTACGAAAAAACCGATAACAGCGAGATTAGTCAGCGGTCTGAGCTGAAGGTGCGAGCACCCGTTCCATCCGACCACGGAGCGCGGCAACAGTGGGGATGAGTGGGATCGCACCGAGGATGATGCCGTGGGTAACCGTGTTACCCGCGAGAGCCGTTGCATACACACTCACCGCGTCACCGGAAATGATGAGAAGTGATAGTCCTTCGATGGCGAACTGGATGAAACCACCCAAGACGGCACCGATCGCAAGCTTGGTGGTGTCACTGGGATCCCGGAAGAAGTATCCGGCGATGGTAAAGCCGATAACGTAGCCGGTCCAGCCGAACGGTTCATCCGGTTCAAGTCCTTCGAAGAAGTCGAGAATTCCTTCGGCAATGGTTGCACCGACCGCGGCGGCAATAGTCGGCGTGCCCCACGGGACGAACACGATCACCGTATACACGACGAAGAACGCCTTCCAGTCGATATCCGGCGGAATTTCCCCGAGCCCTTCGCCGATTGCGAGTGCTCCAGCGAACAGTACCGCGGTGAGCCCGGCAATGACGACCAGGCTCGTCAGGTCGACGTCCGTTCTGAATTTTGAGGACTTCCCTCGTTCGGAATCTGCTTGTGCCATCGAGTGATTGGTGACCAACATATAAAAAGAAGATTGCTATGAGAGGTACATCCCGGTAGGCAGCCGTATCCAGTACTACCGAGTCCACATACCGATTAGGATCTATATGTAGCAATATATACTATTGGTCGCCGATACACTTGTTACTCGATACGCTAACAGGAAATTATTGTAAGACTGCACAGAGGTGCTACGATTGGTTCTCGAACGAAGACCCGCGATTAGAAACAGGACAAGACTCAACACTCACAGGTGATATTGGTGTATATACGCAAACATAGTACTCATGATTCGGATAGACCCAGCCACCGCACGTCCACCGCCTGCGATTTCCGGACTCACTGTCGAGGGTGATCGCTGGGAATTCGATCCGGACCCCTACCACGCATTCATCAAGGAGGCGACCGGTATCGACTTCCCGGATGATCCGACTGCAACCGATTGCTATCGGATCGGGAACCGATTAGAGGCACTTATCGAAGAGGCCCAACGACATGATCAATGGAACTCGGCCTTTGTCGATCAATATCCGACGGTATCGACACTGAATGAGATCGTTGGACTCGCTCGTTTCTTCAGGCGATGTCACGAATCTTATTTGTCGGATATCACGTATCCAGAAGAGTGAGCCGCGTCGTTTTCGATCCGCCGATATAGTCACGTAGGATCTGATAGCCCTAGTTGTGATCGCCGTCATATGAATCAACGATTCTGAATCAATTCCGGGATCGGTTGCTCCGGTGATGAGTGTCGCATTTCGGATCCGACGATTCATACCGCTCCCCACGGAAGACGAGCACACGATGGTGAGATCGCTGCGGTGGACGCCTTCGTCTGCGGATCGCGTCGCACCGATAGATGGGAAACATGAATGTATTGGCGGCGGTGAGGCTCGTGACTGACCGTCTCGATCAGCTTCTATCGGTGGCCCGAACGGGCGCTGAGGTCGCCTCCGAGGGATTTCAGGCCGGTATTGTCGCGGAGACGAAAGGTGCGGCCGATCGTATCGTGAATCCGGGAGACGTAGTGACTGCGGCCGATCGGGATGCCCAACGCGCCATTCTTGAGGCGATCGAGGATCGGTTCCCGGCTGATACGATCGTTGCTGAGGAGGAAGACGCTCAAAAAACCGTTCCGGACTCAGGTGCTGTTTGGGTAATCGATCCGATCGATGGGTCCTACAACTTTGTCCGGGGTATCCCCATGTGGGCGACAGCCGTCGCTCTGGTGGTCGATGGGACTGCAGTCGGCGCGGCGACAATCGCACCGGCCACGGCCACAACGTACTTTGCGGATCGAAGCCGGACGACCCGGGATGGCACACCGGTCTCGGTTAGCGACCGGACCGATCCTAAGACCTTCGGAGTAGCGTACACCGTTGTCCCGGCTCTCGGGGAGCGAGCGGCCTATTCCGACGGTGTCAAAGCTATGCTGACCAGCTTCGGTGATGTCCGTCGCATCGGCAGCCTTCACATCGCATTGGCGCTGGTCGCTGCCGGCGGATTGGAGGGCGTTGTCACGCCTGCCGTCGTGAGTCCATGGGACAGCATCGGTGGTGTTCACCTTGTTCGACAGGCCGGCGGCGTGGCGACGGATATTGACGGGGATCCGTGGCGACCGGAATCGACCGGTCTCGTCGTTTCGAACGGGACCGCACACGAGGAATTGCTACGGATTGGGCGCCATATGGCAGGTGATTGATGTTTCCCAGATCTACCCACAAGTCCATCACGACCGCTCGTTTCCTGATAGCACGTACGCGGATCGACAGCGGATGATCATGAGTTGCGGCCCTGGTTAGCTTGTACAGCGTAAATCCGCATATATGAGTTATCTGGTTCGGCCGCATTGTCCTTCTTGATGACGACTGATAACTGACCGATACGCCCTGTCTTTCTTGCACGCCCTATTAAACGACTGTTGTAGGTATGCCGGGGTGAACTTATGGATTGCTCCGATAATTCCCATCACTCCCTGACCGGATCGATATCATCGGTTGGACTATTGATGCCCGAATAGAGCATATCACTGACGGATGTTTCGATCGTCGAGTTGACGATATTGATGCCATACTGTGCCGTCCGGCGAGCACTTTCGATTACCGTACTATAGAGGTATGCATCCGGATCGGTCCGACGAGCGAGTTCGAACTCAAGTGTCTCGATCTGTTCGAAGGCCTGTTGATAGGTTTCGATTGCGTTGTCTGAATCGTCATTTAGAGCCTGTTCGACAACAGTCGTGCTACTCGCAACGAGGTCGGCGAGATCTTCACTGAGAGTTTCGTCTGGCCGGGTTGATTGAGCTTCGGCAATGGTGGCGATCCGTTCGGCTCGATCGGCCACCCGCTCGAGTTGCCTGGCGATCTTGTAGTAGTACACTGCCGCCTTGCGATTAATGCCCAACCGAGTGAGTTCGTTTATATTTTCCAAGGCTCGGTGGAGTCCTCGGGAAACGAACGCGAACAGCCGGTCGACCTGATCGTCCCGCTCGATCACCCATTTGGCTAGGACTTCGTCATTCATCCGGACGGCCTCGATGGCATCGCCTTGCATCCCTAGTGCAAGTTGACGCATCTGGACGACCGCTTGGTCGAACGAAATCGCGGACGTATCGAGATGGTCCTGGACGATGATGGTTTCGTCGCTCGTCTCGCTAATCTCCATACCGATGAGCGATTCGACGATCTCGGCGGCGGCGCGACTAACCCCGTCAGCAAGTTCTTTATCAGCCGTGATTGCGATTCGATCACAGCCCGCTGTATAGGCGCCTTTGATGCGCTGTTCAAGTGCTTGGGTAGTGAGATCGGTGGTGTCGATCCGAGCGGTTTGGGTGTCTCTTTTGATTTGTGATGGCGCGATTATCAATCGGTCACGATCTTGATAGAGATAGATGGTATCGCCTTTCTTGATTTCGTGAGTAGTCCCCCATTCTTGGGGGAGTGAAACGGTAAACGTGGAGCCACCTGCGAGTTGTACTTTCCGCTCGATCGGTTCAGGATTCGATCGGTCCATGTCTAAGATTCTCATTCGTTATCCCTTGTCGATGTTCCAATCGTAACGATACGTCCTCACATCACCCGACATCAACGATTGGATCGCCATCGCCGAGCTGCGGACGACGGACCGATACTCAGATACTCCCGCCGGTCCACGTTTTGACTCTCGCGTGGCCGTGGGCGTCCCCACCGCAGAGTGGTTTCGATCCGTGTCTATTCGGAGAAAGAACATGCAGAAAAGAAAACCATGCTATGACGGATACATAGCAATATTGTCACTCATATACTCGCCAGTAGTAACCAGTGCTGATCCCGACGCCTCAATACGCTCTGAACGGTCTCTGATAGCTTGAGACACCTCATAGCAAGGTTATTTTATACTCTGTTGACAGACTCGCACGATGCCAGAGCAAACCACAACCGGGGAAATGGATTCCACATCAACGCGACGCCGCTTTCTCGTCTATGCCGGTACCGCCGGAGTCACGGGACTAACAGGGTGTGGTGGACAGAGTTCAACCGACGGTGGCGACGGTGCTGGCGGTGGCACCGCGACCGATCAGGGGATGACCGATACCGGGACGGAAGCCGATACCGAAACCGACGGTGATACCGAGACGGATACAGATACTGAAGGTGGCGGCACGCTCCGGCTTGCCGACCAGCCGGTCGGAGTGATGGATCCACCGGCCGGCAAGGGTGGTGGTGGCGACGCCAACCAGATTTTCGAAACACTGCTTGCTTTCGAGAATGGTGACCTTCCGCCGGTCGGCCGGCTCGCAACCGATTATCAAGTTTCCGAGGACGGCACGACGTTCCGTTTTACTCTCAAGGAAGGGGTGACGTTCCACAACGGCGACGAGTTTACGGCCGACGACGTGGTGTATTCTTGGCGTCGGTTGGCCGAATCACCTAAGACGCGTAATTCCGATGATATCACCGGCGATACGTTCAATATAAAACACGAAACAGATAGCGACGGCAACATCGTACCGGACACCCTTGCGCTTCGGGCGGTTGACGACTACACGTTTGAATTCGAACTCTCACGGCCGTTCCACAGTGCTTTAGTTCAGATCGCCGGTCAGGCGTTCTCCGTCATTCCGGAGGGGATCGTCGGGGATATTGAAGGATATGACGGCGAGATGTCTTACGAACAGTGGGCTAACGAGGCGCTGTACGGAACTGGTCCTTTCCAGTTCGATACTCTCAATCGTGGGTCTTCGTACACCTTCACCCGGTACGACGACTATCACGGGGAGGTTGCTAACGTCGAGGCGATTGAGTACACGATCCTGGAGGACCCTTCGGCGAAATACAATCGAGCGATGAACGGAAACTTGGATATTTTCGAGATTCCGATTTCGGAATACGATCCCTCGAAGGTCTCTATCAAAACAAACAATGGTGAATTCCAGGAAGGGACGTATGGACCCGCCCGAAACGGCGAGACACTTCAGTATGGCCAAGTGACCCAGCTCAACACCCAGTATCTTGTCTTTCAAACCGCTCGGGTCGATCGGCCTGTTCGGCGGGCTATCGCATACGCCATGAATCAACATACCGTCGCCAATGACATCTTTAAAGGCGTCGGACAACCGGCGTACCATGTCACCCCTCCGCCCGTCTATCCCGGTGGTCCGGAGGCCTACACGCAGCATGCCAAGCGGAACTATCCGTGGGGGTACAACGAATCCCTCGTCCAAGAAGGTCGCAAACTGATGGAAGAGGCCGGATACGGCCCAAACAACATGTACGAAGTCGAGCTGCTTCATATGCAAACCAACGCCTACGAGCAGTTCGCCGAGTTACTGCGCGATCAGGCGCGGGCGATGCACATCGATATGACCATTGAGAGTACGCCGTTCTCGACGATGATCAACCGAGCCGTCGAGGGGAACTTCGATATCTTCACTAACTCCGATGGGATGGAATGGCCGGAATCGGACAACTTCCTTCGGTACTTCCACTCGACGGCCTCGAAAGAATCCTCCTTTGCACGGTGGGGACAGGAAGGGCGTCGGACCGATGCTACGCGAGCGTTCAACAAAGCCTGGCAGAAATACCTCAACAATCCTCGACCGACCGAGGCCGATCAGAAAGCCCGAAATGAGGCCTATATCCAACTCGAGGAAGCTCACTGGCGTGGTATTGCCCAACTCCCAACCATCCACGGTCGCGGCCAGCAGTATTGGTATGATCACGTCGAAAACTTCCGGATGTATGGCCCGATGGGCAATCAGCGATACAACAAACTGTCGCTGAATCGCTGACCCCGATACAAACGCCGTTAGAGGATTCCAATGACATACTGTCGGTCAGCTCACCACGGATGAGTCGGTGGCGGTATTTCCTCCAGCGAGTCGCCCTTTCGCTCCCGGTTTTGGTGTTCGGGACGACAGTGACGTTTCTCTCGATCCGGGTTGGACCGGTTGATCCGGTCGCTGCGATCCTTGGTAGCCCGACTAACGCCGCCGAACGGCAGGAATACGAACGGATCAAAGAACAACTCGGGCTCAATGAACCGCTCTGGGAGCAGTATATCGACTTCATGACGGATCTGTTAACGCTCGACCTCGGTCAGTCATGGGTCGTTGCGCCCAACACCGGCACCGTCGATCTAATCATGACATATGCTCCACGGACGATTTGGTTGGGTTTTTGGGCGGTTTTGATCGCGATCTTCGTCGGGATACCGCTCGGTTTCTATGCCGGATCACGGGCGAACACAGGCGCGGACTATACTGCTTCGATTCTCGGTATCGTCTGGCGGGCGATGCCAAATTTCTGGTTGGCGGTGATCCTCGTCTCCGTGCTTTCGCAATCGAGTGAGTTCATCGGTATCAGCTGGCAACACCTTGGTCCCGATGTGACTGTCACCGGAGCCCCGAACCTCAAGCAACTTGAGGACCCGGCCGTTTTCGTAAGCGCGACAAAAAAGGTCCTGCCGGCTGCCGTCGTGCTCGGTTCGGCCTCGATGGGCAACGAAATGCGGATCGGTCGAACCGCAGTCATTGAGACGATCTCGGAGAACTACGTCGAGGCAGCTCGTGCGAAGGGGGTCTCCGAACAACGCCTGCTCTGGAAACATATCTTTCGGAATGCGCTCATCCCGTTAGTGCCGATCATCACCGGTGAGGCGTTCGTTCTCATCGGCGGATCAGTACTCGTCGAGACTGTTTTCGGGATCAACGGTATGGGATGGCTGTTCTACCGAGCCTCGATCCAAGGAGATCTTCCATTGATTGGATCGCTGATGTTCGTCTTCATCGCCTTGATCGTGACTGTGAACATCCTGCAGGATCTGCTGTACGTCCTCATTGATCCACGGATCGGTTACACGGACCGGTGATCACGATGGAAAGAGACAATCCACATGACAGGGCGCGAGACAGCTGCGACGAAGCCATGGAGGCGACACTGCTCGACCGGATCAGAACCACGCCGCGACCCGCAATGGTATGGACGGTCGTCGGGGTCGCGCTTCTTGGACTGGAGTTCGGCGCTATCGTGTCGGCGATCATTGATCTCGTCGTCGGACTCTTGGCGAGTCTCCCGGTCGGCGGGAATCAAGCGGGTTTCGATCGGGTTGTCGACGCTATTCCGACACTCATCAGCCGGACCTCGATTCCAAATAGCGGCTATTACAACGGTGAGCGATGGATCGGTACCTTTGCCGGCTGGGAACCACGAGATGCTTGGCTTCTCCGGGTCGGACTCGTTTACCTCTATTCGAGTCTTGTTCTCGCGTGGGGATGGCTCGGTTACCGATGGTACCGGCGCTACTACCGGATCGCCGACTGGACGCCTCGGGACGATATCGTTGACCGATTTCGAGGCCATCGGTGGGGTCAGTTCGGTCTCATCGTCGTCATTCTATTTTTGATAATGGCTGTTTTCGCCCCTACTCTCGGCCCGACGACGGTTGACCGCAACATCGCTGATCCCTATTCCTACCAGATCCGTTACTACGACACAGATACTGATCAAGTTACATCGGTTACGGTTGGCGTGGCCAACCGGGGCGCACAGTCCCGGGGGATTCCGGATCAGAACGTTGGACCGTTCGCCTATGACCGTTACAATCGATTCCACCCGTTCGGGACGCTGCCGAGCGGGAAGGATCTGTTTACGTTTTTGGCTGCCGGTGCGCGGGTTTCCTTGCTTATCGGGTTGCTCGCAGTCGGACTCGCGAGCTTCATCGCAGTTAGCTTCGCACTGCTCTCTGCGTATTACAAGGGCCTCGTTGATCTCGCCTTCGTCATCGGAAGTGACTCGGTCATGTCCTTGCCACAGCTTTTGTTGCTGTTGTTGCTCTCGGTGTTGCTCTCGGATACGTGGCTCGGCAACCTCTACAGCGGCGGGGTTGTGCTGGCGTTAATTTACGGTATGACATCGTGGCCATTCCTCTGGCGGTCGCTTCGTGGGCCGGCCTTCCAGATTGCTGACCAGGAATGGATCGACGCCGCCCGGAGCTACGGCCAGCGTCCTGTCGCGACGATGCGCCGGCACATGCTCCCCTACGTCACCGGCTACTTGCTCGTCTATGGCTCGATGTCACTCGGTGGGGCGATCATCGCCATTGCTGGGCTATCATTCCTCGGACTCGGAATCAACCCGCCGACGCCAGAATGGGGTCGGGCAGTCAACGCCGGTCAACAGTACGTTGCCTCCCACTCGTGGCATATCTCTCTGATTCCGGGTATCCTTATTACCCTCGTCGTCACCGGGTTTAATGCTCTCGGTGATGGTGTCCGGGATGCGATTGATCCTCAGACTGCCGGTGAGGAGGGAGGCACACAGACCGCTGCCACCGGAGGTGGCGCATGAGCGAGTCCGGATCGGACCGACCATTGCTGTCGGTCGAGGGGATTAGTACCGTGTTTTTTACCGATAAGGAGACGGTCCACGCCGTCAGTAACATAAACCTCGCCATTCATCGGGGTGCAACCCTGGGACTAGTCGGCGAAAGCGGCTCCGGTAAGAGCGTGACTGCTCGATCGATTACCGGGCTCGTCAAATCACCGGGTCGTATCCTCGATGGCCAGGTAAAGTATCGACATCCGGATACCGTAACCAAACTTGCTGATCGATATTCAAATTGCGTCACACAATCGGCGACCAGCATAGAATCGGATCCGGATACCTTCATTTATGTCGGGGAACATGATCGATACGTCGATCTCGTAGCGGCCCCGGAACCGGCATTACGATCCATCCGGGGTGGTGACATCGCGATGGTGTTCCAGGATCCGCTGACGAGTCTCAACCCGGTCTATACAGTCGGCAATCAGATCAAAGAAGGACTCCGTATTCATCAGAACCTCCGGGGTGAGGCCGCAACGGAGGCGGCTCTCGATCTGCTTGAAGCCGTCGGCATCCCCGATCCAGCCCGGCGATTACGGGAGTATCCTCATCAGTTTTCGGGTGGAATGCGTCAACGAGCGGTTATCGCCATGGCGCTGGCCTGTGATCCCGAAGTATTGCTCTGTGACGAACCAACGACGGCGCTTGACGTCACCATCCAGGCCCAGATACTCGAATTGCTCAAAGAGCTTCAGGCCGATCGGGACCTGGCGCTTCTCTTTATTACCCACGACATGGGAGTCATCGCCGAGATCGCTGACCGTGTTAGCGTCATGTATGCCGGTGAGATCGTCGAGAACGCACCGATTGCGGACCTGTTTGCGAGGCCTGCTCATCCGTATACCCAGGGATTGTTGGCATCTATCCCTGGACAGAATCCTGGCGCCGATCGACTCCCAACTATTGCGGGTGATGTCCCGACCCCGACCAGCAAACCGACGGAGTGTCGGTTTGCGCCTCGATGCCCGAAAGCCTTCGATGCCTGTCAGGAAGTCCATCCACAACACGTGACGATCGGTGATGATGAGCAAACGGCCGCCTGTTTACTCTATCCCGAGGATGTCAGCCGACAAACCGCCGTTGAGACACATGCCGATATCAGTGGTGACGATTGATGACGGTTAATGAATCACCGGAACTCCCGACAACGAAGGATACGACATCTACGGAACCACTGGTGACGGTTTCTGACCTGAAAAAATATTACGGTGATAGTAGTTTGCTGGGCAACTCGAGTATCAAAGCGGTTGATGGTGTTGATCTCAAGATCCACCGGGGTGAGACGCTCGGATTAGTGGGGGAATCGGGCTGTGGAAAGACGACTCTTGGTCGGACCTTGATCGGGCTTGAGACACCGACTGCCGGCTCGATTACCTATGACGGTCGGGACATCACGAATCTGCGTGGAAGGGCCAAACAGGACTGGCGGCGAAACGCCCAGATCGTCTTTCAAGATCCGGAATCGAGTCTGAATGCTCGCATGACTGTCGGTGAGGTGATCGCCGAACCACTCGCGGTTCATGATTGGGGGACCAAAACTGAGCGCAGTGAACGTGTCAAACAGTTGCTGACGACTGTCGGGCTACAGGAAGAACATTACTACCGCTACCCCCATCAGTTCTCCGGCGGCCAACAGCAGCGGATCGCTATCGCGCGGGCGTTGGCGCCTGAGCCGGAATTTATTGTGCTTGATGAACCGGTATCGGCGCTTGATGCTTCCGTCCAAGCGAAGGTCTTGAATCTCCTCGTTGATCTCCAGCGGAAGTTCGGATTGACCTACCTATTTATTGCACATGATCTCTCCGTTGTCCGGCATCTCTGTGATCGGGTTGCCGTGATGTATTTGGGTACCATCATGGAACGGGGGCCGACAGAGGCGTTGTTCAGTGATCCGGCGAACCCTTATGCCAAGGCGTTGTTGTCGGCGATCCCAACACCCGACCCGGCTGCCAACCAGGACCGTATCACTCTCCGTGGCACGCCGCCAAGTCCTCGGGATCCACCGACTGGTTGTCCGTTTAGTACGCGCTGTCCGATGAAGCTACGCCCGCCGAACCATGACCTTGATCCCGAGGAGTGGTACGCGATCGATGTACTGAGCGATGTCTTCCGCGAACGGATGCGAGCCACCCAATCGGTCGGAGACCGTGTCCGGTCACTGCTTGGCCGCCAGAGCCGATTTGCCTCAATCGAGGAACTCTCGACCGAACTCCTGGCGGATGTGACGCTCCCGCCGTCGGCTCAGGAATCGGTCGATGCTGCGCTTGCCCTTGCGGCTGATGGGAATGACCAGGCGGCTCTCAACCGGTTGTTGGAGGCCTTCGGTAGCGTTTGTGATGACACAGCACCCGAGGAATACGATGTCGCGACTGACTCATGGACGAGCCGCTGTCACCGACATCGGGATGAATACCCGGATCCACCGGGCCGGGAGGAATACTGATGACATCGGTCTCCATTTGGAGCAATCGTAGCGGAAGACAAACCCTGGACTGGCTTTGGCGGACGACCGTTAATATCCTCAAGATCGTTGGTTTAACGGCTGTACTGTCAATCCTAACGGCTGCATTCATCGATCTACCGTTGCTCGGAACTGTCAAGTGGGGACTGTTCCTGATGGGCTGGCTCGTTCTCGGTTATGCGAGTCTCGTTCTATGGTGTCGGGCTGCACCCCCACGTGCGGATACTGCTGAGCTGAGCCGTCCACAGGGGCGACCTGATTGGCCTCGTATCCATTTGGGATCCAACACGGATACGCAGCGAATCGATCCCGACGCCGGCGGCCGGCAACTTTTGTCTGCTGCTCTCTTCGTACTCCTATTTTCATTTCTCATGGAATGGCTATTTGCCATCTAACTCACCGATCGAATACACCAATGACACACAACGAATCCATCGACGCCATCGAACCGGAGGCACAGGACCCATGGGAGCGAACGATCAGCGAAGCCGAACGATTGGCAGCCGATCGTGAGGCCGAAGGTTGGGAGGCTGTCGTGATTCTTGTTGGCCACACTTCGGTTTTGACACCGAATGCCGGCACTACGGATCAATTCGGGCTGGTTCATACGATCCCGAAAGCGGACGCCGCTACGCTTGAGGACTTGATGACGGCCGGCTCATTCCCCGAATACCATGTCTTTAGTCGGCAACTCGGCGAGCGGACCTTCCAGGTAACGGAGTTGATCGCTCCCGACAGGGCTGTCACCGTGCTGTTGGTCAGTAGTTACCTACACACCAACCTCGAAGCGATTCGTGAGACTACGATGACTGCTGAAACCATGTACACCCATGTACGGACTTTAGACGGCGCCCAAGAATTCATCTTCGAACACGATAATCCAGGGTTATTTTTTGCCTGAACTCGCCTGTTTCGGATTCCTATATACCTCGATGGACGACCGATATCCGACAACCGTACTCACGACTGATTACAAGGACCCTTGTTGTTCATCGAGCAGCGGTAGACTCGCAAGCCGAATCGCCGCGAACGCCGTATACCCTGCCGAGGAATCCCCGCCGGTCAATCGCGCGTAGTGAGCCTCAGTCATCCCCTCGATATCGGCGACGGGGATGTATCGGATGACAGTCCCATCAGTATCGAACTCGAAGATCAGATAGGCCTGTGGGAACGACCCGGTCGCGGGGGTGGTTATCTCCCGAGCAGGTCCCGTTTGAGCGATCCCGACGTTGTGGAGATGACCGGTAATGACAAGCGGTACTGACTGCTCGGTCAACACCTCCATGAGGGGTTCGGGATCACGCATGATCGGCGGTAGGTCCATCTCAGAATAGGCTAACGATTGCAGCGTTCGGAACTGCTCGTACATCGCCGGTGTATTATGATGCATGAGCACTACCGGGGTTTCGAGTTCCGGCAGTGTCTTCTCTAACCAGGTGATGTCCGTATCCGATACAGCACCATCGTGTGTCCGTCGCAGCGATCCATCGGATCGGGAGGCAGTATTCAGAGCGACGATATCCAGTTCACCGACTTCCTCGACGAACGGATACGAATCGGGCGCATATTTTCGTTCGAACTGATCGATCGGTGGTGTGTCGTGGTCGTCCCCGTGTTCGTACTCGTCGGTCGATGCCTTTGGCACGTCGTGGTTTCCGGGAACGCTGAAAAACGGGGTTTCGAGTTCTGTAAGGAGTTGATCGAGCTGTTCGTACTCCCACGGCGCGCCGTCTTTGGTGAGATCACCTGCCGAAATAATGGCGTCGACGTTCCGCCGTTCGGCATCCATAAGGGCCGTTCGAAGTCGGTCGACCGCTCGATGATACACCATCGCAGTTCCTTCGGCACGGGGCGTGACATGGGGATCTGCGACGACAGCGATCCGTGTTCGGCTCTCGACCTTTGGTGCTGTGAGACGAGCGACGACCGCATCCGAATTTACACGATGCATCGTGGCTCCCCGATCGGTCGGCCGGATGTAAACATCTTATAATAGCTCTATAGTTCCACCAGTAGCAATCGTATTTTCGGTCTCTCGATCGGTCGGTGGTGTCTCATATAAAACGGCCGAGAAGCGCGTCCTGAACTACGGAGTGAGTTATTCGACGTGAGAATTAGCCAAGAGACTTTTATTACTTAGTCCATTACGACGATTATGCCATCCCCGCTTGCCCTGAGCCAACCGACAATCGCCGGCGGGTTAGTCGTCCTGCTGGTACTTATCATGCTCCGGTACATCGATCGGATCGTCGATGTGATCGTCTCGGTGGATGATTCTTCGACTTCCGACCCGTTTGAGGGGTCGGAGTCGTCGTAATGGTTGTCGGTAGCCAAACGCGATTGGCTGATTGCTTTCTTAACTCAGCGATTGCGTAACTGTCTGCCTGTTTGTACGGGCGGTTTACCGAGCGATCGTCGGGATTGACGTTGAGTTTTCAACATTCGGTGGGGCGTGCAGATGTCATCAATCCCGACGGATCGTAGATGGGGCTATAACCACAGGTAGTGAGGTGATAGCCGGTTCGTCGTTGTGCCCGATCGACTTCGATATGTCACCAGTGATCTGAGAGCCGATCATTGCGGGCACAACCAAACCGGCGGTCAAGTTATGTTTGAGAGTTGCTATTTGCCGACTATATGTCAACAAATAACATAATACTCACTTCGACTGTTTGTCGCCATCTCGACTTACGGTGGCTGGCCATCGAACGGTTGCATCTCCCGCTTTAGCAGCTACGTTGGCCGTCTTCATTCTTGACCCGACTGCTGGTTTTCCCAACGCAGAGGAACGGTCAGAACCCTTAATATAGAGCACAATATAGGCCTAAATAGAACTATAATGACAAACGTAATTGGCAACCGGCCGCTACGGCAAGAGGTCGTTTGGCTGTTCGGACTCGTCACGGTACTCGCCATGCTGCCATTCGTCGGACTAGCCTTTTTACTGGATGCTGTAATCCAGGAAGCGTTGACCGCCGTCCGTCACATCGGTCGAGCGCTTAACGGGCTGTGGTCGCCACCAGGTCCGAACTCCATGTCACGTTAACACACCTTCGATCGTATCGATCGTTGACACCGAATCGGTAGAGTAGCATTTTACGTTATACCACGTCTCACGAACATCGGTGCTACCCGTGCTCTTCCGGACTGTTGCCGATCGGCCGACGCAACGACCCGGATTGTCCCCTGGCGATCGGTTTGCTCACCAGATGGAGTGTCAGCAGTGACAGCCTAGTCGGCAGTCAGATCGAACTGGGTCCACTCGCGGGTCTGATTGGGCAAGCCACTGGCCCGGAGTTCCACTCCAGCGGTGGTTTCTCGAACTGTGATCGTACCGGTACAGAACTGTGAGAGAGTGTTGACGGCCTGCTCGTCGTGATTTGAAGGATCGATACAGAGAATCCCCAACCCATCGACCTTGTCGATCCGACCGATCAGCGTGTGGATAAACCGCGAGACGGTCCTGAGATCGCTGTAGGCCAGCAGTGTCGACACCGAATATAGCCCGGTACGCACCCGGTTGACACCCGCCCGTTTGAACTCCATATAGAGATCGGAGAATCGCATCCCGATCCCGGTGAGGTCCGATGGGCCACCGACCGAGAGGAGACGCGCCGGTACCCGCTGTTCCTCACTGCCGACACAATCGACGATCCCGGTGCTGTCTTCCTGAATTTCAAGCCCGGCCTGGCGTGAATCGTCGACGATCCGTGAGGCACGCCGGTTGGTGGTGACGATGATCGCTCCTTCGCCGGCTGGTCCCACGAGCATCCGATAGCCCAGGGCTCGCATCCCGCCATGGGTCGGTCCGGCGACCAGTACCGTCGATCCCGCCCGGATACCATCGAGTGGGAGCCCATCGAACACGTAGCTGTCATCACTCATCGGTGGACCTCCCTTCTCCGTCGGTGAGCCGTCGCCGCAACTCGAGCTGTTCCATCGCTTCCTCGGCTAACAGCTTCAGTAACCGCTGCTCGCGATCGGTGAACGCTCGTGGTGTGTCGTCGTGGATACAAAACACCCCGATCGCGTGACCGTCCGGGGTGATCAACGGCGCGCCGGCATAGAATTCGATGCCGGCGTCGGCGAGCCCTTCGTTTTCCATAAATCGAGGATCTTCCGGCACGTTCTCGATGACGGTCACTTCCGGATCGAGAATCGCGTAGGTACAGATCGATGCTTCCCGGTCGAGCGTCCCGAAGGACGCGCCGTGACAGCCGAGAAAGCGTTCGTGGTGGGCATCGATGAGGCCGATCCCGGCGGAATTGACCCCAAACAGGGCGGTTGCGAGTTCACTCAACCGATCGAGCGAGGTGCCAAGCGACTCCGGATCGGTTGCGTACCGATCGAGCGCGGCCACTCGGGCCTCCTCGTTGTTCGGTAGCGGATACGCGGTCTGGCTCTGAAACGCGAGGCTGTGCTCGATCAGAGCAACGAGTTCCTCGCGGGCGGCTGGAACGTCCTTTCCGAGATACTCCGCGATCATTCCATCGTACGCTTCCGTTTCGATCTCTTCGAGGGGTGTCGCCGTAAAGAGGATACATGCCGCATCAGGATCGGTCTGACGGACTTCCTCGATGAGTTCGAGTCCGGTCCCGTCGGGGAGGCTGTATTCGGTCACCAGACATTCGACATCCTCGGCGGTCTGTAACAGCTCCCGGGCATCCGCAATGGATTCGCCCCCCTGTGTCGTAAATCCCGCCTCAGAGAGCGCCGCTTCTGTCGTGGCACGGGCGGATGCGTCGGGATCGACGCTGATGATCATACACTCCCTGTTGGTGAGCCCCACGAAGGAATACTTTGGTCCACTATTTCTCCGTTGCCCACCATCGCCTTGATGGGGTGTCGTCTCGATCCACGTCTCCCGATAGCCCGATCAGCGAATGACCCGAGCAAGACAGCCCACCTTCGACGTCCGGATCCGCCTCCCCTTGCGGACGGTCACCGGAGTCGTTGCCGGTTGCCACACTCGGCACACTCGAGAAGCGGGACCATCGCTGCCTGATCGGAGACGTGGGTCCATTCCTCATCCCGCATCGGGTCGCTCGTTTGTTCACACTGTTGGCATTTCATGATCAGATAAAGTCGTTGCTGCCACAGGCCTGACAGTTCGTCGGCGGTTCGTCGTAATCCGTTCCACAGAGTGCACATTCGACCGACTGCTCGGCGTCCGATAGCAACGATACCGCTGTGATGAGTCGTTTGAGGCGCATGGTCCGGTCGGAAATCCGTCTGGAAGTTCGGTATTGTCGGTCCGTGATTATCGTTAGTATGTCAATCTATCAAAACTTTGTATTTCCTCTATAGAGTGCTATATACTTATATCCTATCCACGGATAAACGCAGTACTACGCCAGCGCGACTCTATTAGTCGGCTGTATCGGATAGCGATCACAGTGGACAACATGATCGATCAATATTATTTCTGATTCCCAATTCGGCTGGTGCTATCGTGGCGATCTGATTTGCTTTCGTGGTGGCCACGCTTCAGCCAACTTTAGTACGAACCACTCGTTGTTCTCCGTGTGCGACGAGCCGTCCGGTTTTTGATCGGGACCGTCCTTGGCGGTGGTACCCTTGTCGCGTATCTGTTCACTGTCGGTTTCGACCGCGTTCTCCAACGGCTGGTGGCACTCCCAGCGTGGACGATCCTGCTCGTCGGTGGACTGGTCGTCGCCGAAGGGCTCGCCGATTCCATCGGTGTCTGGGCATCCGTCCATCCACTCGGGGATGGCTTGTCGGGTTTCGAGAGCGTCCAGTTTGCGATGGCAGGTGATTTCTTTGATATTCTTAGCCCCGCTGGACCGGTCAGTTCCGAGCCGATCATGGCTCAGTTCATCGGCGTTTGTACCGAAACCAGCTACAGCGAAGCCCTCGGCGTTCGATCGGTCGCGAAATACGTCAAGGCCGCCGCCCAATTGCTTGTCTCGATTCTTCTCGGGGCTGTCGTGGTCGTTTTTGGTACGACCCCGCAGTCACTCCTCGTGTCGTTAGGGGTCGGCATTCTCGGACTGCTCGGGGTCGGGTTGGCGGTACTGTTCTTTCGGGAGCCGATTTCGACACTCGCCGTGGCCGTCTTAGCCCCGATCGTTTCTCGGATCAGTGCGCTGTATCGCGATGAACCGTATGACCGATCCGCTATCGAAACGGCCGTGACTCGATTCTGGATCCGGGTTGGACAGTTTCGAACGACCCCCGGCCTATTGGGCCTGATCGCGATTGGTGGTGTCCTCGAACAGGTGTTGACCGCGACTGCCCTGTGGGTTGCACTTCTGGGGAGTGGTGATCCCGTTGTCTGGCTCCCACTGGTCGTTATCATCCCGCTCCCACAGATCGCCAGTGTCGTGCCGATCCCCGCGAGCCTGGGTGCGTATGATATCCTCCTTGGCGGTGCGATCGGCCTCGTGACGGGCGTTTCACCAGTCGTGGCAGCCGCGGCGGTCCTGCTCGTTCGATCGCTTACCATTCCATTTGGACTGACCGTCGGTGGGTTTGCCGTTGCGTTTCTCCGGGGCTGGCGGCCCTGATTCTCCCCTCGTCGAATTCTTTCCCTTGAGGTCGGAGGCGGGCATGGCTTGATATCGATGAGGGGGACCCAAACTGACTACATTTGGTCCGATGGTGATCCTCGGATGCCTATGCGGTAGTCACTCGGTCAACAGCTCGTCGGCGGTCCGGAGGGCATCCGACGCCATCGCGGGCGTGACCGACTGAGGTTGATTGGTCATGGTCGTATCCTCCGTACAGGCTTCTCGTGCGATCGTCTCGACGGCATCAGCGGCACCCATCTCGGTTAGTGAGACCGCGAGATCGAGCTCCCGACAGAGTTCGATGACCTCGCTTCGAGTCTCCCGATCGCGATCCTCGAGCAGGAGCTGGGCGATCGTCCCGAACGCGATCTGGACGCCGTGGGGGGCGGTAACGCCAGCTCGGGAGAACCCCTTGGCGAACGCGTGGGCCGCCGCGAGGCCGCCGCTCTCGAACCCGAGCCCCGACAGCAGCGTGTTCGCTTCGATCACGGCCGCAACCGACGCCGTAACGGCATCCCGGCGGACGGCCGCTATCGCCGCCTTTCCGTCCTCACGAATCGTTGTGTAACACTCCGACGCGAGCAGTCGGGCGGTCCGGGACGCCTCCTCACCGGCGTGCGTCCCGGCACCCGCCTGAGTTGCCGCCTCGACTTCGAATCGGGTCGCGAGGGCATCCCCCATCCCGTGACGGAGGAACCGAACCGGTGCTGAGGCGATGACTTCGGTGTCGACCGCCACCACCTCCGGGTTTGTATTTCGCTGGACGTAGCCGTCAAACTCCCCCGCCTCGTCATAGACGACCGCGACCGTGCTACAGGGAGCGTCGGTGCTCGCGACGGTTGGCACGGTCACCAGCTCCGCTTCGATTCGCTGGGCGACGGCCTTGCCCGTATCCAGTGCCTTCCCGCCGCCGACGGCGACGATCACCTCCGCGCCAGTCGCTGCCTCCACGAGTCTGTCGATCACCGCGAACGTACACGCGTCGACGCCGGGTTCGATGTCCCCGACGGCGATATCGGCCGCGTCGAGACCGGTCGTAAGCGCCGATTCGACGGCCCCGATGGCGGTCTCCCCGCCGAGGACGAATGCCTCGGTCCCGGTGAGCGGTGCGTAGGTGCCCCCGTCGGTGAGCACGTCCCGCCCCTGGACATACGATGCTGGGGCGATCAGCCGGGCGGCCACCTCAGACCCCCCAGGGATGGATCGTCGCCCGGTAGGCGTCGCCGCTGGCCTGTTTCTCGTACGCTTCCTCGGCGTCGTCGAACCCGACGCGGTAGTTGAACAGGTCGCCAAACGGGACCTCGTCGGCCAGTTGATCAAGTAGGGCGATCCCGGTCTCGAACTGCGTGGGGGGATACGCGAGACTGCCCCGGATATCGATGTCCTTCTGGACGATCCGTGTGGGGTTGATATCGACCTCACCGCTGTAGGCGTAATGGCCGACCTCGACAACGGTCCCGCCGTCACGGACGAACTCGATACTCTGTCGGAACGCCTCGGGTTGACCGGCCGCCTCGATAACGACATCCGCCCCCACGCTACCGGGGGTGCGATCGTGGATCGTTTCGGCGAGGGCGGCGGTGTCCTCGTGGGCCGTGAGGTCGACGGTGTCAGTGGCGCCGAACTCGGTGGCGAGGTCCAACCGTTCGTCGATGGCATCGACGGCGATGACCTGGCCGGCTCCACCCGCGTGGGCAGCGCTCATCGTCAACAGCCCGATGGGACCGGCGCCCTGGACGACGACGCTCTTGCCGATCCCAAAGCCCTCCCGGGCGTCGGGTTGGCCGGGTGGATAGCCCCGTTCGAGGGCCCGGGTTGCGACCGCGAGCGGCTCGACGAGTGCCCCCAGCTCCGGGTCGAGGTGCTCTGGGAGCCGATAGAACGAGCCGGCCTCGTCGACGATCATGTACTGGCTGAACCCGCCGTGGGCTCGCTGGCCGTATTCGGCGTTCATAAACCCGTAGACGTCCCGGTTCCGGCAGGTCGTCGGTCGGCTCGGCACGTTCTGACAGAACCAACACTCCCCACAGACCGTACCCGGGACGATCGCGATCGTATCACCCTCGGCGATCGGATCGCCCCGCGAATCGGTCGTCACGTCCACCCCCATCGCCTCGATCGTCCCGGCCATCTCGTGGCCGGGGACCACCGGGAAATCAAGCTCCATGCCGCCCTCATACATGTGGACATCCGAGCCACAGATCCCGCTGAGGGTGATTTTGACGCGCAGTTCCTCACTCCCTAAGGCCGGCAGTTCGATCGTCTGCTCCCGTAGTTCCCCCGGCTCCTCCATGACGAGCGTTCGGGTCTCCATGTGCCCGTACTCAGCCCTCACGTACTTTGGCGCTTTTATCAAAAAGTTGGCAGTTCATCCGCCAATACCGACACCTCGGCGCGTGGAGGTCTTACCGCGAAAGCAGGGAGAAAGCCAACGGCTTCATGAGTCGTGGGGGACGGTCAGTCGGCTAACCCTTCGTGTTCGGCGATCGGCGTTCGCCAGTCCTCCGGGATCGGGATGGCGGTTTCCGTCTCGGGATCGAAGGCGATCAACACGACGTGTGCCGTCGCGGCCACCGTCCCGTCGGCTCGGATCGCATACTCGATGTCGAAACTCGATTCACCCATGCCCGTGATGGTCTGGGCGACGGTGACCGTCTCGCCGAGTTGAATCGGCCGTTCGTACTCGATCTCCTGGGTGGCGATGGCGACGGGGGTCCGGTCGTGCCGTATGCCGACGATCTCCGCCCAGTAGTTCGTCCGCGCCTGTTCGAGGTAGCTGCAATAGACCGCTTGATTGACGTGACCGAACGGATCGATATCCCGAAACTGCGGTTCGATCGTCGTCTCGAAGGTAAAGTCCGGCATGCCAGCGACTGGATGATCGGATGGCAAAGGCCTGGTGGTGAGCTCCTCGAACGGCCATGGTGGCTCCTCGGTGGTCCTACCGGTCGCGGTCGATTCCCGTGATTTCGAATCGGGTCCCGCCGCTGGCGCTCTCGTCAATGTTGATCGTCCAGCCATGGGCCGCGACGATCTGTTCGACGATATTGAGCCCCAAGCCGGTGCCGTCCTCGGCGGTCGAGTATCCGGGTTCGAACACTCGGTCACGCACATCTTCGGGAATTCCCCGACCGTCATCCTCGATATACAGGCCGTCGTTCGTTTCACCGATCGTTATCGTGACGGTCTCACTGTTGTGTTCGATCGCGTTCCGAAGGAGATTGCTCAGGAGCTGTTGCAATCGGCCGGGGTCGGCCCGAATCGTGCCGTCGGCCTCGTTCATGAGGGTCGCATCCGCTGTCTCGATGTATTGCCAGCTCTCGTCGATGGCGGCCGCGAAGTCGACGGTTGTCATCTCGGTGACCGTTTCACCCTCCCGGGCGAGTGTCAATAGATCCTCGATCAACCGCTCCATCCGATCATGTGCTCGCTCGACTGCCGCGAGCCGATCGCTTTCACACTCCTCTTGGGCGAGTGCTAACTGACCGTTGGCGACGCTCAACGGGTTCTGGAGGTCATGGCTGACGATGCTCGCGAACTGATCGAGCCGTTCGTTCTGGCGCTTGAGCCGTTCCTCGCGTTGCCGACGGTCCGTGATATCGATAAATACCCCTGCCGTGCCGACAAACCCCTCGTCGGTGATGAGTGAGTTGAAGCGAACCTCACAGGGGACGATATCATCCTCGGCCGTTACGATCGGAAAATCGATCGTCATGATCTCCGGATCGGCTGTCCGGAGCTTCTCACGGGCGGTCTGTGCTGATGCGATATCGACGACGGCGAGGTAGTCGTCGCGTAATAGGTGTTGATAGTCCGCCGGCGCAATCCCGTCTGTTTCCCCGACGAGTAACTCAGCGAGATGCATGCCTTCGAGTTCCGATTTCGTATATCCGGTTAGCTCGACCATCCCCCGGTTTACCATGACGAACTCGAGGTTCTCATCCAGCGTGTAGACGCCGTCACCGATGGTTTCGACCATCGTTTCGTACTGTTCGAGGTCTCGTTCGCGCTGTTTTTGTTCGGTAATATCGGTGTAGATCGCGAACCCCTCGCTGTTCTCCGAGCCCGGGACGCTTGCGTTTGTAAACAGGAAGTCACGAACGCCGTCGGTGGTTTCTCGACGGATGCTGACGTTTACCGGTTCCTCGTCGGTCGTGACACGTTGATTCAACTCCGTTGCCGATTCCTCCCCGTCCGGTGGAACGATATACTCATCCAGTGACTCGCCGATAAGCGTCTCCTCATCGTAGCCGAAGATCTCCTCGAAGGCCGGATTGACCGCCTGAATGATTGGATCGCCGTCCTTGATATATCCGTGGACGATCGGTTCGTGGAGCTGTTCGAACAGGGCCTGAAATCGATCGCGTTCCCGCCTGAGTTCGCGCTTGTGTTGCTCTCGTTCGGTGATATCCAACCCGGCGCCGGTCATCCGGATCGGATTCCCGTCGGCGTCGAATTCGACCTCGGCTTCCTCATGGACGTGTCGGATGTCGCCGTCAGGCGTTATCACACGGAAGTCGATACTGTAGGAGCCAGCTCCTTCGAGTGCTCGATCGATCGCGGCCTCGACAGTATCTCGATCCTCCGGGTGTATCAATTCCGACCACGCCTCGTGGGTGTGATCGAACTCTTCGGGCTCGACGCCGAGGAGTTCGTAGCTTTGCTCGGAGAGATCGAGTTCATCGGTTTCGATATCCCACTCGAAATGGCCGAGATCCGCGATCTCCTGGACGCGACTCAACCGTCGTTCCCGTTGGCGGACCCGCGCTCTGGCTCGGTACTGCTCGACGAGGTTTCGGATCCGATTGGCGAGCAGATCATACGTCTCGCGGCCGCCGGCCTTGGTTTGGTAATCATCGACCCCGGCGGAGATCGCCTCCGCCGCGATTTCCTCACTCCCTTTGCCCGTGAACAGTACGAACGGAAGGTCCGAATAGTTCTCCCGAACCGCCCGGAGTAGGGCTAATCCGTTCTGATCGGGCATATCGTAATCGGAGACGATACAGTCGACGTCCATCTCGGCAAGTCGATCGAGACCGTCGCTTGCGCTTGTGGCGATCTCGATGGTGAGCTGCTCGTCCTGCCGTTCGAGAAACTCGGCAGCCATCTCGGCGAAATCGCGGTCATCGTCGACGTGCAAGATCCGGATCGGGTCCGTCATCGGCGATCGGTCACCATGCGAGTGTGGGAGGTCTCGATTGGACTGCTATAAATCGATATGCTGTTTGTGTCATCGGTGGAGGTTCGACGGCTGTTCTGACAGGCGATTAACTCTCGGACATGTGCGTACTTGAACCTTCTCAGCGATGGCGTCGACCCGTCATCCGGTGAGAATGGCTGACCTCATTCTCGAGTACGTGGGCGTATATATGGGTACATAGAGAACATACCAAGACCGTTAGAACTCACGCTGTTCACTCCCATCCGTGATCACGACTCCGGCACTTTACGTGGTGTTTTTTCTCGTCGTGTTGGGGTGGATCGCGATGCTGGCCGCGGTAGTTTACGGCGTTCTCCAGGGGGTCCAACGATATTACGGGACAACCACATCGCTGCTGCGGGCCGTTTCCGGGGATGACCAGTGATTCGATCACCTGTTCTCTGCCAATCCTCTTTTTTGAGTACGTTTCAAAATCGTCTGACGCTCATCGGTGAGAGACGTTGACGTACTGATCGCTCCTAGCAAGAGTCTCATATGTTGCCCGCCTTGTTGATCGTACTGTGCCATCGAGCCTGGCCTATGATGCGGTCCTCTTCGACAACGATGGTGTATTGACCCATCCCACTGATGGGACCACTCTTCGGAGGGCAACCGAGGCGGCGTTTGCCGCCGTCGGCGTTGCCGATCCGGCCGAGGAGCACATCGAAGCAGTCAGCGGCAGCGCCGATGCCGCTGAAGCCGCCTGTGAAACCTATGATATTGATCCTGACCGGTTCTGGCAACACCACGAGCGCGAACGGATCGCTGCCCAACGGGAGGCGTTGCTTGATGGGACGAAACCGCTCTACGACGATGTCGCCGCCATCCGTGAGTTACGGCTTCCGTGCGGGATCGTCAGCAACAACCAACACGGGACGATCGAGCACATCGTCGACATCTTCGGTCTCGATACACTCTTCGAGACCTACTACGGCCGTGCACCTTCGCTTGCCGGCTTTCGACGGCGGAAACCGGACCCGTATTACCTCGAACAGGCGCTTTCGGATCTCGGAACCCGAAACGCTCTCTATGTCGGTGATAGCCGGGTCGACATTGCGGCCGCCGATCGTGCCGGGATCGACTCGGCATTTATCCGCCGTTCACATCGGGCTGAGTATGAACTCACCCAGGACCCGACCTACCACATCGAAACGCTCGAAAACCTCCACACGATCGTCGCCGGTGAACGGCCACCATCGCGTTCCTCGGTGACGCGATAATTTTTGACCTCACGGGTACCTTCCGGCCTCCGTCGTGTTGCTCGCTACGTTGTCTGACGATTACTGAGTGCTATATACCCACACCGCGATCTATTATAAACCGTTTACTTCAATAATCGGCTATGTCGGGTAATGAGTCAGGACGCCGGTCGCGAGACGACCGTCATGTCGTCGATGTCAGTCGGCCAGCGACCAACCGAGAGGTCGTCGATGTTCAGTGACGCCGTCGAACCACACCATCATCGCGTTGACGCCGACGCGCGGGACGATATCTACGTCATCGGGGATGTTCACGGCTGTCTCACCGAACTTGAGGCGTTGATCGAGCTGATCGATCCGTCGACGGACGATCTCCTGATCTTCGTGGGCGATCTGGTTCGCAAGGGTCCAAACAGCCGTGGCGTGATCGAACGGGTTCGGGACGCTCCGAATATGCTGAGCATTCGGGGCAACAACGAGGAGAAACTCCTCACCGGCGAGAAAACACTCCCCGAACTCGATGACGACCATCTCCGCTATCTCCGGTCGTTGCCGTTGGTCATCTCCTGGGGGGAGAACATCGTCGTCCACGGCGGTATCGTCCCCGAGCAACCGTTGACCGAGCATACCCCGACGGAACTGCTGACAACCCGGGCGACACCGGACGGTGACGGTTATGACGGTCCGTTCTGGTTCGAACGCTACGACCGCTCCCCGCAGGTCTTTTTCGGTCACACCGTGCTCGAAGCACCGGTCGATACCGACGGCGTCGTCGGGCTGGATACCGGCTGTGTTTACGGCGGATATCTCACCGCCTATGACACCGCCCGCGATCGATTCCTCCGGATCGAAGCCCGCGAGACGTATCGCGATCGAAGCGAGGACAGCATCGTCGATCCCGAGGCACTCTAACGGAGCGTCCATCCCGCGTGGATTCGTCCCATGGCTGATCATTCCGATAATCCATCGGATGTGGATGCTGATCCGACGCCCTCAGCGGAGTCCACTGACGGTGAGACGGAGTCCGAAAAGAGAGCTCAACGCGCCGATGTCGACCTTGATGAGCCACGGTATTATCTCAACCGCGAGCTGAGCGAGCTCGCCTTCCAACGTCGGGTCTTACACGAGGCGCTCGACGATCGCAATCCACTCCTCGAACGGGCGAAGTTCCTGGGCATCCTGACCTCGAACCTCGATGAGTTCTTCATGAAGCGGATCGGTGGGCTCAAACAACAGATCGCCGCCGAGGTCACCGAACCGACGCCCGACGGTCGAACGCCCGAAGAACAGTGGCAGGAAGCCATCGAGGTCGCCCGCGATCTCTTTCGCGAACAGAGCCGGTGTTACCGCGAGGAGATCCAGCCGGCGCTTGCCCGTGAGGGTATCCGGATCGTCGACTACGAGTCGCTCCCGGCCGACCGACAGGCGGAGCTGCGGTCGTATTTCGAATCCTCAGTGTTGCCAACGTTGACGCCGTTGACGTTCGATCCCGCCCATCCGTTCCCCCATATCTCGAATCTGAGCCTCTCGCTTGCGGTATTGACCCGCGAGAACGAGGACGATGAACCGACCTTCTCACGGGTGAAGATCCCGGGTAACCGCCCCCGACTCGTCCAGGTCGGTGACGAATCGACGTATGTCCCACTCGAGCGGGTCGTGGCCGCGAACCTCGATCTGCTCTTTCCCGATGTCGAGATCCTCCAGTGTTCGCTCTTTCGTGTCACCAGAAACGCTGAAGTCAGGCGCAACGAGGAGATCGCCGAGGACCTCATCGAAACGATCGAGGAGGTCCTCCGGCAGCGACGATTTGCGACGGTCGTTCGTCTCGAGATCGAGCCCGACACGCCCGAACGTGTCCGCGAGTTGCTCATCGAACAGCTCGGGCTGGCCGAGCGGGAGGTGTTCGAACTCCCGGGCCTTCTCGATTATACGGCGTTGATGTCGTTGACCGACTTGGACCGACCGGAGCTGAAGCTCGACGACTGGACGCCCCAGCCACATCCGCGGTTGCTCACACCGGCCGAGCCCGAGCGGACGATCTTCGAGACGATCCGTGAGGACGATCTCCTCGTCCATCACCCCTATCACTCCTTTGACGAGACGGTCCATCGGTTCATCGAAGCGGCCGCAACGGATCCCGATGTCCTGGCGATTAAGGCGGCGATCTATCGGACGGCTAGCGATTCCCAGATCATCGAGAGCCTGATCGACGCGGCCCGAAACGGAAAACAGGTCGCCGTCATGGTCGAGCTCAAAGCCCGGTTCGACGAGGAGAACAACCTCCGATGGGTCCGCAAACTTGAGGAGGAGGGGATCCACGTCGCCTACGGTACGCTCGGTTATAAGACCCACACGAAAACGACGCTCGTCGTCCGTGAGGAAGGCCCCGAACAAAACGTCCGGCTGTACTCACACGTCGGGACCGGCAATTACCACTCCGAGACGGCCAAGACCTATACCGATCTGGGACTGTTAACGGCCGACCCCGATATCGGCCAGGATCTCGTCAAGCTGTTCAACTTCTTTACCGGCCACGCGCTCCACGAGGACTACCGGGAGCTGTTGATCGCCCCGGAGAACATGCGCGAGCAGTTCACCCAGCTCATCCGCCGGGAGGCTGAGCACGCCCGCAACGGTGGGACGGGTCGAATCGTCGCGAAGATGAACCGGCTGGAGGACCCCGACATCGTCCGGGAACTCTACAAGGCTTCGATGGTCGGCGTCGACATCGATCTGATCGTCCGGGATATCTGTCGGTTGCGGCCGGGGCTCGAGGACGTCAGTGAGACGATCGATATCTACAGCATCGTCGGTCGGTTTCTCGAACATTCCCGGATCTTCTATTTCGAAAACGATGGCAACAGCGAGTACTACATCGGCTCGGCCGACTGGATGACACGCAACCTCGACAACCGGATCGAGGCCGTCACCCCGATCGATGATCCCACGCTCCGTGAGGAACTCGACCACATCCTCACGCTCAACCTTGAGGACAACTACAAACGGTGGCGCATGCAGCCCGACGGCAGCTACGAACAGTGTCAGCCGGCCGAGGACGAACCGATCCGGAACACCCAACAACGCCTCATGGAACGGGCCCGCGAGGCGATCGACCAACACCGACACGAGTACTCGAATGGTAGCGATCCACGCCAATCCCCATCACGTGATACTACCGACCGGGATGAGTTCGATCCATTCGTCGACGATGAGCAATGACACGTCGTTTCCGGTCCCGAAGGGAACCGGGAGTTATTTGCCCGACTCGCGGACATCTAACGGATAGATGGCCCTCCTCTCGGATCCGTATCGTCGCCGTTGGATCGGTTGGGGACTCATCGCGACGGCATACTTTCTGATGAGTTTCCATCGGGTATCGACGGCGGTGCTCTCGGAGAACCTCATGCGGGCTTTCGATACGACGGGTGCGAGCCTCGGGTTGCTCCATTCGTCGTTTTTCTACCTCTACGCGGCGTTTCAGATCCCGGCCGGGCTGCTCACCGACCGCTATGGGGCGCGGGCGATCGCCGGGGGTGGGACCGGCCTGTTGAGCATCGGAACGCTCATGTTCGGGTTGAGCCCGACCTACGCCATCGCGTTCGTCGGCCGGCTCCTCGTCGGTCTGGGGGCGAGCGTCCTGTTCGTCTCGGCGTTGCGGTTCTGTGCGAACTGGTTTCGCCCCGACGAGTTCGCGACGATGAACGGCGTAACGTTTTCCGTGGCCATCCTCGGCGGGGCGGCGGCGACGACGCCGCTGGCGGTGGCCATCGGCTGGTTTGGATGGCGGCCGACGCTGGTCGGTCTCGGCGGCGTCAGCCTCATCGCCATGGTCGGTATCCTCGCGTTCTCGCATGACACGCCAGCCCAGGCCGGCCTTGATCCGATCGAGAACGTCCCGGAGCGGCCGGAAGTCACCGCCGCCGATCTCAAACGCCACGTCACGAACGCCCTCCGGGAACCGGAGACGTGGCTCATCGGTGGGATGACCTTCTTCATGGCGGGGGTGGGTATCACGATCTTCGGGTTGTGGGGCATTCCCTATCTCGTCCAGACATACGGAATCTCGGTCACCCGAGCGTCGCTTTACCTGCTTGTCGGGAACGTCGGTGGGATCATCGGGCCCCCGTTGTTCGGGTGGATCTCCGATCGGCTCGGGCGGCGGACCGACCTGATCGTCATCACGGCGGTCTCCTTCGGGGTGACCTGGAGTATTTTCGCCGTCTTCGGGACGATCCCCCTCTTGCTTGTCGGGGCGATCTTCCTGTTTTCGCGGGTACTCCGGGGCGGCGTGCCACTCGCCTTCACCGTGATGAAAGAGCGCCATCCCGAGGGGGCAAGCGGCACCGTCATCGGTATCATCAACACGATGACCTGGATCGGCGCGGCGGTGTTTCCGGTCGTCCTCGGGGCTGCGCTCGACGCCTACTGGACCGGTAAACTGGTCAACGGGACCCGCGTCTACACCCTCACGGGGTACCGTGTTGCGTTTACGATCGCCGTCGGGGCGGGGATCCTCTCTACCATCTGTGCGGTCTTGCTCCACCGACGGGTTCGTCGCGAACGGGAC
This sequence comes from Chewarchaeum aethiopicum (SeqCode), assembly GCA_034190395.1. Taxonomy (GTDB): domain Archaea; phylum Halobacteriota; class Halobacteria; order Halobacteriales; family Hikarchaeaceae; genus Chewarchaeum; species Chewarchaeum aethiopicum. The sequence goes on from JAXINS010000015.1 coordinate 37,829, forward strand.
ACGCCGGCCGGGATGTCGGTTGCCGACGATTGATTCGCCGGTCGCCGATCCGTTGGCGAGCCCCGATCTCAGATAGTGGGATTGCTCATCCCTGCTTTTGGCCGTCGCCGACCTACGATAAGGTGTGATGTACGACAAACTCCTCCTTCCCACCGACATGAGCGCCGGGATCAACCGGGCGATCGAGCACGCGATCGACGCCGCCACGCGATACGACGCCGAGTTGCACGTCCTCTATGTCGTCGATGCCGAGGCCTACAGCTCCTATCCGGGCGACGAGTACGTCCACGAATTCGAAGGGCTCGAAACGGCCCTCGAACAGGCTGGTCGCGAGGCAGTCGAGCGAATCACCGACACGGCGGCTGAGGCAGGGGTATCGACCGAAGCGGTCATCCGACACGGCATTCCCCACGAGGAGATCCTCCAGTATATGACCGAAGCGGACATCGGACTGACGGTCATCGGCTCGAAAAATCGGCCGGGCGAGTACCGTCGCATGCTCGGCAGCGTCGCCGAACGGGTCGTTCACATGGCCGAACGACCGGTCACGATCGTCAAAACACCGGTCGGTGCCGACTGACCGTCGCCCCCTCGTTTACTGGCGGCTCCGTGGATCGGATTAAGTATCTCTATTGTGTCAAACATTCACATTCCAAAAAGTGAAATGGACGAGGCGCCAACGCCCCGGTATGCCCCGACAGAGCTATCAGGACCGACTCGTCGAACTCCGCGAGGACGTCCTGTATATGAGCGAGGTCGTCCTCGAGCGTCTCCGGATGGGTCTGGATGCGCTCGAACAGAAAGACGAGGACCTCGCCTGGGAGGTTATCGATCGCGACGACGAGATCAACGAACTCTATCTCGAACTTGAAGGGGATTGCATCGATCTGCTGGCCCTCCAACAGCCGGTTGCAGGGGATCTCCGATTTATCGCCGCATCGTTCAAGATCATCACCGACCTCGAACGGATCGCCGATCTCGCGACGAACCTCGGCGAGTACACCTTGGAGGCTGATCGGGATCTCTTTCCGGACGTCGACATCCAGGAACTCGGCGACATGACCATCGAGATGGTCGAGGACGCGATGACCGCCTACGCCGACGAAGACACCGACGCATGTTACGAGATCGCCGACCGGGATGCCGACATCGACGCGTTCTGTGAACGCGCCAGCGAGGTGGTGGTGCGGGACCTGATCGAAACGGAACTCGACGAGGATGCTGGTGAGGAGCGCATCGAATCCCTGCTCGATGACGTCTCCCGACTCCTGTTGACGATCCGGGATCTCGAACGCGTCGGCGACCACGCTGTCAACATCGCCGCCCGGACCGTCTACATGATCGAAAACGACGACGAACTCATCTACTGAACGACGGACGCGCTTTCGTCCCCGTGGACCGTCGCGTATCGCTTTGCTCACCGATTGTTCTCGTGTAGCGACACCACCAGCTCACGGAATGCATCGCCCAAGCGATCGAACAGTTCGGCGCCTTTCGCCTCGGTGGCCAGCTCGGGTTGGCCAACCGCGCCGGTCTCGGTGTAGGCGTCGAAGGGCTGGTGCACCGAGTGGTAGCCCGAGTCAAAGAGGTCCTTGCTCTCCCCTTTGTAGGTCTTTGAGTGCGTCGTCCCGGCGATTTTCTCCTCGTGGACGAGATCCGGCCGGAGGTGTAACAGCAGGGACGTCTCGAACTCCCCACCGTGGGCGATCCCTCCGAGGTCGCTCTCGCGGATCTCGTCGATGAATTCCCCGGCGAGGTGGAAGTACGTCAGTCCTGACACTTCGGTATCGTCGCTGTTGAACCCGATCTCCTGGACGGCGTTTTGGATCAACGCGACGTTGCCGCCGTGGCCGTTGACGAGGACCAAGGCATCGAAGCCGTTCTGGAGGGTCGTCTCGGCGATGCCTTCGAGGACATCGAGTAACGTCTCGACGTCGAGCGAAGCCGTTCCGCCGAAGGGGAGATGATGGCGTGATTGGCCGGTCCAGACCGTCGGCGTCAACAGGACCGGCACACCCTGTTCGTGGGCCCGGTGAGTCCCCTCCTGGGCGACCGCCGAGACCAGCAGGGTATCGGTGATCGTCGGGAGGTGATCGCCGTGTTGTTCGAGGCTGCCGACCGGGACGACCAGTACCGACCCATCCTGGGCGGCGCGTTCGGTAACTTCCGGAGCGGTTCGACCGGCCCACTCGACCGGCGAAGCGCCGATCGTTTCGTAGCTCATGGCCCCATCTCCGCCGGGACGCTGTTAATGTTAATTGTCTCTTTCCGGGCCGTTCATGCCGATGACCGCTCGAAAACTAACGAAGTAAACGCAAGCGTCGTGTTCCGGCCGTTTACTGGAAGCCGATCCGACTGCTGCGGCGGCGTTCGGGACCCCTGGAGCCGCCCTTGAACTCCTCTTCCATCTGCTCGAAGTAATCCAGCAGGTCGTCGGTGATCGTCGGCCGCACTGATTCCATCGCCGCCCGGAAGTGGCGCATATCGACGTCTTCGGCCTCCGGATCGTCTCGGAGGGCCTCGATCGCGGCCTCGCGGGCGATTGAGCGCAGATCCGAGCCGACGTAGCCATCGGTGATCTCGGCGATCTCCCGCAGACTGACGTCGGCTGACAGCGGCGTATCGCCGGTGTGGATCTTGAGGATCTCCTCGCGCCCCTCGAGTTCGGGGGCTTCGACCATCACCAGCCGGTCGAACCGTCCCGAGCGGATCAACGCCGGATCGATCATGTCCGGGCGGTTGGTCGCGCCGATCACCATCACTTCCTCCATCTCTTCGAGGCCATCGAGCTCGGTCAGCAGCTGGTTGACGACCCGTTCGGAGACGTTGTTACCCATGTCTTGGCCCCGCGAGGGCGCCAGCGCATCGAGCTCGTCGAAGAAGATCACACACGGGGACACCTGCCGGGCCTTCCGGAAGGTCTGACGGATCGCCTTCTCGGATTCGCCGACCCACTTGCTGAGCAACTGGGGCCCGCGGACGGAGATGAAGTTGGCGTTGGTTTCGTTGGCGACGGCCTTGGCCATGAGGGTCTTGCCGGTGCCCGGTGGGCCGTACAGTAACACCCCCGATGGGGGATCGATCCCCATCCGCTCGAACCGTTCCGGCGAGCGCAGCGGCCACTCGACGGCTTCCTGGATCTCGCGTTTGGCGTTCTCCAAGCCGCCGACGTCCTCCCAGGTGACCTTCGGGAGTTCGACGAGTACCTCCCGCATCGCCGAGGGCTCGACCTCGCCAAGCGCCCGGCGGAAGTCCTCGCGTTTGATGATCATCCGATCGATGAGACTCGGCGGGATGTCCTCCTCGTCGAGGTCGATCTCGGGGAGGTATCGTCGGAGAGCCCGCATCGCGGCTTCTTTGGTCAGGCTCTCGATGTCGGCGCCGACGAAGCCGTGGGTTTCGTCGGCCAGCCGGTCGAGACTGACGTCGTCCGAGAGGGGCATGCCACGCGTATGGATCTGGAGGATCTCCTGGCGTCCGGATTCGTCGGGCACGCCGATCTCGATCTCGCGGTCGAATCGACCGGGCCGACGCAACGCGGGATCGACGGAGTCAACGCGGTTGGTCGCCGCGATGACGATGACCTGTCCACGGGATTCGAGGCCGTCCATCATCGTCAGCAGTTGGGCGACGACACGCCGTTCGACCTCGCCGGTGACGTCTTCGCGTTTGGGGGCGATCGAGTCGAGTTCGTCGATGAAGATGATCGACGGCGACTCCTCGTCGGCGTCCTCGAAGATCTCCCGGAGCTGTTGTTCGGATTCCCCGTAATATTTCGAGATAATCTCGGGTCCGGCGATCGAGAAGAAACTCGCCGACGTCTCGTTGGCGACGGCTTTCGCCAGCAGGGTCTTGCCGGTGCCGGGTGGCCCGTGGAGCAACACGCCCTGTGGCGGTTCGATCCCCAGCTTCTGGAAGATCTGGGGGTGTTTCATCGGCAGTTCGACCATCTCGCGGACGCGCTGGATCTCGTCTTCGAGGCCGCCGATGTCCTCGTAGGTGATCCCGCTGCCGGTCTTTTCGAACCCGGAGATCGGCTCCTCGCGGAGTTCGACCTCGGTATCCTCGGTGATCAACGCGACGCCATCGGGGTCGGTTTCGACGGCGATCAACGGGATCGCCTGACCGGGCGAGCGCATGAACGGATGGTTCGTACTCGACATCACGGGGACGATGTCCCCCTCGACGACCGGCCGCTTGAGGATCTGTCGTTTGACCATCCCGGCGGCGTCCGATCCGAACTGGACGCTTGCTTCCTCGGGCGGTGCTAAGACGAGTGTATCGGCTTTTTCGGCCTCCGCTTTGCGGATCGTGACCCGTTCGCCAATGCCGACATCGGCGTTCTGACGGGTGAAGCCGTCGATGCGGACGGTGTCGGTGTTCCAATCCTGGCGGTCGGCACGCCAGACCTTGGCGGCGGTGGTCTCGCCGCCCTCGATCTCGATGATGTCTCCCGGGCTCAGCTTCAGGTGGAGTAGCGTATCCGGGTCGAGGCGGGCGATCCCGCGACCGGAGTCATTGGGGTACGCTTTGGCCACCTCTAGTTGCACTTCATTCATGATTTTACGACGCTAGTAGACACTACTGCTTCAGGCGGCAAGCGGAATAGTTCTTTTGTTGACCCCCCTACGGCAGTGGGCTTTGTCGCGCCGACCGGCGTCGGGGTTGGCGAGCCGGATCGGCCGACCGTGGTGCTTTTGCTCGTTCGCTTCGCCCCTCCGAGCATGCGTATCCTCGCCATCGACGGTCGGGTCGGGGCAAGCGGTGACATGCTGTTGGGCGCCCTCATCGATGCTGGTGCTGATCCGGCCGTCCTGGCGCCGGTGACCGACGCGCTGTCCGTCGAGTACGAGATCGAGACGGTCGTCGAGACGGGGATCGAGGCGAGCCGCGTGCAGGTGGTCCGGACCGACGATCCCGATCGATCGTCTGACGACGCCGACATGACGGACGACACCGAATCGACGGTCCACGGTGACGATCATACCCACGACGATGCGGATGGACATGCCCACGATCACGGGGACGATCATGCCCACGCCGACACACCGGCCGAGGGCCACGGACCCAGCCGACGCTACAGTGCCGTCCTCGATATCGTCGATTCGATGGATCTCCCGGCGGGTGTGAGGAGCCGGGCGACGGCCGTCTTTGATCGACTGGCGACCGCCGAGGCGGCCGTCCATGGCACCGACCCCGCCGAGACACACTTCCACGAAGTCGGTGCCGACGACGCTATCGCCGATATCGTCGGTGTTACGCTCCTGCTCGACGATCTCGACGTCGACCGGATCGTCACGACTCCACTGGCCGCCGGTGGTGGCGAAGTAACCTTCAGCCATGGGACGTATCCGGTGCCGGTGCCGGCCGTCGTCGAACTCGCTGTCGATGCCGACTGGTCGCTCCGTGGCGGCCCGGTCGAAACCGAGTTGCTCACTCCGACTGGTGCTGCCCTGCTCGCCGAATTCGCCGACGGTGTCGAGTCGTTACCGCCGCTGTCAGTTTCGACCATGGGGTATGGTGCCGGCCAAAAGAGTCTCGCGGACCGGCCGAACGTCCTCCGGGTGCTCGTCGGCGACGGCCGTGGTTCGTTGACCCGTGAGGAGATCCGTGTGCTCGAAACCAATCTCGATGACGCCTCGCCGGAACTTCTCGGTGGTCTCCAGGAAACGCTCGCCGAGGTTGGAGCCCGGGACGTTTCGATCGTCCCGCTGACGATGAAGAAATCTCGGCCGGGACATCTGGTCAAGGTCGTCGTCAAACCCGAGGACGTCGAACGAGTTGCCCGGCGGTTAGCGACCGAAACTGGGTCCCTGGGCGTTCGGGAAGCTGCCGTCTCCCACCGCTGGATCGCTGACCGAACCGTCGAGACCGTCTCGATCGAGATCGACGGCGACGCCTACGAGGTCGCGGTGAAGGTGGGCCGCGACGACGCTGGCTCGGTGTTCGATATCAGTGCCGAGTACGACGATGCTGCTGCTGTCGCCGAGACGACCGATCGACCGATCAAGTGGGTCATGGGTGTCGCCGAGGCGGCCTATCGACGATCGGATTAGGGATCAGGGATCCTCTTCGCCGTCGGTTTCGGTCGTTCCCTCGCCGTGTTCGGCGAGTGCGTCATCGATGGTTAGTTCGCCTTTCGCGACCCGGCGGGCTAACCCTTCGTCGATCGCCCGGTTCTCGCCGGACTGTTCCCGTGAGCGATCCTTGATGACCTGTAGTTCGCCGGCCGTCGGCTCGATCGTCCGGTTTTCGATGACTTCCCCCTCCAAGCGGGCGATGTTGACTGCCGCCAGTACGTCCCCCATGCCCCGGGCACCGGTCCCGAGCGACGGTGTTGTACCTGTCTCGTCGACCAGTTCGACACGCACGTCATCGAGCGCCTCGATGATCCGCGTTCCCTGGACGCGGGCCCCATCGCCGATCCGGACGATCGGGTCGATGGCGCCCGCGACTTCCGTCCGGATCGTCTCGGCGGCGTCGGCCAACGGCACCTGAAACGCCGCCACGACGATTTCGCCGGTCAGCACGGCGATCCCGGGTCGGACACCTGGATCGACGCCGATCACCGTCCGGCCGCTGTCGCTACGCAGCATTGCGACGGCCTCCTCGACCGTTCGGCGGGGATCCTCGGGATCGCCGATGATGACCTCCCGTGTCGTCTCGATCTCGTCGTCCTCGCCGGTGATTACGATCGTCGCGTCCTCGGGCAGCGGATCGCCGGGTTCGACCGTACTGAAGGAGACTCCCCGATCACGGAGTTCGTTGACGACACCGTGATAGATCTCGAAATCCGCGGTCGCGACGACGACGCTCACTACCGTAACCCTACCGGATGCCCGGGAAAAAGCCATTCGGTGGGACGGTCGCTCGGTTGGTCGTCGCCGCTGGCCACTCATGCATAGTCGGTGGGGTTTTGATGCCCGCCCCGCAACGGCGGATAGTGACCCGGGACGACGAGGGGCCGGAACCGATATCGACGGGCTGTGAGGCACTCGATTCGCTGCTCGGTGGTGGGATCGATCGGGGTGCTGTTACCCAGTTTTACGGTCCGCCGGCATCCGGCAAGACCAACGTCGCGCTCAGTGCTGCCGTCGAGGTCGCAAGCAACGACGGCACGACCGTCTACATCGATACGGAGGACCTCTCGATCGATCGGTTCCGGCAGCTCGCTGACGGCCGGAACGGGCCGGCCAGCGTCGACGAGCTTGCCTCTCGGGTGGTGATCAAGGAGGCGGCGACGTTCGACCAACAGCGAACCGCCGTCGGCGAGGTCGAGGATTTAAGCGAACGGGCTGATCTGATCGTTCTCGACAGCGCGACCGGTTTCTATCGGCTCGAACGATCCGGCGACCAGGACGACGGCGAATCACTTCGGGAAGTCGCCCGCCAGGTCGCCCATCTGCTCTCGCTGGCCCGGCGATTCGATCTGGCGATCCTCGTTACCAACCAAGTGTATACCGACCCCGAGACCGATCGGCTCAGACCGCTCGGCGGCCAGACCCTCGCTCACTGGACCGGCGTCGTCGTCCGGCTCGAACGGTTCCGTGGCGGCAACCGTCGGGCGACCCTCGAGAAACACCGGTCACGGGCCACCGGGGACAGTATTCGATTCAAGATCACGGGCGACGGCTTAGTCGGGATTGAGGGCGATACGGTCTGACCGCTACGTTCCACGTTTGTGCACGCTGTTTTTATTTCCGCCTACGATTTCGTTTCGATTGGGATCGTAATCTCGTATCGCAACAGCGGGATCGCGACCAATAGTAACGTCACCAGCACGGCGCCGGCGGAGATCATGTAGCTGCGTTGGTAGCCAAACCAGTTGGTGACCATCGGGATCGCGAGCAGCGGACCGGCACTGAGGCCGACGTCCCCCAGAACGTTGTAGACGCCACCGAGCCGGCCGACCTGATCACCGGGGGTCATGTCCCCGAGCATCGCCATCAGTGCTGGCCCCGTTCCGCCGGTGCCGACGCCGATGAGGGCGGTCCCCAGAAAGAGTCCCTCGATCGTCGGCATCATCGCGAGGATAGTGAGTCCGCTCGCCATCGAGATGAACGCCGGGACCGTCACCCACACCCGATTCGAGAGCGCATCCGAGAGCCGGCCGCTGATGACCGTTGTCGCACTCGAGGCGAGCACGCCGACACCGAGGACGATGCCGCTGATCCCGGCAGCCGTGAGCACGCCGAGACGGATCCCATAGACGTCGGCGTACTTGACGACCGTCGCCATGAGGATGCCGCCGAAAATAAACCGGATCGTCATGTTGCCGATCCCCAGCGGGAGGATCTGTGGGCGTTCCCGCACCAACTGCGGAATATCACGCAACCGGGCCCGCTGGCCGGTCTCCGGTTGGGTGTCGGGTAACACGACGAATGCGACGGCTCCGGCGAGCAACGCCAGAATTCCGGCCAGCAGAAACGCGATCCCGGGACTGAGAATATCCGTGACGATCCCACCGAGGATCAATCCCGTCGGGAACCCGAGGCTCTGGCCACCCCGCATGTAGCCAAGCCATTTGCCCCGATTTCGGTTGCTGGTCACGTAGGTAATCGTCGCGAACGCCCCCAGGAAGACGAATGCCGACCCGACCCCCCAGATCGCCCGCGAGAGAAAGAATACGAAACCGGGATTCGACACCGAGCCGATCCGTGGCAAAACGATGAACGTGCCGTTCGGGACCATCAATCCGAGGACGTAGCCAAACGGCGCCAGCCCTTGGACGAACAACCCGGCGATCATCGGCTTACGGGCGCCGAACTTATCGATGACGTTGCCGGCGGGGGTGTTCATGAACAGCCGGCTGATCCGGTTGATCGACAGGATCAACCCGAGCATCACCGCGGTGATGCCCAGAAGCTCATCGAGCAACGGCAAAATCGGGAAGGCAACGCCGGTGGCGACTCCCCCGAAGAAGACGCCGCTGATGATCGCGATCGCGACGGTCCGAATCTCCGACTCGGTGTACGATTCGTCGGGGTCGTCGGACTCGTTGGTTGGGTTCTCGTCAGTTGGATCGTCGGTCATCGATCGGCTGGCTTCCGGTCGGGCGAGATACTCATCGGGACGATCACGGGGGACACGTACCTGAGCCGTTGATAACGATCCGGGTTAACTGTTCTCGAAACGGCAGACCCGGCCTGAAAGCCGCGGTTTTCTCAGAGTTCACCGAGCTTTCGCAGGAGCTGCCCGCGATATTCCTCGTCGTGTTGGATGCCCTTGAGCTCGAGGACGTTCCGTTCGAGCTTATCGAGCGCGACGTAGAAGGCGTTCTGGGCGCCATAGCCCTCCCCGGATCCGGCGACCTGGCCCTGATTGGTTCGCATCCGGATCTGACACTGGATCAGCGGCGTGCCACGGAGTTTCTCCTTGTGTTTGTGCAACCGCACGTGGGCGTGTTCGACGTGCATGTCGCCGTACTTGTTGGCGACTTCCTCGATCGCCTCGCGGATCTCCTGGCGGCTGATCGTATCGAGTAGCTTGATGTTGGTGATCTGGACGTCGAGGTGTTCCTCCTCGGTAAACGAAAGTGCCCGGAGCACGTCGGTTTTGGTCACGATCCCTTCGATCATTCGATCGTCCTCGTCGGTGGTGACGATCAGGCCAGCGTAGTCGTTTGCGAGCATCGTCTCGACGGCCTCCTGGACGGAGGTGCCAAGCGCCGTCGTTTCGACGGGGCTGGTCATGAGATCGTAGACCGGCAGATCGAGCATCCGGTCGCTGTCGCCGGCCCGATCGCCGGTCGTCGCCCGTTGCATGTTCCGGGTGACGAAATTGACGATGTCGTGGGTCGTGATGACGCCGGTGAGATAGCCGTTCTCGTTGACCACCGGCAGCCGAGAGATGCCGTGTTCACGAAGCAGGTTGATCACGCGTCCGACGTCGTCGTCCTCCCGGATCGTGACGACGTCCTCGGTGTAGATGTCATCGACGGTGAGCGCATCGAGGTTTTCGAGGACGGCCTCGAGGATGGCGTCCTCGGTGACGATCCCCCAGAGTTTCTCGCCTTCGAAGACCGGCGCGGCTTTGGTGCCCCCCTCGACCAGCATCCGGGCGACGTCGCGGATGTTCTCACGACGGTCGACCTGCGGTGCGGGCTGCATTACGGCCGAGACTTTGGTATCGTCCTCGATATGGGATTGAATGAGCTGCTTTTGCGTGACGACCCCGGCGTAGTCGCCGTCCTCGGTGACGATGACTGCTTTCGGATTTTCCTCGTCGAAAATCGCCCGCACCTTGCCGAGCCGTTCATCGATATCGACCTCGATAGAATCGGCCCTCGCGACATCCGCAATATCCATATCGTCAACTCGGCCGCGAACGCTCTTGAAGCTTATCAGACACGGCCGTCGTCGGTAGCGTTAAGCGACTGTGCTCGAAGATACCGCCATCGCGTGTTTCCGGATATCGGCGCCGTCTTTGGCCCCTATACGTATCTCGCCACCGAGGTCGTCTTCGGGAGCGTCGCGCTCGCGTTACTGATTCGAGCTGAGGCCCTCGCTCGGGCGGGCAAAACCGTCGCGGTGTTGTACCCGATCGCGTATGTTTGGGATTGGTATACGCTACATATCGGCGTGTTTGCGATCGAACTCCGCACCGGCGTCAACCTGGCCGGGATCCCGATCGAGGAACACATCTTCATGTTCGTCGTCCCGGCCTTGGTGATCGGCGTCCACGAAACCGTCCACAGCTGAGTGTCGTCCCCACCGCTTTTTCGTGCTCTCGGTGTAGTGAATGATGGATACTATGACATCGGTTCAGGACCTCCAAGACGCACTCGATGGGATCGTCCACGCCGACACTCAGGTTGGCGAGCTCGGGATCGATCTGACGGTTGGGGAGATCTACGACATCGACGGCCCGGGACGCATCGATTTCGGCGGCGGCGAACTCGAACCCGCCGAGCTTTCAGCTCACGACCGGACGTGGCGCAACCCGGATGACGATTACCAGTGGTGGCACCTCGACGATGGACAGTATCTCATCGAGTACAACGAGACGCTCACCGGCGATACCATCGGCGTACTCGAACCACGGCCAGCGATGCTCGAACGTGGCGTCGCCCATCCAACGGTCCACGTTCAGGCGTTACCACGGATGCCACTAGCGGTCGGTGCCGGCGGCGTTCGGATCAAGGAAAACGCCCGGATCTCGCGATTGATGCCAGGCTCGGCCTGACGACACCGGTTGTCCCGCCCGCCTACGTACTCCGGCCCTGTAACCAGATTCGGCCGTGTATCAGGTAGTTGACTAAGAGGCCGGCCGCGATGGCGACCGGGACGACGAACAGGCTCGCGACGAGCGGCAGTTCTTGCGGAAGTGCGAGCAAGCCGGCGTTGCCGAGGATAACGACAATAACCGCCGTGACCATCGCCGGTCGATCCGCTTTGGGCAACATTGCACCACGGTCGTCTGCCATAGCTGTTCCTTATCGCTCGAAGGGCTTGAACCCCGCTGTTGTCAGTTCGCCAACAAAGGAACGGCGATGCACTCGTTTCCCGGCCAGTCCCCGTCAATCCGAGGTCGCTGGCTCGCCGGAACTCTCTTTCCGGTCGTCGAACGCCGGGAGGTTCGGGTCCCGATACGGTGACCGCCCGAAGACGGCACCCTCGAGGTCCCGTTTTTCGATCTCCGTTTCGAGGACCCGATTGAGCCGGTTGACGCTCGTCGTGTCGAGATCGTGTTCCTCAAGGAGCCGCTGGTAGTGTTGTTCGTCCTTGATCGAGGTGAACTGTTCGTAGAGCGACTCCAGCGTTTCTGGGGTTTGATCGGCCAGCCACTCGGTGTCCTGCAGGCCGAGTTTCGTCATTCGCTCGCGGTCGACGACGTGTTGGATCGTAACTAAGGCGACCTTCGGAATGGCGCGTTGGCTCCCGAAAGCGGTCAGATCGAGTTCGGCCATCAGCCCGAGAACGCGGTCGCGCTCCCAGGGGGTCAAATCGAGAGTGTTACACAGCGCATGGGTGATCCGCGCCTTATCGAGTCGGTGCATCCGTTCGCTGTGCCCGGTCATCGCCGGGTGTTGTTCGTCGTGAAGCCGGCGCAGGTTCTCGTCGATATCGGCCATGGGATCGGACGCACGACCGATCTTTGTGGCACTCGGGGTGACGATATCCCAGCGACGGATCTGAGTGTCCCGCCGGGCTTCCCGCCGTTCGAGGGTGCCGTCGCCCGGGAGAGCACTCGGCGGGATCTCCGTCGATCGATCGGTTTGGGGGCGTGGGAGCCGCGTCCGTGTCGGTGTGGCGGGCGATCCGTCGCCGTCGCCGGTCATATCCCGGGGTTACGTTCGGCAGTAGTTCAATGATTGGGTTCGCGAAACGGTGGCGATCCGGCCGTGAGCGGAGGGTCGACAGCGCGTTCATTTAAGTGTCTCTCGTCACAAGGAGTAGATACGAACGAACTGCTGAGCTACAGCACTCGGTTCGTCTGGTTGTCGATTGCTGGGTTCGTTGTCCTGATACGACCTGAGTGTTCCGTGAGTGAAATCGATCCTGACGCTCCACGACACGGGAAACTAAGGACGACGCTCGCGAGACCGATGGCATGGGGAACGCCCAGGAGCTAGGGTCGGGGAGTCCACCCAACCGGGCCGGGGAGACACCGGAGTCGATCGCCTCACCGACGGCGGTCGACGACGAGACGACCACCACCGAAGAGGGAACCGAACTCGAACGGACGATCGGACTGTCCGGGGGGATCGCGATCGGTGTCGGGACGATGATCGGTGCCGGCATCTTCGTGTTTCCGGGGCTGGCAGCCGGGCGCGCCGGTCCCGCCGCGGCGGGATCGTTCGCCATCGGTGCCGTCATCGCGTTGCTCGTTGCTTTGCCGACCTCCGAGTTGGCGACGGCAATGCCGAAATCCGGCGGTGGCTACTATTTCATCTCCCGGGCGCTCGGGACCCTCCCAGGGGCCATCGTCGGCATCAGCATCTGGCTCGGGCTAGTGTTCGCGACGGCGTTTTATCTGGTCGGGTTTGGCAACTACGCCGCTGCCGTCCTCGCCGAAGCCGGCATCGTGGTCAACGTCCCGATCGTCGTCCCGCTTGCGCTGATCTTCGGGGTGTTTCTCACCGGTTTGAACCTGTTTGGCACCGAAAACGCGGCCGCCCTCCAGAACTACGTCGTCGGTCTGTTGTTGACGATCCTGGTGCTCTTTTTGGGGTACGGCGGCCTGGATGCTCTCGGGATCTTCGGGACGGCGAGCACCCCCGAAACGTTCACGCCGTACGGTACGCTGCCGGTGGTGACGACCGCCGCGCTCGTGTTCACGTCCTACCTGGGCTTTGCGCAGGTCGCGACGGTCGCTGGCGATATCAAACGCCCCGGCCGGAACCTGCCGATCGCGATGGTGGCGTCGGTACTGATCGTCGGAATCCTCTACGTCGTGACGATCTTTGTCGCGACGAGTGCGTTCGGAAGCGCGCGGTTGTCCGCCTTCGGGGAGACGGCTATCGTCGAGGTGGCCCGTGATTTCATCGGCACCGGTGGGGCGATCGCGATCCTGTTTGCGGGGTTGCTCGCGACGATCTCGAGTGCCAACGCCTCGATCCTCTCGACCTCCCGGGCCGTGTTCGCGGTGAGTAAGGACGCGATCCTCCCCCGGTATGCCGGCCGGCTCAACCTTCGCTATGGCACACCGCATGTCGCGTTGGTAATGGCGGGGGGACCGGTCCTCGTCTTGATCGCTTTGGGTGAAGTCGAGGTGTTGGCGGAGGTCGCCTCGTTTCTTCACCTGATCATGTACGGGCTGATGTGTGTGGCGCTGATCTCGCTTCGCCGCCAGGATCCGGCGTGGTACGATCCGGACTTTCGAGTTCCGGCCTACCAGCTGATCGCCGGGCTCGGGGCGATCGCGAGCTTTGGGTTGATCGCGTTCATGCAGTTGGTCTCCCAGCTCATCGGTGTCGCGATCATGCTCGTGGCCGCCGGGTGGTACAAATACTACGCCAACGATGTCACGCTCAAGGGGGTATTTTAGATGACGGACCCAACGCCGACCGACGACGGCGATGGGTCGCTCCCGGGATCGGATCTTAACATCCGTGAGCCGCCCGTGATCCTGTTGCCCGTCCGGGTGATGGAGGGCCAGACCGTGGCTGCACCGCTGGTCGAATTTCTCGCGCCCGCCGAGATCGTCATTCTCGGCTATCACGTCCTGCCCGAACAGACGCCGGTCGAACAGGCGAGCATGCAGTTTGAGGACCGGGCCCAGGAGGCGGTGGCGGACATCGCCGAAACGTTCCGGGCTGCCGGCCGTGATCCCGACACGCGGATCGTTTTCACCCACAACCGCGATCAGACAGTAAACCGTGTCGCCACCGAAGTCGGGGCGACGGCGATCTTACTACCGAATCCCACTGGCCCCATCGAGACGGTGCTTGTCCCGCTTCGTGGGGCGATCGATACGAACCGGCTTGCGGATCTCGTCGCTACGCTCGTCGGTGCAGAGCAGGGAGAGGTGACCCTCTGGGGGCTCTCCCCGGAAGACAGTCCCTTCGACCCCGACCAGGCTGTAACGCAAGCAGCCGATCGGCTTCGGAATCGGGGGCTGTCGGACGCCCAGATCACGACCGACACTGCTGCGGGTGGCACTGTCCGGGATATCATCGACCGATCCGATGACTACGACATCGTCGTTATGGGGGCGGGCGGGACGTCGCTGCTGAGCCTGCTCTTTGGCGAAGATTCCGAACGGGTCGCCGAGGGCGCCGTCGCCCCCGTATTGGTCGTCCGCGGGATGGCATCTGATACCGACGCTTGACGGGGGCGCTTTCCCCGCCGAATGACACTACCCGTCTCCGTAGGTTCCACCAGCGATGGACAGGAACGCATAAACTTCGGGCAGTCGTTGTATCGCCGTGAACGTCACCATCATCGATTACGGGGTCGGGAACCTCCACAGCCTTCAACGGGGACTCGAACGTGCCGACGCCACGGTGACCGTTTCCGACGATCCGGCAGCGATCGCCAGCGCGGAGGCACTCGTCCTGCCGGGGGTTGGGGCGTTCGGGGAATGCGTCCGCAACTCCAAACCGTTTCACGATGTCCTCATCGAGGCCGCCGAGGATACGCCGATCCTTGGTATCTGTGTTGGTTTCCAGCTTATGTTCACCGAGAGCACCGAGGGGGCACCCACAGGCGAGACGATCGATGGGCTTGATCTCATCTCGGGGCGGGTCAAACGGCTCCCCAACGAGACAGTGAACGTCCCGCATATGGGCTGGAACGAGCTCCGGATCGATCGTGCGCATCCTCTCGTCGATGGCCTTTCGACGGGCGATTACGCGTATTTTGTCCACTCGTATGGATCGGACGTCGCCGATCATACGATCGTGTCCTGTGACTACGGCTTCGAGTTCGCAGCGATTGCCGCCAACGAGGCGGGCAACGTCATGGGCACGCAGTTCCATCCCGAAAAGAGCGGTGCGACCGGGCTTCGCATCCTTGAGAACTTCGTCGAGTACGCTCGTCAGTACCCGGAGCACACGCTCAGCGTTTCGTGATTGTTGGCGACACGAGCGGGTGATCGGGTTTTGTAGCTCCGACAACGCTGGTGTCAACGCCGCCAATCAGCGGCCAGCCTAACTCCGTGCGTTCACGCGAGGGTCCCGTTCGCCGTCGGAATAACGCGACCACCGACCTCGACTTCGAACGGATCGGCGCTGGCATCGGTACTGAGATACAGTTTCGAGGGGCGACCCATCTCGTACCCCTGTTCGACGGTTACGTCGACGGTTTCCTCACCGAAGTACTCGTGACTGGCGAGATACCCCGCGAGACAGCCGTTCGCGCTCCCGGTGGCCGGATCCTCGGGGACGCCGTAGTAATGGGCGAACACTCGCACGGCGAGGTCGTTCGTGCCGTCCCGTGGATCCGCACAGAATACCAGGATATTCTTCGCCTCTTGGCCGGCGACGAACTCCTCGTAGGCATCCAGATCCACATCGATCGAGGTGAGCGCTTCACGATCGATAAGCGGAACTATAACCGTCGGAAGGCCCGTTGAAACCGCCTGGACCGGCCAGTCGTGATCGAGGTCCGACGGTTCGATACCCAGCACTGCCGCCAGCGTCTTATGATCGAACTGCTGGCCGAATTCGGGGGGCTGTTGGGTCATCCACAGTATCTCGTGGTCGGCCGGTCGCTCGACCCGGACGGGGATCTGGCCGACCGGCAAATTCAAAACGACCTCGTCGGGCTGGCCCTCGGCGACGGCGTTCCTGATGACGGCGGCCGTTCCGAGGGTCGGATGGCCGGCAAAGGGGATCTCTTCCTCGGGCGTGAAGATCCGTGTCTCATAGCCTCCGTCGATCGGCTCCGTCGATTCGATGAACGTCGTCTCCGAATAGCCGAACTCGCGGGCGATCGCTTGCATCGTCTCGTCGTCAATCCCGGCGGCCTGTTCGACGACCGCGAGTTGGTTGCCGGCGTACTGTCGTTCGGCGAAGACATCGACGATGTGAAACGGTTGTGCGGCCATTGGTGTTCGTCTCGGTCACTGTCACCCGCGATGGCATAAGAGGCGGTGAAGTGATCCACGTGAACTCCTGTCGCAGCCGTTAGCGTCGCGATCGACGAGCCTGGTTACCCATCGGCGTCCGCCGTCAAAGATGTCAACCGCGACTCGACAAGCTCCAAAACCCCTTGTCCCAGCGGTTTCCCGGTCCGTGCCAACCGACGGGCTTCCTTGACGCCCGCTTGATCGGCGAGGGGTGCCAATCGGATCGTGGTCCCGCTCGCCGTCACGTCGATGACGATCCACGCCTGTGGGTACGAGCACACCGCCGGTGCCATCACTTCGGTTGTGGTTCCATGCGATCTGACCGCCGGGACGTGATGGTGGCCTGTAACAGCCAGTGGGACATCGTGTTTGGCGAGTAGCTCCCGGACCGCTTGATCGTTCTGGAGCGGGAAGTTCCGCCATTTTCCGCCGGGATGTTCCGGGAGCGGCCCGAGGTTGTGATGCAAGACGACGATCGGGGCCTCGACGGACGGTAGTCGGTCCGCGAGCCATGTTTGGTCGGCCTCCGAGACACGCCCGCCCCAGGTCTCCCGTAACCCACCATCGGCTGTACTCGCGGTGTTGACGCCGAACACCGTGACCGAGCCGACCTTCATCGCGAACGGCAGACCCGAGGCATATCGACGGGTAAAGGCCGAGATGTCGATCCCATCGTGGGTCTCCCACGCCTTTCGGACGTCATGATTCCCGGGAATCGCGACGGTCGTGAGATTGAATTCCCCGAGTACGGTATCGAACGCTTCGAACTCCGATCGATGGCCATCCCGGGTTAGGTCGCCGGCAAACACGACGAGATCGCACCTGTAATCGGTGGCGTCCCCCAGTGCCGTCCGGAGCCTGGTGGCGGTTCGATGCAATACCTTCCAGGTCCCGGTTTCCTCGGTCGTGAGGTGGGGATCGGCGATGACCCCGATCCGGACTGGCGGCTCGCTTCGTGGCTGTGGTCGTTCGACGAGGACCGGCCCGATCTTTCCGCCAGCATCGGTGGCCATTAGTCGGTGAGGAGGTGGACCCGCTGGGTGTCCAAAGAAAGGTAGACCGTATCGTCCTCCGGGTCATCCGTCGGGTCGAACCGCAACGTCAGCTCCTCGCCGTCGGGGAGCCGGGCCGACGCCCGGACGTGTTCACCCAGATAGAACCGATCCTCGATCATCGCCTCGATCGGGCCACCATCCAGGGTAAACGCCTCCGGTCGCGCGATCACGGTGACATCGCCCTCGGCCGTGCTGGACGGCGCGTCGACCGCGGCGTGGCCGAAATCGAGCGTGCCATTGTCGACCCGTGCCCGCAGCCGGTTTGAGGTGCCGACGAAATCGGCGACGAAGCTGTTGGCGGGTCGTTCGTATACTTCGTCCGGCGTGCCGACCTGTTCGATGACACCGTCGTTCATCACTGCGATCCGATCGCACATAACCATCGCCTCGGCCTGGTCGTGGGTGACGTACAACGAGGTGACGTCGATATCGTCGAGCAGCGAGCCGATCTCCTCCTGAAGCCGGGTTTTGAGCTTCGCATCCAACCCGGTCATCGGTTCGTCCAGCAACAACACCCGCGGCTCGATCGCCAATGCCCGTGCCAACCCCACCCGCTGTTGTTGTCCGCCCGACAGCGTCGTCGGATCACGGTCGGCGAGTTCGGCGATGTCGAGGAGTGTGAGCAACTCCGTTGCTCGCTCCTCGCGGGCGGGTTTCGCCATGTCCCGCATCTTCAGCCCGAACTCGACGTTCTGTTGGACGGTCATGTTGTCGAACAGCGCATACGACTGAAAGACCAACCCGACGTCACGCTGTTCGGGAGGCATGTGAGTGACGTCCTCCCCGCCGAACAGGACTCGGCCGTCAGTCGGCGTCTCGAAGCCGGCGACCGTCCGGAGAGTGGTGGTCTTCCCACAGCCGCTCGGGCCGACCAATCCGACGGTCTCACCGGGCTCGACTGTCAGCGATACCTCATCGACGGCAACCGTCTCGTTGAACCGCTTTGTGATCCGTTCGAGGGTAACTGTCTCTGCCATCAGCGCGCACCTCCGATCGAGAAGCCCCGCTCGCCAGTCAACTGCAGGATGACGGTGACGATCACGACGATAATGAAGTAAATCGAGATCGCCGCGGCCGCCCGCAGGAACGGGTTGTTCGAGATGTTCTCAAAGAGAAACAGCGAGAACGGGCGTGGGCCCCGCGAGTAGACGATATACGAGAAGTTGAACTCGGCCGCCGCCAGCGTCCAACAGACGATCGAACCGGCGATGATCCCCGTTTTCGCGTTCGGGATGATGACGGTCACGAAGGTCCGTATCCAGGAGGCCCCCAACGATCGGGCGCTCTCCTCGATTTGGCGGAGGTCCATCGATTCGAACGACGATTGGACTGCCAACACCATGTACGGCGCCTTCAGCAGCGAATAGCCGATAATGAGGCCGATCGCGCTGGGGAGGTTTGGATACGTTCGCAGGAACGCGATCCCGAGGATGATCCCCGGGACGATCGGCAGGACGGCGAAGGTGTTCATCCACCCACGCCCATAGAAGTCGTACCGGGTGACGGCATAGGCGATCGGAATGCCGACGAGGAGGTTGATGAAGACACCCCCCAGCGCCAGCAACATACTGAACCCGAGCGCGACCGGAACCGGGATCACGATCCCGACACCTGGGATCACGATCTCCCAGGCGCCGCCCAGGCCACGTTGCGCCCCAAGGGTCTCCGCGATTCCCAGGGCTTGCTTCCAGTTGATGAGGGTGACGAAGCCACTCGGCAAGAGCCCGGTCCACTCACGGGCGAACGACGCCACGAACGTGATGATGACCGGTCCGATCAGGAAGACGACCGTGATGAAGATGACCGCCTTGATAATCGTCCGGCCGAACAGCGCCGATAGCCGTCCCAATCGGCTCGGGGTACGCTCCGGCACGGAGCCGGTCGCGACTGGTCTCGAGTTGTCCGGCCTATCGGTACTCATGCGGTCACCTCCGCGCTGGTAAAGCGCAGACTCAGGAAGGTAAACGCAACCGTGAACGCGAAAAACAGCGCCGCCAGAGCCGACGCCATCGGTAGATTGAATCCAACACTGATTTCCTGGTTAAACCGGAAGGTCACCACCGAGAGTGCCTTCAACACCAGGACGGTCCCGAAGATCGCCAGTGCCGTCCGGAACGTGAGGATCAACGCGCCCACGATCCCCGGCCGAATCTGTGGCAACGTCACGTATCGGAACGTCTGTAGCGGGGTGGCGCCGAGCGCCCGTGCGGCTTCCTCGGCGGCGGTATTGACCTCGGCGTAGGTGCCCCGAAGGAGAAAGGTCGCCCGTGGGATCATCGAGTAGAGATAGCCGAAAAACAGCCCGATGATCGCCGGCAAGCTGCCGGATGGCCGGCCCGTCAACGCGAGGTCGTTCGCGCTGGCACCCGTGAGGAAGGTAAAGAAGTTCGTCAACATCCCCGTCTTCCCGAACCAGACGATCATCATGAACGCGGCGACGATCCCGGGCAGGCTGATCGGAAACGAAATGAGGGTAACGAGCAATCCCTCCCTGGGAAGGTCGTATTTTTCAAGCCCGTGGGCGATTCCGATGCCCAACGCGACGCTTGCGATGGTCGTCACCATCCCGAACCACAGCGAGTTCCAGATCACGGATCCGTAGACTGGATCGGCGCTGAGGCCGCTCCCGACTACCGGAATAAACGATAGAATCGAGGTGAACAACGTGTCGTAGGCCTCTAGCGTGAACCCCTCGATCCGGAAACTTGAGGTCGAGGTGCTCATCCGGAACATCTCGAGCAGGGGGACAAACGCGCCAAACACCGCAAGCGCGAAAAACGGAAACGCCAGACCGACAATACGGCGGCGTTTCCGATCGCGTTCGGTCTTCGGGGAGAGCAACCGCGACGTACCGGTCTGTACGCGCCCGAAGAGGCTCGATTCGTCTGTGGTGGCCATCAGTTCAGTAACCGGTGAGTCCGACACCTTTGCCGATCTCTTCGATGATACTTTCCTGGTTTTTGACGAGTTTCTGATAGTCGACCTGGAATTGGGTTTTCTCGTATCGATCCTGGGGCGGGAACTCCTCGGGGAGCTCTAGCTCGGAGGCCCGGATCGGTTTGACGAAGGCATCGAGGAACTTTTTCTGGCCCTCAAGGGAGAGGACGTAGTCCATGAAGAGCTTGCAGGCCCCGGGGTTGGGCGCGCCCTTCAGCATACCATAGCCGTAGGGTTGGTTGAACGCACCCTTTTCGCCGTTTGGCCCAGTCAGGAGCTTTACCCCCACCTTCTCTTTGCTGATAGAATCGGCGTTGTACTTCAGATCTAGGCCGGTGTAGTCGTACTCGACAAAGGTGTGCACCTCGCCTTTGGTGAATTTCTGTTCGACGTTGCCGGCGAACACCGCGCCGTTGGATTTCATCTCCTTGTAGTAGTCGATTACCGGCTGGACATCGGTTAGGGAACCGCCGTAGGCGTTGTTGATCGAGAGTGCGCCGGCGAGGCCAACTGCCGCGTTCGGTGGCTGGAATTGGGTCCCAGCGGCGATCTCGGGTTTTCGGAGGTCATCCCAGGTCTGAGGTTCAGACCAGCCCTTCTTCTCGTAGATGTCCTTCCGATAGGACACCGTTGTGGTCATCCGTCGGGTCGCGGTCATGTGACCGTTATCGCTTTTGAGCTTATCGGGAACTTTGTCCCAGTTTGCAGGTTTGTACGCCTGTGTCAGATCGTCTTGCATCGCGAGGATGCCGAACGTATACCCGCCGTTATACGCCGAGTGTGTCGGATTCTGGGCGTGGGCACGGAGATCCGAGAGCGCTTCACCCGAGGACCGTTGGTCGTCGTTGAGCGACACGCCGTATTCCTTTTTAAACGACTTCATGATCTCTCCCCAATTCGACCAGCCGGTCTGGACGGCATAGACGAACAGCTTATCGGGGAAATCGCTCGCGCTGACCGTCGTCTGATAGTCGCCGTACCCGACCTCGTAGGTTTCGCCGCTCGAGGAACCCGCTGTCGTCCCACCGGATCCACTGGAACCGCCGGATCCACCCGTGCTGCTTGCACAGCCCGTGAGGCCAGTTGCGAGTACTGTACCGGAGCCTGCCAAGAATTCACGCCGTGATGGCATCAGATAGAGCCGCGTAACCCGACATTAAAGAGAATTGATAATATTGCTATTTGGCGCTATATATCGTTGCTAGGGGTCAATATTCCTATATTGTACAATCGTTCTAATCAGCTGATATGTTCCCCATCGTGCATCTATTACCGGCTATATAGACCGGGCCCGTCGCGCCCGCTCCTTGGTCACTCCGTACACCCGTCGTTGGCCGGCGTGTCATCGGTTTTCGACGGCTGGGTGGCTGTCCGGGTCGTCCCGTCGTGGTTGGGCCGCATTTCGGTGTAGGGCAACTCATCGACCGAGGGTTCAAAACACTGCGCCGTATCCTCCGGGACGGCTGACTCGTTCTCGTCTCCGGGCCACATTTGCGTGTATGGCAGATCGATTACCGCCGGTTCGTAGCTGGACCCTCCGTTTTGGTACTGTCCGGGTCCGCTGAGGCCACCGGTTTCCACGACAACAACGGAGCCGGCAAGCGCCAGTACGCCGAGGATCACTCCCACGAGGACGACTACCTCCTTTCGTTCGATCCTGCCGCCATCACCGGTCGGAGTCGATTCTTCGAGTGATCGATCGAAGAACCGCTGGGTAATCGTCTCTGCCCGTTTTCGATCCAGACCATAGAGTAACCGCTCGTGGAGTTCCATCGGATCGATCACTCGCGTCTCGGGCGATACCCCGGATAGTCGCTCCGGCGTATCGGTGATGATTCCATCGATGTCGCTTTCCGGTGGTTCGATCGTCGGTACATGATCCTGCCACCACGACCGACGAACGACAGAGAACGTCCGTGTCCGTCCCCGATAATGGATCCGGAGCCGTCGGTTTTCACGCCGAACCGTGGCGCCGCTGGCCCGCCACAGTGACGCCACAAATTCGACAAACCGCTCGTCGTCGAGCGATCGGAGCTGTCGGATAAACGTCGCCCGCGACAGCGGTGCCATCGGTCTATCCGTTGGTCGCCGGCTGCCTAAACGTTCGCACGCCTTCGCTCGGCTCTCCGGCGCGTCTATCCCACGTCGTCTCAGTCTTCGTGTGCGTACTCCCGAAGCGTCTCCAAATCGACCCGTTCCAACACGGCCTCGTTGGTCGCCGCGAGTACTACCGGTGGCGCGACGTTGGCCTCGACAGCTTCGAGCCATCGGTCGACACAGAGACACCATCGATCGCCGGGGGTCAGCCCCGGGAAGTCGAGTGCCGGCCGTGGCGTAATGAGGTCGTTGCCACGCTCTCGGGAGAACGTCAGAAACGCCTCCGTGACGACGGCACAGATGTGATGGGCCCCGTGGTCCGCCGGGACAGCGGTACAACAGCCGTCCCGGAGGTAGCCGGTCATCGGGTCGGTGCTACAGGATTCGAGCGGTTCGCCGAGCACGTTGGATTGTGCGTCGGGTGGTGAACCGGCCATGTCCGTTCCTGTTGGTGCGCCGTCAAATCTCCCTCGACAGCGGGGCCGATCTACACACTTACCCGAATCCGCGATCAAAACCGGGCTTCATAACGGTCCGTGCCGTTCGGTCAACATGGACTACGTCGACGCCGGGGAAGCCCGTCTCCCGGCACTCGGACTCGGGACCTGGCAAACCACCGGGGGGACCTGTACGGAGATCGTCCGGACCGCCCTGGATGTGGGCTATCGCCATATCGATACGGCCCAAGTGTACGATAACGAACGGGCGGTCGGTGTGGGGATCGAGGCCGCTGCGGTCGATCGCGATGACATCTTTCTAACCACCAAGGTCTGGCGGTCGAACCTCCGCCACGACGCCGTCATCGATTCCGTCCAGGCGAGCCTTGACCGGCTCGGGACCGACTACGTCGACCTGCTTTTGATCCACTGGCCGCATCCGCGGGTGCCCATCGAGGAGACGCTTGGCGCGATGACCGAACTCCAGGCCGAGGGGCGTGTCGAGCATCTCGGCGTGAGCAACTTCACGATGACCCAGCTTCGCGAGGCTATCGACGTCGCTGAGGAACCGCTGGTGACGGATCAGGTGCTCTATCACCCGTTAACCGACCAGTCGGCGCTTCGGTCGTTCTGTGTCGAGCATGACCTGGCGCTGACGGCGTACAGTCCGCTGGCACGGGGTGACGTCATCGGCCACGAGACCCTCGCCCGTATCGGCGATCGCTACGACAAAACCGCCCCCCAGATCGCCCTCCGTTGGCTGGTCCAACAGCCCGGCGTGGTGGCGATCCCCAAAACGACCAGCCGCGAGCATCTCGAAGAGAACCTGGCGGTGTTCGATTTCTCGCTCACTGACGCGGAGATGCAACGGATTCACGAGTTACGTGGCAGTCTGCGTCGGCGGGTACAGGATATGCTCCCGGCGCTCATGCGACGGTTTCCGATCTGATCGATCCCCTGTCGATAGTCGGTTTGCTTTCTGCGACCCGGTCGCGGCCTCACCGATCGGGTCCACACGGCAGGCTCAGTACGTCGTCGTGTAGGTCACGTGATACGGGACATCCAGATCCCGTCCGAGCTTCCAGAGGTGGTAATCGAGCTGGGGAACGATCAGCGATTCGCCGCGTTGGGCTTCGAGTGTCGCGAGGAGCCGATCCCCCGCTACGATCGATGCTGCCCGGACCTCGATCTCATAGCGGCTGCCGACCGGCAGTTCGGTTGCTGTCTCGATCCGGTCGGCGAGTTCAGTGTCGTATTCGAGAATCCCCTTCGCCCGGAGGTTCGCGGGGACTACGTAATCGGCGAAGATGGTCAGCTTCTCGATATCCTTGACGGTGAAAAACGACCGATCTTGGAACCGTCCATAGAGCATGGCGGCCGCGAGCTGGGCCTTCTTATCGAAGGCGACCGTCTCGCCATCGAGCGTGCGACTGTCCGCAAAGGCCTCCGGAAACGCCTCGATCAACCGCTCGACGAACCCATCGCCGTCGTCGAACAGCCGGACCGCTGTGGGGGTCTCAACGAGGGTGTGAAAGTGACCGTCGTATCCGTTACACAACCGACGGCCCGTCGCGGTGAGTACCTCGTGGCGGGCTTCAAGCATCGGGATTTGAGTGTCCCCAGGGGCGTCACCACGGAACAGTTCGTCGGTGGCTTCCACCGAGAGTTCACGGAGATATTCCCCGTCGGTGATCGGAATATCCTGCCGTAGAGCATCGGTGAGGCTTCGCCACATCGCGAACCCGCCCTCCCAGGTCTCCCCGTCGTAGGTGGCCCGGTAGCGTTCGCTACCGTCGGCCATGATGAACTGGAACTCGTTGAGTGCGGCCAGCACGTAGAGATCCAGGATCGTCTCGTTGGACCACCGATCGTCCGGATGGGGTGGCCCACGCCAGTCCGGCACCGTTAGTTCGACATCCGCCAGGTCGGTGGCGACTGCCTCGATCGCCCCGTCATCGATGCTGACGTGGTCGAACTCGCCGGCTCCAAAGGCGGACTGAATCGACGCACGCACCCGATTAGTTGTCATATCCGCGATTCTTCAGGCGGGGCCATACCGCTTGCCTTCCCGATCGACACGCAATCGTCCGATAGAGGCCCTATGTGCCATTCTCGACGATTCGGTCGCTTTCATCGCGGACGGCCATGCTCAACAGGCGGTCGTTCTCGTAGGCAGCAACGCCCTCACGCCGGCCAATGACGAAGCCGGCTGCCGGGGCTTCGACGGTTGTCCGGTGTTCGCCGTTCGGGGCGACGATGTCGACGAGTGGGTCTTCCGGTTCGACGGCGTCGCCGGCCGTGACCCGATAGCGGGCGATCCCGGTCGTCGGCGCGTATGGTTTCGCCGATCGTTTGACCGGGAAATCGACAGGCGCGTCCGGCGCATGGTCGTTCGGTTTTGGGGTGCCGTCATGCATATCGAGCGTTCTGAGTACGTTCTCGACTCCGCTGATCCCGGCTTGCCGATACGAATCGTTGACGACGCTGTGGCTCCCCAGCTCGGGGGTGATGGCTGGAATCCCGGCCCTGATGGCGGCGCTCGTCGTCGATCGGTGGAGACCGTACGCCTCCTTCAGCTCCGTCTCGTAGGTCGCAACGACCGGGAGGCCAAACGCCTCCCCGAGTTCATCGATCTCCGCCGAGAGCGTTCGTGCTTCCGCCTCGCTTCGATCCCCACCGTACGGCACGTCGTTTCTGATGATGAATGGCATCGAATTGACGCCGGCGGTATGGAGATCGACGAGGGCATCGGCGTGTTCGGTCAGCAGGTCGAACAGCCGTGCGTCGATCTGTTCTTGGAGGTTCGGGGGTCGTGGCCCCGTTTCAGGATGGGGAAAATACCGGTTCGGATCGTCGTTGTGATAATAAGACGTCCGGCTGTTTCGGCGCAGACCGGCGGGGTTGACGTTCGGGATACAGACGATGGTTCCACGGAGATCCGTGGGCAGATCCTCGGTCATCACATCCTGTGCGACCGCAAGGCCGGTCGCCTCGTCGCCGTGGATCGATCCGTGTATCCAAAGCGTCGGTCCGTCTTCGACACCCTCGGCGACGATCACGGGTAATCGCTCCTCGATCGCCGTCGGCAGTTCGGCGATTTCGAGGTAGCCACGGGCCAGTGCACCAGGACTCGCGTCGGCGGAGCCGATCTGCATGCGCCCACGCGTTCCGCCCGGACTAAATGGGTTTTGTCGGGGGCCAGACCGGCCGGAACCGATTCTTCGAATGGTCTGACTTACGACTCGCCGAGCCCATCCAATAGGAACTCAGCCGACGTTCGTGTCGTCGCTAAGGGAACGTCGTGGACGTCACAGATCCGTAGCAACGCGCTGATATCCGGTTCGTGTGGCTGGGCGGTCAACGGATCACGGAGGAAGACGATGCCATCGAGTCTCCCTTCGACGACCTCCGTCCCGATCTGGGTGTCGCCCCCGAGCGGACCGCTCTGTTTTCGCTTGAGTGTCAATCCGGTTTCGTCCATGATCCGCTGGCCGGTCGTGCCGGTGGCGACGAGGTCAAACGCCGATAAGGTGTCCTCATACGTTCGAACTAAATCGATCATCTCCGGTTTTTCATCGTCGTGAGCGATGAGTGCCACGCGGGTCATACCCCGGATCACGGGACCACATTGGGTAAGTATCCGGGAGTCGCTCCGTGTCACGGGTCACGGGACCATATTTGTCTCATATTCTAACAATCGAGGGGCGGTAGCCGGGAGCAAGGCCCCTGCGTCGTGACCGCTGTCCACCCGTTTGATCGTCGTCCCATGTTGGCTGTCGTCGGTCTGCTGGCTCGGATCCCCGATTCCTGTCTCCCGTTCGCGTGCGTCACCGGGACACTACCGATCGGTTGTTGACTGACGGTCTCTCTGTCCCACTCGCCCCAACCCCGATGCGTACCGTCCGATCCGCGATCGGATATGTTAATATATCCTAGTATTCTATCTGTAATATTATAAGAACGCTTTTGAGATCGCTTCGTCCTGCCACAGGTGATGGCAACGCGTGTCCATTCACTCGACCGATCGGACAGTTGTCCAACCTGCTCCGGGCGGCTTGTCTTTACCGGCGGGTCGTGGAGCTGTACTGAGTGTTCGTTCGATCTTCGACACCGTACCGGCTGATACGAACCTATCATCATCTATGTGGGACTTAACGAATTTCCAGCGCGATTTGCTGTACATCATCCGGTCGTGTGAGGACCCCTGTGGTCTCGAAATCAAAGCCGAATTGGACGCGTACTATTCGGAGGACATCAATCACGCCCGACTGTACCCCAACCTCGAGACGCTTATCGATCTCGGATTGGTCGCCAAAGCACAGTCCGACGGACGGACGAACGTCTACTCGTTAACCGACCGGGGGATCGAGGCAATCCGCGCCCGTCGCCAGTGGGAACGGAGTGTTCTCGATACCTCGCCACTCACGACCTCGTCGTGACCGATTTTTCCCTGACAACTGCCGACCTGGCTATCACTACCGGTCGATGGATTCCTCTAATCCTCCCATTTTTTGATATACCGGGTGTGGCTTCCTATCATTTGCTAGTACAATATTAGGGATATCAGGAGTAGCTATATTTACATCACCGATGGTCCGCTGTGTGGGGGCATGTCTGACCCGATGGCCTGTTGTGTCTGAACATCCTTACACGCCACATCCCGGTCAGGGAAGGTCTGATGGGGTACTGAGGCCAGTATCCCGCCCCCGTTCTCAGAGCGCTCTACATTCCGTCCGAGATACCTCCAACAATTATCGGATCCAGTGTACAGGATGGAAGGCACATCCTCTGTCGTTCGGATTCCCTCAAAGAGATATCCGGAGTTAATCCAGATCGATGTACTGTCGGATGAGCCTCTCAGCAGACGCTGGTTGTACTGGGATAGTTTTACCGTCGGTGATGGTCCTCCACTCGTCGTAGGACTCCCGAGATTCAAACGCGTTGATATACTGGCAGAACGCGGTACTGACACTGGGTGTGTCTGCCTGTAACATCCAGTCGAAGATGGTTTCGTCACTTGCTTCGAGTGCAGGGATTGATGGTGCGATGCCGAATGTCACGATGGCTTTCTCAGGGGTGACACGGATGGTGTCAGCTCCGACAGTAAACGTCACCGGTGTGTGGGTCACGGGATCAACTGATCGAACAGTCACAGGGGATTGTGACTCCAACACTGCGGCTGTCAGTGCATCTAAGACACACGGTGCGTACTGGACTTGCTCATCCACTTGGACTTCATGTCGTGTTGGTTCGTCGGTATACAGATCCCCGGGTTCGATTGTGTGATCGGTTGCCACGAGCTGGTCAGCGAACTGCGACCAGTACTCGGCCAACGTTTCGGGGGTAGTGTCGAGGTTTCCGACCGTGGCGAGATGGTCGGCGAATTCGGGTGGTAGGTCAATACGATCATCGGCTGTGGAAGCAGCTGACATTATAACTGCACAGACTGGTCGGAGCGTGTTGTCGATTCCTCCCAATCAGTTGGGGTAATTTATATGATGGATCATACTGGCCCAACGTAGCTGACCTGTTCATGCTCCGTTCGCCGGCACTTCCAAACGGTCAGGGATTTGTGTTGATGTCGTCTTGGATTCGCGTCACTCACGGGGGATCAAACGTCCACGCTCCTTTCCAGACTTTTTCGCCAATTTCCCGGTGGAGTAACGCCGCTGTCCGATGTTCATCCGGACCCTCAGGGGTATAAACGACGACCCACGACGTCCGGTGTTCCGCGGTATCGCCAGTACGAGCGACGACGGCCGGTCCCTAGCTTCGAAGCCAGTCGCCTCCTGATCGACCGTATACCTGCATCTAAACTCCGCTGGCAGCGAGCCGATCGTACACCCGACGAGTCCCGTCGTCGTCTATCCGTGAAATGCGCTGGAACGATACATCCAAGCGGCCATCCCAAGTATGGATCGCAAGCGAGTAGCGCGGGACGGTTGACCCCAAAGCGAGAATGCTTTTTTGTTGTGATTGTCCTCGTGATTCCGATTGCTCTCTGGGTACTCATTTTCCCTAGCGACATCTATCGGTGGCATTAGGCGAAGCGCTCATCCAGCAAACTCGGTCCGAACGGTATAGGCCAGAAACCATCCTGCGACCGCTATGAGTACCCCATCGCCGATCGTGGTTAGGACTGCTGTCGTTGCGAACACCAGCTGGCCGGTGGCAATCGTGGCGACGTGATCGGGATTCATGATGATGAAATGATACAGCAGTTCAAACGCCAGCGCAGCCATTCCTGCAATCGCCAGTAAAATGCCGCCAGTCACGGATCGATCGTAGATAATCAGCACTACTCCGGCGAGTGGCGCCATGAACAGCACCACGATAGCAAAGCCGTATTGCCAGCCGTGTACGGTGACAGGAAGAACGAGATGGGTCACGCCATGGACGAGTGAAAGCAACACGTGACCGGCAACACCGAATAGGAGTGGCCGTCGGTCGGTCATGTCCGTTGCTTTGTCGGTGGGACTGGGTCGGTCGTTGATTCAGCCTGTAGTTCGGCAAGCGTCCCGTCAGCCGTCCAAGTGTCAACGATCTGTTTGAGTCCCTCACGGTACGTTGGAAACTCGGGTTTCCAGTCAAGTTCCTGGACCGCCTTTTCGTTCGTTGTCGGCATGGGACTGGTGAGTCCCTGGGCGTTGATCTTGCCGATGAAAACCCGAGCTAACCAGGCCGGAATCCGACGTGGCTTCGGAGCGTCCAGAAGCTCCGCGAACGTTTTAAAGAAGGTCGCACCGGTCACCGGGTCATCGTCGACGATGTGATACAGCCCACTCGCTTTTGCGTGGATGGCGGCGACGAAGGCGGCTGCTGCGTCGTCAGCGTGAACGAACGACAGCTCGGCGTCCTTTCGGCCGAACAGTCCGCCACCGACGATCGGCATGTCTCCATTAAGCAACCGTTTACCCCACATGCGCGTGTCGCGGGCATCCGGTGCATAGAAAAAGCCACATCGGAGTATCGTCACATCGAACCCGTTCGTGTTCGATCGTGTTTGCAGTAACTCCTCGACCTCGGCGGCCGATCGGGTCGCCCGATCGGGATGGCGATCGGCCGTCTCGTCGAACCGTGAGCCATCGGGCTGCCGAGCGACCCAGACGACGCTCGGAAACAGTATCTGTCGCAGGTCATTCGGAGCCGCAGCAAGCAGATTCTTCGCCCCGGTTAGTCGGACCCGATCGTTGTGGGCCCACTCGGCTTCGCTTGGTTTGGTTGAATCCGGGATCGCCGTCGCCGCATGTACGAGCACCTCTATTTCATCGGTCACTACTGCTTCGAGCGTGTCGGATTCAAGGACATCACCCCGGCGTGGAGTTCCACCCAATCGTTCGACGAGACGGGCGCCGGAATCATCCCTGACTAGTCCGATGACATCGTGGCCACGATCGGTCAATCGGTCCACGAGTCGACGGCCGAGTACCCCTGTTGCACCGGCGATGAATACTTGCATACAGCCTGTGGTAGCCACCAGGCGGAGGAATTGCTGTTGCCGGATTCCTATGGGGGGTTTAAGTTGGACGGTCCGATGGGTTCCGGCATGAAACACGTCCGGGTGCGTATCACGGCGGGGGGCCGCGAGGCCGAGATCCACCCGATGTACGACGTGTGGGCAAACGCCGCGTTTATCGAACGGGCGACTGCCCTCCAGTGGAATTTCACCGGGGATGCATTGGGAATCCTCCACTACGCCGTCGGTGACGCCGATGCGTTCGAGGAAACAGTCGCGGATACCCCGGAGGTCGTCGACTACGACCTCGTTCGCGCCGGGACGGATGCATTTTACGTCTACATCAGAGACGCGACGACAGACGCGTTGGATGATTTGTTCGGCCGCATCACTGAGAGTGGATTGATCGTCGTCCCACCGATCCGATATCACGAGGATGGCACAGTGACGTTCTCCCTCTTTGGGCCGGAAACAAAGATCCAAGCCGCAATCGAAACCACTCCGCCACCGGTCGATGTGACGATCGAGGAGATCAGCGGGCTCAAACGAATGGCTCCGATCGTAGAAGCACAGTTGAGCGAACGACAACGCGAGGCGGTTGAGGCGGCGATCGAGTTGGGGTACTATGAACTGCCCCGTAAAGCTGATCACTCGGCCGTAGCTGAGACCATCGACTGTGCGCCGAGCACCGCCGCGGAACACTTGCGAAAAGCCGAATCAAAACTCATCTCTTCGGTGTTCAAACGGTAGTACCACTCTGTCTCCCGAACAGGGGGCTGCCTGTCCACGAACCGGTACATCGGTTGGCGAACACGGGGCGAACCAACTCGCGGTACGTCAAGCGTAGATCGGCCTGAAGACAGAGGGTGGCGTTGGGAGAGCATCAGAGAACCTCGGATTCGAAGATGAATACTCCAGTGTTCGGATCAGTACAGTAAATGTAGCCCCGGTGGTCGACCACGACGTCTTCAAAATGGGTCACCAGCCCCGACGACGGTCGCGATCCGATCCGTTCGTCGGGATCCGACGGCACGTAATAACCGATTTCGGCCGGCGCCAATGGATCAGTAATATCGAAGATGCGAAGTCCCGCATTGAACCACGTCATTACGAGTCGGTCATTCGACTGATAACGGAGCGGTTCGTCACGGCTATGATGCAGATTATGAGGGCCAAATCGACCGGCTTTGTCGTAGTAATTGCTGTAGGGGAGATGTGCTTCCGGCGTCGGTAATGGGACTGTACTGAGGAATTTGGGCCCCGTCGGCTCGGTATCGTCTCCGAACGCAAATGGCCGCTCGTCGGAGATATCGACGAGTGCCGTATAATTGAGCGGTTCACCGCCCTCAAGCGGCGATCGTTCGCTGATCGCTTCGGTCGTCACCACCGCAATCTCCGTCTCGGGTAACGGGATGAACGAGTGTGTTCCGAGCACGCTTCCCAGCCCGTCACCCATCGCGAGCCGGCTGATCAGCGTCGGATCGGTCGGCTCCGACACGTCAAGGATGACTGGGCCATAGCGGCCATATGCGAGGTACGCACGGTCGTCTTGGATGTATGCCGGACCGTGTCCATAGAAGGCCGCCGTCGCCGGTTGGTCATCGTCCGGCCCTTGCCCGGGCGCCCACCAGCGACCGACTTCTTGGGGCTGGCTCGGGTCCGAGACATCGACGACGGTGAGAATCCCTTGCTCGTAGTCCGCTGGCCAGGCGATCATGTAGGCGTAATCACCACCGTTGTAGAAATTCCGGTGCGTGCCGGCACCTCCCGTCTCGTAGTGGCCGACAAGCTGTGGATCCAGCGGATCGGTGGCGACATCCCAGATGTAGGCGCCTTCCTCGTAGGGATCGGCCGGATCCATTGGATTATCGATCGGGCCATAG
>JAXINS010000031.1:0-60162 GCA_034190395.1 Chewarchaeum aethiopicum (SeqCode)
ATGACGAGTTCACCTCAAACGTCAACCACGACCAGGTTTCAACGACGCGGGAGCTCTCACGAAAGGACCGGCGGATGCTCCATCGGCTGATCGAAAACCACTACGCCTACACGGGTAGTGATCGGGCGGATTACATCCTCAACAACTGGCGGTCGGAGTTGACCCCATTCGTCAAGGTCCTCCCGGACGACTACGCTCGCGTTCTCGATAAGGGTGCCGCCGATGTCCGTGACTCCCTGCCCTCACGGATCTTTACTCGGCCCGATGAATCCAACGCGATCGGTGAGTAGTTGCCAGTTGAGCAGGACGCTCCCGACGCGGGGACAGGCCAGCGATGAAAAATCGTTGGGACCCGTTATTCGATGGAGACGTGATCGGAGTTTCGATCCAAGGCGAGGTTCGCGGCGATTTCTGCGTTTCGCATGGCGTATTCGGCGGTCTGTTGGAGGCTTACGAGGACTTCACGGATCTTGAGTACCTCCTCGTTTGTCATCTCGGGCAGTTCCGCGAGGATTTCCTGTTCACGATCACCGATCTGATGAAACAGGTCCCGGATTTCGACGGTAAGTTCGTAATCACGCTCGACCGCAGCCTGTACCGCTAAGGATGTGATCTCATCGATCTGATCGTTGAACTCGGTGATCTTTCGCCGGGTTGGGCTATCGATCCCTAATGTGTGTTCGCTGGTATCCAGCACGATGTTTGCGATGTCCTCGGCGTTGTCGGCGGTCAACTCGAGGTTTTTCGCGATCGATCGATATCCAATAAGCGGAAAGTCGGTATCGAGGTCCAGGCCGCGAGCGAGGGCTGGATTTTGATGGGCGGTAAAGATCAACCGCAACAGGAGGACGAAGATTTTGTTGGCTTGTCGTTCCCGATTGAGGGCGCGCTGGGCCATATCCGGATCCCCGCGATCGAACGCCGTTATCGCCTCGTTTCGCATCGTTCGACCGGTGTTTTCGAGCCGTTCGAGCAGGTTATCGAGTGTGAAATCACCAGGATCGACCGAACACCGGACGGCGATCCGTTCCGGCGTTTCCTCGATGACACCCAGGCCCATTAGCTGGGTTTCAGCATCATACACGGCGTTGATGTGGTCGCTATCGAGGGTGTCGTCGCTCTCGATGTTGATGACTCGCCGACCGAGCACGTATTGAGCGACGACGGCCCGTTCGACCGCTCCGGCACTCCAGTCACCAACCTGGATGGTTGCTTCGGTTTCCCGGATAGTGGTCGAATCCGGAAGTACGGTAAGTGGACCTTTCGAGCTGGCCCGAATCGATACTTCGTCGCCTTTGGCAACAGTATGTTCCCTGGTCCATTCGGCGGGCAGCGTCATCGCCAGCGTCGAGGGCCCGAGTTTCTGGACTTTCCGGGTTTCCATACCTCTATTGTAATCTGAGTAACCTTAATTACTAGGGGTATCAAGAAAAAGTATCATTATTACCTTATATTCATATGGTTATATAAATGATATCAGGATACGCCTCTTATACGAAGAGACGATCGGTTACATTGATGCGACCAACCGAAACGGAAGTCACCGACCAGCTGTATGAGTGTTTTCACTGTGGCGCTCGGAACAGAACCACCGACAAAGGAGCGTGTAAGTCCTGTGGTGGCCAGGTACACAATATTAGCAAGCCCCGAGATCTCTGAGTGCTCCCGTACCGAGACGGATTTTCGTCGTCGTTCATCAGACCACTCGTTAGCGACCGCGATTCGAGTGGTTGGTCGGAGGAGACCGCCGAGAACGGGGGTGTATAAGTTTCCGGACGATCGTCCCACTCTGGCTATATGTCCTTATATGGTATCGCAAACATCAGAACAGCCTTCTTGTAGTCCAATTTTTATCCGGGCGATCTACCCTCCCATCGCATTCCTGTCGCACGTACACGATCGGGCCAGGATATCCCGGACAGTCGGTTTGACGACGGGATCTGGACCCGCCTGAATTGTTCTCAGGTCCCCTAATGGGGTGTTGATTGATGCGGTCGATGGCGAAATACAACACATCGATGCGGCAATGTTGATGGTTGGATGACCGCTGTACTAGCTCCCCCGACGTATCGGTAGGATCCACCGGAACGGCCGTGATTCCGTCGATCCCATCGGGTTTTGTGTTAACGTGTCAGGAGTAGTGAGAAACACTAAGGGGTTGAGCAAGTGGTTCAAAATATGGATATCGATGCTACGGCACGGGTCGGGACGATCATGACGACCTCGGTTGAGACGATCAGCCGGACGGCGACAGTCAGGGAGTCGGTTGTCCGGATGCGTGATGAAGGTATCAATTCATTACTCGTCCCCGGGGCTGAAACGGGGATCATCACCAGTACCGATATCCTCGATATGATCGCCGACGGGGATGACATCGATCAGTCAACGGTTGCCGATGTCATGACCGCGCCAGTCGAGTGGGTGGAAACCGATATGCGATTGCAGGAAGCCGCCGCCATGATGGAAACCCACGGCATCAATCACCTGCCCGTGCGTGACCAAGACGGCGATTACGTCGGTATCATCTCGTCGACGGATTTCCGGGAGCGTTTTATCAACTCGTAGTTGTCGGTTCTGCCAGCGGGTGATACTCGCTGTGAACCGGAGACGAAGGGCAATAGTACCGTGCGTGTGTAGTCATCGTACCGATCTGTGAGTTGGGATTATCCGACGATCGGGGACGATCATGGTTGAGGACGTTGAGCTCCCGAACGGCGATGTCATCGAACCCGGGGACGTGATTCTCTACAACGATTATCCGTATCGCTTGGTTTCGACGGAGGCGACGGAGACCGCGTTCATCCTGTCCCCGCTGTATTGGGGCGATTCCGCTCTCGATATTCCCTTCGAGTCTCGGGACGAACTCGTTGCCCAGTGGGAAGCCGACTCACGGGGGCTTCTCACTGAAGAGGAGTGGCGCGATTGGTTGCGCGAGGCCCGTGGCAAGGAGATGTTCACAGCCGAGGAACTCGATACGATCGAGACGATCGTTATCGATTCGCCGGGACTACTTGCTCGTATTCGATCGTTGCTCCGTGGTGATTGACCGTGCGATCGACGTAAGTATTCGATTCTTGATGCAACCGATGGCGGCCTGAATCGACAGTATCGATATTGTCCGATGAGGTCCCAGTGGAGGTGTCAGTTTTCGGAGACCAAACCGGAGAAGTCAAATCGTTGGGGCCGCAATCCCTGCGTACTGAATGACATCTTTAGATGACCTCTTGTGTCTGTTCAGCGCGGAAATCGAACAGCGAGACGGTTCCTATGTGGTTGAAATCCCGGAAAGTGAATTCGAGTTGGGTACCCTAGACGAAGACGACCTCTATCGCATTGCCGTCCTCTCGACGACTCAGGATTCGAACATCGTCCCTGAGACCGGTGTCGAGGACCGCTCCGGTGACGCCGATCCACCGGTGAGTGAGGGTGATGAGCTCGAAGTCGAGATCGAATCGATCGGCGAGCAGGGCGATGGGGTGGCCCGTGTCGAACCTGGGTATGTGATTTTCGTACCGGACACCGAAGTCGGCGATCGGGTCGAAATCGAGGTGACCCAGGTACTCCCGAACTTCGGATTTGGCGAAGTGATCGAAATCATCGAAGAAGGCGACGTTACGACCTACGAGTAATCGGCGGTGACATAGGCACAAGCACCCACTGTTGGTTGTCGCCTCGGCTTACCGTTCAGTCCCACCGGTGAGCGGTGCTCAAAATTCCGTCGTCTGAAGAAAGACACAGACTAACGCCCCGCCGAGTCCGCCGATCAGGAGGTATTCGGCGTAGCTACTACCCAATCCGAGTGCGGCGAGGAGGCCGCCGAGCAGAAACGCGCCAAAAGCCAACAGAAAACAGCCGCGGTTCATGATAGGTTTGCAATGGCTGAGGCGCCCCTTAAGCGGTGCCGTTCTATACCGCCGTCCGACTCACCGATATCCGATCACGTCTCCGCACGGTCATCGGTCGAGGCCATCCCCTCGGCGTCTCCATCGATCGGTTCGGCAGGTGGGTCGTCATCGAGATCGATATCCGGGTCGGTCGTAGCATCGGCCTCGCGCCAGGTGCCCCGTCGATACCAGAGATAGGCGATCACCGCCCCCGCAACGTTCGAGATCCCAAAGGCGATCCAGATCCCGGTCTGTCCGATATTGATCGCGCCAACGTAGGCGATAGGGAGCCGGATCAGGCCTAGCGTCGTAATGCCGATCACGGCCGCGACCATCGTCTTCCCGGCACCCCGAATCGAGCCGCTGTAGGCACGCATGATGCCAAGGAAGCCGAACGTCGGGGCGACGAACTGCAGGAAGGTCGTCCCCGTCGCGACGACGGTTGGATCATTCGAGAACAACCCCACAACCGCCTCCCCTGCTATCCAGATATAGACCCCGAATAGCCCGAGAATCACGAACATCACTTTCGCCGCGAAGCCGGCGGCAGTGGCTGCCCGATCGGGTTTGTCGGCACCGATGTTCTGTCCGGTCATCGTCTCCACCCCGCGGGCCACGGCGATCGCCGGCAGGAACACGACCGAAAAGACTCGAACCCCGATCCCATAGGCTGCGACCACCGTTGTCGGGAACATCCCAACGACGAACAGCATCAGATTCACTGACAGTGCCCGGCCGGTCCCTTCGATCGAGGCGGGTACGCCGAGTCGAAGCAGGCGCCGAAGGAAAGTTACATCGGGAATCATTTCGCGGGGACGGATCCGGACACCCCGGCTTCCCTCGAACATGATATAAAGACCAACAACCAGCGCCAATCCCCGGGAGAAGATCGTCGCGTAGGCCGCACCGGCAACTCCGAGTTCGGGAAACGGCCCCCAGCCGAAGATCACGAACGGATCAAGCGCGATGTTGACCGCGACCGATCCGAACATCACCAACATCGGCGTCACGGTATCGCCGTAGCCACGCATCAGCGAGATGAATACGAAAAAGCCGAACATGAACACCAGCCCGAGGGAGATCACCTGCATATAGGCCGTCGCACCGGGGAGGACGTCCGGGGAGGCGCCGAACAGTCCCAGCAACCGATGGACAACAAAGAATCCCAGCAACCCCAGGATGACCGCCGCGAGCAACGAGAACGTCATCGTTTGGGAGGCCGCATATTCGGCTTGTTGCGGCCGGTCAGCGCCGGTGTATTGGGCGACGAGAATGCTGCCGGCGACCGAGAGGCCCATTCCCAACGCGATCAGAAGAAAGACCATCGGGAAGGCAAAGCTGATCGCCGCCAGTGCCTCGGTACTGTATTGCCCCAGCCAGAACGTATCGGCGAGGTTGTAGGCGGTTTGCAGGAGATTTGTTATGACGATCGGCAGGGAAAGAAAGAACAGCGGCCGCCCGACCGTTCCCTCGGTCAACTCGAGTTCGTCGGGGCCTTTGAAGACCCGTTCAAATGCGCGTGTCAGCCGAGTTCGGATACTCATCGGATCTTCGCTCGCTTGGTGGGTACTGGATGTTGATCGATCCGATCCGTCCGTCCGTTGGTTTCCGTTATCGACTCATCCGGTAGCTCTCGATCCGACGTCTGCAGAATGGGTGGAGGGACTAACTCAGGCATTTGGCAGAGGTTGGAGGAACGCGGGGACGATTTAATGTGGTTGGCGGGTATCCCAACTTACTGATTGGTTAGTCAAAAGATCACCGATCGACTGCAGTCTCCGAGTTCGATCTATCAGCCTCTACAGGTCGGTTGTCTCAACCCCCGGGATTGTCCTTAGCTCCCATAGGGAATCGATACTGTAGGTGGGCTCGCTGTCGAGATAGTCGTCAGCGCGGTGTGAGCGGCGAACATACGCCGAATCGATACCGGCGTTTGCCGCGGCTTCGATGTCCGCATTGCTGTCACCGACGAAGAGGGCCGAATCGGCGTCGAGATCGGCAAGCGCTGCGGTCACGTAATGGGCATTGGGTTTCTTTCGGCGGAGACTCTCTACCGTCGGTTCACGCCCAAGATAGGTCCCGAACGTCGTGGCGAGATCGAAATAGTCGACGATAAAATCGATCGTCGTCTGCTGGTTCGAACTGACGATACCCAGGGAATGGGCGAGCGAGTGAACGACGTCGACATCCTCGTACAGTCCCTTGTGTCCGTTTTCGATGGCGGTCCGTTGGGCTGCTGAGGAGTGACTATCCCGCAACCGCCAGAACTCCTCGGGATCAATTCCGTACTCCGCACAGACGCTTTCTATCCACTCCGGTTCCACCCCCCGTATGATGCCTTCGACGTGGGCGGTCTTGGGGTCGGTGACACCGATCGCCTCGAAGGTCCGCCAGGCGGCCTCCTTGAGGATATCTTCGGTCACCGGTCGAGTGATGACCCCGTCGTTATCGAACAATATTGCGTCGTACGGCATTCGTTGGTATTTGTCCATCCAGCGATAGGTAGCTTGCGGTCAGTCCTCCTGAGGGAAATTCCTGCCACGGGCTTTGGCTATTCGATCGAAAGCCCGCTCGAATCACCGGCATCGGCGTCCCACTCGAGTTCGAATTCGATGCTCAGCTCGCCCGGCTGATCGGCCGGGCCCTCGCGTTCGACTTTTATTTCGAACGTCGGCTGTTCGGGCGGGGACAGCGTGACCGAATCACCGCCTGCTTGCAGCGTGATGGGCTCCCCGGCGTCGAGGTTCTCGGCGACCTGACGGAGGTATACGGCGATCTCGCTTCGGCTTTGGATTGCTTCGTGACTGAAAAGTACTTCTTCGGGCATATCCTCCCAGAGACCTTCGGCGTGGATAAGCCTACAGTTTCACGGTCCCCCCGATTGGATACTCATATCGGATCCGCAGTCAGTGACCCGTTCTCAGCAACGATCGCGCCGTCTTTGATGACATATCGTTTGGTGGCCTGTCTGATGACAGCCCATTGTGGCGAGGGTTCATCGAAGACCACCAGATCGGCAGGCCGACCTTCTTCGATGCCATATCGATCCTCGATACTCATCACCTCGGCACCGCCGTCGGTGGCCATGCGCCAGAGCAAGTCGAGCCCGGGGTTCGACGCAAAGGAATATTGGTTGTAATCGAGCTTGAACGCGTTCGCCAGTGCCCCTTGCAGCGCATCCGGCCGAGAGTGGCGGATAACCCAGTCGTGGATGTTGTCCGATCCCCAGCCAAGCGGGATATCGTGTTCGGCGAAGGCGTGGATCGGCATACCGGGCCGGGTACTGGGATGACAGGAGACGAACTTCATACCCACATCCGCGAACCGTTCGATGGCGACATCCAGTTGCCCTTCGGTGAAGGTCTTGAGTTCGGCGGGAACAAGCCCGGGGGTTTCAACGTCGAACTCCAGGCCGTCCATTTCGGCGAGACAGTAACTGTGACTGGCTGTCACCCGATCGTGGTAGTCGTGGGCGTCCGTTCGATCGGCCATCTTATGCAAGACGTTCACCCCGAGCGTACTGGGGTGTTGGATGTGTGGATCGATCTCGACATCGTATTCGCGGGCGATATCGAACCAGGTATCGATCGCGCCGTCGGTATCATCACCGCGGGTTGCCGGATCGGCACCACCGACCACGTCGGCCCCCATCTCGATGGCCTCACGGATCAACGCCGGTGTCTCCTCGGTGGCGAGGATGCCGTTCGATGCCATCGCGACGATCTGTAACTCGAGGACATCCGCCAGGCGCTCTCGGGCCCCAAGGATGGCTTCGAGTGCCTTGGTTCCGATGTCGGTATCGACGTTGACGTGTGTTCGCATGTGCAACGTCCCGTTGGCGACGGCCTCACGCCCTAGTCTGACGGCGTTTTCCTCGAGTTGGTCCTTGGTTGTCTCTCGGTAGTGTTTCTCGCCGGCCTCGGCGATCGTCCCGAAGTTCGTTCCCTGATCGTTTAGCTTTGGAAAGCGGTCGCCGGCCGCACTGTAGGCCTTATCCATGTGGACGTGGCTATCGACGAATCCGGGGCCGACCAGCTGGCCGTCGGCGTCGATCTCGATCACACCACGCCCGTCGATCGTGGGAGCGATCCGTTCGATTCGGTCATCCTGGATGGCGACATCACAGACGGCGTCCCGATCATAGAGATAACCATCAGTGATCAGGATATCGTAGGTGTCTGGCATTGGCTTCACCTACCATTCCCGACCGGACAGAGTTTCAAATAGGTTCGGCCGGATATCGCCGGGACCCACACACTTTGCATCTATCTCTCCGTGGGACCGATATGGTTCGTCAATCAGTGTCCCTCGATCGGGCGGATAACCTTCGGATTCCGACCCCGGATGGCGATCTTGCGGCGACTCGCTACCGGCCGCCCGATCGTGATGGTCCACTGCCGGTCCTGTTTACACTGACCCCGTATCGCAAGGACGAGTACAGCACCTACGGATCGTATGATCCGCTGATCCGATATCTGGCCGATCACGGCTACGCGGTCGTCATCGCGGATATGCTCGGCACCGGCGGTGCCGACGGCGTCAAACACGAGCCGTTCACCGCCGACGAGGGCATACAGGGGAAAGCCGCTGTCGAATGGCTTGCCGATCAAGAGTGGTCGACGGGCCGTGTCGGGATGTTCGGCAAGTCCTATCGAGGGAAGACCGCTTTGCATACCGCCGCCGAACAGCCAGACGGCCTTGCGGCAATCGTGCCTATCATGGCGCCCCACCAGTCCTATGAGCATTCACGCTATCCCGGCGGGGCGATGTCGTTCAAACACGCGGGCGGCTGGCTGCCGATGATGCAGGCCTTCGCTGGGTTGCCACCCGGTGTTCGCGATTCGGGTGGCCACTGGGCCGACGTCTGGCAATCCCGACTCGATGCACTCGAACAGAGCGAACCGTGGCTGTTCCAACAGCTCGCACATCCCGAAAAAGACGCCTACTGGCAATCGAAGGATATCGATCTCACCCGAATCGAGGTCCCGATGTTTACCGTTGGGGGCTGGCGTGATTACTTCCCGCATACGGTGTTCGAACAGGCGAGGCTGAGTGCCGGACCATCCCGGGTGTTGATCGGTCCCTGGCGTCACACGATGCCCCATCGGGGCCGCGAAACCGCTGTCAACTTCCGCCAGCAGGTCGCCGAGTGGTTCGATCACTTCCTCACCGACGCCGAGACCCGGGCACTCGAACGTCCGCAGGTATCGTTTTGGACCGAACGTGACGGCGGCGGCCGTCTCGACGGCGGGGTCTGGCGTGGATACGATGACTGGCCGACCCTTGAGAACACAGCCGAGCCCGTTGAATTGGCGCTGGCATCAACCGGCTTACAGCCGACAGCGGACTACCGCACTGACGGCGAGGATGTCAGCGCCGTCTATGAATTCGATCACACGGTGGGGATGCACTCGCTGTTTTATTTGGGGCCGCCAACCGATACGAGCCCCGATGACGCTCGGTCGCTTACGTTCGAGACAGCACCGCTCGAAGCGCCGCTTGAGTACACGGGGACCGGTGACGTCTCGCTGAGGATCCAATCGACAGCTAGCGACCCGCTCCTGGCCGTCCGGGTGGTCGATGTCACGCCCGATGACACCGCCCGGCTCGTGACATACGGCCAGATCAGACCAGCTGATCAACATCACGGTGACGGGCGGACGCCGATTGACGCCGACAAGGAGCTGGCTGTGACCGTGCCACTCAAACCCCGGTCACACGTTTTCGAACGAGGCCATCGGCTTCGGATTGCGATCAGTGCCAGCTTTTTCCCGCGACTCCAGCCTCCCCGTGATCACGGTGCGTATACGGTTCTATCGACACCGGAGTCCCCCTCGGTACTCCGGTTCCCCGGTCGCCGTCACGGCGATGAGGTCGTCTTCGAGGACACGATCGCCATGGGCTCACCAACGGAGACCCACATCCCGACGACATCGACGTTCGTCACCCGAGCCGACGGCGAGATCGAGCGGGCCCGCGAACTCCGATCGGACGTTGGGCGGTTTCGAACGACCGACAGCAAGACGATACAGCTCCCGTATGGCCCGACGATGGAATACGACGAGTCGATCGAATGGCGGGTCAACGCGACGGATCCAACGACGGCGACGGTCGAATCGGCCGTCAGCGCCACCATCGATTACGGAACCGATGTGATCGAATCGAGAGTCGACAGTCAGGTGAGCGCAGAAACTGCCCAAATCGAACAGCAAGTCCGACAGAACGACCACGTGGTGTTCGATCACATTTGGCGGTATTGAACCTCCTGTCTCAAACCACTGCAACCGGTTGAAGTCGTCCCGTACCGGACCACTGGACCACTATTCAAGAAATGAGTTAGGCCGTTACAAAATTTACTATAAATTGAGTAAATTCTTAGTATTTGCATGTATATGGATCACTATGGCCGCAGAAAGAGTGCATGATCGAGGTGATCTCTTTATCGATGGTGGCTGGGAGACGCCGGACCAATACATCGATGTGACCGACCTCGCCGAGGGTGGTATTTTCACACGGGTTGCCGCGGCGACGCCCGCCCAAGCCGAGACCGCGCTAGAAGCCGCCCATGAGGTGAAATCCTCGATGCGCGAAACGACGGTCGTCGAACGAACCCAATGGCTCGACACGATCGCTAATGCTATTGAGGCACGAAGAGATGAGTTTGTCGAGGCCATCGTCCGGGAGGCGGGCAAACCGATAACCGCCGCGCGAGGAGAAGTCGACGCGGCGATCGAACGATTTGACCGTGCCATCGAGGAAGCTCGTAATCTGAAAGGAGAATACCGGGAGGGTACGACGGCAGGCCACGAGGGCTGGCGGTCCGTCGTTAAACCTGAACCCGTTGGTACCGTGTTGACCATTACACCATACAACTACCCGCTGTCGACGACGTCGCTGCATGTCGCCCCTGCCCTGGCAGCCGGCAACAGCGTCATTCTCAAACCGGCAAGCAAAACGCCGGTTAGTGCCTCGATCCTTGCAGAATGTATCTCCGAGGCCGATCTCCCGGAGGGCGCCTTCAATTTCGTGCCCGGTCACGGCAGCGAAATCGGCGATCTTCTAGCGGGTGACGATCGAATCAATGCCATCGCGATGACCGCCTCTTCGCCGGCGGGCAAGCATGTCGCCAGCGTTAGTGGGATGGTCAATCTCCACATGGAACTCGGCGGGAATGCCCCCGCGGTCGTTTTTCCGGACGCCGATCTCGACGAAGTCGCCAATGCCTGTACGAAGGGATCGTTCAAATACGCCGGTCAGCGATGTTCCGCGGTCTCGCGGGTCCTGGCTCACGAAACGATTCACGACGACGTTGTCGACTTGATCGAAGCCCGCATGGACGGCTGGAAAAGTGGTGATCTCTTCGATGAATCGACGACATTCGGACCCTTGATCGATGAAAGCCAGGCTGCGTGGGTTGAGGAACTCGTTGACGACGCCGTTGATAGGGGTGCCAGCTTGGTCCGGGGGGGTGAGCGAGACGGACGATTCTTCGAACCGACTCTCTTGGCTCGTGTGCCCCACGATGCACGTATTATCGAAGAGGAGCAGTTCGGCCCTGTCGCCGTTGTTACCCAGTTCGGTGATGAAGATGAGGCATTGGCACTCGCTAACACTGGGGACCTTGCCCTTGATGCCGCGGTCTTTACGAAAGACTACGACCGAGCGTTCCGATTCGCTGAACAGATCGACACCGGTTCGGTTCGGGTAAACGGTGCCCCAAGCCACGGGCTGGGTGACATTCCCTTCGGTGGGAACCGCGACTCAGGTATCGGCCGCGAGGGAATCGGTGTTAGCATCGAGTCATTCATCCGCAAGAAGAGTATTATTCTGTAAGGAGTTTCCTGTCCTGTTAATCCTTAACACGGATTACTTCTGTCGATGTTCCTGTCGAAATTAACTCAATCATGTCGTCGAGTGGGGCACCGTTCGAAGTTAAAGATTTTACTCGAATAAGAAAAATAACTTAACAACCGAGGAATCAATGGGGAGTAACCCGAGAACTCAGTTATGACCGAGGCCGCACCACCGCCGGGATCTGACGATCCACTTGATCTACACGGGGTGATTCCGCCGACGATTACCGCCTTCAACGATAATGAAACAGTCAATTATCAGGCGACCGCCGATCACGCTCGGTTTGTCGTCGGAGCTGGCGCGCATGCGGTCTTCCCCCTTGGGACGAACGGCGAGTTTCCGTTGCTCTCGGCGGACGAACGGGCCGAGGTTATCGCCGCCGTTGTTGAGGCGGTCGGTGACGACGTCCCCGTTATCGCGGGCGTCGGCGAGCCGAGTACCCGACTGACGGTCCGGAATGCGACCCGGGCCGAGGAGGCAGGCGTTGACGGCGTCGTCGTCGTCACGCCATACTACTATCCGCTCGACAAGGAGGCGGCCGTAACACACTACAATCGGGTAGCGACGGCGGTGGATGTCCCGGTCTATGTCTATCACATCCCGAGCAAAACGGGGAATACACTCGCGCTCGAGACGCTCGATCGCATCGCGACGATCGATGGGATCGCCGGAGTCAAAGACTCTAGTAAGGACGTGCCTTGGCT
This sequence comes from Chewarchaeum aethiopicum (SeqCode), assembly GCA_034190395.1. GTDB lineage: Archaea > Halobacteriota > Halobacteria > Halobacteriales > Hikarchaeaceae > Chewarchaeum > Chewarchaeum aethiopicum. The sequence continues at coordinate 12,443 of JAXINS010000031.1, forward strand.
CGGCCAAGCCATCGATGCCCATCCGGACATGTCCTTTCTCGCGGGGTCGGATTCGTTGTTGTTCCCGGGGCTCGAAGTCGGGTGTTCGGGCATGGTCAGTGCGGTCGCGAACGCCTTTCCCGAACTGGTTGTCGATCTCTACGAGGCCTACGATGCGGGGGAGGAGAACCGAGCACGGGAACTCCAAAGTCGTGTCTACGAGGTCCGATCGGCGCTGAAACGTGGTCCCTACATGGCCGGTGTGAAAACCGCACTCTCATTACGCGATGTGGGGTTCGATCCGGGACCATTACGGCAGCCACTGCGATCGATGTCCGACGATGACCGTGACGCACTACGGCGGGATCTCGCGGAGCATGATCTGCTTGCCACACCGATGGAGGGAACCTGATCATGGGAATCGATTACACGAGCCTGCACGATCCGAACGCTGAGTACACGATGCGTGACCTCTCTGCGGAAACGATGGGTGTCACGCGGGATCGAGGCGGCACACGCGATATCGAGATCACCGACGTACAGACGACGATGGTCGACGGGAACTTTCCATGGACGCTGGTGCGTATCTATACCGACGCGGGAATCGCCGGCACCGGTGAGGCCTATTGGGGCGCTGGCGTGCCCGAGTTAATCGAGCGGATGACGCCGTTTCTCCTTGGGGAGAACCCCTTGGATATCGATCGTCTCTACGAACACCTCATCCAGAAGATGTCCGGCGAGGGGTCGATCGAGGGGGTCACCGTGACGGCCATCGCCGGGATCGAACTCGCGTTGCATGACCTTGCGGGGAAAGTCTTGGAAATCCCGGCCTACCAACTGCTTGGGGGGAAATACCGCGATGCGGTGCGGGTCTACTGTGATTGTCATGCCGGCGATGAATCCGAACCCGAATCCAACGCCGCGGAGGCCGAACGGGTCGTCGAGGAGCTGGGCTATGATGCGTTGAAATTCGACCTCGACGTGCCTTCCGGCCACGAAAAAGACCGGGCAAACCGCCATCTCCGCGGGCCGGAAGTCGCCCACAAAGCGGACATCGTCGAGGCCGTGACCGAACGGGTCGGTGACCGGGCGGATGTCGCCTTCGACTGTCACTGGACCTTTAGCAAAGACAGTGCGATCCGGCTGGCCACAGCGATCGAATCCAACGATGTCTGGTGGCTCGAGGATCCGGTCCCGCCGGAAAACCACGACGTTCAGCGGGAGGTCACCAGCAGAACGACAACCCCGATCACCGCCGGTGAAAACGTGTATCGCAAACACGGGGTGCGCCGGCTTATCGAAGAACAGGCCGTCGATATCGTCGCGCCGGACCTCCCGAAGGTCGGCGGCATGCGCGAGACGCGGAAGATCGCCGATATGGCCGACACCTACTACATTCCGGTGGCGATGCACAACGTTTCCTCACCGGTCGCGACGATGGCGAGTGCCCACGTCGGCGCGGCCATCCCGAACTGTCTCGCCGTCGAGTTTCACTCCTATCAGCTTGGCTGGTGGGACGATATCGTTGAGGAATCGGTCATCGAGGCTGGTCGGATTGAGATCCCCGAAACCCCTGGGCTTGGGGTGACAGTTGATCTGGATGTCGTGGCCGACCACATGGTCGACGGTGAGACGTTGTTCGATCCGGCGTAAATATCTAAGCTCGTCCCCCTAGCGAGAGGGGCACACTAATTTGGTCGCCTCTCCCATCCTGCCTATATGAGCTCAGACGATCTCGAAGCCGCTCTGGAATTCGTCTCCAATAGCCTCGATTTCGGCGAGTATGAGGCCAGGGCCTATCTCACGATCCTCGAACACGGGGAGCTCACCGCCTCCGAGATCGCTGATCACGCCGATATCCCCCAACCACGCGTCTACGATACGATCCGAAGTCTCGCCGACAACGGGCTCGTCGAACTACAGGAATCCCGACCCATCCGGGTGCTCGCGATCGATCCGCGGGAGGCCTTCGATGACATTCAGGAATCGGTCGAAACACTCGTCGATCAGCTGGGCGAACGCTATACCGCGCCCGCTCGCGGCACCGAGGCGGTTTCGCTTATCAAATCCCGGCCGACTATCCTTCGGTATATCACCGACGTTATCGACGCGGCGGAGTATGAACTCATGCTGTCGTTGATCCCGGAACTCCTCGATCAGTTCGAAGACGATCTCCGATCGAAATTACAGGACGACACTACGATCGAGCTGTTGCTCTCACCCGCTGCGGATGTCCCCGATCCCGAGGCGTACGATTACTTGGATATCGCGACGACGGTCCGTGCCCGCCGAGGGATCACGACGCCGATCATGGCCGTCGCTGACGGGAGTTACTCCGTCTACGCGACCCAGGAAGCGCTCACGGCCGAGAACGACCGGTACGGTGTCATCTTCAACCGATCCGAGCTTGGATTCCTCGTCTCCGGCTTCTTGAATACCGTCCTCTGGACGACCGCTGAGCCGCTCGCCAAGGATACCGAACAACGCCCCTTCCCACGCCGATACGCGACCATTCGGCGGTGTGTCGGCGATCTGCGCGACCATGAGGGGCCGTTCTTTGCGACCATTATCGGTCGGGATATTCTGACCGGTGAACAACGAACGGTCCAAGGACGCATTACCGACGCGTCGTTCGGACAGAGCCGGGAGACGGCGACCCTTACGATCGAGACGGATGCGGGGCCGGTTGAGATCGGCGGTCAGGTCGCCGGCCTCGAGGACGTTGAGGCCCATGAGATCCACGTGGGTGTCGAGGCCCCACCGACGGTCTAATCGGTCGGCTGTACTCTACCGGAGTGAGGGAATACCCTATTCGATGTCGATGCCCTTCTCGGCGAGTTCGGCCCGAGCGCTCGCCGACTTTTCGAGATCCGCGAGCTCCATCGACTCGAGGACCGCCTCGCGTTTCGAAAACTGAATTTCCTCGTAGCCGACGATCTGAATCCGGTTGCCCCACGGATCACGGAAGTCCAACCCGCTGGTGTCGAGACGATCGGCCTCGACCGACGCGAGCCGCTCTTCGACGAGGTCCGGATCGTCGACGACCAGCCCGAAGTGACGGTGATCGTCCGGCCGCTCCCCCGCGTCGGCGCTTTCGGCCATGGCGATGAACTGATCGCCCATATCGAGAAACACCATCGATTCCGTCCGACCCCGAAGCTCGAACTCGAAGAGGGATCGATAGAACTCGAGGGCGGCGTCGATGTCACCGACCTCTAGGGCGACATGGTTGATGCCAACCAGCGATGCACGATCGGTTGCAGTATCAGCCATCACCCCAGCACACGGGCCCGACCGTCAACGGGGTTTCGCTCCCGGCGATGTTCCGTGAGTTCAGTCTTTATGATCCAGGCCGTCGTGGGTGAGAGTATGGGATCATCAGCGGTGTTCGAGGCGGTGGAATCGGATCGGGAACGACTCTATGAACTCGCCCAACAGCTCTGGGAGAACCCGGAGCTGGGATTGCATGAACACGAATCGGCCGAAGCCCTCGCCGACACGCTGCGGGCCGAAGGGTTCGATGTCGAGATGGGCGTCGGTGGGATGCCGACGGCGTTCGTCGCGACCTACGGTGACGGCGAGCCGACGATCGGGATCCTCGGGGAGTACGACGCCCTGCCGGGGCTCTCCCAGGAGGTCAAAGCCGAACGCGCGCCGATCGAAGAGGGCGGTCCTGGCCACGGCTGTGGGCACAACCTCTTTGGTGTCGCCGCCGTCGGTGGGGCGATCGCGGTCAAACGGGCAATCGAATCGGGTGAAGTCTCGGGGACGATCCGGTGTTATGGCTGTCCGGCCGAGGAGACGCTGGTCGGGAAGACCTACATGGCCCGGGCCGGCGTCTTTGACGACCTCGATGCCGCACTCACGTGGCATCCCGGTGACCTCAGCACCCCCTGGTTGAAACGGTCGAACGCGCTGAACTCGATCGTCTTCGAGTTCGAAGGCGTCTCGGCGCATGCGGCGGGCTCGCCGGAGTCGGGCCGGAGCGCGTTGGATGCCGTCGAGTTGATGAACACGGGCGTCGAGTACATGCGCGAGCATATCTCCGACGACGCCCGGATGCATTATGCGATCACCGAGGGTGGCCAAGCGCCGAACGTCGTGCCAGCCGAGGCGTCGGTATGGTACTTCGTGCGGGCGCCATCCCGTGAGGAAGTCGAGCGCAACACCGAGTGGCTGCGGGATATCGCCGACGCCGCGGCGATGATGACCCAAACTGAGGTCTCCGAACGCTTTCTCACCGGCTGTTATGATTACCTGCCGAACCACACGATCACGGACGTAGTGTGGGAGAACATGGAGACTCTCGGCGCGATCGATTACGACGAGGAGGACTACGCCTTCGCCGAGGAACTCCTCGAAACCGTCTCGGAGGACAGCCGTGAGTCCGAGCTCGCCGATCTGCCCGACGATCTTCGCGAGGAGGTCGAGGACCATGCGCTCTATCCGGAGCCGGTTCCGCCCTACGACGAGGGTGATCTGATCGCTGGCTCGACCGAGGTCGGGGACGTGAGTTACATCACGCCGACCGCCCAGTTCAGTGCGGCTACGTGGCCGGTTGGCACCCCGGGCCACAGCTGGCAGATCGTTGCGGCCAACGGTGACTTCGGCCAGAAAGGCGTTACCTTCGCCGCGAAAGTACTCGCGGGGGCCGCGTATGATCTGATGACCGATCCGGACACGTTAGCGGCCGCCCGTGAGGAGTTCGAGGAGGCGACTGGGGGACAACCGTACGAGACCCCGCTGCCGCCGGAGGCCGAGCCGCCGTTCGATATGACCGCCGACGACTGAGCGCCGCTCAGTCCCCGTAGCGACGGTCGATCCGAAAGGTCAGATACGATGCCAGAAAGCCGATGCTGAACCCGAGGAAATGCAAATAGAGGTTCACGATGGTCATCTCGTTGACCATGGTTGTCCGAAAGGAGACGACGAGAATCACGAAGTAGGCGATCACACTGAAGACAACCAGTTCGATGGCACCGACTCGATCGGTGTCCTTGAGGAAGGATCCCCGGCGTGATCGGAGCAACCGCCGGATCGGGTACCAGAGATACAACAACCCGATAATCCCGGGGACGACGACGAGCGATTGACGCAGGCGGCCAGCGGGGAGCGTCAGCAAGGCAACGACGGCCAGCCCGAGGAAAAACAGACTGGGGGCCGTATCAATATCGATCGGCCCCGGATACCGCCGGCCCAGATACCGCGTCGTCGTGACGGGGAGAAAGCCAGCGAAGGAAAGCGCGATCCCGGAAAACCCAAAGAGCTCCCCCTGTCGGAGGACCAGGATACTCGACGCCGAGAGCACCACCGGAAACACCAGAAGGAACGTCCAAAAGACGGCAAAAAACAGCCGACGCCGTCCCGCCAGCACGGTGAGACTGTACACTGTTGGAACCAACAGCAGATACACGGTCAGGTTCGCGGTTAGGTGCTGTTGGCTGTAATGGATGTAATGGGTCGTAAACGCCGTCAGGACCGATGGTGTGATATGCGAGAACGTCAGGGTGGATTTGACTGCCGGGGACAGACGGTAGAGACCCACTAACGCGATCACCGGGAGCAACAAAAACCCGACATCACGGGCTCGCCCCACCTGGATCAGTTCCTCGAAGAGCCCGAGTGATCGGGTCATCGACGCGTTGGCGGTGCTTTTCGGGGCTGGCTAATGAACGCACGGATACAATCATCTATCCAGACTCGGTTCTCCCGGCAGGCACAATCGTGGGGTCTTAGACAGTCAGCGCCGCTAGTGGTAGTATGGCCGACGGCTGGACTGGCTCGGTATTTGGTGGAGGCTCCCGGCGATGAATCGGCTACATCCCCGGATCCGGCTTATTTGGATCTTCCGGACAGTCATCATCGCGATGGTGTTCGGTGCGCTCGGGACCGGTGGCTATCTGTTCTTTGACCTGCCTGTGGTGCTCGGCGGGGCTGCCTTTAGCTTCGTTTTGATCATCGGGCTCCCGATGGCGTTTCTACGTTATCGTCGGTGGCGCTATGAGATCCGCGAGGACGCATTGTACCTCGAACGTGGTGTGATCACTGAAGTCCGGACAGTCGTGCCGTTCGTTCGGATCCAGCACGTCGACTCCAGACGGACGCCGCTCGAACGGGCGACCGGCCTCGCGAGCACCGTGGTCTATACAGCCGGGTCACGCGGGGCCGACGTCCGGATTCCGGGATTGTCGCCGTCGAACGCACAGGACCTCCGTGAACGGCTCAAACGCCTCGCCATCGCCAGCGAAGGGGAGGATGCCGTGTGAAACTCTCGCCGTTCACCATCCCGTATCGGGCCATCCAGCGGTCATCCAGTATCCTCTTTGTCGCTTTCTTTGCGTCCCGATCGGAGGCCAGTCGGGTCGTCGGTGGCCCACTCGTTATTATCGGCCTCGCAGTGTTTGCCTTGCTCGCTATTCTGGGCTATGAACTAGCCTACTACCGCCGGTTCGAGTACCATCTCACGGAGGATACCCTCGACATCTATTCGGGTGTTTTCAGCCGACGTGAACGCGAACTCCCGTATCAACGCATCCAGAACGTCGATATCTCCCGCAACGTCGTCCAGCGAATCCTCGGCATCGCCTCCGTAGGGCTCGAAACCGCCGGCGGCAGCCAAACCGAGGGGACCATCAATTACGTCACCGGGGCGGAAGCCAAACGGTTACAGCGGGCGATTCAGCGTCGCAAACGTGATGTCGACGACACAGAAGAATCCCCGGAGCTCACAAGCGAAGACGAGGAGGAACTGCTCTATGCGATTTCGGCACAGGAACTCGGATTGGTCGGCGCCCTCTCCTTTGACGCCCGCGTTCTTGGCGTCATCTCGTTGGTCGGTCCCGGCTCGGTGCCGGTTCTCTCGGGGATGGTGACAGCCCCCCAAGCGATGTTGGTGGGGCTGGGGAGCCTGCTCGTGGGTGGGCTGGTCGTGGCGGCATGGCTACTCGGGATCGCCGTTGCGATCGTCAACTACTACGGCTTCCGTCTCACGCGCCTCGATGAGGATCTCCGCTACGAACGGGGGTTGTTTCGTCGGTACAGCGGTTCGATCCCGCTGGCGAAGGTCCAGACGATTACGATTGAGGATAACCCCCTCAAACGGTGGTTCGGCTACGCGACCTTGACCGTCGAGACGGCCGGCTATTCCCCGAACCGAAGCGGTGGGCAAGGCTCGCAGGTGGCGGTCCCGATCGCCCGGACCGACCGGATCTATCGGCTGGCCGAAGAGATCGAACCCGTCGATGACATCGAGTTCAACCGGCCGCCGAAACGAACCCGGCGGCGGTACGTGATTCGATATCTCCTGGTACTGTTCGGGCTGACGGGTGGGTTACTGGTTGCCGACCGGTATCTCTCGATGTCGATCCCATGGTTTGCGACGGTCGCCGCGCTCCCGTTGCTCCCGATCGCCGCCGACCGGAAGTGGCGTCATCGGGGCTACTGGGTCGGTCCCGATCACGTCGTTACCCGCAATGGGTTCTGGTCACGATCGGTCAAGATCGTTCCCTACTACCGGATTCAGACGGTGATCGATTCCCGAACGGTGTTCCAACGCCGCTGGGAGCTCGCCACGATCGTTGTCGATACTGCTGGCTCGCTGTCGTTGACCGGATCGACGGCTGCCGCGGCCGATATCGAACAACTGGATGCGACTGCCCTCCAACGGACGTTAAATCAGCGTCTACAGGAGTCGTTGACCTTGCGACGGTCACAGCCGATGAATCCCGGTCCGTCATCCAGTGACTGATCGATACTGGTCGGCTATCCTGATGGGCTGGTTTGCTTCGACTACCTGAGGAGGTTCGCTTCCGCCGACTGGCGATCAATCCGCGGCCACTGGATTGTATACCGTCGCGGAGCGATCCGAAACGAGGATCGCCAGGCTTCCGGCGAGGACACCGATCATCCCGACGGCAACCAGGACGACCTGCAGGGCGCGGGCGAATCCCATCGACGGTTCGAGCACGGCGATCGCACCACCCATGATGATCGGGGCACTGGTGCTCCCGAGGCGGCCGATCGACTCGCCGACGCTCACGAGCCCGCCACGTAACTGCTCGGGCGCAAAGCCGGTGATCATACTCCGGAACATATTGATCATGACGCCGAAGCCAAAGCCCATCCCAAGCACACAGACGGCAAGCCACGGGATCGACGGGACAAAGGGAAGCAAGACAAGGCCGGCGCCGGCAAGACTCACCCCCCCGATCAGCGGCACCACACGGGTCGCGAACACGTCGGTCAGTCGACCGACTTGCGTGGCGGCGATCGACGAGGCAATCGACGAGAGGGCGACCAACGCGCCTGCCTGTCCGGGCGTCCCCCCCAACAACCGGACGACGACGATTGAGTTGTAGGTCAGAAAGCCAAACCAGAGAAACGACGGGACCGTTCGACCAAAGAGGATCGCGAATACCCGGGGTTGGCGTATCAACCCGACCAGATCGCGGATATGTTCGCGCCGATCCCGGTCGGTTTCGTTCCCCTCGTCGATGCTTGTGGGCTCCTCGAAGCCAAGAAAGACGAGGACGGCCGAGGGCAGGGCGATCGCGTACAGGACAAACGGGTATTGCCAGGCGATAACGACCAGAAGACCCGACAACAGCGGCATGACGGTCATCGACACCCCGACCATGGTAAAGCGAAGGCCTTGGGCGGTCGCCTCTTGGGCGCCCTGATAGAGGTCACCGACGCTCGTGATCAAAATCGGACCGATCCCGGTGTAGGCGATCCCTTGGAGCAATCGCAATACGAGCACGATCCGGAAATCATCGACCGCCGCGATCGCCGTTCCGGCGGCCCCAAAGAGCGTCAGGCCGGCGATGAGTACTGGTTTGCGGCCGTACCGATCGGCGAGAACACCAGCGACGGGGATCATGACGATCGCCGGCGCCGTGTAGACGGCCATCAACAGGCCGATCCGGGCTTCACCGACGCCGAACGGGCCGGTCAACGAATCCAAAACCGGCGATAGTAAGGAGGCGCCAAGCGGGGAGGTGATACTCGCCAGTAAGAGCAATTGGAAGTCCCGATCCCGGAGGACATCCGCGTCCTTCCCAAACAGCGATCGCAACGAGACCACACATCTCCCTCCGCGATACCGCTTTAATAAAAACGACGAAAGTAATCCCGCGATGATGGGTCGTTTGTCCACCAACTTCGATAACCCGCGAATTTTTGACGAAACGCCCCTATGATCGAGCAATGCCCGAGTGTCAGTACTGTGATGCCAGCTTCGATTCCGAGGAAGCCTATTTAGAGCATCTCGAGGCTGCGCATCCGGACGATCTCGGGCCGATCGATCGCAAACGGCTAGGGGTCGATCCGATCAGCGACGACGGGGATGAGTCGGGGATCTCTTCGGGGATCCTTGTCCTGGGATTCGTTATCGTCGTGGCCGTGATCATCGCCGGTGGCGTCGTTTTGCTTACCTCCGGCGGGAACTCCGGATCGACGGTCGACGCCGCCCAACAGCCGACCAACGTCGGCAGCGCCCACTACCACGGAACGATGGAGGTGATCATCACCGGCGAGCGGGTCGATTTCAGCCAGGACCGCTATCAGCTGCAGGCCGATGCCTTCCACTTCGAAGGTGGTGACGGCACCCGCTGGCACGTCCACGCGGAAGGTGTCACCCTCGAGTTCGCCCTGGCGACGTTGGGGATCGATGTCACCGAGTCCTCGGTAACGTACGCGGGGACGACATACCGGGATTCGAGCGCGGAGTATTCGGTACGGATCACGGTCAACGGCGAGTCAGTTACACCAAGCGAGTACGTGTTACAACCCGAAGACCGCGTACGGATCGTCGTTGAAGCGGCCTGACGACACGGCTCGAACGCACTGTCCGGACACGTCCGTGCCGGCGGACTCCTTTGTGTCAGTCCTGTCGAACTAGCACTTATCGGGGCACTCCGCCAACGGACCGGCATGGCATTCCAATCGGACCGCGCTGTTGAGCAAGCCACCTACAGCCTCGCCAGGCACGCCAAGCTCCTCTGTTCAGCGGTGTTCGTCGTGGGACGCAACCCCTACGAATACATCGAACATGATTTGCGAACCTTGGATCACTACCACGACTGGGATCGGTGCTCGGTCGACATCGATTTCGAGGGCCAGACGCTCACGCTGACGACCGACACCGGCCGGTCGAAGACGGCCACGTATAACCCGACGCAGGGCTGTACGATCCTTCCGGATGACGCATCGAGCGTCTATTTCGAGCCAGTCGAGGTGTCGCCCGCCCTGCCACCGGCGACCGAGCAGGACTGGCCGATGGGCGATCGAAACGCCGTCGCGGAGGATCCAGCCGGCGTCGATACCGATGCCCTCTCGACAACGCTCGATCGAGCCATGCGGCCGTTCCCGCCACAAGGGATGCCGCCGAACACCCGGGCCGTGGTCGTCCTCAAAGACGGCGACATCATCGGGGAACGATATGCCTCGGGATATAACAAGGACACACGACACGTGAGCTGGTCGATGGGGAAAAGCGTCACCGCCGCCCTCATCGGGATACTCATCGAAGAGGGGCATTTCGATGTGGATGACCCGGCCCCGATCGACGCCTGGCAGGACGATGCCCGGCGTCACATTACGATCGCCGATCTCTTGCGGATGAGCAGCGGCCTTGAATTCCATCGTTCGACCGACGAGCCGGAGATCCCCTCAACCGTTGCGGAGGATCACCATCACCGGGTGTACTGTGATCCAATAAACGTCTTTGAGTTCGTTACGAGTCGGCCATTAGAACATGAACCGAACACGGTCTGGCGGTATCGCAACTGTGACACGCTGAGTCTGGGCCAGATTATCCGGGAGACGGTCGAGCGCACCGGTCGGGAGTACCTGGAATTTCCCCAACGGGCGCTATATGACAGGATTGGGGTCCGCAATATGGTCCACGAACCGGACCCCTACGGAAATTTCATCATGACCGGATTTAACTATGGCACGGCCCGTGACTGGGCCCGCTTTGGCCTGCTCCATCTTCGAGAGGGCCAATGGCAAGGCGAGCAGCTGCTCCCACCGGACTGGATCGATTTCATCACCGAACCCGCTCCTGCTCATCCCGAAGACGGGTACGGCGGTCAGTTCTGGCTCAACCAAAGCGGTGAATTCCCCGAAGTCCCCGCCGACGCCTACAGTGCCCGCGGTGCCCGTGGCCAAATCACCATGGTGATTCCGTCACTCGATATGGTCATCGTCCGCCTCGGCCACACTCCCCATTATGATGCGGGCGCTCACAACGCTCTCGTCCGGGAGATCATCGACTGCGTGGAGGGGTAACCCCGCCGGTAGAACCGCAGGCCGCCGTCAGGGCTCGACCGGGATGCCGCCGTCGTCATCGTCCTGATCGTACCAGATACCCACCTCGCCTGGCTCACCGCCCGCCTCGAGGTAGGCACAATACGTCCGGGCAACCGTCCGATAGAACGCCGGCAGGAGCTCCGTTCGAAGGTCAGCGTCCGGGTTGTCGAGGATCCGGTGGACGAGGAGGTCGCTTGCTTCCTCGATTGCCGCATCGACCGGCTCGGGAACCAATGGCACGTCAGCGGACTGGATGAACGCTTTCCGAAACGCGTTGGCGATCCGGTCGGCGTACACTGGCGACGGCTCAGGCGTTCGATCCCCCGTCGCCGCCAGCGCGTAGTAGGTGCGGGCGATCAGATCAGTCCCGTCATCGATGCTGTGATCGACGAAGGCACGGGCGTGAGTGGAGCAGGTTGCCATGGGTTAGATTACCTCACATTACGTAGTAGTACCTGGTTACTATTATACTTCAGCTAAGGACACTATTACTGCATAACGCTCCGGTAACCACCGATGGGTGACTGCGTTGTGGGCGGTGGCTCACTTGATTATTCGAACTCAACCGTAATCACAAAGGTCGATTCCACCGCGTACGCCGATATATGCTTGGGGAGCTGGCTCGATTGTATTCCGCAGTCTTTGCGCCGGAGCTGTTCGTCCTGTTGTGTGGTGTGCTCCTTATCGGCTACGAGTGGCGGATCCAGATGGGGACGTTCTCCCGGCAGTTGCTCCCCCGATATGCGGTGCTCGCCGGTGGGTGGGTCCTCGCGTACCTTATTCTCCGGGCCATCCCATTGGTCTTGCCAGCCGTCCGGGCGGTCAGCACCGACCTGCTTGGCAGCGTCGGCTTGGGCGTTGGGTTATCCGTTATTTGGTTCGCTTGGCGATGGCAGGCCTGGGGGCGGTTCGTCCCGGAATTCTCGAAACTACTGCTGGGGATCACGGTCGTCCACGCCCTCATTACCCTTAGCTGGGCGATCTCGAGTCACGTTATCTACACGGTCATCCCGGCCGGTTACCTGTCAGTCCTCGATCGACGGTTTCGGCCCCTCCTGTTCGTGCCGGTCGGTATGGTCATCAGCCGCCCAGTAGCCGGGGCCCACACCTGGACGCAGGCAATCGCCGGATTTGTTCTGGCTGGGTCGGTTATCATCGCCTACTGGCGACATTATGCTGACCGGTACACGCGGTGACTGCCTCCTGGAGCGAGGATACAAATAGTTACATCACCACCGTTGGTGTACCATGAGCGAGGACGAGCCGCCCGAACTGACGGAACTGCGGTCGGGTCGGTCCCCCGAAGAACGCCTCGTGATTTTGCTTCTCATCGTCGCTGGCTTTCTGGTCGTCGTCTGGTTCTTTTGGGGGTCGTTCTGTACGTTCATTCCCATCGCGCCCCAGTGTTAGCTCGGTCACGTCTTCCCAATTGACATACCAGTCGGCTGTTGGCAACCCCGATCGATCAAACCTCACGCCCGCCATTGACCCGTAACTCGGTCCCGGTCACGAACTCGCTTTCATCGCTGGCTAAGAAGACTGCTGCCTTGGCGATGTCGACCGGTCGCCCGATCCGGCCGAGTGGAATATCGGCGATGATCTCCTCGTCACTGCGGTCCGCCTCGGCCAAGTCCTTTCGTTCGAATCTCCGATCCGGCAGCGTCCGCTGGCCGGTCCGGGTCGGTGTGAGCGTGTTGACACGGATATCGTGGTCGGCGAGTGCCGCCGCCGTCGATCGCGTGAAGTTGAGCATGGCACCTTTGGTCGTTCCGTAGGCCACGGACGTTGGTTCGCCCTTATGTCCTGAGGTCGACGAGAGGTTGATAACCACACCGCCGTCCGAATCCCGCATTGATTTCCCACACTCGCGGGTACACAGAAAGGGACCACGGAGATTCACGCCGATCGTTCGATCGAACATCGCCGTGGGCATCTCCAGGAACGGTGACTCCTCTTTGATTGCCGCGTTGTTCACGAGGATGTCGATCGCCCCGAACGCCGTCTCGGCGGCCGAGACCATCTGAGTTACATCGGCCTCTTCGGCGACATCGACCGTGACGGCCGTCGCGGTACCGCCATCGTCGGTAATCGTATCGGCCGTCTCGTTCGCCCGTTCCTCCTCGATGTCGGCGACAACGACTTGTGCACTCTCGGCCGCGAACCGTTCGGCAATCGCCCGTCCGATGTTGCGGCCGGCACCGGTCACGACGGCAACATCGCCGTCCAATCGATCATCGATCATGACTGTCTGGCATACACAGGTCCCGTATTTAGTTCCAAGCCGTCAGCCCGTTGTGTCTGGCTTCGGCAATCCTGACAGCTCATGCCGAAACCGAATCACGACCGATCATCGCTTCGAGACAGAGATCGCGTCAGTCGACGGGGTCACCGGCCGCCTCAAGATCGGGTGTGATCCGGGACAAGCGCATCGCATTGCCCGTGACGCCGACGGTCATCCCCGCATCCCCGGCCAGTACCGCCAGCCAGATCGGAACATAGCCAAACGGAACGGCGATTGCGAGCCCGGCCTTTACGAGCAGGCTGGCAACGATGTTCTGTCGGATCACCCCGTTTGCATCGGTCGCCAGTTCGTAGAGATACGGCAGCTTCGTGAGATCATCACCCATCAGGGCGATATCCGCCGTTTCCAGGGCCGTATCCGTCCCGGCGGCGCCCATCGCCACCCCGACCGTCGCGGTCGCCAGGGCCGGCGCATCGTTGATGCCGTCGCCGACCATTGCGACCCCATCCTGTTCGGCGGCTAAGGCTTCGATGGCCGTGACTTTCTCCTCGGGGAGGAGTTCGGCCCGATACTCGTCGACGCCGACCTCCTCCGCGATGGCTCGGGCCGTTCGATCGTTGTCGCCGGTCAACATCACGGTTCGATCCACCCCGAGTTCCTTCAGGCGGGCAATCGCCCGTTTCGCGGTCGGCCGGACCTCGTCCGCCACGGCGATGATTCCCTCGAGTTCGTCCTCGGTCCCGACCAGGACGACAGTCTTGCCGTCGGCTTGCAGTTCGGGTACCGTCTCATCGAGGAGGTCCAGACAGTTGTTCCGGTCACAGAGCTGTTGGGCTGTCCGGGTGACGATCCCGCCATCGGTTGTTGCGTGGACGTGTGAGAGATCGAACCCCAACTCCTCGAACAACCCCGGTTTGCCCGCGAAGTGGGGCCGCCCATCGAGATCCGCCCGGACACCTTTGCCCGTAATGCTCTCGAAATCCTCGATTTCCTGGGTGGCGGTGCCGACGGACCCCGCCTCGGCGACGATCGCCTCCCCGATGGGGTGTTCGCTTCGCTGTTCGAGCCCGCGTGCACACCGGAGCACCTCCTCTTCGGTGTTGCCGTTCAACGGAATGACGTCGGTGACGGTGAGGCGGCCTTTGGTGAGCGTCCCGGTTTTATCGAAGGCGACGGCGTCGACAGCGCCCATTGCCTCCAAGTGATTCCCACCTTTGATGAGCACGCCGTTTTTCGCCCCGCTCGTGATCCCCGAGACCACCGACACCGGCGTCGAGATGACGAAGGCACACGGGCACGCGAGCACCAACAACGTTAGCCCATAGACGACCGCTGTCGCCCAAGTGGTCCCGAGTACGGATGGACTCCCAAGGGTAACGAGGATCGCGAACCCGACGACGACGGGGGTATAATAATCGGCGAACCGCTCGACGAACTGTTCGCGTTCGGTCTTGTTCGACTGGGCGTCCTCGACGAGCTCGACGATACGGGCGATGGTGTTATCGCTGGCCTCAGCGGTCACCTGCATCTCCAAATACCCCTCCTCGTTGATCGTGCCGGCGTAGACCTCATCACCGACCGTTTTATCCACAGGGACGCTTTCGCCGGTGATCGGAGCCTGATTGACGGCGCTTTGGCCCTCAACGACCTCGCCATCCATGGGGATCTTCTCGCCGGGCCTGACAACGACGATATCGCCGATTCGAACTTCCTCGACCGGGATCGTCGTCTCCTCACCATCGCGTTTGACTGTCGCCTCGTTCGGGGAGAGATCCATCAGTTCCCGTAGCGAGGTCCGGGCGCGGTTCATCGAGGCCTGTTCGAGGAGTTCTGCGATGCTAAACAGGAACGCAAGCGTCGCCGCCTCGAAGTAAAGCGCCTCGCCGAAGACGACACTCGCGAGGAGTGCGCCGATAATCGCCGCTGACATCAAAAAGTCGATGTCGAGGTTGTAGTTGCGGGCGGAGTAGTAGCCGTTCCGGAGGATCGCCTGCCCGCCAATCGCGATCGCGAACAAAAACAGGCCATCGGCGAGATGGAGCGTTCCCCCCAAGATGTTCAGCAGTTGGAGATTCGCTCCTGAAAGCAGGAATTCGACAAGGAGGCCGAGAGCGACGAACCCGCCACTGATCCAGGTCTTGATCCCCCGGGTACTCAGCCAGATAGAGGAAGGCGATGTCGACGAGTCCTGGGCCAGTGACGCGTCCTGTGTCCCAGTGACGGCGTACCCTGCGGATTCGATCGCATCGATGACCGTCGTCCGGGTCGTCGCCGTATCGTAGGTGACCGACACAGTCCCGGTTGTCGGGTGGGTCTCATAGGCCGTGACGCCTTGGACTCCCGCCAGTGCCGTTTCGATCTTTCCGGCACAGGAGGGACAATCCATCTCCGGCACATCGAACGACACCGTCTCACCGGTGGGATCCTCGACACTGTATCCGGCTTTTTCGATCCGATCTTTGATCGCGGCGGCCGTCGTTTGATCGGCGTCGAAGGAGACGGTCAGTTGGCCGGTCGTCGGCTGTGGATCGATGGTCTCGATCCCCGCCAGTTTACGGACGCTCCGTTCGACTTTTCCGGCACAGGACGGGCAGTCCATGTCCGGGACGGAAAAACGAACCGTGCCCCCTTTCTGTTCATCCCCCACGGGATCGCGACCCTGTGACTCTGCGGTCTCACCCCCAACTGAGTCATCGGATTCGATCATTGGTTACCCCTACTCGATAGGGACTTATTAATTCGACTGCTATTTAGACGGTCGTTTTTATTTGTCGTTATTAAATTATAGCTCCTCTATTGCTAATAGGCGGGTTTTTGCCGGCCTCTCCGTTCAGTATGCCGTCCGTCTACCATTCCGCGGCCATGGAGTGGCCGGTGTTTCGCCCGGTTGCTGTCGTATCCACGCGGCCGCTGAGATTGCCGGTTGTCCCAACGGTTTAATCGTGGCTGATTTCAGGTTTGATGACGATGGAGCACACAGCTTGGATCGGTGATCGGTTCGTCTCGACACTGGGTACGGATCTTTTGGCTGATCTCACCGAGATCGGTGCCAGATTAGGCGCCAGCGACGGCGAACAGCGTGGCCACGATCGAGTGATGACAGCCTTCGAGAGGATCGGTGCCCGAAACGTCGAACAACACGAATTCGAGCTCACGAAGTGGGAGCGCAACACGGCGGCGATCACCACCAGCGGGACCGACACGCCGTTTGAATGTATCGCCCTCCCGGGGAGTCCCGCGGCCGACACCAGCGGTGAGTTGATCCATCTCGGGTATGGGCTCCCCGAAGACTTCGAGGACGCCGACCTCGAGGGTGCCATTGTTGTCGCGCGTTCCGACGTACCGGACTATCACGATCGGTGGCTCCATCGCCGCGAGAAGTACTTCCGGGCCTACGAGGCCGGTGCCAACGCCTTCGTCTTCCAAAACCACGTCGAGGGCTGTCTCCCGCCGACTGGGAGCGTCGGTGGCGGCGAGGAGGTCATGGGCCCGTTGCCCGCCGTCGGCGTCAGCAAGGAGGTCGGCGAACAACTCCGCCGGTACGCCGATCGTGGTCATGACGCGACGGTCGAGATCGACGTCGCCGTCAGTGACGGCACCTCCCAGAACGTCACCGCGGAACTCGGGCCCAATACCGAGGAAACGGTCCTAGTAACGGCTCATGTCGACGGTCATGACATCAGTCAGGGGGCGCTAGACAACGGTTCGGGGATCGCCACCGTCGTGGAAACCGGCGCGGCGCTGGCCGATATCGAAGGCCAGCTCGAAACCCGTGTCCGGCTCATCGGGTTCGGGGCCGAGGAACTCGGGCTCAAAGGATCCCAACAATACGCCAAGACGATCGACACCGACACGGTCAAAGCGATCGTTAACGGTGACGGCGTCGGCCGGGGGCGAAACATGCAGGTCCGAACATGTGGGTTCGACGAGATGGGGACGGCCATGCACTCGGTCAGCGAGGCGTTCGATCATCCGATCCAGGTCGTTCCGCGGATCGCACCCCACAGCGATCACTGGCCGTTCGTCTGGCGTGGTATCCCGGGCGTCCAGGTCGCGTCCGACACCGGCTCCGGCCGGGGTTTTGGCCACACGGCTGCGGATACCTTCGATAAGATCGACCGGCGTGCGATCCGGACCCACGGGGTGTTGATGGCTGATTTCGTCCGTCGGCTTGCCCAATCGGATCGGGATATCGAGCCGCGGGATCCCACCGAAATCCGGGATGAACTCGTTGCCGACCAACAGGATATCTCGATGCGGATTGCCGGGGAATGGCCGTTCGAGGACATCGACTGACCGACGGCTCCGCTTGGATGCGGATCACAACCGGACAACCGGCCCTGACCGTCAGGCGGACCGAACTCTCGATGCGGGACCCCAACGACTAATGACGGGTCGGTTTGTGGGTTGAGCCGAACGACCATGACCACCGCCGACGCGCCGCTTGCCCCGGCAGCCACCGATCTTCGGACTGGCGAGCGATCGATCACCGACTATCTCGACCAGTGTTACGACCGTATCGAAACCCGTGAGGCTGACATCCAGGCCTGGGTCGACGGTCCAAAGGACAGATCGTGGCTCGAAGCCGAAGCCACCGCGTTGGCCGACCGCTATCCGGACCCGGACACTCGACCGCCACTCTATGGGGTTCCGGTCGGCGTCAAGGATATCTTCCATGTCACTGGCATGCCGACGAAAGCCAACTCGGAGCTGCCGCCGGGTGAATTAGTCGGCCCCGAGGCGGCGATCGTAACTCGACTCCGGGAAGCCGGCGCGCTCGTCGGTGGCAAGACGGTGACGACCGAGTTCGCCTACGCTCACCCGGGCCCGACCCGGAACCCACATGATCTCGGCCACACGCCCGGTGGCTCCTCCAGTGGATCGGCGGCAGCCGTCGCGGCCGGGATGGTACCAGTCGCACTGGGCTCCCAGACGGTCGGGTCGGTGATCCGGCCGGCGACGTTCTGTGGCATCATCGGGTATAAGCCGAGTTACGGACGGATCCCGACCCACGGCGTCATTCCACTCTCGATGTCCGTCGATCATGTCGGCATGTTTACCCAGGATGTCCCGGGAATGGAGCTAGCGGCATCGATCGGGGTCGACGACTGGACGCCGACAACCCCTCAGAGCCAGCCGACGCTTGGGGTGCCCGATGATGCGTATCTCAAACAGGCGTCGACCATCGGCCAACGCGCCTTCGAGGCCCAGATTTCGATGTTCGACTCGGCGGGCTATGACGTCCGGCGTGTCGAAGTCTTCCCGGATATCGAGACGATCAACGATCGCCACAATCGGTTGGTGGCAGCCGATGCGGCCATGGCCCACCACGACTGGTATGAACAGTATGCCGATCGATATGCTTCGGCGACCGCCGAGATGATCGAGGAAGGGAGATCGGTGCCGATCGAAGAACGCGAAGCTGCCCGGCGGGGCCGGCGATCGCTTCGGGCGCGTTTACACGAGACTGCCGATGAACACGATATCGATGTCTGGATCGCACCGGGCGCCCCCGGGCCCGCTCCCGAGGGAATCGACAGCACCGGGGACCCCACGATGAATCTCCCTTGGACCCACGCTGGCGTCCCGACCGTCACGGCACCCGGCGGGCGGGTCGACGGGCTGCCGGTCGGAGTCCAGATGGCGACGGAATTTGGCGCCGATGAGCGGTTGCTTGCCTGGGCCGATGGGTTAGCCGACGCCCTCGATGCAAACAGGACACTGGATGTGTGACCTCCTCCCCGTCGTGAACGACGGGGCTTCCCGAACCGCACCGTAAGCGTTGGAATATTTGCTGGTCTACGGGCAGACCTGTTCTTGTGAGGCAACTCTCCCCGTTGATTTGTCGAACAGGCGCACCGATGGCTGGGCCAGACAGCCGTTACTCCTATCCATCTCCGGATTCGGAGTTACCGTCGCTCGCATATTCTCCGCCGCATTCAGGTCGCTGTTAGCGACCAGTTCGCAGTTCTCACACACGTACAAGCCACGCTCAATACGGTTTGAGCGGGCTTTCGTCCCGCACGCACAGCACGTTATCGACGTAGCCAATTCGTACTCATCAACTCGCTCCACCTTGATACCACGTTCTTCAGCCTTGTACTCAATGTGCTGAATCAGCGTATCAAACGCCCAGTCGTGCAGGCGCTTGTTCCCGTGTCGCCCCCAGTCTTCATCCGCACGAATGTCTTTCGGATGCCCGACCGCTATCGTCTTCACGCCACGATCTGCACATTGGTCCACAATGTCTTTCGAGAGTGCGTGCAGGTGGTGGGTCTGCCGCCGAGATTTCTTCTGGCGTGCCCACTCAGCATGTGTGCTGGGGCCGTTTTCCCCTTCTGTATTGTATTCTTCCTGGCGGAAGTAGTGGGCGTCTTCTTTCAGAGCGTTGCCCGGATACAACACGGTTTCGTCACCGACAGAGACAGCTGCCGTGTTGCAGATGCCGAGATCAACACCAGCCGTCTTCTCGCCAGACGAATCGGCGGCATTGATGGCGACTTTGCAGACGAAGTGGAGTTCCCAGTGGTCGCCGTTCCAGACGATGCGGACCTGCTGTACGTCTTCTACGTCAGTCAAGTCTGCGTCTGGCCCGGTGTCGTATTCGCAAAGGATGAAGTCGCTCCACCCGTCCTTCAGGTTCTTGCCTTTCGAGAGGCGGACTTGCTGGTGTTTCGTGTCGAGTTTGAAGCCGTCTTCTTTGAACGTGATCGTGCTGCGCGGTCGCTGGTCGCCATGTTTGCGGTAGCCCGGCGGATTGGCATCTGGGTCGTCTTGTTCGAACCAGGACTGGAAAGCGCCAGCCAATTCTTCGACGATTGCCTGGCTTGATTGAGCGTTCAAATCTTTCCAGCATGGTTGGTTCTTCATGTAGGATTTGAGCGGTCCTTCCTTGGGTATTTCACCGGTTGCGTCCCAGATACGGCCAGCAGTCCACCGAGCAACGTTCCAAATTTTGCTGCCAGAACGGGCAAGTGAATCCAGGTCTTGCACGACACCCTCACGGTCGTTGGTGAGCGCCGCTGTAATGGTGCGTGTCGTGACCAGATTCACTATACATAGACTATGACAGTACAATGAGTTAATGACTGCGTATCGGCGTTGAATATCCAACCGAGCGAAGCAGTGACGGCCCCTCACCGGAGCTTACGCGATTCACTCGGGCCCTGTTCGGTCCTCGGTTCCGACAACAAGTGTCGGAACACTCGTCCCTCACGGAAAGGGCGGGATTCTCTCGCTGAATCAAGATAGCCCTCCGAGCAGGCCTACTCGTTTACCCTCGGTCGGCGATCCATCCACGCTTGGCTCGATTCCGCGAGCAGCCTGTTCGGGTCACCCGGCTTAGACGCCATTCGTCGAAGGGCAAATTCGTCGCGATAGCCCGGAAAAGTCGAGGTGCCGACGGCTTGTGTCTCCGAATGCTATCCCTGTTGTCGGTGACGCCACTCGGTCAATCCCGGGTAATCAGCGATCATACCATCGGCGCCACGGATCTCGAGTTGGTGGGCCTGATACCAGTTGGTGACTGTCCAGACGTTCACCGCGTACCCATTGGTGTGGGCTCGTTCGATGGGATCGGTGACCGGTGATTCGACCGTCTGGCTGATCCCAACAGCCGCCAAAGATGGATGAATCGCGGTTGCGTCGTACCGGTCGGCGAGTTCGAAGGCAACCGTGATATCGTCGTGAATTATCGGCGCAAGCGAGGCGTCAGGTGCTTGAGTACGGAGCGCGGCGAGGGCTCCTTCCGCGAACGACGAGAACAGGACCGGCCCGTCGAACGATTCGAGATCGGTCAACACATCGGCAACGAACGGCCGCCAGCGCGCTGCTCGATCATCTCGTGTCGCGGGATCAAGTACACAGCCGGTTTTGAGCGACGGTGCCCCACAGTGTTTCAGTTCGACATTCAGGCCGACACCGGCGGGAAGACCATCACAGAGCCCCGATAGTGTCGGCACGGTTTCCCCGCTGGTACGCACCTCGCTCTCCGTGACAGCGTGGGTCGGTGTCTCCCAGACGATGCCAGTGCCGTTGGTGATCCCCCGGCTGTCGTCCTTTCCGTCCAGTCGGGCATCGTGAAAGACCACGACATCACCATCAACCGTGGGCATCACGTCGATCTCGACGTAATCGGCCCCGTTCTCGGCGGCGAAGCGAGCGGCAGCCGTCGTGTTCTCCGGCGCCGCGCCGGCGTACCCCCGATGGGCGATTCGCTGGAGTTCCGTCATGACGATCAGGTGGTTCTGATCCTCCGACCGCGGTGGAAAGAAGCTGTGGGTTCTCCCTGTCCGTAGGATCTTTACGATCCGACCTGATGTGGGGCGTATCGATGGATTTCCAGCTGTCGGAGGAACAACGGTTGCTCAAACAGACCGCCAGACGGATCGCCGAAGAGGAGTTGGCCGACCGGGCGTTTACGTTCGATGGTGCGTATCCGATGGAGAACGCACCGATCCTCGCCGAGGCCGGGCTCCTCGGCATCTCGATCCCGGAACCCTACGGTGGCGGTGGGATGACACCCATCGAGGTACTCATGGTCCAGGAGGAAATCGGTCGGATCTGTCCCGATACGGCCCACCTCATTTCACATACATCGATGGGGGCTCCACGGGCGATCGCCCATCTCGGCACCGACTATCTCAAAGAGAAGTATCTGCCGGGGATCTGTGCCGGGGAGTACGTGATGGCGATCGCGATCAGCGAGGCCGAAGCCGGCAGTGCGGCCGGCGAGATGCAAACGACTGCCGAGGACGATGGCGACGGCGTCGTGCTCAACGGGTCGAAACTCTGGATCTCTCATCCATTAGCGGCCGAGGCCTTTCTCGTCTACTCCAAATTCGAGGAGGGCATCGGCGGCGTCATCGTCGATAAGGACGCCGATGGCATCGAGATCGCCGAGACCTATACCAACATGTACGGCGGCCACCACGCCGAGTTGGTGTTCGACGACTGTCGCGTCGACAACGAGCAGGTGCTCATTCGTGGTGAGGATGCTTTCAAGACACTCCTCCAGACGTTCAACGTCGAGCGCTGTCACAACGCGATGATGTCCGTCTCGATGGCCCGCAACGCCTTCGAGAAATCCCTCGAATACGCCCAAGATCGTGAACAGTTCGGCCAACCGATCGGCGAATTTCAGGCAGTCAGCCACAAGCTCGCGGATATGGCAATCAATCTGGAAGCCGCACGGTTGCTGGTCTTCCAAGCCGCAAACGCTACGATGACCGAGGACGACGACGGATTACCCACCAGGCTCCTGACTAGCGTCGCGAAGGTGTTCGCCAACGAGATGGCCGAGGAGATCGCCAGCGATGCTGTCCAGATTCACGGTGCTAACGGCTACATGCAGGGCCATCCGGTCGAGTACCTCTATCGGAAAGTCAGGGGCCGGGAAATCGCCGGCGGGACCGTCGAGATCCATCGCAACGGGATCGTCGATGCCCTGTATAAACACGGCTATGATCCGTACTAATCTATGACGGCGCCACTGTCCGATATTCGCGTCCTCGATCTGGGGCAGATCTATCAGGGCGGCTACTGTGGGCTGTTGCTCTCGTATCTCGGTGCCGATGTCGTCAAGATCGAACCGCCATGGGGCGAGAACGTCCGCACCCGCAGCGAGGACGGCAAACCGCCCCAGGTGCAGTATTTAAACGCCACCAAACGCGGCATCACCCTGAACCTCAAACGCGACGCCGACAAGCAAGCCCTCAAGGACCTGGCTACGGAGGCTGACGTCCTGCTTGAGAATTTCGCGACAGGGACGATGGCGGATCTCGGTCTGGGGTATGAGACCCTTAGCGAACTCAATCCGGAACTCGTCTATGCGCATGGTTCCGGTTACGGTGACTACGGTCCTTACGCCGAGTATCCCGCGATGGATCTCACCATCCAGGCGATGAGCGGGGTCATGCATACGACCGGGTTCCCGGACGGCCCGCCCGTCAAGGCTGGCCCGGCGGTGAGTGATTTCATGGGGGCCGTCCACCTGGCGCTTGGCATCCTTGGGGCGCTCTTTCGGCGAACGACCACTGGCGAGGGGGACTACGTCGAAGTCGGCATGTTCGATTGTATGTATCCGACACTGGCCTCACCGGTTTCGGCCTGGGTCAGTCAAAAGGACACCCCGCCACGAACGGGCAACCAACACTCCGGACTCTCGATCGCCCCCTATAACGTCTATGCGGTCGAGGACGGCCACGTCGCGATCATCTGTATCTCAGAACGCCATTGGGCCGCCTTGGCGGAGGTCATGGGCCATACGGAACTGATCGACGCGCCGGGGTATGACTCGAAAGTCGCCCGGGCCGAACGGATCGAGGAAATCGATGGGCTCATCGAGGAGTGGTTGGCCGGCAAACACCAAGACGCCGTCGTCGAAACGTTGCTCGGGGCGAACGTCCCCTGTGCGCCGGTCCAGTCGATCGATTCGATCGTCGAGGATCCCCACCTCCAGGCCCGGGAGATGCTCCATTATCTCCCCAATCAGAGCACGGGCCGCGAATCGGTGCCGGTCCCGGGTATGCCGATCAAGTTCCAGGAAAGTGACGCACCGTCGGTGACACCGGCACCGCTACTCGGGGAACACACCGAGGAAGTGCTCAGCGAGATCATAGACTACGATCAAGCGATGATCGATCGGATCACCGATCGAACCGACGGCACCTAACCGTCGGATCTAGGCCAGTTATCGGAACATCCCTCCTTGCCATTCAGTCGTGAATCCGCACGTCGAGGACGCTTGGCCCGGCCTCGTCGATGGCCGTCTCGATCGCGGGCACAATGGCATCAGGCTCCTCGATTCGGCGTCCACGGGCGCCCTGGGTCTCGACGTTTCCGGGGATGTCAAACGGGGGATCGAAATCCATCCCGACGAAGTCATAGTCCTCATCAGCGCCGCCGAAGATCCCGATCATGTTGTCCTTGAGGATCCGATAGTTCCGGTTGTCACAGACGATAACCGTGAAGTCGATATCATAGCGGGCGGCCGTATAGAGCGTGTGGGGATAATAGAGGAAGGCGCCGTCACCGACATAGCCGATGACATCACGCGGATCGGACCGTTCTGCCTCCGCGAGAGCGGCGCCGACGGCCGCCGGGAGACCGAATCCGAGCCCACCGGCGCGTTGGCGGATGAACTGCTCGGGCCCCAACAGCGGCTGGAGATAGCCGTCACTCGTCGATGACTCGGCAACGACTCGTGCTGTCGGGGCCGCCGTGACGACTGCCTCGGCGAGTTGGGTTTTCGAAGCGATGCCCGACGGCCCGTCCATGTCGGTCGAACCATCCGGTCCGTATTGGTCGGCATATTCGGTTGCCTCATCGAGCCGTCGTGATCGTTCCTGTTGGTCGAGCCGATCGCCGACGGTCTCGGCGAGCTGTGCCATTACCGTCCCGGGATCGCCCAGAATCCCGAGATCGGCCCGCTGGTTTTTCCCGAGCTCCCAGTCGTTGTCGGTCACATGGATACAGGTGGCTTCCGGCGGGAGTGTGGGGATATCCTCCGGGAGCGTTGGGACATTCGAGATCACGCCGACAAAACAGATGACATCGCCGTCAAGAAGCGCCGTTGCAGTCTCCTGATCGTCGGGGAGGGAGCCAACCCACTGGTCGTGATCGCTCGGGAAATTGACCTCCTTGGCTTTGAATTCCGAAACGACACGTGCACCGCTTGCCTCGGCCAGTTCCACGGCGGCTTCGACGGCTGGTGCACCGATCCGGCCGACCCCGTCCCCGACGACTAATACCGGGGCAGATGCGTCGACGATCCGCTCGGCGGCGTCGTGGATTTGTGTCTGATCGCCCGCACCAGCGTCCGGAATGGTGCCCATTCGATCCGGTTGGGCATCGGTTTCCCCTGTCATCACGTCAAAGGGTAAGGAGAGAAAAACCGGTCCGGTCGGGGGCGTTCGAGCGATTCGGAATGCCCGCCGGAGCATGTTCGGCATTGCATCGATGTGCTTGATCTCGGCACTCCATTTGCAGAACTGTTCTGCCATCTCGACGAGTTCGCCATGGAGAATCGGTTCCCGGTGTTGATGTTCGATCCCATGAGCGCCCGCGGTCACCACGATCGGGGCTCCAGTGCCGAAATAACTGGCATCGTAGAGGTTCCCCAACCCGTGTGCCAGCCCCGGTGTGACATGCAGATTGACGACCCCGACGGGATTGATCCCATCGGTTCGGTTGGCGTGCCACTGTCTGGTTCGGGCGTAGCCGGCGGCCATCCCCACGGCGATATCCTCGTGTAATGCCAGGATATAGTCGAGGTCGCTCCCGGCGACGGCGTTCATCACGGGTAGTTCCGTCGTTCCGGGATTCCCGAAGAGATGGGTAACCCCGTAGTCTTCAAGCGTCTCGATAAATAGCTCCGCCCCGGTTTGTCCCATAACGGCGCTGTTCACGCGGGGTGTTGGTAAAGATTCAGTCGACCACACTTCCTTCGACTGTAGCCGTCGCTACTCGACCGTTTCAATGAAGACGTAGTGATGGGGTTGCTCGCGTTCGTGATCCCGGGCGATTTCGTAGGCAGAAATCTCATCGTCGACAACGCGATCGAGATCACAGGTATCACAGCGTACTGCGTATGGCACCGTGTGACATGGTAACTGATCAATTATCTTAAATATCGGTGTTTACAGGGGCGTAATCGATCACGCGGTGCCCCTTAGCCTCAGGAATCCCGAATCGTTGCTCGGTCGGTCTCATCATGATCGATGACCGATCAATTCCCCTCGAAGCCGGTCGATACCGCCAAAGAGTCGGTCCCGGAGGGGCCTGAGGATCGGATTCGAAACGACGCCAATAAACGCCGGTTGGGGGTCGTAACTTCCCGTCTCGATGAGATGGAGGGCAAGCGCCGTCGCGCGATGATTGCCGTCCGCGACGTACCACGGTGTTTTCCCCCGCTTTGTCCGAATAACAAACGGAGCGATCGAGTCCCCGTCGGCGACCCGCTCGCGATACTGCATGATCAAATCGAGATCGATCTCCGTCTCCGCGTTGATATCAACCATGTCTTCGGTTGAGATCCGCCTGGCAACGCCCATGATCGTCCCGTCGGGGGACAGTCCCTGCCAAAGCAGCCCATCCGGGCCCTGAATGGTTCGGAGCGATCGGAACCGATCGATGGACAGTTCGAGCCGGTACCACTCGATTGGTTGCTCACGCCAAATAAACGATGCTGCGCCCGGTTTCCGTGTCAACAAGGCATCGATCGCCTCGCTGTAGGACATCGAGTCGGGATCCGTCGGTAGTGACTCTCCGTCCTTTTCGAGTTCCATCGCAAGCCAATGGCGGACGACGCGTTCTTCCGATACTGATTGGAGCATGGTGATTGCGGTCGACGCTTCGATCTCCTCTGGGGGCTGTTCTATCGAAGTGTTCGTCGTTTTTGCCAGTGTCGGCGGACTTGGGACGTAGCTCCCGGCTCCGATCGAGAGGAGTGGCACACGGGCCAGGATGGATTCCTATCCATCAAACCACATAAAGTGTTGGATTACTAAGATATGTTGATGGCTCACACTCAGGTTACGTTGGTCCAGATCGATAACTACGGCCCGTGGACGGTCACACCACATCCACGACGGGAGGCCGATCTACAATCCCTCCAATCCCGGTTGTATGCTGATCTCTCCGAACTCTTCGGCGTCCATGGGGGCTACGTATTTTTTACTCGGTTTGATAATATGATCGGGATAACCAATGGGATCGATCGGGACACACATCGTCGGATACAGGAGTCGATCCGAAATCGCTATCCGGTCACGATCAGTTTCAGCATCGCCACCCGATCGCGGCCCGATCAGGCGCTCAATGAGGCCTCCACTCAGCTCCAGGCCGCGGGCAGCGCCCAGGACGAAACTCGAACGGAAATCCTCCGTGGCGAGACGCTCAGCGATACAAAACGACGACCGAACGACGTTCAGGTTGCTCACTTCGACGTCGATAACGCGACCGAGGAATACACCGATGATACGGGTGCCTTCGAAGCGTTTCGCCGGATCAACCGCGGTTACGTGGCGCTTTTAGATTATATGTACGAACAGCACAACTCGCTGTCGTTTTTCATCGGTGGCGACAACATCCTCTCGATAACCCCTGAATTGGAGGCGGAGACTTATCGGTCGGCGGTCACACACGTTCAAACAACGGCCGATATCCAGTTGAAAGTCGGTGTCGGTTGGGGGCAAACGGCCCATGAAGCCGGTATGATCGCCAAGGAAGCCCTCGAAGAGTGTCGGGAGGCCGGCACGCAAATCGAGGTCGGCGACCAGGTCCGAGGCGAGGGGTGATCCAATGACTGCGCGTACGGTGTATTTCACTGCGCCACGGGAAATCGATGTCCGCGAGGAACCGTTACCGGAACTCGGTCCACAGGACGTCCGAGTCAACGCGGATGTTTCTGCGATCAGTTCCGGGACCGAACTGCTGCTCTATCGCGGGGAGGTGTCGGAAGCGCTCGCGGCCGATAAGACGATCGAGGCCTTGGATGGCGCACTGTCGTTTCCGCTTAATTACGGCTACGCCACAGCCGGGACGGTGACGGGGGTCGGCGAGCAGGTGGCCGACGAGTGGATGGATACCCGCGTCTTCGCCTTCCATCCTCATGCCAGCCGATTCGTGGCATCCGTTGAGGATGTCTTAGCGATCCCGCCGGATATCCCAATGGAGACCGCCGTGTTGTTGCCAAACATCGAGACAGCGATCAATCTGGTTCTCGATGGCGCACCCCGCTTTGGCGAGCGTGTCGCAGTCTTCGGTCAGGGCGTGGTCGGCCTCCTGACGACCGCGTTGCTCAGCCGGTTTCCCATCGATCGGCTGGTGACGATGGATCTCTACGATCGACGCCGCCATCTCTCGGAATCGATGGGAGCGGATGCGAGCATCGATCCCCGAGATCGCGATCCGGTCGCCGTCATCGACGACACACGACCGTTATCGCCCGAGGACGGTCCCACCGGAACGGCAACCGATATCGATCGGGCGGATCTGACCTTCGAGCTCTCGGGGAACCCAAACGCGCTTGACGACGCTATCGACACGACGGGATACGCGGGGCGGGTGGTCGTGGGGTCCTGGTATGGGACGAAAACGGCCGAACTCACGCTGGACGGACGGTTTCATCGGAGCCGTATTCAACTTATCAGCAGCCAGGTCAGTACTATCGCGCCGGGACTCCGTGGGCGGTGGAGCAAGACCCGACGGTTACAAGCGGCCTGGCGATGGCTTGACGAAATCGAGTTGGATTCGCTGATCACCCATCGGCTGCCCGTCGGGGACGCACCGGAGGCGTATGACCTCCTCGACCACCGGCCCGAGGAGGCGGTTCAGGTGTTGTTGACCTACTGATCGGACAGTATGTATTTACATCCTGACACGTAACGCCCGGCTATGTATGCCGTTACCGTGCGTCGGGATTTCATCGCCCAACACTTTCTGACGGTTCCAAACCCGGGCCCCGAAGGCGAGCTCCATTCACACCATTTCGAGGTTGAAGTCGAACTGGCGGGCCCCTCACTGAACGAGTATGGTTACCTCGTCGATATCGATCAGGTCAACGGTGTGCTCGACGAGATCGAATCACGGTATCGTGATGCCACGCTCAACGAGCTTCCGGAATTCGAGGGCCGCAATCCAAGCGTCGAACATTTCGCGCGCATCATCGCCGGTCGATTCGACGACGGCATCGATACCGATCCGATCGACACGATTGCCGTCACCGTCTGGGAAGATCAAACCGCGGCCGCGACGTATACCCACGACAGCTAATGCGGATCGGACTACTCGTTTACGATGGACTCGATAACACGACCGGTGGGTTTCTGTATGACCGAAAAGTCGTGGAGTATCTCCGCGATCAGGGACACACCGTCGAGGTGATCGCGATTCCGTGGGAGGACTATAGAACCCATCTTCGCGACAATCTCGGTGCAGCTCTTTCGGAACGACTCGGGTCGTTGTCAGTCGATGTGCTTCTCGAAGACGAGCTGTGCCATCCGTCGCTGATCGGTCCGAACCGTCGCCTCGACGGGCGCGTCCCGATCGTCTCGATCGTCCATCACCTCCGCAGTAGTGAACCGGGGTCGAAGTGGCGCAAGGTTGTGCATGAACTCGTCGAACGGCTCTATCTCAACACGGTCGATGGGTTCATCTATAACAGCGAAACCACCCGACAAACCGTCGAGACCCGGATCGGCCAAACCAACGGCATCGTCGCCCCACCGGCCGGTGATCGGCTCGATGTGCAGCTCGATCCGCCTGCCGTCCGTGATCGTGCCCACGAGACGGGACCGCTTCGGCTCGTCTTCGTGGGAACGATCACCCCCCGGAAGGGGCTGGATACACTGGTGCGGGGTCTCGCTCGGTTGCCCGACGGAACGGTGACGCTTGAGGTGATCGGCGATCCATCCGCCGACCGAGCCTACGTCGATCGGATCACCCGACTGATCGAAACACAGTCCCTCGGTTCGGTCGTGACGCTCCACGGGCGGCTCTCGGATGAGGCGGTAGCAACCGTGCTGGCTGACAGCCATCTGCTTGCGGTCCCGTCGACGTACGAAGGATACGGCATCGTGTATCTGGAAGGGATGGCCTTTGGACTCCCGGCCCTGGCGACCACCGCCGGGGGGGCGAGCGAGATCGTCACGGACGGGGAGACCGGGATGTTGGTCCCACCGGCGGATCCCGACGCCATCGCCACCGCGATCCGTCCGCTGATTGACGATCGGGACCGTCTCGCGGACATGAGTGTGGCGGCGCTCGAACGATATCGAGCCCACCATTCCTGGGCGGACACCGGCGCCCGTATCGAGACATTCCTCCGGTCGATGGCGTGAACGGATCACAGGGTCGGCCCCAGGGAGTTATACTGTTGCTGATCTATGACGGAGGCAAGGTGTGGTAGAACCAGCATCGTACTCGTTTTCTCGCTATCTGCAGGCCAAAACGACGGTCGACGAGCGAGCGCGCAACCAGACCGTCGTCGATAGCTTTCAGGAATTGCTCGCCGATATGGATGCGCCGATCCGAGTCTGTGAGATTGGCACGGGCACTGGCTCGATGATCGATACCGTCGCCACATGGATACCGACGGATCACTCGATCGAGTACACTGCCATCGAAAACGATCCCACCGTGCTTGCCGTCGCGATCGACCGGTTCGTCGATGACGCCGAGATCGATCCTGCCGGACTGGCGGAGGGCCGCTGTCGGAGTGTGCGTCCATCGCAGTCGATGACGGTTGAATTCCACCATCGGAACGGGCTGGCCTATCTCGGGACCCGTGATCGCGAGTACGACGTCCTCATCGCCCAGTCGTTCATGGATCTGGTCGATGTCGAACCGGCAGTAGGATCGCTGCTTGGGGCAGTTCGCCCCGGTGGACTCGCGTATTTCCCGTTTACCTTCGACGGCACGACGGCACTGCTTCCGGAAATCGACCCGGAGCTTGATCGTCGGATCGAACGCCGATACCACCATCATATGGATTCGACCGTGAAAGCCGGCGGCTATACCGGTGACAGCCGCGCCGGTCGACACCTGCTATGCGCCGATGGGCCGGTGGGCCACACGGTTGAGGCGGCCGGTGGCTCCGACTGGCTCGTCAGGCCGGTCGATGGTGCGTATCCAGCCGACGAGGCCTACTTTCTGCATTACATTCTCAACACTATCAGCACCGCTCTGGCGGGCGATGCGACGATCGAGACCGACGAGCTTCAACGGTGGACCAACCGCCGTCACGAACAGGTCGATGCAGCCCAACTCACCTACCTGACCCACCAACTCGATGTCCTGCTTCGTCGTTCCGAGTAGTCGACCGCCCCACGTTGCCTGAAAGCGTTTATACCGGGCGTCCGTCAGAGTCCACCGATGTCGCTGGCGACGTATCGATGTACCTGTGGCAAGGAACTCCGTTTCAAACAGGATCTGACGAAAGAACCCGGCGGGATCTATCCGACCTGGAAATGCAAGTACTGCGGGACGGAACTCCCCCAACAAACCGCCGAGAAATTGAAACATCAACACCCATCGTGACGGCGATTGATCTATTGGATCACCCCCGTTGCCACCGACGACCCGATCGTCCGGATTCCAACAGTTCTGCGTTCAGTCGCTAAGGGGGGTTTTGCGTCTAAGCAGCGAGTTCGGCCAGAACGGTCACAGCGGTAACAGCGCGGAAGCCCACCGCTTCGCTGACTGTGTTCGACACGTCTACTCGGAAGCGGTGACCGGTGAGAGCCCGTTATCGGTCCGGATCGTGTTGATGTATTCTTTGGCACCACGATGGCGGCCGTATTCGATTTCGTACCCGTAATCGGCCTGGGCAGCGCTTGGATCGAGCGCTTGGGCCGACCATTCCCCGCCACCGTCGGTGACGGTTATCGTCACGTCTTCGAGTATACTCTCGATGACGCTCGCCATGTCACCAACTGTCGCGGCGTCTCCGGGGATGTTGTACACCCGCTGTGAGAGCCGATCGTCTGGCGCGAACACGGCGTCGACGAACGCCCGGGCAGCGTCCCGAACGTACAGCCAGCTGACGAGCAGGTCGCCGTTCTCAACAGCGATATCCGACCCAACCGCCGGTTGTTCGAATAACCGACGGAAGACGCCGGATTCGTCACTTTGACGGTAGGGTCCATAGACCCCCGTGGGACGGAGTGCGATTGCGTCGACGCCGTACTCCTCGGTGTACACGTCGACCTGACGTTCGTTGTATAGTTTCGCCGCTGCGTAGATCGATTGGGGATCGACGAGGGCTGTTTCGGCGGCCGTCTCGGTTCCGTACGCCGACAACGGGGCATACACCTCCTCGGTGGACGCGACAGCGACCCGGTCGATCGTCTCGAACGTCCGAGCAGCCTCTAACACCGTCGTGGCACCGCCCATATTCACCTCGACGGCTCGGCGTGGATTCGAGGGAGGATCGCGCATGACGGCGAGATGGATGATCCGCGTGACATCGTGGTGGTGGACGGCTCGATCGATCGCTGTCTGATCGGCGACATCGCCCGTCACGAGGGTGACATCGTCGGCGATATCGAGCTTCGAGAGGACGGTTCGGTCAGCCGCGATGTCGTACAAAACGGGCTGGTGGCCCCGTTCGAGCAGGAGCTCGGCAACATAAGGGCCGATGAATCCGGTCCCGCCGGTGATAAGCACGGTTTCGTCGGTCATGATTCGCCATCACGAGCTCGGGCTAAAACCGTTGGGTCTACCCGCTGGTTCGTTATCGGATCAGTGGCTATCCTGTGCTATCCGGCGAAATCACCGAATCCGCTGGCGAGTCTCCGCTGCCACGGTGCCGACCTCGGCGAATCGGATATCGTTCCAATCCTGGAGTTCCTCCAAGAACGGCTCGAAATATGCCAGAAACGGGGCCCGGCCACAGGTCTGGGGGTGTAACAATAGCGTGAACACGCCGTCATCGATGTGATCGATCATCCAGTCGAGTTCGGTCCGCCACCGATCGAACAACGTCTGTTCGGTCGAGTAGGAGACCCAGTTTGGCCCACCGCGGGGGAACAGATGCATCATATCGTCGCGATGCCAGGGGGTCGGGATTTCGACGATATCGGTTGGTTCGCCGCGATCGTATGGCTTGTCGGCGTCCGCGGTCCAATCACGGTAGAGTCGGTACGGTTTGAAATCATGGACGCCATACGAGGAATACCATTCGAACCCATACTCCTCAAGCAGATCGATCGTGTGGGGCGAAAACCCGCCGTCGTTCGACGCCCCCGGTGGCGAGAATCCGGTTGGCGGCTGGCCGGTGATCTCCTCGATCGCAGTAATGCCACGTTCGAAGTCCTTCCGTTCGGCCCGTTTGCTCTTGAACGAGGGCATCGATTTGTGGCTTCCTCCGTGGTGTTGGATCTCATAGCCCCGCTCGTGGATATCCCGACAGATCTCGGGAAAACTCTCGACCGTCTGACCGGGGATGAACCAGGTCGCCGGGACATCGAGTTCGTCGTGTAGGTCCAACATTCGAGGGGCACCGACCTCCGCCCCGTACAGTCCCCAGCGGTGGAACTGTTCGTTGTTGCTCGCCAACCAGGGACTGACCGCATCGAAGTGATACGTGATACAGACGGTACCGTTGGTCATGGGGAGTCGCTTTGTTCAGCGTCGATATATACTGTTACCATCTCATCGGTCAGAACGCCGTCCCAGTCACGATGCGCGTCAGGACCCAGTAGCCGTTTTCCCTACCCGATTGAAAATCGGATTCAGCCGGCAACGGCCCCGTCGACAACGATATAACGGACTGGCTGAAAGCAATACCGACTGGAAGATGGAGAACAACATATCTAGCGTCACTATCGTCGGAGGCGGTGACGCCGGGCTACTCACCGCGCTCGCTCTCCGCTCGGTGAATCCGGACCTCCGTATCCGAGTCGTTGACGATTTCGAGGAGTCGCCGACGACCGTCGGCAAGAGCACCTACCGAGCGATCGTGCCGCTCCTCCATGACGTTCTCGACATCGACGAGGGTCGATTTCTCGAGGCAGTCAAACCGGTGTGGAAGGGGTCGGTCTACTTCGAAGACTGGTGTGGGTACGATCCGTTCCACTACGCGTTCGACGATCGGTCAGTCAAACCCGATATCGGCGACCCACACTCGGGGCAGTCGCTCTAT
The DNA here is from genome assembly GCA_034190395.1 of Chewarchaeum aethiopicum (SeqCode). Lineage (GTDB taxonomy): Archaea > Halobacteriota > Halobacteria > Halobacteriales > Hikarchaeaceae > Chewarchaeum > Chewarchaeum aethiopicum. The sequence goes on from JAXINS010000031.1 coordinate 46,618, forward strand.
CATTACTACGAGGATCGGGATAGAACGACGCCAGGGGAGGCGATCGTCGAACACGGGAAGACACCGCTTACCTATTCGCCCAACGAGGACTACGTGGCGTATCCACACGTGGCGTATCATCTCAGTCTCGGTCGGTTCAATAACTTCCTGCGGACGCTGTGTGAGGAACGGAACGTGGCACTCGTCGACGATCGGATCACCGCCGTCGAAACGAATGCCGACCAAACCTGGATCGAGCAGATCGAGAGCGACACCGCCACGTATCAATCCGATCTGTTCGTCGACGTCACCGGGTTCGATCGCCTGTTGATCGGCGAACTCGACTCGTCGTTCCGGAGTTTCGATATCCCGCTCGATTCGGCGATACATGCCATTGGTGAACGGTCACTGGAGGAAATCGAGCCGGCGACCGTCGTCGAGACGGGTGATTACGGGTGGTTCTGGCAGATCGATACGTTTGATGCCCGCGACATGGGGTATGTCTTTGCCTCCGACTACGTCTCCGAGGAACAAGCGCTCGCGGAGTTCGAAGCCCACCGCGATGAGGTGTTCCTCGAAACGGAGGTGTATCACTTCGACTCCGGCTTCTACGAGGACGCCTGGGTTGGCAACTGCCTCGCCAACGGGAACGCCCTCGGCTTCATCGAGCCGTTGCAATCGACGGCGTTGACCACCCATGGACAGACGGCGATCTGGCTCTCGCGTCTGCTTGCCTCACACTGCCGGATCAACAACGAAGGCATTCGCGAATCGTTCAACGGCTACGTACGGGGCGTCTGGAATTCGATCTACGACTTCATCAGCGTCCACTACGCGTTTGCCGACGGGGATACCGACTTCTGGGCGGACATCCAGTCGATTCCGTTGAGCGAGAAAGTCGAGCGGTACATCGACTACTACGACAAAAACGGGTTCGAACTCCACGATGCGGAACTCGTCGACGAGGCCGGCCACGACCTCGATCTATTGACCTTCCCGACGAGTAGCCTCTATCGGATCATGATGCTCATGGGGGCGACCTCGAGTTTCTATGAGAACCATGACATCGAGGTCCCCGACGAAGTGAAGGAACGATGGCGCCAGCGAAACGCGGCTGCGAGGGCGATGGCTGAGGAATGTCTCAGCTACGAGGAAGTCTACAACTCGGGGCTCATCGACTCTTATACCCACAACGAACAGGAGTTCACCCGGATGGGATTCTCCCGCGTTGGGGGTCTCTGATCGCGAACCGAAAAGCGCCGTTGAGCGACCTTGCGACGGTTGCCAGTGACTAGCGGCGATGTTCGTGTTAGGTTCATTGCATCGAACCGAGTGTGGGGTAACACCCGCTGGGATGCCATCCGTTGTGAGTCGGGAAAGCGGATTCCGATCCGAAGGCTGGTCGGACTTTCCGACAACATGGAGTATAAGTAGCAAACCTGCGAGGTGCTCGGTAGATGAGCACCGAGATTTCAAACAGAGCTGCGCTAGATACTTTTGAAGAGCAGATCGTCGACGCGGTCAATACCGACGAAGCGTGGGATTTGCTTGAACGATTTGCCGACCTCGAACGGGTCACCGGCACCGAGGACGAACGCCTCGCTGCCGAGTACATTATCGATCGGCTCGAGGCCAACGATATTAGCTACGAGCGATACGATCCAGAGCTGTATATCAGCCAGCCGATCGATGCCACACTGCGGGATCTCGACAGGGGGTTCGAAGCCGGTCCGATCAAGACGGTTGCCTTCTCAGCTACCGCAACCGTCCAGGCGCCGGTCACCTACGTCGGTACCGCCGAGGCCAGCGACGTCGGAAGCGAGGCCACCGACAGCGAGCAATACCATGCCCAGAGTATCGATCAACCCTATCGGGATGTCGATGACCTCTCGGGCCAGATCGCGTTGACTGCGGCGGGGAGTCTCTCGATCCGGGCGGCCCGAATCCTCGAGGACGCGGGCGCCGAAGGCGTCATCGCCATCCACGAACACGAACGCGAACCACACAGCGGGATCGCCACGTCGGTCTGGGGCGGGGCGCCACCACTCGATGAGAAAGATCGCATCCCCGGGATCCCGATCGTCAACGTGCGGAAACTCGACGGCGAGAAACTCAAAACCTGGGCCCAGTCCGAGGATGGCCTCGAAGTCGAACTTTCGACCGAGACGAACACCGGCTGGATGGAGTGTCCGATCGTCGTCGCCGAGATCGAGGCCGGCTCGGCACAGACCGAGGATTTCGCGCTGTTACACGCCCATTATGACTCGTGGGCGGTTGGGATCACCGACAACGCCACCGGCGATGCTGGATTGTTGGAACTCGCGCGGGTGTTCAACGAGCATCGTGACGGACTCACCCGAAATCTCCGGGTGGCGTGGTGGCCGGGCCACTCGACCGGTCGGTATGCCGGCAGTACCTGGTACGTCGACGAGTTCGCCCACGACCTCGTCGATCACTGTATCGCCCACGTCAACATGGACAGTCCGGGCGCCAAGGGGAGCCGGGAGTACGTCGACATGGCGTGTTGGATGCCCGATGCCCACGAGACCGTAGCCGGTGCGATCGAGGACGTCACCGGCGCGCCCTACGAGGAGAACCGTCCCCGCCGGGCCGGTGATTACTCCTTTAACAATCTCGGTCTCACCGGCTGTTTCACCCTCTCCTCGAACATCCCCGGAGAGGTCCGGGAGCTCATGGACTGGCATCCGGTCGGGGGCTGTGGGGGGAACGCCGACGCCTGGCACGTCTCGACGGATACGATCGATAAAGCCGGGGATATGGAGCTGTTGCGGGATATCCGCATGTACAGCGTCCTGTTGACCCGCCTGCTCACTGCGGAGGTCATCCCGTTAAACCACGTCCGGAACGTCCAGCGCCATCAGGAGATCGTCTCGGGATACGACGAGCTCATCGGTGATGCGTTCGATTTCGGCCCGACGCTTGCGGCTCTCGACGATCTGGAGACCGACCTCGAGGCGTTTTACGATGCGGTTGAGGCCGGTGAAGTCGATCCGACAGTCGCCAACGACGTGATCAAGCGGGTCGGTCGGACGTTGACTCGACTGAATTTCACGAGCGAGGGACAGTTCGAACAGGACCCAGCCCACAGTCGACCGGCGTACCCGCGGTTCGGTGTCGCCTCGCGGTTGGCGGAACTCGACGAGAATACGGATGATTATCGCTTCTGTCAAGTCCAACTCAAACGCGCACAGAACGAAGTGGTCTACGAGCTCCGGCGGGCGCGTGAGCAACTCCCCGCCTAAATATACCTTTAAACGAAGTTTTTAGTGGTGAAGTAACGCTCGTTCTACTATGTCGAGTGCTATTGCTGATCCCGATTCGTTAACCGGGATCGAGTCGGAACTCGTCGATGAAATCGCGGTCGATGAACCGTGGCAACTGCTCGAGGAATTCCGACATCTCGAACGGGTATCAGGGTCCGAGGACGAACGCAAGGCGGCGGAGTATATCACCGATCGGTTGGACGCACTCGGTGTCGAGTATTCCCGGTACGATCCGGAGCTGTATATCAGCCAGCCCCATGGCGCTGAAATCGAGGTCCTCAATTGGACGATGGAAATGGGGCCCGTCAAGACGGTCGCGTTCGCGGCTGACCGAACGGTCTCCGGGGAGGTCGAATACATCGGCGAGATCGGATCCGATCTCGGGGGCGGCCAATCCACTGTCGAAAACGAGGATGCCCTCAGCGAGGTCGAGGGTAAAATCGTGCTCACGGAGGCCGGAAGCCTGTCGATTCGAGCCAACACTATCCTCGAGGAGGCGGGCGCGATCGGCGTCATCGCGATCCACAAACACCGTCGGGAGCCCCACAACGGGATCGCGACACCGGTTTGGGGCGGGGCGCCGCCGCTCGACGAGAAAGACCGGATCCCGGACATCCCGATCGCGAACATCAACGCCCCCGATGGGGAGATCCTCAAGGACTGGGCCGAATCGGACGAAGGCCTCGAAGTCGAGCTCTCGACGGACCTCACGACCGACTGGATGGAGTGTCCGATCGTCGTCGCCGAGATCGAAGGCCAGGCCGATCCCGATAACGACGATTTCGTGCTCCTGCATGGCCACTACGATTCGTGGTACGTGGGGATTACCGACAACGCCACCGGCGATGCGGGGCTGCTCGAATGTGCCCGGGTGTTCGATCAATTCGCCGACCGTTTGGACCGCAACCTCCGGGTGGCGTGGTGGCCGGGCCACTCGACCGGTCGGTATGCCGGCAGCACCTGGTATGCCGACGAATACGCCATCGACCTTGCCGAGAACTGCGTGGCCCAGGTCAACATGGATAGTCCGGGCGCGAAGGATTCGGCGGAGTATACCGATATGTCGTGTTGGACTCCGGAAGCCCACGAACACGTCGGCGAGGCGATCGAGGACGTCACCGGGGCACCGTACGCCGAAGAACATCCTCATCGGGCCGGCGATTATTCCTTTGACAACCTCGGGATCACCGGGTTCTTCATGCTCTCGTCGAACATCCCCACCGAGGAACGCGAACGGCGTGGCTATCATAGCGTCGGTGGCTGTGGCGGCAACTCCGACGCCTGGCACGTCTCGACGGATACGATCGACAAGGCCGGAAAGGACGAACTCGTCCGGGATATCAGACTGTATGCCGTTAGCGTCCTCCGGGTCCTCAACGCCGATATCCTCCCCTTTAACCACACCCGGAATGCCCGCAAACTCCTCGAGAGCGTCGAGGAGTACGATGCCGCCGCGGGTGACGCGTTTGACTTCACGCCGACGATTGAGGAACTCAATACGCTGATCGGCGATCTCGAAACGTTCTATGAGAAAGCCGACGCCGGTGATATCGACCCATCGGTCGCAAACGAGGTTATCACCGATCTCTCACGCATCCTTACGCGGCTGAACCTGGTCAAAGACGGGCAATTCGAACAGGATCCGGCCGTTGGCCGCCAACCGTTCCCGAAATACGCGCCCGCCGAACAACTCCCCTCGCTTGAGGGCAACGATCGGCGGTTCCTCAAGGTCCAACTCAAACGCGAACAGAACGACGTCGTCTATAAGCTCCGTCGGGCTCAGGAGCTGATCGCCGAGGCGCTTTGAAGGCCCGTTTGACCCTGCCATCGACGACGCCAGTCCCGATCGGTGCCACGAGCGGTCAACGGGGTGCTTTTTTGCTGATCGCCACGGTTGTCGAGGCTTATGCGTGCAGCCCATATCGTCCAGCAAGGCTCGCCCGAGGAGGCACTCGAACTCGTTGAGGTGGATACGCCGGAACCGGATCCCGGGGAGGTCCGGATCAGAGTCGAGGCGTGTGCGCTCAACCATCTCGACGTCTTTGCCAGAATCGGCCACCCGGAGGAAGACGACGAGTTTCCCAAGCGAACGGGCGGCGACATCACCGGCGTGGTCGAGGCGATCGGCGAGGACGTCGACGCCACGCTTCTCGATACCGATGTCGTCGTCTACGGTGGCGTCACCTGTGGGGAGTGTGAATACTGTCTCAACGGGGAGCACACGATGTGTCACGAGTATCGGATTATCGGCGAGGACCTCCCGGGTGGACTAGCCGAGTATGTCACCGTCCCGGTCGAGGCGATCGAACCGAAACCTGAGAGCCTCGACTGGGTAACCGCTGCTGCATTACCGGCCGCCTTCACCACGGCCTATCGAATGATCGATACGGTCGGAGATCTCCGACCCGCCGAGACGGCACTCATCCTGGGGGCAAGTGGCGGCGTCGGCAACGCAGCCCTACAGTTGGCCGACATGATCGGTGCGCGAACATACGCCACGACTTCGACCGACGAAAAGGCAGCCAAGGTCGCCGAATGGGCAGACGAAGTGATCGATTACACCGATGTGGCGTTCGATGATCGCGTGATGGAGCTGACCGACGGCCGCGGTGTGGATCTGGTCGCCGACCACGTCGGCCAGGAGACCTGGCAACAGAGTATTAACAGCCTCGCGATGGGCGGCCGGATGGTGATCTGTGGGGCGACGTCCGGTCCGGATCCCGATATCAATATCCGGTCGGTATACCAACATCACCGCCAAATCCTCGGCGCGCCGATGGGGAATCGTCAGGATTTCCGCGATGTCCTCTCGCTGGCCGACCGTGGTAAAATCGAGCCGGTGATCGATCGGGTGTTGCCCCTCGATGAGATCGCGATCGGCCACCGTCGGATCGAGGATCGCGAGGTTTTCGGGAAGATCGTCATACGGCCAACGCTCGATTAAGGGTAGAGCATAAGAGCCACCGCCACCATCGCGGATTTTTCCGTGAACCTGGCCGTGGATGCCGGTGTCGGTGACCGTGGCTATTTACATCGAGGCTTGGTGGGGGGTTGTATGCGAGCCGTCCATCTCACCGATTATGGACCCCCCGAAGAAGTGCTGGAGATCCGGGACATCCAAACGCCGGAGCCGGAACCCAACGAGGTCAGATTGGAGGTGAGAGCGTGTGGCCTGCAACATGCCGACGTGTTCGCCCGGGTCGGCCATCCGGAGCTTGAGCCGGCGTTTCCAAAACGGCCCGGGACCGAGGTCGCCGGCGTCATCGACGGGGTTGGCGATGAGGTGACTGATTGGGCCGTTGGCGACCGTGTAAACGTGTATCATCACTTCACCTGCGGTGACTGTGAGTTCTGCGAGCGTGGTGAACAGACGATGTGTCCCCACGATACCAAGTTGGGCAGCGACCGTCCCGGAGGGCTAGCCGAGTTTCTCACAGTTCCGGCAGACAACCTTGAACAGTTGCCCGACTCCGTCTCCTTCGATATCGGAGCGGCGTGGCCGTCGTCGTTCACGACCGCCTGGCGAATGATGGTGACGGCTGGCGACCTACGACCGGCTGAGAGCGCACTTATCCTCGGTGCCAGCGGTGGCGTTGGGCACGCGGCGTTACAGATCGCCGACCGGATCGGGGCTACACCCTTTGCGACGACCTCCACGGAGTGGAAAGCCGAAAAGGCATCCGAATGGGCCGAGGCAGTGATCGACTACACCGACGTTCAGTTCGACGCGGCGATCAAGGAACTAACCGATGGCCGCGGTGTGGATCTGGTCGCCGACCACGTCGGTCAAGAAACCTGGCAACAAAGCATCGACAGTCTGGCGACCGATGGCCGGATGGTGATCTGTGGGGCGACGTCCGGTCCGGATCCCGATATCGATATTCGATCGGTGTATCAACGCCATCGCCGAATCATCGGCGCGCCCATGGGGAACCGACAGGATTTCCGGGCCGTCGGCCGCCTGATCGGTGCCGGCGAGATCGCCCCCGTGATCGATCGACGACTGCCCCTCGCTGATGTCGCCGAGGGTCACCGTGCTATCGAAAACCGGGACGTATTCGGCAAGGTCGTCGTCCAGCCACAGCAGTAAAACCGGCCGATACTCCATCGGGTGTGCACGGCGGCCAAACTACCCCCCGTCGCTTATATTCAAGCGGTTGATATGAGGGCTGTGAACCGGCGATCATTCCTCGCTTTGGGCCTGACGGGCGCCTTGAGCGGGATTGCTGGCTGTTCTACTGCCGGATTCAATGTCGGCAGCCAATCGGGGGTGTCGACACGGACTGCGACTCCGGATTCGACTGCCCAGTCGACGACGAGTGCGGGCTCGTCGGCGGTATCGGGCTACGAACCGCCTTCCGAAGCTGACCTTCCGATCCCCGAAAGCGAACTCTACCGGGGCGTTCCCCAGGATGCGATCCCGGCGATTACGGAACCAAAGTTCGCCCAAGACTGGAGCGGACTGACGCTTACCTTTGTCGATCGCCTTTTGAACCGACATCGTACCATCGAGCCGCGGCTGCAACCGGACGACCGCGTCATCGGTGTCGAAGACGGGGAGCGGGCGCGGGCGTACCCCCTACGGATCCTCAATTGGCATGAGATCGTCAACGACACCTTCGGTGACCCACTGTTGGTGACCTACTGTCCGCTCTGTGCCAGCGGTCTGACCGCAAAGCGGACGGTCAACGGCCAGGAGACGATGTTCGGTGTTTCCGGATATCTCTGGAACTCGGCACTGGTGATGTACGACCATCTGTCGGAGAGTCTCTGGAGCCAGATCGCCGCCATGGCGATCCGCGGTGAGCAGACGGGGACCCGCCTGGAGCTCGTCCCGTCGACCCTAACGACCTGGGGCACGTGGCATGAAAACCACCCGGATACGGAGGTCTTACTCCCGCCACCGAAATCGAAAACGGTCAACGGGGCCGCCGGCGTCAGAAACTACAACGACAACCCCTATGCCAGTTACCAGGGCGATCGGCGGATCGGCCTCGGTGCAAACGAATTACCCGACCATGCCGCCGATCTTCACCCGAAAGCCCAGGTCCTCGGGGTCGCCACCGATACGGCTGCGAAGGCCTACCCCCTCGAAACCGTTGTTGATGCCGGAGTCATCAACGACACTGTCGGTGAGGTTCCCGTCGTGGTTTCGGTCGGTAAGGACGATTTCACGCTGGTTGCTTACGATCGCCGGGTGGACGGCGACATATTGACGTTTTCGAAACCATCGACCACCCATCTCAAAGCAGGCGGCTCACGCTGGACGATCGCGTCCGGTCAAGCCGTCGATGGCCAACACGAGGGGACTGTCCTCTCATCGGTTCCCCAAACACAACAGCTGTTCTGGTTCGCGTGGCTCGATTTCAACCCCAATACCGCGGTATACACACCGGAATGACATCCTCCCCGGCGTAAACGCTGGGGTTTCCTCACACTCGGGGTCGGGGTTTGGACCGTCCCGACCCCGACGGAGGCAAGATCCCACCGCGTGGGCGTACTCCGGTTTGTGCTCGGTACGTGAGCCCCGTGAGGGGTGTGGCGGATTACACGTCCGACCGGACGTGTTATCTCCTTGCCCAGCGCCCGACAACCCGTGATCGGGCTCGCCCCCGCCGTTCGCGATCGGGGACGCACGGGCCGTGCCATCGGCCTGCCTCACCTTTTTGCCACCGTGGTGAGGCTCAAGTGCCGACGGGGTTGGATTAGTCGTGCCGTCACCCCATCCCGTGTTCCAGGGGCAGGGGTACTGTGAGCACCGCGTGGTGCGTATCGGCGGGAACGACCCCAGTGTTTCCGGATTGGTTTCGGCGCTTGAGTTACCGAATACACGACCCCGAAAGGAATAAATCCGAGGCAAGCGGGGTGAAAATGGTCGCGATCCACACCCGCCCTGTTCGGCGCTCGATTCCGACAGCAGGTGTCGGAACGCTCTCGCCTCACGCGAAGGGCGGGACTCTCTTACTGTAGAAGGTAGGCTCGGCCCAATCGCTCACGCGGGAAACCTCCACAGACTGCCTTAGTACACTCATTCACCGTCTGGGGCAGGGCTTCTCAGACATGGCCCGATACCCGCCACGTCGGAAATTGTGACCATGATCTAAAACACTAAGAACGAACGGGGCGAGTCGCTGGATATGTCGATCGACGATTACGAACTCTATGAGCTTGAGGAGCCGAATCTCTCCGGGTTAGAACGGGAACTCTATGACGCGATCAACGAAGAGGAACCGTGGGCACTCATCGAGGAGTTCGCCGGACTGATCCGCGAATCTGGGTCGGACGACGAGGCGAAAGCAGCGACCTACATCACTGATCGACTGGATGCGCTATCGGTACCGTATGACCGCTATGATCCGGAATTGTGGCTGAGCCATCCACGGGACGCCTCGTTGACGGTTGAGGAACCGACGACCACGTCCTTTGATGCCGTCAAGACGGTCGCCTTCTCGGGGCAAGGGGAAGTCTCCGGGGACGTCGTCGAGATCGATCCCCCCGATCGGTCGGGCGCCGGCGGGGCCCTCACGGCTAGTTTGGGCGAGCTAACGGCGGATGTCAGTGATAATATCGTTCTCGTCGAGGCGGATTATCTCTCCCGGCAGATGATTCTCCAGCTTGAGGCAGAAGGGGCACAGGCGGTTATCGGGGTCCAAGGCCACCCCGACGAACCCCACGAGGGGATCGCGTCGCCGATCTGGGGTGGCGCGCCGGAGCCACACGAGACCGATCGGGTACCGGAGATCATCATCACCAATGTCGCACGGTCGGTCGGCGAGGAATTGTTCGAGTTTGCGGCCAGCGACGAGCCCTTCCATGCGACCGTCTCGGCCACTGCGCCACGTGACTGGTATGACTGTCCTGTCGTTGTCGCGCGGATCCCCGGCGAGGCCGATCCCGACGATGACGATTTCGTGTTGTTGCACGGCCACTACGATTCCTGGCACTACGGCGTTACGGACAACGCAACCGGGGATGCCGGGTTACTCGAACTGGCACGGGTGTTCAACGAGCATCGTGAAGCGCTAAAACGGGATCTCTGGGTGGCGTGGTGGCCCGCCCATTCGACGGGGCGGTACGCCGGCAGTACCTGGTTTGTGGATGAGTTTGCGCTCGAACTGGAGGCCAACTGTGTCGCCCATGTCAACATGGATTCCCCTGGCGTGGCCGACGCCACGGAGTTCGTCGAGGGCGTCCAATGGATGCCCGAGGCCCACCAGCTGTGTCAGTCGGCCATCGCGGATACCTGTGGCAAGGAGTCAAACGAACACCGTGTAGCCCGTGCCGGCGATTACTCGTTTAACAACCTGGGTATTACGGGGATGTTCATGGGATCGTCGGCCATTCCGATGGAGGTCCGCAAGGCCAGAGGCTGGCATATCGTCAGCGGGTCCGGGGGTCATGCCAACGCCTGGCATCTCTCGACGGATACGATCGAGAAGGCTGATCCGGATGTCCTCGTCAGGGACATGCGAATGTACGCGACGGTCGTCGCCCGCCTGACGGCCGAGGAGATCCTGCCCTTGGATCATCGACACACCGTTGAGACGCACCTCTCGACGATCGATGAGTATGCCACCGCCTGCGAGGACCATTTCGATCTCGAACCGGTTCGTTCCGAGCTGAACAGACTCGAAACGGTCGTCGAGCACCTCTATCGCGGGATCGAGACCGGCGACATTGCCGCGGCGACGGCAAACGACGCAATCAAGGAGCTTTCGCGGACACTCGTCCGGCTCGATCACACCGAACGCGGGCGGTTCAAGCAGGACCCAGCGATGGGTCGGCCACCGTATACGAAACTCGCCGGCGTCACCGACCTCCCCTCGCTGGAGGGGGATGACTACGAGTTCATGCAGGTCCAGCTCAAACGCGCCCGGAACACGGTCGTGCACGATCTCAGACGGTTGATCGATCGCCTGGAAGCCCAGATCGGGGCGTGAACGCGGTCGGTTCGGACCGTCAGTGCCAGATCTCCTCGAGCGCCCGCAGGACGTTCCCACCGACGACCTTCTCGATCTCCTGGTCGGTGTATCCTTCCTTGACCAACCAGCGGACGATGTTATGCCAGGCTTCCGTCGGGTTCTCCATGCCTTCGACATACTCGACCTGTTCTAACTCGAAATCCACCTCATACAACACCTGTCGGCCATGGAGGCCATAGTGGTCGCCATACAGGGTATCGGGACCGAAGGTGACGTGGTCGATGCCCACGAGATCTTTGATGTACTCGAAGTGATCCATCACCGATCTGATCGAGTGACGGGGATGGTCCCTCGACGCCGTCGAGTGGGGCGCGGAATTGATCCCGATCACCCCGCCAGTATCCGCAACGGCCTTGAGCCCCTCGTCGGTGTTGAGGCGGGTCGAATCCATCACCGCGCGGGCACCGTTGTGTGAGAGCAAGACCGGTTTGTCGCTGACGGCACAGGTATCCAACACGGTTTGATCGGACGCATGACCGAGGCTGACGGCCATTCCGATCTTGTTCATCCGTTCGACGACATCGGTCCCGAACCCCGTCAGTCCCCCGTCCCCATCGGGCATATCACCCTCGCCGGTCCCGAGGGCGTTCGATTCCACGTACGTGAGGCCCATCAGCCGGATCCCCAGGCCATAGAGGACATCGACTCGATCGACTTCGTTTTCGAGGGGCATCCCCGATTCGATCGAGGGTACCAGTGCCAGTTTCCCTTCCTCACGAGCCCGGTGGAAATCCTCGACCGATTCCGCGATAAAGATGAAATCCTGATGAGCGATATCCGATCGCCGCATACCGAGATCGTGGACGACTTCCGAGAACTTCCAGCCGTTCTCGGAATGGACCTTTAGTCCGCCGTTCTGTTGGAAATCGAATACGCCGTCGAGATTGGAATCGGCGAGAAATTCGTACCCGGTGAACATCCGGCCCTGGCGGGCATACTCCGGTTGTCGATCGAGATCCTCCGGGAATTTGAAGGCATGTTCATGGAGGGAAATGATCGTAAGTTCCTCCGAGAGCCGGTCGACACGGGATTCGGCCTCCGCATCGAGCGATACCTCATACGGTGTACCCCAGTCTCCGGTCCGTTCGGTCGGGAGGGGAAATTCCTCATAATCCTCGCCTGCGTCGAGATACTCAAACGGCTCATAGCCGTCGTACTGTTTGTTCGAACCCATTCCGTAGACCCACGAGATGACTCCGAATAAAGGTATGGCGACAGGTTATCGATAGCGGACTCCGCTCGGGATCGGATTTACCAGACTTCTCGAAGCACCCGGAGCGTGTTGCCACCCAGGACTTTTTCGATCTCCTCGTCCGAATAGCCGCGTTTCACGAGGGCACGGATGAAATTGTGCCAGCCCTCCGTCGGATTATCCACCCCTTTGACGTGGGTGATGTCCGTTTCCAGCCACTCGGGGAACTGTGTGAGATCCTTATTGAAGACCTCCAGATGAAGCGCGACGTGGTCACCGTAGAAAGCATCGGGCCCAAAGGTGACGTGATCGATCCCGACGAGGTCTTTGACGTATTCGAAGTGATCCATCATCGAATCGATCGAGTGACGGCCGTGTTCCGGTGAGGAAGTCGTATGCGGTGCAGCTTGGATTCCGATGACGCCACCGGTATCGGCGACGGCCTGCATAACCTCATCGGGGTCAAGCCGCTGGATCGGGAGAAGCGATTGTGCCCCGTTGTGTGAGAGGATAACCGGCTTTTCACTGGCTTGACACACATCAAGCGTCGTTTGATCGGACGCGTGGCTACAGTCAATAAGGATCCCTAGTTTGTTCATTCGCTCGATGGCCTCGTGTCCGAACTTGGTCAGCCCCCCGTCTCGCGGTTCTGCGAGCCCCGATCCCAGGGCGTTTGCCTCGCTGTAGGTCACACCGAGGGTCCGAACGCCAAGGCCATAGAGGATATCGAGCCGGTCCAACTCGTTTTCGATGAGCATCGATGTTTCAAAACCAAAGACAAACGCGATCTGATCCTGCTCGTTGGCTTCAAGTAGATCCGCGACGCTTTCCCCGACAGTGACCAGCTCCTGATGGGCGATGTCGCTTCGGCGCATACCCAAGTTCCGGATCGACTCATCCCACGTCTTCGAGCCCATCGGGGAGACAAAGATCGCATCAAGAGGAGAGTCGGCCAGCGCATCGTAGGGCGTCACGACACGGCCGTCACGCGTGTATTCGACCCGATCGGTCACGTCCCGTGGAAGGTACGCCGGATGATCGTGCAGCGAGATGACGAGATCGCGATCGATGATCCCTTCGACGCGGTCCTCTTCGGCCTCGGTTAGGG
>JAXINS010000031.1:60262-64748 GCA_034190395.1 Chewarchaeum aethiopicum (SeqCode)
GACTTTCGTCCACGATTCCGTCACGCTTCGTTGCACTTTGGTGTTGGCGATAAACCGGGCCTGCTGGTAGGTTTCGCGAAACCGACCGATACTCCGTTGGGCGAGTTCACGGCTGGTCCGCAGTTTGGGTTCGGCCGCTTGCCAGTCGTCGGCTTCGATACGGTCGATCCCCGTCGCGGCCATGCGTACCGACTGGGTCGCGATCTCGTATGTGGTCTCATACCGGCTGAGTATCTCCCGTTCCCGGCCGCCGATAACGAGGTCCTGTGCTTGATCGATACAGCCACCGGTGATAACGATCAACCCGGTTGTCGCCGTCTGCAAACAGCGGCGTCTGGTGAAATGAGGTACAATCATTCAGGGAGGTGGGACCACGCGTGGGCGGGGACAATCGATCCGGAGGGTCGTCGTGTGCTCACGATCGGTGGCCTGTCCCGTCGACCTTACCCTTCTGTCGGTTCGGTGATGGACGATTCAGCGCCTTCCGCCGAGGCCGAAAGGAGTTCCTCCTGGACTTCCTCGACACGCCAGCACGCCGCCGAACGGCCGTTCGACTGATACGTTTCGAGGTTCGGTTCCTCGAAACACCGGTCGGTCGCATACGGACACCGTGGGCGGAAGTTACACCCCTCGGGGAGATCGACCGGATCCGGTGCTTCCCCTTCCAGCTGTGGTTTCGAGATGCGTTGGTCCGGATCCGGGATCGGAACTGCCTCCAGCAGTGCTTGGGAGTATGGATGTTTGGGATCCTTGATGATCGATTCGGTGTCCCCCCGTTCGACGACCTTGCCGAGATACATCACGCTCGTCCGGTCACACATCTGGCGGATCAACGAGAGGTCGTGTGAGATATACAGCGCCCCCATGTCGAGGTCCTGGACGAGTTCCTCTAAGAGATCGAGGATGCCGGCCCGGACCGAGACGTCGAGCATCGAGACGGGTTCATCGGCAACCAAAAACCGTGGTTCGACAACCAACGCGCGGGCGATCGAGACCCGTTGGCGCTCGCCCCCGGAGAGTTCATGGGGATGTTGATCGAGATATTTCTCGACGGGGGTCAAGTTGGCTCGCTCGAGGGCCTGTTTGATCCGCTCTTCTTTGTTGCCCATGTTATGGATCGAGAGCGGTTCCTTGACCCATTGTTTGACCGTAAACCGTGGATTGATCGACTCGTAGGGGTCCTGGAAGACCGGCTGGACGACCCGTCGGAACTGTTTTCGTTGATGGTCGCTCATCTCGCTGAGTTCCGTCCCCAGAAACCGGATCGTGCCGGCGGTGGCGTCCTGGAGACCCAGGATCACCTCAGCGAAGGTACTCTTTCCACAGCCACTTTCGCCGACCAGCCCCATCGTCTCACCGGCGTTGATACTCATCCCGACACCGTCGACAGCCTTCACATAGGATGTCTCCCTGCCGATCAGTTGGTGGATGAGGCCTGACTCCTGGGGGAAGTGTTTTTTCAACCCCTCGACCTCGAGCAGGGCACCGTCGTAGTCCCAGTTTAGGCTTTTTGCGTCTGCCATAGTTCCTTTTTGTTGGATTCGCTTCGGATCTGTTCGAACGGTACCGGTTCGTGACAACGGACCCGATGGTTCTCCTCGGGCGAGGTTTCGACGAGTGGTTGCTCACAGTCCTCGGTGGCGAATGGACACCGGCTCTGGAACGGACACCCCATCGGTGGGTTCGAGAGATCCGGCGGCGAGCCGGGGATACTGATCAGGTCCCGTTTCTCGCCCGCCACGCTCGGGAAGGCGTTTTGCAATCCAAGCGTATAGGGGTGATAGGCGTCCTTGAAGATCTGTTGGGCGGTGCCGGCTTCCATCACCTCACCGCCGTACATGACGACCACCTTATCGCACGTCTCGGCGACGACGCTGATGTCGTGGGTGATCATCAACATCGAGCTGCCGAATTCCTGTTGGAGTTCCCGAATCCGATAGAGGATCTGTTCTTGCACGATGACATCGAGTGCCGTGGTCGGCTCGTCGGCGATGATTAGTTTCGGATCAAGTGCCAGTGCCATCGCGATGATGGCCCGCTGGCGCATCCCGCCGCTCAGTTGGTGGGGATAGCTATCGACCTGATCCGGATCGATCCCGACGACTTCCAGCAATTCGCGGGCCTTCGCTTTGGCTTCCTTTCCGCTGATGTCCCGATGGGCCTGCATCGCCTCTTGGATCTGGTTTCCGACGGTATAGACCGGGTCCAGCGCGTTCATCGCGCTTTGGGTGACCATCGCGAGTTTTTCCCACCGGATCTCGCGCATCTCCGATGGTGACAGTTCCGTGAGATCCTGCCCATCGAAGATGATCTCCCCTTGGGTGATTTTCCCGTTGTCGGGAAGCGATCGCATGATCGCCTTCGCGACCGTTGTTTTCCCACACCCGGATTCGCCAACCAGGCCGAGGTTTTCCTCCTCTTCGAGGGTAAACGAGACGCCCCGAACGGCTTCGACGTTCGGATCGCCTTCGTAGACGACGTGAAGATCGTTGACTTCCAGTAGTGTCATCGTTCTCTCAGCTCCGGATTGAGTAGCTCCTCATATCCACGCCCCACGAGGAAAGCGCTAATAACCGTTAACATGATCGCTCCACCGGGAAGGGTAAACCACCACCATGCGTCACGTGCAAGGGCCTGTGACTGATAGGCCGCCTGCAGCATCTGCCCCCAAGTGACGGCGTCTGGGTCCCCGAATCCGAGGAAACTCAACCCGGCCTCGGTCAGGATCGACCACCCGATGGCGAAGGTCCCATAGAGGAACACCAACGGGAGAATATTCGGTGCGATGTGGAGATAGATGATTCGGAGATCACTCGCTCCCGACGCCTTCGCACTTTTGATATACGGCTTTTCTTTGATACTGAGGACCTGTGACCGGACAACCCGTGCGGTTTGCCGCCAGAGCAACAGCGTGATCGCGATCGCGATCGTCCACAGGGAGGGTTTCCACAGGGTCATCAGGACGATCACGAACGGCGTAAACGGAATCCCGTAGGCGAAGTCCACAAGCCGCATCAGGATGTCATCGACATAGCCGCCGAAATACCCCGCAAAGAGTCCGACGTTCATCCCGATAAAGGCAACCGCAGCTGCACTCGAAAGTCCGACCTGGATCGCCGGGCGGGCCCCATAGACCAGCTGTGAGAAGATATCCTGGCCGGCATCGTCGGTACCGAAGAGATGTTCACTCGATGGGGGGGCGTACTGATTGTAATAATCCGTTGCGCTTGGATCGTGAGTCGCTATTTGCGGGGCGAAAATTGCGACAAGCACCACGAAGCTGAGGATAATGATGCCCGCCAATCCCATGGGTTCTTTTTTCAGGAATGCCAACCGTTTAACGATGGCCTGGGAGCCGCTTTCAAATCCGCTTGCATCGAACGATGCCCCGTCGATCGTATCGCTTTTTTCGCTCATTGTTATTCGTAGGTGATCCGTGGATCAAGGTAGCCGTAAGCCAGGTCGGCGGCGAAGTTCGCGATCAACACCAGCGCAGCGAGCATCAAGAACGCACCTTGAGCAACGGGATAGTCATTCTCCAACGCTGAGTTGACCATCAAACGGCCTAACCCGGGCCAGGCAAAGACTGTTTCAATGATGACACTTCCCCCGATCGCGTATCCGGCCGCGATCGCGAATGCCGTCACGATCGGCAGGATGGCGTTCCGTGCCGCGTGTTTGAGTATCACCACGTACTCGCGAACGCCTTTGATTTTCGAGAAGTCCACGAAGTCCTCGTTCATCACCTCGAGCATACTGTTTCGCATCAGCAGTGCCGGGAGACTAAAGAAATAAGCGACCTGTACAATCGCCGGCAACAGCAAGTGATGGAGGAAATCGAGACTCAGATACATATCCAGCCGGCTCGAGTACTGGGCGCCGGCACTCGTCATCGAACCGGCAGGAAAGAGGTTCAACTTGAGGCTGAAGAGCCAGATCGCGATGATCCCCGTCCAGAACGTCGGGGCACTCCGGGAGACCAGCGACATAATAATGCCAACCCGTTCGGAGATGTTCCCCCGGTTCCACGCGAGGTACGCTCCGAATGGGACGCCGACGATGTAGGCCAATACGATCGATGTACCCTGCAGAATGAGGGTATTCCAGACGCGACTGCCGATGATCTGTCCGACTGGCTCACCACTTGTGATCGACCGACCGAAACTGAAGGTGAGTGCGCTAGCGATGTATTTTAAATACTGCAACCAGAGCGGATCATTGAGTCCATAAGTTTCACGGATTTGTTGAGCCTGTTCCGGGGTGAATCCTGTACCGATAAAAGAGGCAAGCGGATCACCCGGCGCGGCACGGAATAGGGCAAAGAGCATCGTCGCGATCGCTATGTACAGAATGAAAATCTGCCCGACCCGACGGATGACATAATTTCGTTTGCTCATACGTGTGTGTGCTGTAGTGTTTACTCAGGGATTCTCTTAGTATGATGGGAAGTGACAATCACCGAGCCAGGGTGAGTGATAAGTCGTCT
>JAXINS010000046.1:0-59614 GCA_034190395.1 Chewarchaeum aethiopicum (SeqCode)
TCCGATCGCTTACAATCGACTGGCCGTCCCGCCATCAAGGGCGTTGTAGGCGGCGGCAACGGTTGCGAAGGTAAACACGCTGACGACCGCTGATCCGAGCTGGGCGAGCAGAAATCCCACGATGTCGGGCAAAAACAGCCCCGGGAGACCGAGGACGATACTGACGAACAGCCCGATGAGTGCGACGATAATCCCCACGCCAAACAGCGACAGTCGATTGCCGGCCGTCAGCTCCCAACTGCGTCTGAACCCTTCGATGAAGCTCGTATCCTCGACGACGACGAAGACGTTCCAAAAGAAGAGACTGACCAACAAAAACAGGCCGGGGACGATCAGCAACACGAGTCCGATCGCGACGACGATACCGAAGACGATGCCACCGACGATCATGTTGATCGCCGCCCACAGGATGTTCCGGCTGAACACCGTCCCCGAGAGATCGCCAAAGGGATCGGTGACGAACGTCCGGAGTGCTCCGATCGTCACCACGATCGAGACGATCGAAAGCACGACCGACAGACCTGCCGCCACGATCGGTGAGAGGCCAAGCGACGGGGCAAACGGTCGCATGCCAGCCCCAGCGAACGGCATCCCGCCCATGCCGGGTGGCCCGGCTCCATCGGGTGCCATCACGTCTCTGGTCGGTCCTATTGTGATGGCGCCGCTGAGTAACGCAAGCAGGTAGAACACCCCCACGAACACTACCCCGTTCGGGCTGAGTGTCGTTTCGTAGCCACGTTTGAGTACCGACGGAATGTCCACTGCCATCGTTCTGCTTGGGCGGGTTCGACACCCGTCTACTAAGAGGTACGCTTCCCCACCGTCTCGGACAATCCGGCAGTCGGGGACCGATCGGGGTCGTAAATGATCGATTGGCGTTACAGGCTCGGATCTGACATCTCGACTGTTGTATCGTCAGTGGGTAATGCCACCAAACAGCTGTTGGATGTTCTGTTTCTCGTTCGTCATCCGTTTGGGATACATGCCAAGGGCGATCACGTAATCGTCGTTGTGGCTGATGCGGACCATTCGAATCCGGACCGTGATCTGTTGGCCGGCCTGTTCCCGCGTCGTCTCGAAGACCGAGACGTCTCGCTGTTCGCCCAATACCGTCTGTTGAGTCGTCTCGACTTC
This sequence comes from Chewarchaeum aethiopicum (SeqCode), assembly GCA_034190395.1. Classification (GTDB taxonomy): domain Archaea; phylum Halobacteriota; class Halobacteria; order Halobacteriales; family Hikarchaeaceae; genus Chewarchaeum; species Chewarchaeum aethiopicum. Next base: position 1,135 of record JAXINS010000046.1, read on the forward strand.
GGTGATATCCCCGGTGTTCGAGACGCCGGCGAAGCTGAACATCCGTTCAAGCAGGGCTTGACGGTCCATCCGGCCGATCGGGTTGAGCCCTTGCCCGAGGACTTCCGCCTTCGGTGTTGCGACCACGACCATCATCCCGATCGCGTTGCCCGCCGCCGTTTTCCGGTAGCTCGCGATGTGGTTTTCGATGATCAGTTCGCGTTCTTCACCCTGGAGCTCGATGGTTCGGTTGAGGGTAACCGGCTGAACCGACTGTTCCTCAAAGCCCGTTCCCTGGAGCGCCGAATCCGACACCGTCGCCGCCGTCGCGGTGAACTTGAGCGGTTCCGATCCGGTGACGAACCCAAGACAGCCGGCGGTTCCCAGTAACACAGCGACACCGATCGCCAGCCCGACCCGTAACGCTCGCATATGTGTGACAGTAGCAACCACACGAATAGCGGTTTCGGTGCCGATCCGGGTTGTAACCGCTCATCGGGGGTAGCGAGGGGCTCGGTATCGTTGGGTGTGCCCGTCGTCGTTATTGCTCCTCGGCGACGGAGGCGGCGATCGTTTCCAGTCGATCCCGATCGACCGTGCCGATGACCGCGTATGCGGTATCGTTTGTCGACCAGTGGATGAGTCGGTACTCCCGAACCTCCCGGTAGGTGGCGTTGAGTCCCGCGATACGGATCCGCTCGCCGCTCCCGTTTGCTTCGAGTGGATACCGATCGAGCGATCCGGCCGATTGAACGACGGCGAGTGTCGTCGATCCGTTCCGATAGGACAACACTGTGGTTTCGTTGCCGTTGCGGTTCCACACCGCGATATCGGTCCGGTTGAGGCCGGGCGTTGCCGGTTCGATCAAGGCAAGCGAGGTGTTCGATTGGGCGGCCTCGAACGAAGCGTACGTCGTCACCTCCGGCGGTGTGACCGTGATTACTTCCGTCGCGTTCGGCGGTTCGAAGGCGCTTTCGTGGATACTGACGTTAAACGCGAAGGCATCGACGGTGACCGTCGATCGGACGGTCGCGTTGGGTGTCGTGACTTCCGTTGTTGCTTTGAGGAGATAATACTCCTCGGTGTCGACCCACACTGTCGCGGTGGCGTTGTAACTCTCGTTGGTCGGCGTCACCTTGAGTCGATAGGCGTCCTGACCGTCGACGGTGACGGTGCCGTTTCGCTCGACGGTCGCGTTTCGCTGGAGCCGGTCGACGAGTTCGGTCAGGTTCGGATCGAGCCACCGCTGATGGGTTTCGTTGAGCGATTGCACCACCACTGTGCCGTTCGAGCGGTTGTACCACCAGGCGACGGTCCCGTTTGTCCCGGCGACGGTGTCGTTGTACGGCCCGTTGAATTCGACGCGGTACTTGTCGGGCTGGGCATATTGGACGGTGGCCGCGGCCGATCGGGTCTTGGAGGTCGAGTTGTTCCGGTAGACGATGGTGGTTTCGACGTCGCCCGTGTAGGAGTCGGCGTTCTCGTATTTCGTTGCGACTCGGTCGGCGATCTCATCGCCCGAGAGCGACCCCGGCGAGATACCGACGAAGGTCCCGGCGCCGATGACAATGACAGCCAACAGGACGGCGAGCCAGCGGAGCCGTGCCTGGGTGGGGTTAGGTGTCTCCATCCTGCGGTTTGTATCGGATCCGTAGGCGAGCAACACCATAACCGTTCGGACCGCTGATGTGTCCGTCGGTCCTGTGTCGGCGGCCACGGCGAACGGGTGTGGTCGGGAGATGGATCGATCGCAGTGCCGCCAAGGCGGGACGTTCAATTGAATCGCTTTCCAAAGGGTGTGCATGTCGTCCCCGGATCCCCAGCCGGCGGGGATGGTTGCGGAGTCGGCCCCCGTTAGCCTCACCGCCGTGGGGAGGACCTACCAGCGTGGGGAGGCCGTCCAGGCACTCGATGATGTGAGCCTGGATCTGCCGAGTGGTTCCTACACGGCTATCATGGGCCCGAGCGGCTCCGGCAAGAGTACCCTGTTGAACCTCATCGGCTGTCTGGATACCCCGACCACCGGGCAGGTCATGATCGACGGTCGGGACGTCTCGGCGCTATCGGCGGATGAACGGGCCGCCATTCGCGGGGAGGCGATCGGATTCGTCTTTCAGACGTTCAACCTCATGCCCCGGCTGTCGGCGATCGAGAACGTGGCCCTGCCGCTTGTGTTCCAGGGATGGGACCGCACGGACCGCCGTCGACGAGCGACGGAACTGCTTGAGCGTGTGGGGCTCGGGGATCGCACCGACCATCGGCCCCCGGAACTGTCGGGCGGCCAGCGCCAACGGGTCGCCATTGCCCGCGCGTTGGCGCCCGATCCGGTGATTCTCCTGGCGGACGAACCCACCGGTAATATCGATACCGACACCGGCGCCCGGATCCTCGAGCTGTTCGATGATCTCCATGCTGCCGGCAACACGATCCTGCTGGTGAGCCACGAACGCCGGGTGGCGGCCCACGCCGACCGGATCGTCCATCTCCTCGATGGCCGGATCGAATCGATCGAATCCGTCGCTGAGTCGCCGGCGGAGACACACCACCAGGGGGAGGCATAATGGAACTCATCGAGAGTATCCGGCTCAGCGTCCGCGCCCTCCGCGGACACAAGCTCCGCTCGACGCTGACAACACTGGGGATCGTCATCGGGATCGCCGCCGTGATCGCCTTCGTCACCCTCGGGACGAGCGTCAAGGCCGACATCGTCGGGGAGGTCGGCGGCACCGGGGCCGATGAGATCTACCTCTTTGCCGTCGCCCCCGACGACGACGGGCCGCCGGATCCGACCGCCCAGCCGGTCTTTACCGAACACGACCTCGCTTCCCTGCGGAACCTCGAGGGTGTCGCCCAGGCCATCCCACGGGGCAGTGTTCCCGTCTCGGCGATCCGGGTGGGCAACGAAACGCTAGCCCGCGATCGGCTGACGGCGAGTACCCCGGCCCTGTTTACCAAAAGCGAGTTTATCGCCGGCGGTCCGTTTACCGCCGGCGAGCGGGAGGTCGTAATCAACGAGGCCGCAAGCGAGGTGTTCGAACGGAATCTCTCGGTCGGCGACCGCATCCAGATCGTCGGCCGTGACGGCGAACCCCAGACGGTCCGTGTGGCGGGGATCATCGCGGACTCGGCGGCACCCGGCCCGTTCAGCGGTTTCGATACCGAACCACGCCTCTATCTCCCGACCGATCCGTTCTACAACACGGTCGTCGAAAGCCCATCGGTGGGCGTCCGCCAGCGGGTCTATCCCCAAGTGACGGTCATCGCTGCCGATCCCGGCGAGACGCCGACGGTCAAGACCCGGGTCACGACATACCTCGCCGATTCCGATGCTCGCCAGTTAGTCCCGGATGCCTACCGGGTCATCGCTCAAACCAACGAGGACATCACCGAACGCGTCAGCCGGATCCTCGATCGATTGACCAGTTTCGTCACCGGCATCGCGGTCATCTCGTTGCTCGTTGGCGCGATCGGGATCGCCAACATCATGCTCGTCAGTGTTCGGGAACGGACGCGCGAGATCGGTATCATGAAAGCCGTCGGCGCCCGCAACCGGGATGTCCTCCAACTCTTTCTCGTCGAGTCGGTCCTGTTGGGGTTGCTCGGTGCGTTGATCGGCATTCCGCTTGGTCTTCTCGGCGCTTTCCTGGCGGCCCAGTACGTCGAGGTATCGCTGGTAATCGCGCCGATCTGGCCGGTGATCGCGACCGTCGTCGGCGTCACTGTCGGGATCGTTGCGGGGCTCTATCCGGCGTGGAACGCGACGACGGTCGATCCGATCGAGGCCCTTCGCTACGAGTGAGCGGGCGCTGTTCGATCCCCCATCCCCTTCGATCCCACGGGCGATAGCTGGGGTGAACACAGCACGTCAGATACAGCGGGTGCGTCCAGTCCCGCGACACTGCAGGGCGGTCATCTATCGATGGCAAGCACGACCAACTACCTATCGCTCAACGTGACCCCAGTGATCTCAAATCGAGCGCCACCCGTTTCGCTCTCTGTTAGGTTGATTTCCCAGTCGTGGGCCTCAACTACGGTCCTGACAATATTGAGTCCAAACCCGGTCCCGGTTTCTCTACTGGAATACCCCCTTTCAAACACTTGCTCCCGGTCGGACGGGGGGATGCCGTCCCCATCGTCCTCGATGTAAAACCCAGCGCTCTCGTCAAGCATCCCGACACGAATCGTCACCGCCTCTCCGCCGTGTTCGATGGCATTCTGAAACAGATTCACAAACAGATGCTGGAGCCGATCCGCATCGGCGTCAATCGGTGCTGTATCGTCGGTGTAAAGTGTCGCGTCTTTCGTCTCGATCATGCCCCAAGACATCGTTGCCACGTCAGCGAGGTCAACGGGTGTCGTCTCCCCGACCGCTTGCCCCGACCGAGCGAGTATGAGTGTGTCCTCGATAATATCGGCCATCCGATCATGTGCTGAAGCAATCGTCTCTAACTGTGGCTCATCGTAGTCCTCGCGCACCTGCCGGAGATGTCCTTCGGCGACACTCAGTGGGGCGCGTAGGTCATGCGAGACGATACTGGCGAACTGCTCAAGTCGATCCCGTTCCCGTTGGGTTTGTTGCTGTCTGAGTCGGGCCCGCTCGGCCTCGATCGCTCCCTGAATCGCTCGGGCTTGAAACACCCCGAATACAAACCCAACCACCCCGCCGATCGCGACACTCCATCGAACGGTGCCGACAACCATCTTCGCTGTCACCGGTCGGATAGTCGCATTGATCGGGAAAATAAGCAGCGTCGTCCCGACCATGCCGATGATCCACCACTGACCGATCCGGTCATACTGTTCCGGCGGCATCTCACTTGTCGTCAGCCAATACCCACAGTAGATGATCCCGATAATGAACAATCCTGACGTGACCGCACCGATAGAAAACGCCCGCGGAGCCGGATCGGAACGGGTGATAACGACGAGTACCTCGCCAAGCAGAACCAGCCCGAGAAGTCCGCCGACTCCCGTGATGATGGCTGGCCACCGTTCCGTTGGCGTAGCTAGAGTCCTATTCACACTTTCTGCTGTGATGCGTGAGATCTCTCATCTAAGATCGGTAACGCTTACGGAACCCGTTTGTGCGTGGCCGATCGGAGCGACTGCTCGATCCATGATTCACTATCACCTCATCGATGTGGAGATGTGATCGATACCGATCGACCGGTATCCCTTATATGGCCGTCTCCACACTGAGGCAGTAGCGAGTCATCCCCGATGGTCCAGATCACCCAGGTCGATGCAGCACTGTATCGGCTCCCCGTCGAGATGCCCTACAGAGACGAACCGATCCAGTCGACGTACGTTATCACGACGATCGAAACCGACGACGGACCCACCGGCTACGGTATCACCGGCATGTTGTGGCAACGCTCGACCAAGGAGTTCATCAACACCGAAATCGCGCCCCTGCTTATCGGCCAGTCGCCAACCGACACCGGCCGTATCCGGGAGGTGCTGCGGTCGGAACTCAACGCCCGTTATCAGACGGGCGTCTGGTGTACCGCCGTCAGTGCCGTCGACATCGCCCTCTGGGACATCAACGGCAAGCGGTTCGGGGAACCTATCTGGCGATTGCTCGGGGGCGCCCAAGACACGGTCGAGACCTACATCACCTGTGGCCTGCTCGAACATACCGACGAGCAGGTGGTCGCCGTCGCCGAGGAATTCGTCGCCGACGGGGAGACGCGACTGAAACTCCGTGTCGGCGGTCCCGACCCGGATCCGCGGACCGACGCCCGGCGTGTTCAGGCGGTCCGGGAGGCCGTTGGGCCGGAGATCGAGCTCATGATCGACGCCAATCATAGCTATTCGCTCAATGAAGCCCTTGAGCTCGCCAATCGGGTCGCACCGCACGTTATCACCTGGTTCGAGGAGCCGATCCAGGCCAACGATCTCGACTTGCTCGCCGACTTTCGCCGGCGATCATCCATCCCGACGGCCGTCGGCCAAAACGAGGGTGACCCCATCCGCCATCGGGAGTTCATGAGCCGTGGGGCCGTCGATATCAGCCAACCGAACGTCTGTTTCGTCGGCGGCTTCACCGGCGGTCGACAGGTGGCGTTGACGGCGAAGTCATTCAATCACAAGATCGCCAATGGCGCTTCCTATCCCCACCTCAACATGCATCTCCAGGCCGGGATGACGAACGGATGGCGCGTGGAGTTTCACGACCACGGCACCAGGGCCGCCGAAATGCTCTTTGAGGATCCACCGGCGTCGGAGAACGGTCACGTCACGCTTCCGACCGCTCCCGGCCTAGGTGTCTCCATCGATTGGGCGACAATCGAGGAGTACCGTGTCGGCTGAGACATCCCACCCGGCGATTGGTTGCCGTCTCGCTCTCCCAGTTGAGACACGTTTATTGTCCCGCCGTCGGTTTTCGCATCCACTTCATCGAGGATCGCTTCATGAACGTCACCGAGTCGATTGCCCATATCCTCCGCGAGGAAGGCGTAGAGTACCTGTTTGGCTTTCCGAGCCACCCACTGTTGAACACCGGTGCCGCCGCGGACGCCGGCATCCGGACGATCGTCGTCCGCCAGGAACGGACCGCCGCCCACATGGCCGATGCCGTGGGCCGGATGACGGCCGGCGATGAACTCGCGGCCATCTGTATGCAACACGGTCCCGGCGCGGAGAATGCCTTCGGCGGCGTTGCCCAGGCGTACGGCGAGTCGGCACCGCTGGTTGCCCTGCCGGCCGGCTATGATCGAGCGAAAACCGATGTCGATCCGAAGTTCAACTCCCGGCTGAACTACGACGCCATCAGTAAATCCTGTGAGCAGCTCACCGATCCCGACGCCGTCGGGGACACCCTCCGTCGGGCCTTCAGCGCTGCCCGGAATGGCCGGCCACGGCCGGCGGTCGTCGAACTCCCGCTTGACGTCTTCGAGGAAGATGTCGGATCGCTCGAGTACAAACCAACGTCCACCAACCGCGTCGCGCCCGATCCCGACGCCGTCGATGCCATCGCCGACGCGTTGCTGGCGGCCGATCGCCCGGTCATCTTCGCCGGCCAGGGCGTCCACTACGCCCGGGGCTGGGGACCGCTCCAGGAACTGGCCGAGTTGCTTGAGGCTCCCGTCGGCACCAGCCTCAACGGCAAAAGCGCGTTCCCGGAAACCCATCCCCTCTCCATCGGTGCCGGCGCCAAAAGCGAGCCCGGGACGCTCCATCATTTCCTCAACGAGGCCGACACCATCTTCGGGATCGGCTGTAGCTTCACCAGCACTGCGTACGGGATCACCGTTCCTGAAGGGAAGACGATCGTCCATTCGACGCTGGATCCGACCGACATCGACAAGGACGTCGCGGCCGACCATGCCTTAGTCGGCGACGCGAAACTGGTGCTTGAGGCGCTCGTCGAAACGATCACCGATCGACTGGACGACGACGGCCGTGGCCGTCGCGACGCCGTCGTCGAAGAGATCGCGTCGGTGCACGCCGAGTGGCTCGAAGAATGGCGACCGAAACTCACCTCCGAGGAGGTCCCGTTGAACCCCTACCGGATCGTCAACGAGATGACGTCGGTCATCGACGCCTCCGGGGCGATCATTACCCACGATGCGGGCAACGCCCGGGACTTCCTGGCGCCGTTCTGGGAGTCGACGGAACCGCTCTCGTATATCGGGTGGGGGAAAACCACCCAACTCGGCTACGGGCTCGGGTTAGCGATGGGCGCCAAACTAGTTCACCCCGAGAAGCTCTGTATCAACTTCTGGGGCGACGGCGCCATCGGCATGACCGGACTCGATTTCGAGACGGCCGTCCGGGAGGACATCCCGATCCTCTCGATCCTGCTGAACAACTACGGCATGGCCGGCTACGAGACACCTTTCGGCGGTGAGTTCGCCGGAGTCGCCGAATCGCTCGGCGGGTATGCCGAACGGATCGAACAGCCCGACGAGATCGCACCGGCGCTCGAACGGGGCATCGAGAAAACGACCGAGGGGACGCCCGTGTTGTTGGAGTTCATCACTGCCGACGAGACCGACCTCTCGACGTTCGACGGCTGAGTGGGGTAGCATCTCCGGTTGTCGGCGTTCGTTCCCGAGTGCTGAATCGATCGAGTTACATCAACCGACGATTCGATCGTCGTGTCACGAGGCCTGCCGACTGAACAACCTTTAGGCCACCATTGGCCAACACATAGCCAATGGTAACCAGCGGCAGTGGCCAGCCGCCGAGCGATCCCGCGGCTGACGGGCGGGCGAACTACGATTATCGCACCGACGCTGACACGGTCGAGCGCCCCGAGCTCGTTGCAGCCCTCGAAAGCCAAATTGCTGGCGACGTCCGCTTCGATTCGTACTCCCGACAGCTGTATGCGACCGATGCCAGCGCCTACGAGGTCACGCCGATCGGCGTCGTCTTTCCGCGATCGACGGCCGATGTCGCGTCGGTAATGGCCTACTGTGCCGATCACGAGATTCCCGTGCTTCCCCGTGGCGGCGGGACGAGTCTAGCCGGCCAGACGGTCAACGAGGCCGTCGTCCTTGATTTCACCCGGTATATGGACACCGTCGTCGATATCGATCCCGACGGCCGGGAGGCGGTCTGTCAACCGGGGACGATCCTCGGCGATCTGAACCACCAACTTGAGGAGTACGGTCTGAAGTTCGCCCCCGATCCATCGACGGCCGACCGGAGTGCGATCGGCGGCGCGATCGGGAACAACACGACCGGTGCCCACTCGCTTCTCTATGGGAAGACCGATGCCTACGTCGAGGAACTCGAAGTCGTCCTCGCCGATGGGACGGTCACTCGATTGGGCGAGATGACACTTGAGGAACTCCGCGAGCGGGCCGATCCCGACGGCACGCTTGAGGAGCGGTTCTACGCACAAGCCCGCCGGATTATCGAGGACGAACGCGAGCACATCGAGGACGCCTATCCATCGATCAAGCGCAACGTCTCGGGGTACAACCTCGATGTCCTCATCGAGGAAGCCGAGACGGGCACGGTCAACCTCGCCCGCATCATGGTCGGCTCCGAGGGGACCCTCGGCATCGTTACCGAGGCGACCGTCTCCCTAGAACCGCTTCCGGCGGCGAAGGCCGTCGGCCTGCTTACCTACCGCGGGCTCGTCGAAGCGATGGAGGACGTCGAGGCGATCCTCGCCCACGATCCTGCCGCCGTCGAGGTGCTTGACGAACCGTTGCTCGACCTCGCCCACGACTTAGAGGAGTTCAAGCCGGTGCTCGAACCGTTGCCCGAGGGGACGAAGGTGTTCCTGCTCGTCGAGTTCTACGCCGACTCCGCCGCGGCCGCCCAGGCCGACGTCGAGGCGTTGCTCGACGACCGCGTCGACGACATCGCCTTCGACGGGTTGCGGGCGTTCGATCCCGCCGAGCAGGAGCGGTTCTGGAAGATGCGCAAGGCCTCGACGCCGATTTTGCTCTCGCGAACGACCGACGCCAAACACATCGCCTTCATCGAGGATATCGCGGTCCCACCCGAGAACCTCCCCGAATACATCGCGGATTTCCAAGCGGTCTTCGAAGAGCACGACACCTTCGGTTCGTTTTACGCCCACGCCGGCCCCGGCTGTATCCACGTCCGGCCGCTGATCAACACCAAAACAGAAGAGGGGGTCGTCCAGATGGAATCGATCGCCGACGCCGCGACCGACTTGGCGGTCAAATACGGCGGCTCGGTGTCGGGCGAACACGGCGACGGCCGAGCGCGAACCCAGTGGAACAAGAAACTCTACGGCGAACACCTCTGGCAGGTCTTCCGGGAGCTCAAGACCGCCGTCGATCCCGACTGGCTGCTCAACCCGGGGACGGTCTGTGGCGATGTCGATATGACCGAGAACCTCCGGTTCGATCCCGACTACGAGTTCGAGGCCGGCTTCGAGCCCACCCTTGAGTGGGACAACGACAACGGCTTCCAGGGGATGGTTGAGCTCTGTCATGGCTGTGGCGGCTGTCGGGGCGATCAACACACGATGGGTGGGGTGATGTGTCCGACTTACCGGGCCTCCCAAGAGGAGATCACCTCCACGCGGGGGCGGGCGAACCTGCTCCGGCAGGCGATGTCCGGCGACCTCCCCGCGGACGAACAGTTCGACGTCGAGTTCATGCACGAGGTGCTCGATCTCTGTATCGGCTGTAAGGGCTGTGCCCGGGACTGTCCCAGCGAGGTGGATATGGCGAAACTCAAAGCCGAGGTCGAACACGAATACCATTCTCGCCACGGCGCCACGCTTCGGGACAAACTGTTCGCCAACATCGATACCCTCTCGGCGATCGGCAGCGCGACTGCCCCACTCTCGAACTGGCTTTCGAACGTGCCGGGTGCCCGATGGCTCCTCGAACGGACCGTCGGGATCGCCGCCGACCGCCGGCTTCCGACGTTTCACCGCGAGACGCTGGTCGAGTGGTTCGACGACCGTGGCGGCAGTACCGTCCCGGCGGCCGACGCCGACCGACGCGTGCTCCTCTTTCCGGACACCTACACGAACTACAACAACCCCGCTGCGGGTCGGGCCGCCGTCGAAGTGCTCGAAACTCTGGGCTGTCACGTCGCCATTCCCCGTGGTCTCGCGGGCAGCGGTCGCCCCGCTCACTCGAAGGGCTTTCTCGATCAGGCCCGCGAGACCGCCGAAACGACCGTCGCCACGCTCGCGCCGAAGATCCGAAACGGGTGGGACGTGGTCGTCGTCGAACCTTCCGATGCCGTGATGCTCCAGTCGGACTACCGGGATCTGCTCGGCACCGAGGGCGTCGAGACGGTCGCCGCGAACACCTACGGTATCATGGAGTATCTCGACCTCCAGGACATCGCCATCGACGTCGATCCCACGGCCGTCGATGCGTCGCTGGTCTATCACGGCCACTGCCATCAGAAGGCGACCAAGAAGGCCGGCCACGCCGCTACCGTGCTTCGTGACGTCGGATACGACGTCACGACCCTCGATTCGGGCTGTTGTGGGATGGCCGGCAGCTTCGGCTACGAGGCCGAACACTACTCGATGAGCAAAGCCATCGCCCGAATCCTCTACGATCAGGTCGATGCCGCCGATGGGACGGTGATCGCACCCGGGGCCTCCTGTCGCTCCCAGCTGCGCGATCACGTCGACACGAAACCGCCACATCCCGTCGAGAAGCTGGCCGACGTGGTCGTCTGAGATGGCTGTCTCACCCGTCCAGTAATATCGCCGTTGGTGCGGACTGATCGGGTCGCTGGCTCGTGGTATTGGCGGTGATTTCACTAGCCGGACGGACTCACGATCGCCTTTATTTCCACGGATACGAGAGCTTATATTCCATAACAGCGAGAGTAATTTTAACCATGTCGGGTTCAGATACCGGTCAGCAACCGTCCTGTCCAGAGTGTACCGGCCGCCTCCGGCCCGCCAGCGGGGAAACCGTCTGTGAGGAGTGTGGATTGGTCGTCGCCGAGAACCGCCTCGATCACGGCCCGGAGTGGCGCCCCTTCGAGGCGCTCGAACGCGAACGGACGGGCGCACCGTTGACCCGCTCCCGTCATGACCGGGGGCTCTCGACGGAGATCGGCCGCGGGTCCCGGCGGCTCACCGGGCGCAAACGCCGCCAGCTGACGCGGTTGCGTCGCCAGCACAACCGCGCACGCATTTCGACGAAGGCCGACCGCAACCGGGTGTATGCCTTCACCGAAATCCGTCGGCTCGTTGCCGACCTTTCGCTACCCCAATCGATCCGCGACCGGGCCTGCGTGCTCTTTGAATCTGCCCAGGACGCCGATCTGCTCCGGGGTCGGTCGATCGAGGGCTTCGCCGCGGCCGCGGTGTATGCGGTCTGTCGGACCGACACCCTCTCGCGGACCCTCGGAGAGATCGTCGCCGCCGCTCACGCGTCCGAAAACGAACTCAAGGCCGCCTATAACGCCATGAACCGTGAACTGGGTCTGCCAACTGGCCCGGTCGATCCCGTGGAGTACCTCCCGCGGTTCGCCAGCGAACTCGAGCTCCCGGCCGCCATCGAACGGATCGCCCGCGACTACGCCGCGATCGCCGCCGACCGCGGGCTCGTCGTCGGGCGCAACCCCTGTGGGATCGCCGCCGCCTGTCTCTATCTGGCCGCCCGTGAGGCGGGCGTCGAACTCACCCAACAGGCGGCCGCCGACGTTGCCGATGTCACGCCAGTTACGCTGCGCACGACGTACGTGGCCCTGCGGGATGGCGACGGCGACGGCGATAATGATGGCAACGACGATAATGACAGCGAGGCTGACACGGTCGACGCTACGGTCCCGTCTGAGGCTGACGGCCGGGATCAACCTACCGCCGACTGACCGGTTCCAGTATCAGGTCGTCCGGAGGTGATCGGTCGAGGGCTCGTACACCTCTCCCTGTCGTTTGAGTTTCTCGATCTCGTGTTCGGCCTTCGATTGTTCCATGCCGATCTCGTCGGCTCGCGAGAGTACCTCCTCGATGGGGGCGCCCTCCTGGTACTCGTCTTCGATGGTTTCGATGAGATCGAGCAGGTTCTTGATCCGATCGCGCTGGGATTTCGAGGTCCCGGTCTCGACGACGTCGGCGTCGAACTGCCCGGTTTCTGGATCGATGCCGATATCCTGCAGACACGATCGGACGATATCGATCGCCCGCTCGGCATCGTTCTCGTCGACGGTATCCGACAGCCTGATCCGCGCGGAGGCTTCCGCAAGCCGGACCAACGCCTCCAGTTTCCGGGCGGTCACCGGGACTGGGGCGTCCTCGTCGGTTCCCTGCAGCCGGAGGTCGACGTAGAAGTCCTCGATCGCCGCCTTGGCCTCGTCAGTCAGCGTCGGGAAACAGTTGCGCTTGGCGTAGGCGATGTACTTGCGGAACAGCTCCGGTCCGATCGCCGGCTCGGCCTCTCGACCGATCGATTCGAGTTCCTCTTCGCTGACGTTCGGGGTCGACAACTGGGTTCGCTGGGTGCTGATCTCGCCCGCGTAATTGGTCGAGAGGATGTGTTGGGCCAGCGCACGGTCCTCCTCTTCGTCGGGCTGGTCGGTAACCGTGAAGATCAGATCGAACCGCGAGACCAACGCCGGTTCGAGATCGATCTGTTCGGCGATGGGTTCGTACTGATCGAACCGGCCGTATTTGGGGTTCGCTGCGCCCAGAAGGGCACAACGTGACTTTAACGTCGCGTTGATCCCCGCCTTGCTAATACTAATCTGCTGTTGTTCTAGTCCTTCGTGGAGTGCAGACCGGTCCTCGGAGCGCATCTTATCGAGTTCATCGATGGCCGCGATCCCTCTATCCGCGAGAACGAGAGCACCCGCTTCAAGCGTCCACTGTTGTCCATCACCGAAATCATCGCGAACCGCCGCCGCGGTAAGCCCAGCCGAACTGCTTCCTTTCCCCGAGGTGTATACCGATCTCGGTGCGATATTGCGGATATACTGGAGGAGTTGTGAGTTGTGTGAGAGGACGCCATTCGCGAGATAATTGTGTGTATCTGCGACTTCGAGATCGTACACCCACCTGTAATCAGGTTTAACGGTCTGAATCGATTCGATCCGATCCGTTTCAATGATATTTCGATTTTCGACCGGCTGTACGTGCCCACCGTCAGTGAATGTCGTTCCTTTTGTAGCGTTGCCAGCAATCGATTTGATCCGTTCCGGTGAGCCGTTCCCTCTCGATTTTTTAACGGCCTGATTCGGGACGACAAGGGCAGCACCTTCGGCGAGTTCGTCCGCACGAGTCGGTTTCAGCGTCCCCATCGAGTGGACGAACAGCGGATGCGATGGTGTTACTTCCAGTTCCCGCCCGTTCGTCGTCCGGATTCGGTACATCCGTTCGGGTGCTTCACGTTTCCAGACCTTCGTCGCACGTCTGGCGGCCACTGTTCCATCGGACTGAACCGATAGTACTTCAAAATCGACGGGTTGGTAGACACCATCGTCAACCGGTATCGGGTCGTCGAGATGGGCTTCAACGAGTTCCCCGATCTGTTGTTTCGTCCCGTCGCTAAGTGTCACATTAGTGTCGTATTTAACACATTTCCCTGTCCCCGGATCCCCGATCAGAAGCATATGCATATCGCCCCGAATTCGGGATTCGTCGGGAAGGTGTTTGGTCACGCCCGAAAAGAGCTGGAGGGCGATGGCGAGTTTGATGTTTTCGTACCCGTATATCGAGGGGGCGATCGAGTCGACCATCTGCTGGTAGAGATCCGGGGCCTGTGAGAGTTCGATGATCGCCTGCCGGTCGGCCTCGGTGATGTCCATGTCCTCGAACTCCTCGTCCTCGATCGTCAGCGAGTGGCCGTCCATGTAGACGTCGAACAGCCGGGATTTCTGACCCCCCGATTCCTGTTGTTCGATCCGGAGGGCGCCGGTGACGGTGACGTGGTCGCCGGGGGTCACCTTGCCGGTGATGTCGTCCTCGATATTGACGTCGATGTTCTGGGGGGTTTCCCCGCCCCGGAGCCCCTCGGGACTTTCCTGGACCCGGAGCTTCTGGGCGTCGACGAACGTCGATTGATCGTAGTTGATGCGGAACGGCCCCTGGCGTTCACAGCCCTGACACTCGTGGGGTTCCTGGAAGCTACCGTCCGTTTGTGGAATATACGTCAGCGTGCCACAGCGCTGACACTCGAAGGCGGCTTCCTCGACTTTCGGACGGACATCCGTGGCCTTGCGGATGATACCCTGGACCGACACGAGGGTGTTGACGTCCCGCGAGCGGATGTCGCGGATCTCGGTTTTGTCCGAGAGGTTCTCGATGCGGACGTGGGCTTGCCCGAGGCTGACGTCGATCGGGAGGTCATAAAGCCGGAGGGCTTCCTCGGCGTACTCGCGGAGCTGGTCGGGCTGGGCGATGTAATCGTCGGCGATATCGGGATCGAACTGATAGAGGTCCTGCCAGTCGATATGTAACGAGCGGCGTTCGTTGGGATATTGTTGGGCGAGATCGCCGATCGCCTCGCGGTAGTAGTTCCGGTAGAACTGCTCGAACCGGTCGACGAGTTCCCGTTCGTCGGTTTGGGCCATTCGGTACAACCATTACCCCTCACTGCGGTAAGAAGGTTCTTACTCCACAGTGAAACTGAACGAAACCGCGGCTGTCATCGTCCGTGCCATCGGTCCCGGCCGGCGAATCGATCGCTCGCCCGGATCCGATTAGTCCTCCTCGGCGTAGCGTTCGCCGAGATACCGCCCGAAGGCGATCCCCAGGCCACCAAAGAGCAACAATACCACCAAGCCCCCAACCGAGGCCGGGAGGTTCAACACCTGCGTGCCAAGGCCATAGAGCACCAACACGACGCTGAGGCCGGCCATGAGCTGCCACGGTTCGATGCCCAAGACCATGCCTGGTCGTGGTCTGGTCCGCGCAAGGGTGTTTCGGTTGTGCCGTTGGAGCCCACGACCCGAGGATATTTGCCACGCCGTCCCTTGGTATTACTACTCGGATGCCGACATACGAATGTGCCCAGTGTGGGGGAACCGCCGTCGAGCGGTCCTACGACGTCATGCTGGTCGAGGTCAAATGCCCCAACGAGGCTTGTGGTGCCTTCTGTCCCCACGTCAACCTCGACCACCCGGAGGTCGAACAGCTCCGGGAGAAACTCGATCTGGAACGCTCGGCCGCCGCGGTCGTCGAGGCGTTTCGTCCCGACTGAGTCGATCGGCTATCCCGGTGTTTCGACCAGCAACTCCTGTCCGGCGTTGGTCTCGACGGCACCGCTCAGCGATGGATCGACACCCTCATCAGTGGCGTTGGACCTCGGTGATCCCTCCAATTCGGCGGCCGTTGTGCGGCGGGTGTGTCGGTCGTCCCTCAGTACAGCCCCGCGAGATCGATGTCGTCGACTAACGCTGCGGCCATCGCATACGGCGATCGTGTATCCGGTGTGCCGGTGGGGCGCTGTTTGCCGGCCGTCTGAAACACCGTCTCGAGAAACGCATCCCGGACCGGCGTGTTTTCGAAGACGCCGTGGAGATACGTCCCCAGAACCGACTGCGTGGCGGCACTCTGGTCCTCCAGTGGTTGCTTGGTCGCTGCCGTCTTCGTGGTGCGACCCATATGGATCTCGTACCCGGAGACGGTTCCTGTGGCGCCGTCGATCGGGCCAGTTCCGGTGGCCTCCACCGTTACCTGCTGGACTTGCTTTTCGTGGATGAAGTGGGTCTCGACGGGCAACAATCCGAGTCCATCGACGACTTCCTCGGTTCCCGTGCCCTCGATCGCGGCGTTCGTGATCCGCTCGCCGAGCATCTGATACCCGCCACAGATGCCGACGATCGGTCCTGTAAAACCGGCGAGGGCGTCGTCAAACCCGGCAGCCTGCAGGGCCAACAGATCGTCAACCGTATTCTTCGTGCCGGGAATGACGATGGCGTCGACGTCGGCCAGTGCCGAGTCGATTGGCTCATAGGCGACGCGGACGCCGGGCACACGAGACAAGGGGGCGAGATCCGTGAAATTCGAGATCCGTGGTAGGCGGGGGACACCGATGGTGACTGCCGACGCCGACGGGACGTCGTCTTTGGTCCCGAAGACCGTCCGTTCGCGCTGTGCGGGCAGTGCGACGCTGTCTTCCTCGGGGAGTCCGGGATCGTCGTACGGCAGGACACCAACGACCGGCACGCCGGTCCGGTCTTCGAGTTCTTCGATCCCGGCCTCAAGCAACGTCTCGTCACCGCGGAATTTGGTGATGATCACCCCCTCGACACGCTCGCGGAGATCCGCCGGCATGAGCTCAAGCGTTCCGTAGAGGCTGGCAAAGACGCCCCCCCGTTCGATATCACCGACCAGCAGGATGGATGCGTCGGCGAATCGGGCTGTCTCGACGTTCGCTAAGTCGCGATCATGGAGGTTAATTTCGGCGATACTCCCGGCGCCCTCAGCCACGATCACGTCGTGGGTCGTTGCTAACCGATCGTAGGCCTCACGGGCTGCTTTTCGTGCCCGGTCCCACTGCTGTTGATAGTAGGTCCCGGGCTCGTAATGGCCGACCGCCTCCCCATCGATGACGAGTTGGCTCTCGCCCTCGCCGCGGGGTTTCAGTAGGACGGGGTTCATGTCGGTCGTCGGTGTTACCGTTGCGGCACGCGCTTGGACGAACTGTGAGACGCCGATTTCCCCCCACTCGCCCGACGGCGTCAGGACTGCTCGGGCGTTGTTGCTCATGTTCTGGGCTTTGAACGGGGCGACGGCCTTGCCTTGCCGTGCGAGCCGTCGACAGAGCCCCGCGACGACCGTGCTCTTGCCGACGTGGCTTGCCGTTCCGGCGACGAGGATCGTGCTGGTCATCGCTCTCACTCCTTCGTCGTCACCCGGATCCAGGACCGTTCGTTCTCCTAACGTCTCTCTGGATCGGTGTGTTCGTATCGGGAGAGCCCGCTGGACGCGGGGATTTCATACTCGGATGCTCGTCGGGATCGATCCCGTCTGTGTTCTCGGTCATAGTGACTCGATGAACGTATCGAAGGCGCCGCTTGCGGGATGGACGTGACAGTATGTCCCGAGCGTTTCGTACTCGATGAGCCCATCCTGGCCGTCAGCGATCCCCACACCCCGCTCGACGTCGAAGGCGAATCGCGCGTCCGCCGCGGTGTCGGTGCTGGAGTAATGAAATTCGTGACCTCGTAGCGTCTGTCCCGATCCGGCAGTGAGTGTATCGGTTCGGGCATGGAGCTCGACGTGATCAAGCGCCTGGTAGCGGTCGTGCATCCGGACATCTGCCGGGAGGACACCGGCCATGTTATAGGTGTCGTCGTCGATGGTGGTCAGCGTCTCGGCGAGCGCCATCAGTCCCCCACACTCGCCGATGATGGGCAGCCCATCGGTTGCCTCTCCACTGAGCTGTTGGAGCGCGGAGCTGGTTGCCAGCGACGCAGCATGTAGCTCCGGATACCCGCCGGGCAGGTAGACGCCATCACAGTCAGGCAGCGGATCCCCGGCCGTCGGTGCGAAGGTGACCACTTCGGCGCGCTCTCGGAGCCGATCGATCGTCGCCGGATAGTAGAACCGAAACGCCTCGTCCCGCGCGACCGCGATCCGCTTGTCGGTTCTTCGGTGTTCCGTCGTCGGATCGGGCCGTGGCGGCGATCGGGCGATATCGATGAGGCGTTCCGTGTGGATGTGATCGGTCGCCTCATCGAGCATCTCGGGGGCGAGCGGCGATTCGTCCCCCATGTACAATCCGAGATGGCGGTCGGGGATCTCGAACGCGTCGCGAGGCGGGAGCCGCCCGAAGTATGCCAATCCATCCGGGAGCGCGTCGCGGATCCCGTCTTCGTGCCGTCCGCCGTGTGCGCGTTGGGCGATGACGCCGGCGACATCGATTTCCCTGTCGGCGTATTCGCCGTACTGTTGAAATCCCAGTGCCGTCGCGGCGATACTCTCCATGCCGGCCTTCGCGTCGACGACGAGTACGACGGGGAGATCGAGCGACTCGGCGACCATCGCGGTACTGGAGCCATCGCCATCGTACAACCCCATCACGCCCTCGACAATACAGATGTCGCCGTCGCCACGGTAGTAGTTTCGCCGCAGTCCGGTTTCGCCTTCGAGCCACAGATCGAGGCTTCGGGACGGCCGGCCGGCCACCTGCTCGTGATGGCTGGGATCGATGAAGTCCGGGCCGGCCTTTGCGGGTTGGACGGTATAGCCGGCGTCTTCGAGCGCCCGGATGACCGCAAGCGTAGCGACGGTCTTTCCGACGCCCGATTTCGTGCCGCCGATGACGACGCCGTTCATGAGTGTCCAGTCGGGCCATCACCCACGGGTCGTTTGTAGCCGTTGGTGACCGACGCGTGTATTGTCCACCGACGGATCTCCCACCGTAGTAGCTGGACGATCAATAGTGGCCCCCTTCCCCGTCGGTTGCGATCGGTTGCTGGGTCCGGGTCAGTTGTGCTTCGAAGGGGGCCGCCGGTGCGGCACTATCCCCGGCGAGTGCCCGTTGCTTTGCTACTTCAGCGTGAACGGCATCCGTTATCCGTGGATGCTTTCCCAAGGGGTCAGCATACTCGATCCCGCCCCGATCGAGTTCGAGTGCCTCGGGAATCCGGCGTTCGGTCGCTTCGGTTCGTGTCACAAAGAGCGGTACTGCCACCGACCGGTCCTTCGTGGTGTTGTACCGGACGCATTCGACCGCGGGGTTTTGCAGGAGATAGCACGTCAGCACCTCCCCGTAGCCCGACTGCTCACGGAGACGAGCCGCGTGGTAGTCGATCGTCTGTCGGCAGTAGGGTTTCGAGCTGCTCCCGAATCCGACCAGAATGAGCGAAACATCCGCCGATGCCGGCACCAGCTCCGTTCCTTTCTCCTCGATTAGTTCAGTGATGACGGGACTCCGTCCGAGCGGTTCACAGTAGTGAACGTCCCCCGACACATACGAGAGTGCGGCGGGAATGCCGTTCATCGTCTCGTGAGTGTGGGCGGTACACATCGGAACCGCATACACCGTGTCGGTGGCGACCCGTTCGAACTGTTCCCGAAGCTCCCGGATCGGCTCGTTTTCGTACGTCGTTACTTCGATGCCATCGACGGCCGTACGCTGTCTGAGCCGCTCGGCATGGGTTTCGAGTACTTCGTGGGCGTTTCTCGTCTCACGGCCGATGAGCAGGATTGCTTCGGATGTCATAGATCATCAGTTGAACAACTTAACTTTACTTAGACCAATCTGGCTTGTTTTGTGCCTTGCGACGGATTCACAAATAAGTTTTGGTGGGGGTGGTTTGCTGGGCGTCATCGACCAATACGATCGATTCTCACCGATGGCGATTGACATTCGATCGCCGAATCGACATTGAGCCAGTTATGCCGAACGGATCGCTAGGACACTGAGATCGGAGAACGGCGATGTGTCGGTGTCCGCTGTCGTGTACGTTGCGAGCTCCCCTAGTGTCGTCGTTGTTATCGACTCATCGGCGTGGGTCAACCGTTCCAATACGAGCGCTTCTAACGTGGGGGCCGCACCCGCATCAAGCAGTTCCGTCGCGATGTCTTCGGGCATCCAATCGTACGGACGTGGCAACACGAGCAGGTGCTGTTCACCGACGTTATCGCGGAGCCGCCTGAGGTTTGCCGTGATATCACCACTTTTGTGCAGCGTCACGAAGACCGTCTCCTCCATTGGCGTTCGTGCTCGGCTCGCGGCTATCTGCAGGGAGGACACCCCGGGGAGTATGCGAACCGGCCGTGAGACGGCGGCTTGGACCTTGCCGACGAACTGATAGCCCGAATAGTTCGGGTCGCCCATCAACACAGCCGTGCCGGAGTCGCCGTCGGCAACATGGTCGGCAAAGGTCGCGAGTGTCTCGGCCTCGTCACGATAGCCACAGGCAAGCAGTCGCGCGTCTGTCCGTTCGCGGACGTAGTCGATGACCGTTTCGAACCCGACGACGACATCGGCCTCCCGGATCGCACGCTCGCTTCGAGGGGTCAGATACTCGGGATTTCCCGGACCGATACCGACTGCGTACACCACATTCTCCTCGGTGGATGCGATTTCGGGCTCCGACGCCGCACGGGTCGCTGGATCGGGACCGGCATCGAGATCGTATGCGTCGCTCATGGGAGATCGATCTCGCCGTCTCTCACATCGCTTGCCACGTGGACGAGTTCGTTTGTGAGTCCGGCTGCGAGTCCACTACCCCCCCGGCGGCCGACGTTCGTAATCGCGGGCACGCCGTGTGACTGTGCGACGTCCCGAAGGCGCTTGCGACTTTCCTTTGCTTTGACGAACCCGACGGGGGTGGCAACGACGACCGCCGGGCGGGTTCCATCTTCGAGACAATCCGCGAGAGCGAGCGCGGCCGTTGGTGCATTTCCGACGACGGCGATCGCGCCGTCGTAGATCCCCTCTCGATCGAGTTCAAGCACCGACGCGGCTGTCCGGGTCATCCCGGTCCGGTTTGCGAGCTCGGCCCCGTTTCCGATCGCTTTCCGGACGGGACAGTCGTGCCCACGGCCGGTGATTCCGGCCTTGACCATGGTGATGTCGGTGACGATCGGTCGCTCGTTGAGGACGGCCTGTGCGCCGGCACGGACCGGCTCCGCTTCGGGCACACCGGTGAATCGGATGAGATGTTGAAATTCCGGGTCGCCCGTTGCGTGGACGCTCTTCTGGCGGAGACGATCGGCCAGCGTTTCGTCGGGCACGAGTTCGCGGACACGATCCATGCTCGTCTCCGCGATCGCCATCGCGTTTTCGGTGGTCGCCCCCAGATCGGCGTAGGCCTCGAACTCCTCGGGATGCTCGTCCCCGGTGGCGTCGTCCGTTCGACTACTGTCAGCCGTCATTGTTCACCACCGCTTGATCCGGATTGTCCGATCGGTTCTCCCCGTTCGGCTCGAATTCGACATCGAAGAGCCGGAGCGTCGTACGGAGCGTGAACCACTCGGTTGCATGCTGGATCCGGGTTATCGGCCCCGCGAGGAGCCGCCCGACGATCGCATCAGCCATTGCCTCGATGGCGTCGCGTTGGGCATCGCTGAGCTCGGTGGTTGCTTCGAGTTTGGTGATCGCTTCGTCGACTTCGCGCCGCTTGATGTGTGCCGTGTCCTCATCGATGGCGCTGACGACCGCATCGGCGTGGCGGTGGGCGTCCTGTGATCGGTATTCCGGTTCGGCGTCGGCCGTCGTCGCGTACTCCTCACGCGCCTCAGTCGTCATCGCCGGCCACCTCCACTGTTTCCTTGCTTCCGGCACGTGCTTCGATATCACCGTCGACCTGGAGATTGAGATCCCGAAGCCGATCGGTTGTCTCGTCGTCGGCGTCCCAAAGCCCACGATCGATCGCCTCAAGCAGGGTGTCACTGATGCTCTCTAAGGCCCAGGGGTTGACGTCACGCATCCACGCTTGACGGTCCGCATCGAAGGCGTACTTTTCGGCGACGTCGGCCCAGAGCGTGTCGCTGACGACGCCGGTGGTCGCATCCCAGCCGAGTACGACATCAACCGTCGTGGACAGATCGCCGGCCCCCTTGTAATCGTGGTCCTCCATGCTGTCGAGCCAGTCGGGGTTGAGCACGCGGGTCCGCATCGCCTTCCGGACTTTCTCCTCGTTCGTATAGACCGAGACGTTGTCGGGATCGCTCGAATCACCGACGTAGGACGCCGGTTCCTCGCCGGCGGTTTCGGTAACTGCGGTGATGAAGCCACCGTGGAAGGCGTACCAGTCGGAACTGTCGAACTCGTCCTGCTCGGCGGTATCCTCGATTTTGACGGTGGCATCGACGTTGCCAAGGCGCCGCTTGAAGGCGTCGTGTGCCTCGGTGACGCGGCCTCGACTCCCGAGTGCGTACCCGCCCCACTGGACGTAGACATCGGCGAGATCGGCCCGATCGTCCCAGTTTCCTTCGTCGACGGCCTTGTTCGTCCCCGCTCCGTATCCACCGGGTCGGGTGGTAAACACGCGGTGTTTGGCGGCGATTTCGGGTTGCTCGACACCCGCGTCGTCCAGGCGGTCGGTCTCTTCTTCGACGTGTTTCTTGATGTAGTTCAGCTCGTGGGATTCGTCGAGGTCGACGACTGCCTCGACGGCGTCGTGGATGATCCCTGCAGCCTGTGGGAAGGCATCCCGGAACAGTCCCGAGACGCGTGTGGTGACATCGATACGGGGGCGCCCGAGTTCGTCCAATGGGATCGGTGTGACGGCATCGATGCGGCCGGCATCGGTCCACTCGGGTTCGACACCCATTAACGCGAGCACCTGGGCGATGGTTTCCCCGCGCGTTCTCACCGTCGGAGTCCCCCATGCGACGACACCGATCTCCTCGGGATACTCGCCTTCCGCGTCGTGGTGGCGGTCGGCGATCCCTTCGGCGATCTCCCGGCCGACACGCCACGCGCTCTTGGCCGGTACCTTCCGTGGATCGAGCGTATAGAAGTTCCGGGCCGTCGGCAGTAGATCGACGCCGCCCCGCGTCGGTGCACCACTCCCGCCCGGAGGCACGTATTTGCCCGCCAGCGCGTCCGCCGTTCTCGGAATCTCGTTTTCGGCTCCGTTGACGCGTGGCACCGCCTCCTCACAGATGAACGCCAACGCTTCTCGTAGCTCATCGTGTGCCCCGGCCGTCGCACGGGCATCCCCGAGCGGTTCGATATCCACGACAAGCAGGTTCATATTCACCTCGTCGTCCGGTCCGGCGTCGGTCTCCGACGCCGGGATATCGAAACCGTGTTCGGCCAGTGTGCTCACGAGCGCAACGCTCGTCTCGTACACCTCATCGGCCGCCTCCGAGAGTGTCATCCCCAGTGTATCGTCGTATGTCCCCGGTTCGTCGAGCATGCGCTGGTAGTCGACGCCCAAGACGCCGGCAACGCTTTCACGAAGGCTCGGTCCTCCCGGATTCTCCAAGCGGGTCAACGCGACGAGATACTCCACGAGCCGGTCGTCGGTCGGCGGTTCGCTCATCGTGTGCAGCCCCAGTCGTATCTGCGTCGTCTTCACATCGGTGAGGTACTCGTGAACCCGTTCGACGAGTTCATCGATACCCCCCTCGTCCCCGTCAACCGTGCCCGTTGCAAGCGTCGATCCGGCTTCCTCAGGTCCCCGTACGTCGATCTTGTCGTCGATTCGGCCGCCGATCCCGAGTTCGACCGCGAGATCGAGGTCATCGACTTTCTCCCTGAGCAGTCGTTCGATCTGCTCCCCATCATCGGTTCGGGCAGCCTCCATGCCAGCCTCACGATACTGATCCGCGAGGTCCTCTAGCTCGGCGAGCTCGTCGTACGTCCCTGCATTCCGCATCACCGGCGTCAGATAGTCGACGATGGCCGCATACGACCGACGCTTCGCCTGGGTCCCCTCGCCCGGATTGTTGATGATGTATGGATAGACGTTCGGGAGATCGTCGATCAGTTGATCCGGTGCGCTCTCCCCGTTTAGGCCGACGGTTTTCCCCGGGAGCCACTCCAGGCTGCCGTGCGTGCCGAGATGGACGACAGCGTCGGCTTCAAACGCATGCCGTAGCCAGCCGTAGAACGCCACATAATCGTGGGGCGGCTGGAGATCCGAGTCGTGATACACTTTCGATGGCTCCATCCCGAAGCCCCGCGGTGGCTGGACGGTCACGAGCACGTTGCCGAACTCGATGCCGGGGATCGCGAACGGCCGGTCGGGCCTGTCGCCCCACTCGTCGATGACGTTCGCTTGGAATCGGTCGTCCATCGCCTCGAACCACTTCCGATACCGCTCTGGCGGAACGGTGTCGACACTCAACTCGCGTACATCCTCGGGCGCAACCCACCGATCGTCGAGGGTCAGTTGTGCCGTCAGCCGATCGACCAGGGTCTGTCCGCTTTCCGGCAGCTGTCCACCGAGATCGTACCTTCGGGCGGCCAGTTCCTCGAGGAGGTTGACGGTGCTCTCGGGACTGTCGAGGCCGAAGGCAGTCCCGATACCATCATCGCTCGGTGGGTAATTATGGAGGACAACGGCGATTTTCTTTTCCGTATTCGGGGTATGGCTGAGCCCTGCCCAGTTGACCGCGAGCCGCGCCGCGTGATCCACCCGATCGTCGATCGGGAAGTGTTGTTTGGGTGCGCTGCCGATGTCGGCGGTATCATCGGTGCGTTCCTTGCCGCTGATCGGATGGGTGATGACGTTCCCGTCGAACTCCGGGAGGGCAACCGAGAGCGCCAGTTCGAACCCCATCACGCCCGTCTCACTACTGTCGTATCTCGACCGCGATCGCATCGTCGTCACCGTCTGGATAACGGGGACGCCAAGCCGATCGAGGAACACATCCTCCGCGCTCTCGCCCTCGTCGTCCGCCGCTCGTCCTCGCTCGTCCATCGACAGCGAGAACATAAACGACGACAGCACGGCGTCAACGACCGGATCGCCGTTGTCGAGCAGCCACTGTTCGGTGACTCGTTGGGCGTCCCACTGTTCGTCGCTGTCCGTTGCCGGATTGCAAAACACCGGCAGTGCATTCGCTCCCTGGCGTTCGATGGCGCGCACCTGCGCATCGACATACCGGGTGTTCTCGTGTGTCCAGTGGGACTCGTAGAACCAGACACCAACCGTCGGCTTGTCCGGATCGAACGTGGCACGGAGCTCGTCATAGGTCACCCCCGGGTGATCGGGGTGATAGACGCCCTCCGTCGGTAGTGTCACTGGGTCGTCGTACTCACGGTTTTCATCCCCGTACTCATCGAGGAGAAATCGGATGCAGTTCGCGACGTTACTGGTCCCGCCTCGGTCTAAGTACGCATAGACCTGATCGCGATCGGTCGCGGGGACCGACGTATCCTCGAGCGCGTACGCATCACCGGTCGATTTGACGATGAGCGGGACGCCGGCGTCCTCTAGGCGCTGGACGGCGTGTTCATACCCCGGCATGCTCTCTTCGGCACCATGCAGCCAGAAGATCGCCGCCGTCGCGTCGTCGATCGCATCGAGAAACGCGTCGATATCTTCCTGGCCGTCGATGTCGCTTTCCGAACGAACGACGAAGTCGGCATCCGTTCGGGTTGCAGCCCGCTGAATCGCCCCGAGTTCGTTTTCCGTCGCGGTGTATAGGCCGACAGTTGGCATAACGTTGTTAAACCTCTGTTTCGCTAATACAACTATGTTTGATTTCGACGGGAGCAAAAAAGCTTCGCCCGATCGCGGGGCGTCGCTCTCTTTTTCGGCGATTGTCGGCCAAGAGCAACTCAAAAAAGCTTTACTCGCTGTCGTGGCGAACGACGAGTTGGATGGGTTACTCGTCCAGGGCGAGAAAGGCACAGCCAAATCCACCGCGGTCCGGGCGCTGCGGGCACTGCTCCCGACCCAAACGGTCATCGAGGGGTGTCCCTACGGCTGTCCGCCGAACGAACCCGACGGCCAGTGTTCGGACTGTCGTGAGCGGACGGATCCTCCGACGATCGAACGGCCCGTCCCTCTCGTTACACTTCCGCTTGGCGCGACCCGTGAACACGTCGTGGGAACCCTCTCGGTGGCGGATGCTTTGGCCGGCGAGTATGAATTCGATCCCGGATTGCTCGCCCAGGCCAACCGTGGCATCCTCTATGTTGACGAGGTGAACCTCCTCGACGATCATCTGGTCGACGTGGTGTTAGACGCCGCAGCGAGCGGCGTTAATCGGGTCGAGCGTGACGGAGTGAGTGTGTCCCATCCGGCGCAGTTTACGCTCGTGGGCACGATGAATCCCGAGGAGGGCGACCTCCGCCCTCAATTGCGCGATCGGTTTGCGCTGCAGGCGACGGTCACGGCCTGTGAGCAGATCGACCAGCGGGTCACGATCATCGACCGGGCGATCGATCAAGCATCTGGCGACCCGACCGACCCGTCAGAAGATAGGGAGACGGATCCAGCGGTCGACCCCAGAGAACGGCTTCGACGCGCTCGTAACCGGCTCGTCGACATCGAGCTGCCGGCCGAGTTCGCCGAGGAGATCGCCGAACTGTGTCGTGATGCGGGCATCGATGGTCATCGTGGCGATATCGCGGCCGCCCGTGCCGCTATGACCTTTGCCGCACTCGACAATCGATCGAAGGTTCTCGAATCCGATGTCCGACGGGCAATGGAACTAGCGCTTCCCCATCGACTACAATCACGCCCCTTCGAGGATACGCCCGACCCCAACGAGGTACTCGACGATCACTTCGATGACGACGAGTCAGAGGATAATCAAGGGAACGACGAGACAGGAACCGACGAACGTCAGTCCGAAGCCGAAACCGACCGGTTCGACGATCCAGCCGATGCCGAGCGGCCGACATCCGACCCGTCAGCATCAACCATCGAAGGCGATGGTGTCGACGATGACTCGTCTTCATCCCGAGCGGATGGGGTGGCCGACAACGACGGTGGACGCCGGACCGAGAAGACGGACCAGACATCCCCCCAAGACGACGACCAGTCCGACGCCACTCCGATCGTTCCCGGTGGATCACGAACCGAGATCGGCGACGGCCGGGCCCCTGATCTCACGGTTTCGGAAACCGTCGGGGCGGACACTTCCAGCGACGGGACGCGGACGGAAACCCATCCTCATGTCGACACCGACGGGGCTCGGATACGGACCGAACGGGCGGATTCGCCTCGCTCAATCGACGCCGCCGCGTCGGTTCGGGCGGCGACTGCCCGTGGAGCTTCGTCAGTCACGTCACGGGATCTGCGTCGATCCGTTCGGCAAGACGACACCGACGCACTGGTCGTGTTCGTCGTTGATGCGAGCGCGTCGATGCGGCCGGCGATGCGTGCGGCCAAGGGGACGGTACTCGAGCTTCTAAAGGACGCGTATCAACAGCGCGATGAGGTCGCGTTCGTTGCCTTCGCCGGAGAGGAGGCTGACGTGCTTCTTCCGCCTACGGATAGCGTCTCCCTTGCGTCTCGTCATCTCAAGGAACTACCGACCGGCGATCGGACGCCGCTGCCCGCCGGGCTCCGAACTGCCAGTGATGTCATCGATCGGGCCGATCCGACTGCAAGCGTCGTCGTCGTGGTCACCGATGGACGAGCGAACGTCGCCGACGGCAGTCCGATCGCCGAGACGCGTGCGGCCGCCAGACGACTGGCCGGATCCGCTGGGCACGTGGTCGTGGTCGATACGGATGCTGGTGACGACCCTCGATTGACTGATTTGATCGCCACGGAGACCGATGGCGACCGTGTCCCGCTCGAGACGCTTTCCGCTGATCGGATCGATGCGGCTGTCGGTGCGACTCGCGAAAATGAGGTTTAGTTCATTCAAAAGTTTTACAATCTTACTTGATTTCATACAACTGTGGTTTAGAATGGCGGCTGTCAACGACACCGTTCACGGTCGGATCGAACAGGCCCGGATGGAACTCACACCGATGCAGATGGTGCTTGGTCTCGCGCTTGTCATCGCTCTCGGGTTTGGACTGTTGTTCGTTCAGGAGCCGATGATGCACGACTCGATGCACAACTTCCGGCACGCCGCAGGCATTACCTGTCACTGATCATGTTCACCGCGTCGCTAAAGCGGGGACTGAAGGCGGGGCTGATCGCCGGGGTAGCCTTTGGTCTATTCATGGCGCTCGTCGCCAATCCCCTCGTTGCGTTCGCCGATGCACTCGGTCATGAGAGCACGCATGTGGCCGGCGGGCATCACGATGCGGACACCGGTGGTACACACCATGCTGGCATCGTGTCGATGACGGTGGCAAACGGGGTGAGCATCGTTTCCGGACTGCTCTGGGGTGTCTTCTTGGGTATGATCGTCTTCGGGATCGTCTATTATTTCCTTGAACCCGCAATCCCGGGGACCGGTCGCACGAAGAGCTATTTCCTGGGTGTCGCTGGCTTCGTTACCGTCTCGGGAGCGCCATGGCTCGTCTTGCCGCCCCATCCACCGGGCGTCGACCAACCACTCCCCGCCGAGACCCGGCTCATGCTATATGGGGGAATGATGATCGCCGGTGCGGTGGTCTGTCTGTTGTCGGGCGCTGTGTACAATCGTCTCCGTGAGACACGTGGCGGTATCGTCGCTGCTCTGATTGCGACGCTTCCATTCGGGTTGCTCGCGATTCCGGCCGTGCTCTCGCCGGCGAATCCCGCCACCGGTACCCTTCATCCCGCGCTTGCGACTGGGTTGACCGGAATGGTCGTCTTCGGTCAGGGATTGTTGTGGACGCTCCTCGCGGGGGTCCATGCACGACTTCGTCCACACGAAACAGAACGCCGCGAATCGGAGCCGACGCCAGCTGTGGACACGGCCGTTACCGCAGACTGATGGAACACCGAACCGACGAGGTCACCGAGCGCGGGTTCACCGATCACGTGTTGGTCTGTACGAACGCGCGCGATTCGGACCATGCCTGCTGTGCGGGGGCACACGGCCAGGCGGTGTCCGAGGCGGTCCGGACATGGCTGCGTGAGCAGGATATCTTCTGGTCGCGGGTTTATGTCGCCGAAACGAGTTGTCTCGGTCTGTGCAGCGCCGATGGCACGGCGATCGCCATCCATCCGCGTAGTCGATGGTACTCCGACGTTCGTCCGGAAGAGGTGCCGGCGCTTCTCGAAGCCGAGTTCGGCCCCGACGGATCACGTCTTGGACTCGATAACGGGGACCACCCGCCCGAGAAGTAAGCCATTTTGCGAACCGTCGGTGTTTTGCTTCGATCGTAGGGCTTAGCGGTTTTCCGACGATCCGACCACTACTCGGTAAGCTCCCCGTTGTTCGCCGTCGTCGTGATAGACGACGGGTTCTTCGACGGCTGCGAACCGCTCACCGTCGAGTGTGACCGCCGTGACGATACCGTCGGTCTTGAGCGTCCGATTGGAGCCGGTTTTCGTATCGATCAATCGCAATCCGTGAACGTCGACATCACGTGTCCGGAAATGTTGCGCTCCGGGCACGGCTACGTGTTCGCCGTCGACACCGAGATCGTTTGCGAAGCCGCCGACAGAGGCTGTCCACATGCATCGACCGTCCTGTGTGTATCCGAAGGCGGTGTGTTCATCGGGATGCAATGCCCCGGTTTCGCGACCGTCCGTCGAGTAGGTGTTCCCCGTGAGAAAGAACACTCGATCGGCCGTCGCATGAACGTGGTTTGGATAGGCGTACACCGCTTCACCGTCGATTGTCACCGGCGTCGCCAGATCGACACTCCACTGCTTGCTCCCGCCGTCACGGAGCCGGTAGCCTCGGTAATCGCCGTGGCTGGTGACTACGACGTCGTCCCCGACGAGCGAGACGTCACCAACCCGTCGCTGCCCGTCCGTCCCCGGGTCCCAGTCGTATCGTTCCGTTCCCGTCTCCGTATCGAGGACAACGAGGCCGCGCTGGTGGATACCCGGACAGCGATTGTAGGCGATACCGAGTCGGTGGCCACAGACGTCGAGGCTGATTGGCGAGGCGTCGGTTTCGTACGTCCAGACGATGTCACCACTCTCGTTGAGAGCGTAGACGACGCTGGTAAACGACCGTGTATCGCCATCGCGTTCATAACGGCGGGCCGCGGCGTACAATCGATCGCCGCCGGTCGTGAGGTCGACGACGAACGGGCGGAAAAACCGGGACGGTTTCTGGGGTGTCCCCACGTCCGTGGCGGTGGCATACCGCCAGCGTTGGTCGCCGGTGTCGATATCATAGCAGCGAAGCGCACCAGCCGGTCCACGCTCGCCGACCACGACGCTGTCGCCGAACGACACCGCCGACACGACGGCCGTCGATTCGGTCCCAGGATGTGCCCGCCACCGTTCCTCTAAGCTCGTTCGGTCGTACGCATGAACTTCCCCGGTGGTGGTCCCGACGACAACCAGCCTATCGGCCAGTTCGACGGTCGACCGTCGACCGGCGTGTCGGGACCGGGCCGGCGGAATCTCGTCGAGTTCGATCGCTTGCCGTGTGATCGCATTACTCATCGACGGGGAAGGTCTCGTGAAGCATGTCGT
The DNA here is from genome assembly GCA_034190395.1 of Chewarchaeum aethiopicum (SeqCode). Classification (GTDB taxonomy): domain Archaea; phylum Halobacteriota; class Halobacteria; order Halobacteriales; family Hikarchaeaceae; genus Chewarchaeum; species Chewarchaeum aethiopicum. Next base: position 31,432 of record JAXINS010000046.1, read on the forward strand.
GAGCCTCACCCAGTCCACCGAGGACGCTTTGACTTTGCTCGGTCAGTCGGTGGACGGCCTGCTCTGCGTCCCGGACGGCCACCAGCCGCCCCCGCATGTAGTCGTAAGCCGGGTCGTTCGCATCGGCCATCGCGATTTCCTCTTCGAGATTGACGAGTACGGCATCGAGATGTCGTTTGAGTTCCGCAAGCGTTTCCGCGTTCGCCAACGCCTCGATGGGGCCATCGAGATGGCCTTCGAGTTCCTGTTCGGCGTGTTCGCGGGCGCTTCGATCTTCGGTTCCGAGCACGTTCATCAATCCGAGTCGCAAGGCTTCGATTTCGTGACAGCTCATGGTTACAGTGTCTGATCGACGATATCCGAAACGATGCGGCCCCGATCGAGATGGGACGAAACGATTCGCTCCGCGTCGGTCTGGTCGACATCGCCGTACCAGACGCCATCGGGATACACGGCGACCATCGGGCCATCGCCACAGCGACCGAGACACGACGACCGCGTGATGCGAACATCACACGCCTCGGAGTCGCGGGCTTCCTGTCGGAGCTGTTCGAGGACCGCGGGGGCGCCGTCGGCTGCACAGGTCTGGTTCGTACAGACCGCCACGTGATTCGTCGGGGCGTCGTGGGTGTGTGGCTCCGCATCGATGTCCTCACGATCCGCGTGGGATTCCTGGTGGGTCAACGCCCGCAGCATCGCTCGGGCGCCGCCGATGTCTTCTTCGTAGCCGTCGAGTTCGACCTTGTATTTGCAGGTGTCACAGGACATCGCGACGCTGTCCGTGCGGGCTTCCTGCCAGCGGTCACCGAGGACGTCCAACAGCCGCCCGTCCGTTCCAAGCGGGTCACCGGCGGCCGCCGCGACGTACGGATACGCCTCGTCGAATTCGGCAGCCCTGTCGCGGATCCGTCCGGTGAGGACCCCGTCACCGAGCATATACGGGAGGACGACGACGCCGTCGGGTCGGCTTTTGGCGACCGTGTGGAGCGTCGTCTCGAGTTCAGGTTCGGTCACGCCGATGAACGACGTGTCGACGCGGGTGAACGACCGACCTTCATACAGGAGTCGAGCGAGTTTGTGGGCGTCGCTGTTTGCGTCGGGATCGCTTGAGCCACGGGCACAGAGTACGACGGCGACATCGTCCGTTTCACGATCGACACCCAGATCCGCCTCGACCGCGGCGACACGATCGTCGAGCAGATCGACGAGGGCAGGATGGATCCCGAGATGGGCGCCGGCGTGGATCGTGAGTCCAGGATGGCGTGAGCGGGCACGCTGGATCGCCAGCGGTACGTCGTTTTTGACGTGACTGGCGGCAAACAGCGACAGTTGGACGGTGGTGATCCGCGAGACACTCGAGGCAAGCCCCGCGATCGCATCGGGAATGGCGGGGGTTGCGAGTTCGAGAAATCCCGCATCGACGGGTACCCCAAGCCGGTCTTCGAGATCGGCGGCGAGGGTCCGGACCTGGTCATTGGACTTCTCACGGCGGGAGCCGTGACCGACCAACAGGATGGCCTCGTCCTCAAGCGTGATCGAGGTGGTGTCCGCGTTCGTGGTCATTGGCTGAGTTCGCCGACCTCGCTGTCGGTTGCTCGCTCGATACTCCGACGAAGCTTCCGGCGTCTCCTCGCCGAGTACAGCCCCGATCGCTCACTGCCGTCGTAGATCCACTGGGCGAATGTGGCGATGTCGGCCCCCGAGGCCAATCCGAACCAGTAACCGCCCGAAGACGTCTCGGCGAGCTCGTCGGTCGGCACGGACGGTGGGACGGTCGCGAGGAGCGACTGTACTGCCCGAAGCAGGGCCTTGTCGTCGTGGACGAACGACACCCCGACCGATCCGGACGACTCCCGGAAACAGACGGTGCCACAGGCTTCGAGCACCCCCCGCAGGAGCTGTGGGCGGTAGTCGGCGAACGTATCGAACCGATAGCCGCCCGGTTGGCCGTCGATGGGGAGCCCAAGGGCAGCGCTGGCACGCTCGGCGGGTGTGCCGAACACCTGTAACTCGTATTCGTCCTCGTATCGGACGATCGAGGCATCGTGGGCCGATTCACGGGTCGCGATCCGATGATCGTGATCCGTCCGGTTGGCGCCGGCAACGCCTGCCAGGGCATCGGCCGCGATTTCGTCTTCGGTTCGGACGGTTACACAATCCTGGGTCAGTTCACCGTCGCCGGCGACGCGGCCCCAGAAGTATGCCGTCTCGGCCGTTGCCGTGAGGAGATCCTCAACGGGCTCCGGCGTCGCCGGGTCACGACTCGTGTTACTCATCGGGCACCTCCATCCGTACGTCGATCGCATCGACGGGACAGGCCCGAGCGGCCTGTTTGGCCGCTTCTAAGCGCTCGTCGGTGAAACGCACGCGGAGTTCGTCATCACTGCTGTCATCCCGTTGTTTGCCATCGGCCTGTACCGTCGCTAAGCCATCCGATGCCTCGACGAAGCGGTCGTCACGCACGAGACAGGCGAAGACGCCCGTACAGCGCTCCCGGTCGAGACGGACTTGATATTCAGTAGTCATACTTCGACTCGTACCCTCGCGGCGTCACCATCCGATCGTCCCAGACGTACGTCTCCTCGTTGCCGACGAGAATGGTCGTCGTCATATCGATCAGATCGGTCTCGCCGAGTGCTTCGAGCGCTTCGAGATCGACGATTTCGACCTGTTCGTCCTCGCGACCCGCGCCGTGGACGATCCCGACCGGCGTCTCTGGCGCCCGGTGTTCCATGAGGATCTCACAACACTTCTGGAAATTGTCCCGTCGCTTGCGGCTCCAGGGGTTGTAGATGGCGATGGTGAACCCCTCTTTGGCGGCCGCATGCAGCCGTGACTCGATGGTCGGCATCGACGTCAGGTGGTCCGACAGCGAGATACTGACGGTGTCGTTGACGAGCGGCGCCCCCAATCGGGCGCCACAGGACTGGGCGGCGGGGACGCCCGGAACGACCTCGAAGTCGACCATACTCGCCGTTGCACCCTTCGATTCGAGGATCTCGAGGGCCAATCCAGCCAGCGCGTAGACGTTCGGATCGCCGCTGCCGATGATAGCGACGTCGTTGCCGGCAAGCGCGCGATCGATCGCCTCCTCGGTGCGGGATACTTCCCCACACATCGGCGTATCGTACAGTTCGTCCGCCGATTCGGTGACTTCCTCCGGCAGGAGTTCGACATACGTCGTGTAGCCGACGATATGGTCGGCCTCCAACAGCGCCCCGCGAGCCCGCTGGGTCATGCCCTCGGCTTGGCCGGGACCAAGCCCAACGGCGATCAGTCGACCGGGATCGGCGTCGAAATCCTCGACGGTCGACTCGACTTTCTCGTCGGTCGCTGCTTGCTTCGATGCGCCACAGCCCGAACTGGACGATGATCCGGTGGCGCCACAGCCCGATGTGCGCCCTTCAGCACTCGTCGTGCCGGTCGTATTCCTGACGCCGCCGTCGGCTTCGACTTCCGGGGTCGTCCCCCCGCATTTCGATGTGGAGTCGGCGTCGGTTTCGGTCGACGCGGTGTTTGTGCCACAGTTCGATGTCCGTTCGGTCTCTGTACTCTCGGTGGTGTCGTCTGTGTTCATTGTTAGAAGTCGTCGACGTCACGCCCGCCGCGTGGGGTGACGAGGTGTTCGGTGTAGTCGTTCTCCCAGACCATCGTCTCGTGATTGCCGATCAGAATGGAGGTACCCATTCCGCCGACTTTCTCGTCGTGGTCGGTCGCTTCGCCGAGGGTGGTGATGGTGTGTGTCTCGTCGTCTATGTTTCGACCCGCATCGCCGCGGCCGGCGTCGTTGAAGATCCCGACCGGCACGTCGTCGGCGCGCTCTTCTCGTATCACGTCGATGGCACGCTGGTAATCCCGCCAGCAGTTGTAGAGGACGATCACGAACCCGCTGATAGCGGCGGCGCGGAGCTTCTCTTCGATCTCGTCCCAGCCGCGCCACTTATCGGACAGTGAGATCGTACAGAAATCGTTCGACAGCGGGGCGCCGAGGTTCGCTGCCCCGCCGAGGGCCGCGGTTACGCCGGGAACGACTTCGATGGGGACGTCGTACGCCGCCTCCTCTTCGGCCATCGTATACAGGAGATCGCTCTTTCCGTAGACGTTCGGATCGCCCCCCGACACGTGGGCGATGTCCTCGCCGGCCCGAACGCGCTGGAAGGCCTCGCGGGCGAGTTCGATCTGTCGACCCATCGTCGAGCGAATCAGTGTCTGGCGTGTGCCCCCGGGGCGTTCGAGGACCGTCCCGGTCTCGTTGCCGGCCGTCGTGCCACCGTCGGTAGCCGTCGCTATCTCCGCGCTTTCGGGTGGCAGTGTGCCGTCACGGCGGAGAAATTCCTGATAGAGGTTCGAGGCGATAACACAGTCGGCGGTCGCGATGACGTCCTTGGCGCGTTGGGTCATCGCGTGGGGTAATCCGGGACCGATCCCGACGATGTACAGCGTTCCCATTTCGTCCTCGGTGGGGGTGTCCGGCATGTTATCGCCCCACCGCAACGGTCACGGCGTCATCGAACCGTTCTTTTTCGCGAGCGAGTTCGTGCTCACGGCCGCCGGCGATGGCCGATGCCTCGGCGATCCCCGGCCACCCGATGAGTTCCTTCGATCGCGACGGTGACGGCCCCTCGAACGATTCTAAAGTTTCCTTCTCGAAGAGCACGATCCCGATCCCGACCTCCGTGGCGGCCTCATAGAGCCCCGTCTCGCTCGCTTTTCGGGTGCCGGTCGCGACGAAATCGACGTCCGTGAACTCCAGGTCTAACTCCTCAAGAGCCCTCCGCCAGGCGGCGATCACCTGGTCTTTGTCGACACCCGAGACGGTCCCCGTGCCGAGGACGACGCCGTCGGTCGCGTTGCGCTTGAGAACGGTTACGTCGTCGTCGACTAAGACCGCCCGCGGTCCGTCGAGCCGGGCGACGGGGCCGAGTTCGTCGTTCAATACAGCGAGGTTCGTTGCGACCGTGGAATCGCCGTTGACGACGTGGGTATCCAGGGCTTTGGCTTTGCTCTCGACGCCTTGTTTCCCCGCGGCTTCGCTTGCGGTCGTCATCGCCGGGACGGCGCCTAACTGTGAGAGGTCGTGTGCGACCTGGTTTGCCCCGTGGTGGCCCCCGGTGATCGGGATCGCCCACGTCAGTTTCTCGTCGATGACGACGATAGCGGGATCGTCCCACTTGTCATCGAGCAGCGGTGCGGTCTTGCGCATCGCGATTCCCGAGGCCATCAACCCGACGAAACAATCGTACTCGCCCCAGTGTTCGGCGAACACGTCGCCGTGGTACTCGATGATATCGATGCGCTCGTATTCCTCGCCGATTTCGTTCTCGATCTCGTGTGCCGTATCGAGCTTACGTTCGAAACTGATGATCGCGATCTCCTCGGCCACTTCGCCGTCGGAATCCGGCGTCTCACAGTGGCCGCTCGATTCGTCCGAAGTCGTGTCGTTCGTATCCGTACTCATTGGTTAATCGTCCGCCTCGCTCTCCGTTGATCCGCGATTCGCCCAGTCGCCGTAGAGGTACGACCGCTCGTAGCCCGCCTTGCGCGCTGCATCGCCGATGATGACCAGCGCGGATGCTCGATATCCCGCCGCCTCCACCCGATCGCCGATCGTATCGATCGTCCCTTCGATGACCTCCTCGTCGGGCCACGATGCGTGATAGACGACGGTCACGGGTGTCTCGGGATCGTGACCGGCCTCGAGGAGACGGTCCATCGTCTCCCCGACTGCGTGCGTCCCGAGATAGATGCAGGTCGTTACATCGCCCATCCCGACGAACTCGCCGATGTGATCGTCTTCGGGATCGAGGGTCTTCCCCTGGGGACGGGTGAACGCAACGTGGTTGGCGACGCCGTTCAACGTCAGTTGAGTCCGCAGCGTCGCACTGGCCGCAAACGCCGAGGTCACCCCCGGGACGATGTAGGTCGGGACGCCCTCGTGTTCTAAGGCATCCATCTGCTCGATGGCGGCGCCATACACCGCGGGATCGCCGCTATGGAGGCGGACGACGTCGCGACCAGCCTCGTAGGCATCCCGCATCAGCGGGATCAGTTCCTCGAGATCCTTCCCGATGCTCGACACCTGTTCGGTGTCGTCACAGTATTCCTCGAGGAGTTCGCTGTTGACCAGTGAGCCGGCGTGGACGACCAGCTCTGCCTCCTCGAGCAGTTCCTTGCCGGTGACGGTGAGGAGCCCCGGGTCACCCGGACCGGCACCGATGAACGGGATGCCGTCCTGTCTTTCACCGGCGGTCCGTTCGGCGATCCGTGGATCCCGGTCGCTCGCTTCGGTGGTCGTCTCGGCGTCGATGGCGTCCTGAGGGTCGGTCATCGCGACGATACCTCCGGCATCTCGTCGCCGGATGCCTCGCCGACGGCTCGTTCCGTCCGTTTGGTTCCGGTCGCTTGGGAGATGGCGGTCCCTGCAGGACCGGTCGTCTCACGGTTCCGTGAGCCGCCATCGGTCGTCACTGGTTCGCTGTCCGATCCGTCTCCGCGATCGATTTCGGCTTCCTCGAACGTCGCGGTCGCCGGTGTCGATTCGAGACCGGTTTTTTCCGCATAGGCTAATGTGTAGTAATCCCGCTCCGCTAGGGCTGCTGGATCGTCCGTTACGATCGTCTCGCCCTGTTCCATGTACAGGCGACGTCCATACATCACCTCGTAGCCGGCGTCGACGAGCTGCTCGTGTGTCGCGGGGACGTCGGTGACTTTGAACAGGAGCATTCGATCCGGACCGGTGGGTGCCGTGCCACGAGCGGCCTCGTGGAGCGTGAGGCTCGCACCGGCCGCGACTTCGACGCCGAGGGCCGTCGTGAAGGCGGTCACCGCGCTGACGCCCGGTACCGTTTCGACGGCGACCTCCGGGTGAAACACCGACAGCGTTCGTCGTAGGTGGCCAAACGTCGAGTATACGTTCGGATCGCCGAGCGTGACGAAGGCAGCGGTCCCATCGCGTGCTTGTGGGGCGATTTTCGCGGCTGCCGCCTTCCAGGCACGTCGAAGTTCGTCCGCATCGCGGGTCATCGGGAAGTCGACGTCACCGATCCGTGTCTCCGGGACGTACTCGGTCGCCACGGATCGGGACAGGCGGCCGGGTGAGTACACCACGTCCGCGTCCTCGAGTATGTGACGGCCACGGACGGTCACGAGATCCCCATCGCCGGGGCCAAGCCCGATCCCGTAGAGAGTCATCGGGCGCCTCCGTCGGTACCGCCTTCGGGTGTCGGTCCCGAATCGCCGCGGTGTGTACCGCCGTCCGTCGCGACCGCATCGCTCCCGCCTACCAGCATGTAGACCGGGTTATCCGAGGTAAAACTCGTTGCGCCCGCGAGTTCGTATCCGTGACTCACCTGAAACTGGATCACATCGTCCAGGAGATCCCGATCACGAAACGCTTCCGTGGCCGCCCCGGCGACTTCGAGTCGGGAGACGTTCATGATCACGCGATCGATCCCGGTGTCGACGGCGTGATCGAGGACCGCCTCGTAATTGCGGCTCCCCCCGATAAACAGGGCGTCGACGTCTGCGGGAAGCCCGGTTGGCGCTTCGCTGTCACGTAATTCGATCTCTGCGGCCGTCTCGTTTGCCGCTAAGTTCTTTCGGGTCGTCTCTAATCGTTCCGGCTTTCGTTCGAGCGCAGTGACCCGACCGGCGCGACGCGCCGCCTCGATAGTGACGGCGCCAGTACACGAACCGACCTCCGCGAAATGATCGGTCCGCGCCAGATCGAGTTTGCTGAGGAGGACGGCCCGCACTTCCGGCTTCGTCGGGCCGGCCTTGGCGTCGTGTGGAAGCGATACGTGTACCATCGCCGAATACAACTGTTGTAGGCCGTAAAACAATTTTGGTTGTATTAGAAAAATCAAATTTGTATAAAATCGCGAAATACGGGGCGATCTTCCAAATACATGCTAATTAGGCCAAAAATACTTTGCCACCAAGCACCGAGAGCGAGTAATGGCGAAGAACGCCGACGAGGCCGACGATTTCGGCGTCCTCCGGAGCAAACGGAATGCGACCCGCTATCAGATCTTAGTCCAGATCGCCGAGCGACAACCGGCGGTCAATCAACAGGAAATCGCCGATGCGATCGATATCACGGCCCAGGCCGTCAGCGATTATCTACAGGACCTCATCGAACAGGGATACGTCAACAAACACGGCCGTGGCCGGTATGAAATCACCAAAGAGGGGGTCGATTGGCTGATCTCACAGACCGACGAGTTACGCACGTTTATCGAACACGTCTCCGAGGACGTCATCGGGCAAGTCGAAATCGAGACCGCCCTCGCCACAACCGATATTGACGAAGGTGACACCGTCTCGCTGACGATGCAAGACGGTGTGCTTCGGGCCCGGGCCGGAGCTACCGGCAACGCAACTGCAGTTGCAGTCACGAACGCGGCTGCCGGCGAGGACGTCGGGATCACGAACTTCGAAGGGGTCGTCGACTACGATCTGGGGGCCGTGACGGCCGTGTCGATCCCACAGGTCCAAAACGGCGGGAGTTCGGTCGTGGACCCCGAACGGATCGCCGACATGGCTGAGACACACGATTTAGTCGCGGTGGCGGGCGTCGAGGCACTCACCGTCGCGACGGCCGCCCGTCTCGATCCGGATATTCGCTTTGGCAGTGCCGCCGCCGTCCAGGAAGCCGCCACGAAGGGGCTTGACGTCCTGCTGTTAGCCACGACGGACATGCTTTCCTCACATACGGATAAACTCCGTGAGCAAAACGTCAGCTACGAGGTCGTCGACGCCGCCGAGGAATAACCTCCCCCACCGGACGACGCTGCTTCGGCATCATTTCGTTTCGACCGATGATCACGTTTCATCGAATCCCTCGAAGTAGCGATCGTAGTGGTCCGCACAGTCGGGATTGAACGACGCGTCGCAGACGGGACATGCGTCGACGGCCGTGTATTCATGGACGGTCAATTCGGCGCCACAGTTGCCACAGAGCACGGCGGGGTCATCCCACCGGTCACGCGATATCCGTTCGGGGTCGTGGTCGGTGGTCTCCGCATGGCATTTGAAGCAGGGATAATAGGTCCCACAGCAGGCAAACTTGATGGCGACGATATCGCGGTCGGTCCCGTAGTGCGCACATCGGGTTTTCCTATCAACCGCCGTGCCCCGCACGACATGGCCCTTGATCCGCACGTCCCGGGATACCGGTTGGAACAGTATGGTCCTTACTGCTCTATCGTCTCACACGGTCAACGCTCTGGGTTACAGCCGACGCCGGGCGCTGTCGATGATACAACACCGTGTTCAGTACTGTCTTCGCGCTATAGTGGATTACTGCTCGGCCGCTTGGCGCGCTTCATCGAACAGCATGCGCTCGTGTAACGCAGTCGAGTCAGTCAGTTCGGGATGGAAGGCAGTCCCGACGACCGGCCCGTCACGGACCGCTACAGGTTGCCCCTCGAACTCCGCTATGACCTCGGCCCCGTCCCCGACCTCGGCGATCACCGGGGCGCGGATGAACACCGCGTGAAACGGCTCGTCCATCCCCTCGATCGACAACTGGGTCTCGAAGCTGTCCTTTTGGCGACCGAACGCGTTGCGATCGACGGTGATATCCAACACGCCCAGATTCGTGACCCGCTCGTCGTGGGCGTCTCGGGCGGCCACGATGAGCCCGGCGCATGTCGCCAACAACGGATTGCCGGCCTCGACGTGGCTGATGATTTCGCTGTCGATCCCTTCTTGTTCCAACAACCGGGAGATCGCTGTCGATTCGCCCCCCGGCATCGCCAGCAGGTCACACTCCGGGACGATACCGGCCTGTCTGATCTCCCTGACCTCGACGGGATTGCCGACCTGCCGGCCGGCCGCCTCAAGCATTCTCGCGTGTTCGCTTACGTCGCCCTGGACAGCGATCACACCGGCAGTGAGGCTCATGGCTCCACGCCGTTAGACACCGCGGCTCTGGAGCTGTTCCTCTTCGGGCAGCTCCGTGTTGGCCTCGCCTTGCATGCCCTTTCCGGACCCAGCCGCGATCTCCGCGAGCCGATCAGCATCGTCCCAGTTGTTGACGGCGGCGACGATCGACCGGCCCATCGATTCGGGATCCTCGGCGCCGAAGATACCGCTCCCGACGAAGATGCCATCACACCCGTGATGCATCATCAGTGCGGCGTCAGCCGGCGTCGCAATACCGCCGGCCGCGAAGTTCACCACCGGGAGTCGGCCCCGATCAGCGGTCTCGTGGACCAGCTCAGCCGGCGCCTCGTGCTCTCGCGCCCACCGTTCGCGCTCCTCGTACGACATCCCTTTGAGCTTCCGAATGGCGCTTTTGATGTTGCGCTGGTGGTGGACGGCCTGGTTGACATCGCCGGTTCCGGCCTCGCCTTTGGTGCGGATCATGGCCGCCCCTTCGTCGATACGCCGGAGCGCTTCACCGAGGTTGCGGGCCCCACAGACGAACGGCGTCGTGAACTCGCGTTTGTCGATGTGATAGCGATCGTCGGCCGGCGTGAGCACTTCGCTCTCATCGACCATGTCCACGCCGAGCGCTTCGAGGATTTCGGCTTCCTTGGCGTGTCCGATCCGGGATTTCCCCATCACCGGAATCGAGACCGCATCGATGATCTCCTGGACATCCCCGGGATCGGGCATGCGGGCGACGCCACCGCGTTTGCGGATGTCCGCCGGGACGGCCTCAAGCGCCATTACCGCAACGGCACCGACCTCTTCGGCGATCTTGGCCTGTTCGGCATTGACGACATCCATGATGACCCCACCCTTTTGCATCTGGGCAAACCCGCGCTTGACCAGATCGGTTCCACGGCGGAGATCCTCTAGCTCAGTCGTATCTGACATGTGTATATATTGAATAGAAAATCAATCACATAGTATCTGTCGATACGGATAGTGTACGAGTATTATCCATACTCTTCGAAGAAATCACAATATATTCGTTGTTACAGCGAAATACTGACAGATGAAGACAGAGCCGTTGATGTCGGCACGTCCTACGGTCCCATCGTGCTCACGACCGGCCTGATCGATCCATACATATGACCGATACCGTATCCGGAACAGATGCCGTCGACGCGGAGTATTTCGAAACCGAGGAAGAACGGGTTCTCCAGTATCGACACGGCGATGGTGAAGCGGTCATCGCCCAAAACAAAGACGGTTATGCCATGTTGAAAGTTCGACGAAGTGTCGCGGGCGATGAGTTGGAACGGTATTACGGATTCGAGATGGCACTCGATCACGCCGCGGAATTGCTCGGCGTTGATCGAGGAGCTCTCCCGGTTCCCACCCCGGCGGCCGATATGGGTATGTGAACGGACCGCCTGTCACCTCGGGTGCTCGATGGACAGTAGCCGGCTGTTTTAGCTGTGATTGATGAACTCGCCCTATCGATTTGAGTAGAATTTTATACCAGTGCCCGCGACCGTCGGGCGGGCACAGGGTCGAGCCGACGTGGCAATCCTTCCCCTTTCCCTTACCCCCTTTCCCCTCCTCCTGCCGCGGGGCTCACCGCTGGCCCGTTTTGCGGTGTGACGCCTAGCAACTATTCTCGCCGACCACTGGACCCACACCTCGGTCACTGCTATGGCGCCGTTCACAGAGCCGTCGAGTTCGAGGGATTTACTATTCTATCCCGTTACGTAGTGGACTAACCGGATTCGTCATGACTCCAGTTTCCCGCAGGAATGATCGCGTCCCATGACCGCTGTCCTCGGGTCGGTTCCCTGGATCGCTGTGGCGTCCTTTGGGGCGGGTCTTGCCCTCTTTGGGCTCGTGGGCTATCTCGCCCGTCACCGTGGGAAGCCGGGTGCCAACTGGTTCATGGCGAGTCTCTCGATGCAGGGACTGTGGTGTCTCCTCTACAGTCTCGGGTTAGTCGTTACCGCTCCGGGCTGGCGGGTGGCACTCGAGGCCGGTAGCTGGATCGGGCTCTCCTGGGTTGGCTATCTCTTTTTGGGATTTACGCTTGATTACACCGGTCGGAGCGATATCCGCCAATCCTGGATCTTCCTCGGTTTGGGCACCATTCCGGCGATCACGACTGTCCTTCTTCTCGCGACTCCGTATCACAGCCTGATCTGGAGCGACGCCCGCCTCGTTCGGATACTCGGCGTTGTCGCCCTCGATTATCGCTTTCAGCTCTGGGGCTATGTCATCATCGTCGCCGGGATGACCTACGCGGGTATTGGCGTGCTCCTGTTGGTCGATGCGATTCTCAGTTATGGGCCGCTGTATCGGAGCGAGGCCCTGGCGGTGAGTCTGAGTACGCTCCCGCCGACGATCGGTCTCTTGGTGTGGGTGTTCGGCGTCACGCCGGTCGCAGCGATCAACTGGGGGGCGGTGCTCACCTTACCGCACGCGGTTCTCGATGCGTATGCGTTCGTCGGCAAGAACATGTTCGAGACGAGCCCGACGACCCGACGAGTCGCCGATGAGAACGCCATCGAGATCTTTTCGGATCCGGTCTTCGTCCTCGATGCGGCCTACCGCATCGTCGAGTACAACGACGCCGCGACATCCCTTTTCGAGGAGATCACTGACGACGCGATCGGCGAACCACTGTCGGCCGTTTTTCGGGGACAGATCGCCCCGCCCGATGACCGAGCCGATCGGTACGTCCGGCGCCATGCCGAGGGCCAACAGCGGGAGTTCAACGTTAACTGGTCGGATCTGACCGATCCTCGCGGCGATGTCGTCGGCTATACCGTCGTTTTCCAGGAGGTCACCAACGAACGCGAACGCGAACAGCGCCTGACCGTTCTCAATCGCGTCCTCCGGCATAACCTGCGCAACAAATTGAACGCCGTGGCCGGGTTTGCATCCCAAATCGAGGCAGCAAGTACCGACGCCGATATCTCACGGTTTGCCGCCCGGATTATGGACAGCAGCGAGGAGTTGACTTCGATCGGCGAGAAGGCTCGGGAGTTCGATCAACTCCGGCGGACCCAACCCCGCTTCGAACGGGTCGATCCGGTTGACATCCTCGAATCGGTCACCACCGAGTTCGCGAACCGGTTTCCCGCCGCGACGATCGAGCTGACCGTCGAGCATCCGATCGAACTGTACACCGATCCCGACCTCCTGACGCTTGCCGTCGAGAACTTGATCGAGAACGCACTCGAACACGCCGATACGCCGTCGCCGTCGCTTGCGATTACGGTGGCTGAGGCTCACCACGACGATTACGCGCTCACGATCGCTATCCGGGACAACGGCCCGGGTATCCCGGCCCACGAGGTCGCCGTGATCGAACAGGGCCAGGAGGAAGAATTAGAACACGGAAGCGGGATCGGGCTCTGGGTGGTTCGGTGGTGTTTGGATGCCATCGGCGGCTCGTTGGCGTTCGATCGCCACGATACCGGGACGACGGCACGGGTCCGGTTGCCCGGCCATCCTGACGAATTCGCCACGACACCGGTCGAAACGACGTCGTAGCAGAAGATGCGGTTCCTCGTCGAGGTCCCGGGCTCACCTCGTGGTGTACCGACGGTAGCCACCGACGATCAGGACGGCGAGCAACCCGACGATGAAACCAAAGCCGGGTTGTTCGGCGTCGGTCGTTCCCATTGGTGTCGCCGTCGTCGATGGAGTGGCCGTATCGGTCCCCTCGGCCGTCGCCGTCGCGGCGGCGGCCTGGTCGGTCGGCTGACTCGTTTCCGTTTCGGTCGGCGAGGCGGTGGTTTCTGTGGCTTCAGTTTCCGTCTGCCCTGGGGTCGCCGTTGTCGTCGCGGTCGTGGTCGGTGTCGGGGTCGGCGTTACGATGGTCTTTGACACCTGCAGCGTGCCGGCCAATTCGTCGTTGAACCGAACGGCATAGGTCCCATTGAGATGGAACGTACGGGTGAAGGTAATCGTCGTCGTCTCGCCAGGATCGAGCCGCTCGTCGACGTAGGTCTTCAGACTGTCGTTGACGTAGAGCTCGGCAGTGAACGTCCCTTCCTCGCTACCGTTGTTCGTCACCGTCGCCGTGATCCGGACCGTCTCACCGGGGATGAGTTGGCTCCGATTGAGCGTGGCGTTCGAGATGGCGAACGACGGTCCGCCGCCGCTACCGAACTTGGCGTCGTCGTAGGCCTCAGGGTACATCGTCTGGGCCAGTTCTTTGATGGGTTGAACGATCCGGGGGGCGGGTTGACTGATATAATCGGCGTTCAACACGATGATCTGATCGTTTTTGACCGCGTACGTGCTGTTGTATGCCTCCGTCTTCGGGACGTCCGGATCGTCGGAATTCAACACGATCCATTCGGGATTCGTATCGACGACGACCTCGGGATTCAGTTGTTTGAAGCCGCTGATGCCCCGTTCGGCGGCCATGTTCCGGCCACCGGCGGTGGTGATGACTTCGTGGATGAAGGTATTCTTGCCGGCGGTAAACCCGAAAAATGTGTAAATAACACGACTTCGGTTAACGCCTTGCACAGCCTCATCGACTGTGTTGATCGTCCGGCGCATATCGGCGACCGTCTCGTCGGCGGCCTCACATTCCCCGGTCAATCGGCCGATGCGTTCGGTTTTCCGGTAGATGAACTCCAGCGAGACCGCCTCATCGAAGTGATAGACGGTCAGACCGGCTCGGCGCAATGTATCGACGGTGTCGTTCCCGATCGTGTTTGGCGCCAACACTAAATCCGGTTGGAGATCGACGATCTTCTCGAGTTGCGCCCCGTCCCGATTGTAGACGATCGTCCGATTCCCAGCGCCTTCCAAATAATCGGCGTAGATCGAGACGCCAACGACTTTCTCCTCGGCATTGAGTTCCCACATCGTCTGGGCGGCGCTTGGATTCAGCGTGACGATCCGTTGGGGCTCTTCTTCGATCGTGATCTCCGTCCCCGACAGGTCGGTCGCAGTATACGGAAAGGAACAGTCAGCCTGTTGTGCCCGTGCCGGCTGTACCGGTGTGCCGACCGCCGGCGCCCCCACCATCACAACGACCAATAGTGTGGTCAAAATCACTAAACGAGTCCTTACCATCCGTTCGCTAGCCCGCAGCACATAGCACGTTAAGTTTAACTATAACAATCTCACTTTCACACATCCCGGGGTCACACAGACCAGTATCTGATCTCGATCAGCATTACGCTGTTCTGTCCCTTCCTCGATCCGTACTCTCACTCGAATAGTTGGTCTAGATCGAAGGCGTGAATTGTGGCTTTGTTGGGATTCGCCTGGCGGCTGTACCGAAGAATAGTGGGACCGCCCGGATTTGAACCGGGGTCAACGGCACCCAAGGCCGTAAGGATACCAAGCTACCCTACGGTCCCGCATTTGAACCTTACCGTGCGACTTGGAGTAAGGGTTTCGTTCCGACTCACTGTGTGTCGGGCGCCCGAAAGCCTATATCCCGGTCGAAGCACGCCATAGATATGGTCGCGGCACCCGAAATCGGCTTCCTGGCGATCGTGGTGATAGCCCTCTTTGTGATCTACCGGGTGGTCAAGGCGATCAAGCCGCTGGTCATCAACACCGTCGTTGGGTTGCTCATTCTGGGGCTGGCGAGCGTCGTCGGATTCGGCGTCCAGATCACGCCCGTCGTGATGTTGATCGTTGCCTTCGGTGGGATCCCGGCGGCGATTGTCGTCATCGCGCTTGCCCAGCTGGGGATCGTCTTCGATCCGGCCCTGGTGGTGCCGTTCTGATTATCAGAGGCCCCAAAACACCGCGATGCCGATGGCGGTTACGACCGACAACAGGAGTTGGAGCGGCGCGCCGACCCGGAAATAATCCATGAAGCGATAGCCGCCAGGACCGTAGACGAAGAGATTGGTCTGATAGCCGACGGGTGTCATAAACGCCGTCGATGCCGCGAACGTCACCGCCAGCACGAACGCAAAGGCGTTCGAGTCGAGTCGTTGGGCCGTCTCGACGGCGACCGGGATCATGAGCACGACGCTTGCGTTGTTGCTGATGACGTTGGTGATCAGGGCGGTTGCGGTATAGAAGACCCACAGGACGCCAAGCACCGGCAGGACATCGCCGGTACTCGCGACGGCGATCCCCAGCAGTTCGGCGGCGCCGGTCTGTTCAAGGGCGATCCCCAGTGGAATTACGCCCGCCAGCAGGAAGATGATCTGCCAGTCGACCGCCTCGTAGAGTTCGTTGGGTTTGAGGACGCCGGTCAGCGCCATCGCGACGACACCGCCGAGGGCGGAGACGACGACCGAGACGATCCCGAGGGCCGGTAGGAGGACCACGCCGCCGATGATCGCGACGGCGTGGGGGATCTTTTCGGTTCGGTAGTCGGGGCTTTCGGGTTCATGGGCGACGATGAAATCGCGATTGTCCGCGAGTCGATCGATACTCCCTTCGGGCGCCTGGATGAGCAGCGTATCGCCGACGCGGACCCGGATCCGGTTCATCCGTTCGCGGATGAGTTCACCCCGTGATCGAAACGCCAGGACGTTCGCGTCGTAGCGCTGGCGGAAGCCGGCACTGGTGAGCGTCTCGCCGACGAGATCCGAGCCCGACGGGATCACGACCTCGACGAGGGTCTGCTCCTCGACGTCGGTCTCGAGCGCCGCCTCAGTGATGTCGGAGCCGACGGGCTCGAGCCCGTCGACCTCGATGAGTTCTTCGAGCGTTTCCCGGTCGGTCCGGAGTTTGACGCGATCGCCCGCATGGATAACCATCCGCCCGAGGGGTTCGATGAACCGCTCGCCGCCCCGATCGATCTGCAGGACGTCGACGTCGAAATCGGTCTCGGCGATCGCTTCCGTGACGGTAAGCCCGACGATCGGGGAGTCCTCCCGGACGATCACCTCGGTGAGGTACGCTTCGAGTTCGTACTCCTCGATGTAATCCTCCTGGGGTTTGATCCGCTCGGGCAACAGCCACCGCCCGACGGTCACGAGATAGAGCGAACCGACGAGCAGGACGATCACCCCCAGGCCGGTGAACTCGAACATCGAGAACGGATGGCCGAGCAGCCGGGCGGAGACGTCGCTGGCGAGGATGTTCGTCGAGGTCCCAAGCAGCGTGAGCGTTCCCCCCATCATCGAGGCAAACGACAGCGGCATCAGCAGTTTCGAGGGCGAGGATTTCCCCTGATGGGCGAGATCCGAAATCACCGGCACGAGGATCGCCACCACCGGCGTGTTGTTGATGACCCCCGAGGCCGGTCCGGCCACGCCGATGGTCGCCCCGAGCTGTTTCCATTGGCTCGCGCCGGCGAATTCGGTCAGCCGGTTGCCGAGGCGTTGCACGAGGCCGGTTCGGCTGACGCCGGAACTCAGGATCAACATCGCCAGTACCGTGATCGTCGCCGGACTCGAAAACCCCGAGATCCCCTCGGCGGGCGATATCTGTGTCCAGGGCTCCAGCGCCATCAACACGACCATGATCAGGATCGCCGTGAGATCGACCGGGAGCCACTCGGTGCTGAACAACACGAGTGCGAGGATAATGACGGCAAAGACGACGAGCATGTCCGGGCTGATGCCGACCGCGGCGAGCATCCCGCCCAGCTGTCCCGGGATCATCGATCGGCTCCCGATATCCCGCTCGCTCCGGTCCGATGGGGCGTCGCGACAGATCGGGTGCTGGGCTGGCCCGTTTCCGGGGGCTGTCTCCTCTCAGCCGTCGTGACCCGCCCCGTTCGATGCACGTCTTGGGGTGGGACCGATCCGACTGTAGGGATTTCGGTTGCGTGATCGGGGACGGTGATCGGGCACCACGCTGATATCACCCGGGTGCGTGGCACGACCATGCTTCCCGTTACCGATCGATTCGAGTACGATTACTTCGGGACCGATCTCTACTACGGCCGGGAGCGGACGGCCGAGCTGTCGTCGATCCTTGCCGACCACGGCCTCGAACGAGCGCTCGTGGTCACGGGGCGAAACGTCGGCTCGAACCCGGCAGTAATGGACCCCATTCGGGACGGTCTCGGCGACCGACTGGCCGGCGTGTTCGATGAGACGACGCCGGCCAAATCGGCCGCGACCGCCTACGACGGTATCGAGGCCATGCGGGAAACGAACGCCGATGTCCTGATCGGCGTCGGCGGCGGCAGTAGCCTCGACATCGCCCGCCAGATCAGCGTCTTCGCCGCCGATGGCCGGTCGCTTGCCGATCTCGAGGAGGCGGCCCGTGCGGGCACGCTCACGCCGCCGGATCCGGACGGCCCACTCACGCCCGTCGTCACGATCCCGACGACGTTCGCCGGGGCCGACATCTCGAGCGGCGGGTCGATCGAGGTGCTCGCACCCGAGGACTCCCCGACCGGCGATCCCGTCCGGACCAGCGGGAGTGTCATGCCGACGGCGATCCTCCATGATCCGGCCCTGTTCGAGACGACTCCGGAGGGTGCGCTCGCCGGCTCGGCGATGAACGGCTTCAACAAACCGATCGAAACGCTGTATGCCCGGGAAACGACCCCGATCACCGACGCGACCGCGATCCACGCCCTGCGATTGCTGACCGACGGTCTGCCGATGATGGCGGCCGATTCGGCGGCGATGGACCGGGCTGTGATCGGCATCATGCTCGCCCAGTTCGATCGCCGGATTTCGATCATTCACGCGTTCGGTCACGGGTTTTCGCGTCGCTACCCCGTCCAGCAGGGGGACGTCCACGCGATCGTTGCGCCCCACGTCCTCGCATACCTCTTCGATACGATCGATGCCCGACGGTCGTTGCTCGCGGCGGGGCTGGGGATCGACACGACCGGTCGGGATCACGCGGCGCTTGGCGACGCGATCGTCGAGGCGGTCACGGCCGTCCGGGACAGCCTCGATTGTCCGACCCGATTGCGCGATCTCTCTGGGACCGACGAAGACGAGCTGCCGGCCGTCGCCGAGTTCATCCTCGACGATCCCGGCATGGACCAGGCGCCGGCTGCCCTTGACCCGACTGCCGCGGAGCTGGAGGCGGTGTTGCGCAACGCTTGGTGAGGCGACCGGCCCGTTCCGGGCGCTTACTGCTCCTGATCGAGCAGTTCGATATCGGCGACGATCCCGTAGGGCGACTCCCCGCTGCGGATCCCTTCGAGGATGGTAAACGCCTGTTCGGGCGAGAGGAAATGGCGGGTCACCACTTCGCCAAGCGGCGTCGGTTCGAGCCCGTCGATAAAGCCGTATTCGAGCAACTTCGTGATGGCCGCCCGGGTGTCGATCTCGCCGAGCATCCGCTCGTTGAGCCGCTGGGCGGCCTTGCCCGCCACCGCCACGTTCGCGAGCGTCTCCTCGACGGTCGCGGCCTGATCGTAGTGGGCGGTCACGTCCTCCATTTCGTCCTGGAGGAGTTTGAACGCGACCTCGTCTTCGGTCATCTCCATGCTCCCATGGTAGGCCCCGTCCGGCTCGACGAGCAACCAGACGACCCCGCGGTCGTGATAATCGGGGCGGCCGGCCCGGCCGAGCATCTGGTGGAACTCCTGGACAGTGAGCCACTCGATTCCCATCGCCAGCGAATCGAAGATGACCTGCGAGGCCGGGAAATCCACCCCCGCGGCGAGCGCGGCGGTCGTCACGACGGCCGCGAGATCCTGGTCGCCGAACATCCGTTCGACCTTCTTGCGGCGTTTGTAATCCAGCCCGGCGTGGTACGGTGCCGACGCATATTCGAGTTTCCGGCTGATCTCGTGACAGCGCCGGCGGGAGTTGGTGAACACGATCGTCTGGCCGTGATACCCCTTCGAGGACTCGCGGTCGAACTCCCGTTTGACGAGCTTGTTTTCGATATCGACCTTCTCTAAGTCGTCGGCGAAGGTCAGATGGCGCTCGATCGGGACAGGCCGTTCCTCGAACTCGATGAGCGTCGCCTCCAGGGTCTCGGCGAGAAATCCCGGGTTGCCAACCGTCGCCGAGAGATAGATCCACTGGGCGCCGTTGTAGGCGTCGTAGCGTCGCTGGCGTCGCTCACAGTAGTGTTTCAGCCGGGCGATCAGCCCATCGAGGCGGTGGCCCCGTTCCTCGGCGGTGAGCATGTGGACTTCGTCGATGACGACCGTGCCGATGTCACCCAGATTCCGGCCCGTCCGAAGGGCGTGATCGATCCCCTCGTAGGTGCCGACGATGACGTCGGCGTCGGGATCGAACCGGGTCGATCCGTCCCGGATCCGGCTCGCCCCGACCCGGATCGTCACGTCGACGAGATCGCCGTACTCGTCCCGGAAGTCGTCGTATTTCTGGTTGGCAAGCGCCACCAGCGGCACCAAAAAGAGGAGCTTGCCCTCGCCGTTGAGCACCCGGTTGATACCCGCGAGCTCACCGACGAGGGTCTTGCCGGTCGCGGTCGCCGAGACGACGAGCTGATCGGCGCCCTCCAGCAGGCCGTTGCGTACCGAGAGGCTCTGGACCGGGAGCAGCTCGTCGAACCGATCCGCCAGTAACTCTTGAAGTGCCGGATGTAGATCGTCCGCGAGGGCCGACACCGGGACGTCATCGATCTCATCGACCGTCGCGGAGATCTCGTCGAACTTCGTCAGCTCCGGATCGAGCCGGCCCTTGAGCAGGTTGGTGATCCGTTCGAGGTCCTGGACATCCAACAGGAGCTCCTCCAACCGTTCTTGGGCGGCGCTGGTCAACCCGCCCTTGAACGAAAGTTCCCGTTCGAGCTCGCGTTTGGCACAGTCCGGACAGATGTGTTCGTCACCGGTGTCGATGGCCGTTTCCGAGGTGATCGGCGAGTATTTGCCGGCGCTGGCACAGTACCGACACGTCCGGACGACCTTGGTTTTGTCCTCGAGTTGGTAGCCGGCGAGCATTTCCCGCAGCTCCGATCGTCCCGTTGGCGAGGTCTGCTCGGAGATCCGGATCCGGTGGGCCCGGCGGGCGAGTTCGATGAACTCATCGGGGCTTCTGGGCTCCTCGGACGATCCCTGTTTGACCCGAAACCGGCCGGGCCGTGGCCCGGCGTCGGTGTCTTTAAGCTCGAGGATCGCCTGGAACAGCCGGTCGCCGTCCCGGCGGACCGCCACGAGATGGCCGCGGTCGACCTCGTGGAGAAAGAGCGTATCGACCGCTTGCTGGAGCTGCTTTGCCACTACCCGTCTTAAGTCGTGGGGCCTACTTCAGGAATTCGGAACCGTCGCCCTCCTAACCGACCGATCAGTCCCCATCAACCAGCTCGATCGAATCGTCGCCGTTCGGGACGGCACAGAGAAAGGCGCCCGTCGTGTCGCTCTCGTTGCGATACCAGTGGACGACACCGGCCGGGATCAACAGCGAATCGCCCGCGCTGACGGTCCGTTCTTCGCCGTCGATCCCGACGACGTACTCGCCTTCGAGGACGTACTGTTGATGTTCGACCTCGTTGGTGTGTTTCGGAACCTCCGCGCCGGGATCGAGTTCGAACCGCCGGATCGCGAAGTGTGGCGCGCCGTGGTCCTCGTTGAGGAGGACACCTTTGCGCATCCCATCGGCGGCGTCCATCGCCTCGTAGTCGATCTCCTCGGCCTTCCGGATCAGCGGTTTGGGTGTCTGCATAGAACGGGCTACGGTCCCGAGCGCTTAATCGTTGGTCCTTCGTCGTTGGAAGCGGAAGGAGGCGGGGCTTTTTATCCACACGTCCGAAGGGCCGCGTATGCGGAAGTTCCGGATCGGATCGGCGTTTGGCATCCCCATCCAGATCGATCTGACCTTCCTTTTGATCCTGCCGGTCTTCGCGTATCTGATCGGACGGCAGGTCCAACAGGGGATCTGGCTGACGCCGTTTAGCCGGCTCGCGGGGATCACGCTCGATACGGCCGTGCTGACGGCGGGGAACACGCCCTGGATTCTGGGGGCCATCTGTGCGCTTGGCCTGTTTGGCGGCGTCGTGTTACACGAACTCGGCCACTCGGTGACGGCGATGCGCTATGGCTTTCCGATCGAGTCGATCACTCTCTGGATCTTCGGTGGGATCGCCCAGTTGACCGACACGCCCGAGGATTGGAAACAGGAGTTGCTGATCGCGATCGCCGGCCCGATCGTCAGCATCGTGTTGGGGATCCTGTGTTGGATCGCCCTTCGAGCCGTTCCCGCCGGGCTCGATGCTGTCCAGTTCGTCTTCGGCTATCTCGCGATCATGAACATCGTGCTGGCGGGCTTTAACCTCCTCCCGGGCTTTCCAATGGACGGCGGGCGGGTTCTGCGGGCTCTGTTGGCGCGCAACCGGCCGTTCGCACGCGCGACCCAGATCGCCGCCGAAGTCGGCAAGGGGTTTGCGTTGTTGCTCGGCCTCTTCGGGCTCTTTCAGTTCAACATCATCCTGATCGGGGTTGCCTTTTTCATCTACATCGGTGCCTCCAGCGAGGCCCAACAGACCGTCATGAAGGCCGCCTTCGAAGGGGTGACCGTCCGGGACGTGATGACACCGGTCGCCGAGATCGACACCGTCTCCCGGGAGACCTCGATCGCCGATCTGATCGACCGGATGTTCGAGGAACGACACACCGGCTATCCGGTCGTCGAAAACGACGAACTCATCGGGCTGGTCACGCTTGAGGACGCCCGCGAGGTCCAGCCGGTCGAACGGGAGGCGTTTACGGTGGCGGACGTCATGACGACGGACCTGATGACCATCGAAGCCAACGCCGGGGCGATGGAGGCGTTCACCGAGATGCAACGCAACGGTATCGGTCGGTTGCTGGTCACCGACGACGGCGAGTTCGTCGGGCTGATTACCCGAAGCGATCTCCTGACGGCGTTTAACATCATCCAATCGAGCGGCGCCTTCGAGACCGGCGGCGCGGGCCGCAGACAGGACGACGTGGTCGATCTGGGGCTGCGTCGGGGCTGAGCCGATCCGACGCCGGGACGGATAACTATTCAACGCCGGCGCTGGTTACTCATACCGATGACTGACACGGATATCGCCGTCGTCGGCGCCGGGATCGCAGGGGCGAGCGTCGCCGCTCATCTCAGCGCGCTCGGCGAGCACGACATTACCGTCTACGAACGCGGTTCGCTCGCCGGCGAAACGACCGCCAAATCGGCCGCGTATTTCGGCTTCTACGGCTCCGAGCTCGAACGGCGGCTCAAACGCTACGGGATGGCCACCTACAACGAGTTCGCCGCCGATCCCCGGGCGGCGCCGGCGTACGAGCTCGTCGGCCGGATGCACGTCGCGACGACGACCGACGGGGCCGATGCACTCCGGACGCGGGCGGCCGAGACGCCCGAGGTCAGTTTCTTCGATCGCGATGCCGTCACCCGATCGCTGTTTCTCCCTGAGTTGGCCACCGATGTGACACAGGGGGTGCATTACCGGCCCCACGTCGGCTATCTGACGCCCCGGGAGCTCGCCATGGAGTTCGTCGAGCGAGCCCGCGAACGCGGCGTCGAGTTCCGGACTGGGACGGCCGTCTCGGCGCTCTCCGTCGAGGACGGGGCGATCACGGGACTGATCGTCGACGACGACCACGTCACCGCCGATGCCGTGGTCTGTGCGGCCGGCCCCTGGAACCCCCAGTTGCTGGCGACGGCCGGCATCGACCTGCCGGTTTATCATACGCTGGCCCCGATCCTGCGGCTCGACCGCACCGATCAGTCCGCCCATACGCTGCCGATCATCTCCCACCACGAGTCCGGGGTCTACGTCCGTGGGGACGGTCCCGATTCGGCACTGGTCGGTCACTACCCGACCGATCCCGAGCACACGACGTTTGATCCCGCCGCTATCGACAACACCGTCCCGGATTCGATCCGGGCCGAAATGGACGAGATGCTCGAGGAACTGCTGCCGGTCCTCGCTGACGCCCCGGTTGCCGAGGAGTGGGTCGGGATCCGTTCGGGGACGCCCGACGGCCATCCCATCGCCGGCTGGACCGACGTCGCCGGCCTCTCGGTCGCGGCGTTTAATTCCTCGGGCATTCAGCTCTCGCCGGCGGTCGGGGACGTGATCGCCCGCCAGCTCATCGACGGCGAGCCCACGGATGTCCACGACGCCCTCTCGATCGGTCGCTTCGATGGCCACGACGCCCAGCCGTTCCAGCTGGACTGAGTCGATCCCACCGACACCCAGTCCATCGGAGGGCCACCCGCAACCCGATCGCGTGACCGACGCCGTCTATCACATCGATACGCCCATCCCGGCCGGGATTGTCCCGACTCGTGACGCGAGCCGTTCGCTCACGGGCCGGCGAACGTACTGCCGGCGGCGATGGTAGCTCCGGCACCACACCGCGCGTGTTTCCCGTCGCTGCACAACAGCAGTTAAATACTCCCCTGTCAAAGAGGGGACCGTAATGGCGACCGGTACGGTAACCTTCTTCCATGACGAGAAGGGTTACGGCTTTATCGAGACGGAGGATGCAGATGATGACGTGTTCTTCCACATGGAAGACGTGGGCGGGCCCGACCTCGAGGAGGGCCAGGACGTAGAATTCGACATCGAACAGGCCGATAAGGGCCCGCGAGCGATCAACCTCCAGCGGCTGTAATCGCTTTTCACGGACATCCCGACCCGATCAAACCGACCCACGTAGCGACAGCGCCGAGCGACCGCTAGCCGATCCGCTCGCCGTCTTTGATAACGGCGACGGGCTCTTCGATCGTCGATGGCGTCTCGAGTGGGTGGTCGGCGACGAGCAGACAGTCGGCCGCCAGCCCCGGTTTTAGCGCCCCGACACGATCGTCGACACGGGCCGCACGGGCTGCCTCCGTCGTCACCGCCCGCAGGGCTCGTTCGGGACCCGCGCCGAGATCGATGAGGTGGCTCACCTCCCAGGGGAGATACCCGTGCATGCTGTCGGTCCCCAGCGCGATCGGAATATCCCGCTCGAGGAGCGTCTCCCAGGTCGTCCGTTCCTATGTGCGGGCTGTCTCGACTTTCGCCATGATCGCCGGCTCATCGGCGTCGCCGGCCTCGATGCCGCGGGGATGGTTGAGGATCGAAAACGTCCCGACGACGTGTTGATCGCCGCCATCGAGGCGATCGATCGCCGCCTCCCCCAGTGCCCCGGCGTGTTCGATCGTATCCACGCCCGCATCGATCGCCTGTCTGGCTCCGGGCCCGCCGTGAGCATGGGCACCGACGTGGACGCCCTGGCGGTGGGCCTCCTCGACGATGGCCTCGACTTCGGCGTCGGCGTATGGTGCGCTCGCCAGGCCACCGGTCGCACTCGAGATACCGCCGGTCGCGAAATACTTCACGTGGTGGGCACCGGCCGCGAGGTTCGTCCGGATCTGTTCGCGGATGGCGTCGGGGCCGTCGGTGGCCGTGATCGCCTGGCCGTGGCCGCCGGTTGGCGTGAGATGCACCCCGCTCGGTAGCAGCCGCGGGGCCGTGATCTCGCCTTCGGCTTCGAGGTCGGCCAGTTCGATGTCGAGGTGGCGTTCTTCGGCCATCAGCCGCATCGTCGTCGTTCCGGCCTCGAGGTCCGTCCGGAGATTGCTGATCGCCCGGGCCGCCCCGCGGGCCTTATCGGCCCGGAGTTGGGCGAGCTGATCGCCCTCCCACGGTCGGATCGATGCATGGGAGTGGGCATCGACCAGCCCGGGAAGTGCGTAGCCGTCGGTGTCGGCGAGTACCTCCGCATCCGACGGCACGGTGTCCTCGATCGCGGTGATCTTGCCGGCCTCGAAGCAGACGACCGATCCCTCAACGGTTCCGCCGTCGGGATGATAGACGCCGGCGGTTCGCACACAGCGCATGGGCCGGCCCGACGGCCGGGGGCCTCTTAGTCCCCTGGTGGGCGCCGGTGCCGGCGACCGAACCCCTATGGCGCTGCCGGCTGATCGACACGGCATGCCCGACGAATCGTTCAGGCTCGGCTTTGGCACCTACAAGCACACCGATCCGGCCGACTGTGCCGACAGCGTCGCCACCGCCCTTGAGTTGGGGTATCGCCACATCGATACCGCCCAGGGATACGACAACGAATCCGCCGTCGGCAACGGCATCGCTACCAGCGACGTCCCCCGCGAGGACGTCTTTCTCGCCACGAAGGTCAGCACCCACAACCTCGCCTACGAAGACGTCCTCGAGTCGACCGCCGCCAGCCGCGATCGCCTCGGTGTCGATGTCATCGATCTGCTCTATATCCACTGGCCGATCCGGACCTACGACGCCCCCGAGACCCTCCGGGCGTTCGACGAGCTCGTCGCCGACGGATGGATCCGCCACGTCGGGCTCAGCAACTTCACGCCTGACCAGCTCGATGCGGCGAAGACACTCCTCGACGCCCCGATTTTCGCCCACCAGGTCGAAATGCATCCGTTCCTTCCTCAGCAGGACTTACACGCGTATGCCATCGAGGACGACCACTGGCTGGTCGCGTACTGTCCGCTGGCCCGCGGGGCCGTCTTCGAGGAGCCGGTTATCCAGGAGATTGCCACAAAACACGACGCCACACCCGCCCAGGTCAGCCTCGCGTGGCTCATGGCCAAAGAGCGTGTCGCCGCCATTCCGAAGGCAAGCGGCGACCATATCCGGGAGAACTACGCGGCACGGACGCTGTCGCTCGACGCCGATGATATCGATCGTATCGACGCGATCGATCGCCGCGAGCGGATCGTCGATCCCGACATCGCCCCGTGGAATCAGTGACGTCGAACCATCGAACGCCACCGTCATCATCGACCGCTGTCGACGCCTATCGACATATCTTTCCTCCCAGCCCCGGAGCCCAATCCATGACGATCGATTCGACGCAGTTCCGGGAGGTCATGGGCCAGTTTGCGACCGGCGTGACGGTCGTGACTCTCCCGAGCGAGCCGCCCCATGGGATCACGGTCAACGCCTTCGCGAGCGTCTCGCTCGATCCGCCGCTCGTGTTGGTCTGTCTGGATCACGACACCCACAGCCACGAACTGCTTGATTCGGGTGCCGTTGAGGGCTTTGGCATTACCGTGCTCACGGCCGACCAACAGCACTTGGGCGGTCACTTCGCCCGGATCGACGAACTCGACGACGATCCCTTCGAGACCGAGCCGACGACGACCGCCGCAAGCGGTGCGCCGCTGTTCACCGAAGGCATCGCCGTCATCGACTGTACCGTCGACGCTGCCCACGAGGCCGGCGATCACACGATCTACGTCGGCGCCGTCGAACACGCCGACATCCTCGATGCGGAAGCCGACGCCATCACCTACTTCCGTGGGGAGTGGGGCTCGATCGGCTCATCGTAACCCCGTTGTCGTGTCAGCGGGCCGACGATCACGACAGCGCTATTTTCCATCCGGCTCGGGACCCGTGTCGATCGCTGCCCGAAGCGTCGCCGTCGAGAGGTGTCCGAACTCGGCCTTGCGGTGACAGTCGATGCACAGGGAGACGACGTTATCGAGCGTGTGGGCGTTCGCCTTTCGGTGGTCGTCGGAGTCGATGAACGCCCGGACCGCCACGATGTGATGGACATCTGGATTCCGCCCGAGTTCAGCGCTGGTCGTCCCACAGATCACACACCGGTAGTCATCCCGTTCGAGCGCTTTCTTTCGGACGCGTGCCCAGCCTTTCCCGTAAGGTTCGTTGCCGCCGCCCTGCCAGTTGGGATGGCCATCGCCGGTGTACGTCTCCGAGAGCCACGCCGATCGGCATTCATTGCTACAGAGGTTCGTTCCGTCGGTGACGTTGCTCGGATAGCGTTCGAACGCCTCACCGCAGACGGGACAGGTCAGTTCGACCTTGCCGCCGTTCCAGAGTGGATTGTCTTCTCCTGTTACCGGATCCGGTGGCTCTTGCCATCGTTCGTTCTCGACACAGTTTGAACAATATTTTCCCGATTTCGCGACTGGATAGTATTCGAATGTCACCCCGCAGAGCTGGCAATCCGTCGTTTCTTTCGCCCCTCGATAGTTCGGATTCCGTTCGCCGACAAACGATACCGCTTCGGATCGACAGTTATCAGAGCAGTATTTCTTTTTATATTCGCAGTAGAAGCGTTCACCACAATGGTTACACTGTCGGTTTGGTAACTGTTCGTCATGAACACTTGAGTGATGAACACCTAACCCTCGTCTTGTTTCGAAAATCCGACGACAGCTTGGACATTCGTGCATCAGTTGTGATTGGATCCGGTTTGATATATTAACCTTCGACTCGCATGACGGATCCTTCCTTTTGAACGAAGATCAACCGGGTATACGACGCTAAGACATGTAGGAAGATTGTCAGTCCGGGCGCGGAAATCGAATCCGCCTCTCAGCCTCCACAAGGCTGAAGGATAGCCACTACCCCAGCCCGGACACGAGTGCGGTACAAATTACTAAACGAGCGTTGAAATACGTTCCGACTTATCGCCGGACAACGACGTGTTTATCCATGTCACACCGCT
>JAXINS010000018.1:0-57176 GCA_034190395.1 Chewarchaeum aethiopicum (SeqCode)
GATGTCGCGGGACCGTGTTGCTCCCCGGCGGCGACGAGTCGATCGAGCCAATCGTCCTCGCGGTCGAAATCGGCGTCGGTCCAGACGAACCGATCGTTCGTCGCCTGCTCCATCCCGTAGGCCATCGCGTTGGCTTTGCCCGAACAGCCTTCCGGTTCCCCGGCAAGGAGGATTTCGACACCGTCAGGTGGATCGTGGCTTGCCACTGGATCGTCCTCGGTGTCACAGATGACGAGCAACTCGTCGCCGGACTGAATCTGATCAGAGAGTTGATCACAGGCCCGGTTCCACTCGATCGTCGGCAGCAACACGCTCACAGACTCTCGATCGCCCACGCTGGAATACCTCGGCTCTTATTGAGAGACAGCGGTCATTTAATCTCTTTCCCGATATCGGGACAGCGCCGACTTTGACGGCCGGTGAACGACGTGGATTCTTCCCCCGACACGTGTCGCTGTCGTGGCGAGTCATACCGATAGAATCGGATTTCGTTCGGGGGTTTCGATTCCCAACGTTGCGGCTAACGTCTCCTTGCTCAGTACTTCGGATCCGCGCCGGTGACCTCGTAGATATCGTCCATCAGCTGGTCGCGCTCGGTCTGCCAGTCGGCGAGTGCCTCCGGGCTGGTAGGATAGGATTCGTAATGTTCGAGCAGTGCGTCGGCGTGTTGTTTGGTCTGATAGAACGTGTAGATGACGTCCCAGTAGCCAAACGCCTTGAGCGCGGTCTTGATCTTCAGCCACCAGCCGACGTTCGTACTGCCTGAATACAGCGCTTCGGAGAGTTTTGCGGTCGGTAGCGCCGCGAGCAGTCCCATCAGATCGTCGACGTCGACGGCCGTCGAGAGGATATTGTAGACGTCGAGGCCTGCATACCGCGCACCGAAGTGATCCATCACCTGCTCGTTGTACGCCCACAGGGTCGCTTCGCTCGGGTCCTCCTCGGTGACGGCGTCGACGGCCTGCTCGGCGGCGTACTTGCCGGCGTAGGCCGCACCGGCGATCCCGCCGCCGGTCGTGGGGTTGACGTGGCCGGCAGCGTCCCCGACCGCCATGAACCCGGGCGCGACTGCCGAGTCGTACGGTCGCCGGGTCGGGAGCGCCGCCCCGAGTTTGTCCTCGACGGTCGCGTTGGCGAACTCCGGCCGTCGACGCAGGTCGTCCCGGAGGTCATCGACCAGCGTCATCGGCGGTTCGTTCATCTGAAAGCCCAGCCCGACGTTGATCTCCGTGCCAGTCCGCGGGAAATACCAGAGATAACCCGCCGCCCGTTTGGTCGGTTTGAATACCAGGGCGTCCTTCCAGGGCACTTCTTCCTCGACGGTTACGATCTCGCGGTAGGCCGAACAGAACTGTGAGTAGGTGACGTTGGTGTCGAAGGTCGCGTCATCGAGATCGGCTTCGTCTTGGAGGATCGACAGCGAGCCTGCGGCGTCGATCGTCACCGGCGCCTCGTAGGTGATCGGATCGCCGTCCCGAACGGCCTTGACGCCGACGACCCGGCCGTCGTCGGTCTGGCGGACGGTCTGGACGACGGTGTTGTAGTGTACCTCGGCCCCGGCGTTTTCCGCGCCGTCGATGATTCGCTGACCGTACTCCCACCGATCGATCACTGCCAGCTCGCCCGGCACCGGAATCTCGAGGACCTCGTCCTCCTGGGGGATTTCGAAGCGGCCGTGATCGACGGCCGTATTGGTAAACGCCGCTTCGAGCTGTGATTTCGGGATCGCCTCGGGGAACTGGTCGGCCCCCTTGAGTGCGTCGCCACAGGCGATATGACCGGCCTCTTCCTCGGATTTGCGTTCGAGAATGACCACATCGAGCCCTGCGTTGGCCGCCGTCGCGGCTGCATAACACCCGCCGGTCCCCGCTCCCACGACGATGAGGTCGTACGCCTGGGTCGCCATTGACATGGATTGATCGGCGTGGCGAGAAAACTCTTTATCACGCCGGTGGCCCAGCGCTACCATTCAGCGACGGTTCGTAGGGGCGGTCTCGGCCGTTCACTCGATCTTCAGGGGGCGCAGACAGTCGAGTACCATCCCGATCCCACCC
Source organism: Chewarchaeum aethiopicum (SeqCode) (assembly GCA_034190395.1). GTDB lineage: Archaea > Halobacteriota > Halobacteria > Halobacteriales > Hikarchaeaceae > Chewarchaeum > Chewarchaeum aethiopicum. The sequence continues at coordinate 2,055 of JAXINS010000018.1, forward strand.
TCGGCGATGGCGGTCCCGACGCTTGTCGGTTGGTACTCCCGGAGCCACTCCTCGAAGGCGGCCATCGCATCGAAGTACTCGAGCATGTTCGGATGGACGAGAAACCCGTTGCTCCCGGATTCGGCTTGCTCGGCTAGCCGATCGAACGTTTCCGTCGGTGAGTAACCGTCCCCCAACAGCCCGAGATCGTAGGGGTTTGCCGGCTCAATAACGTCCAGGTCGTCCGGAACCGTCCCTTCCGGTTGGCCGAACACCCAGTCCATGCCCGCGTCGGCGACCGCTTCCACCGTGGCGGTGTTCATCCGCTGGAGCGGGGCGAAAAACCCCGCAGGGGTCACACCGGCTGCCGATTCGATCGCCTCGACGCCGGTCATGACGTTCTCCCGGGCGAGTTCGGCCGGCAGGTCACTACAGCCGACATGGCGGTGACCATGCAACACGAGTTCGTGACCGTTGGCGTGGAGGTCCTCGATGATGTCGGCCCGTTCCTCGGCATCCCGCCCCAGGACGGCGATCGAGCCGTCGGCACCGGTCGCATCGAGCAGCGCGGACAGGTCCCGGAAGTCACCGGCCTCGTATTTCCCGAGGTTGTGATACGCACGGGCTTGCAGTGTTCGGTCGTTGACGCCGTCGGCCAGCACGGAAAAGTACGTCTCCACTTCCCGTTGTTGGAGTGGTGTCACGGATTGCATACGTTCGGACGGTCCGCCGGCGGGCCTAAATCCTTCGTCGTGGCGAGGGCGCGCGACCTTGACACGAATAAAGAGTTTTGACGGTGACCGTTATACACCGCGCCATGGCCGAGTATACCGTCGAGTTCGTCGGGACCGGCGAAACGATCCAGGTCTCGGATACGGAAACGATTCTCCGGGCCTGTATCGACGCCGGGATCGCCCAGGAGTATTCCTGTCGCGTCGGTATGTGTCTGGCTTGCTCGGCGAAGATCATTGACGGTGAAGTGACCCAACCGGCCGCCCGGGGGCTCACCGACGAGGAAAAGGAGGGGTACGCGCTGACCTGTATGGCCCGGCCCCAGAGCGATCTCGTACTCGATCGGGGCAAGTATCCCCCGAGCATCGAGGCCGATGCAGTCGGTGGTGCTGATGCCGACGGCCAGGCGGCGGCCGACGATTGATTCTCAAAGCCGGATGGCGTGATCCGATCGGGACTGGCTACCGGTGACTGTTCGCGGGTGATCAGACCCCCGACCAGCATCGTCAGCGCATATACCGGAAAACTGCGGCCTGAACGGTTCTAATGTCTGATTAACTAAACACTACCGTTCAGAATGGAGCCAAGAGGTCAATGAAACGGCGACGTGCTCTCAGTCGAATCGGTGTATCGGCAATCGCGCTCACCGCTGGTGTTCCATCCATCTCGAAGGCAGGTCCGCCATCGAAGGGTGGATCGCCCGCCGACATCGTCGTCCCGGATGACTATTCGACGATCCAAGCGGCGGTTGATGCGGCGACCGCCGGCGAGACGGTCCTGGTCGACGGTGGGACCTACCGCGAACAAGTGCTCATCAACAAGGACCTCACGCTGAAAGGGCAAGACGGTGCAACGGTCGAGGCACCCGACGGTCTGACGACGTATACGATCGTCGAGAGTCTCTCGACGTGGGCGCCGATGGTGTTTGCCTACGGCGGTAGTATCTCCAGCGGGGAGGTGTCGGGGTCGGGAACGGTTGCGGTCGACATCTCGGGCTTGTCTTTCGATGGTCGTGGCGATACCGGCCAATCGGGACGTAAGACCGCCGTCCTTTACCGTAACGTGGGTGGCGCCACTGAATCGGCGATCACGGACAATTCAGTCACCGATCTCGGGACACCGGGAGATTCGATCGGTATCGTTGCCTACGGTGATTCGGACGTTCGTGTCGACAACAACACGCTGGCCGGCTTCGGTCGCGGTGGGATCGGCGCCAACGGCGACGGTGGCGACCATCCATCGCCGAACATGGTCGTCCGGAACAACGAGATCGATTCCGAGTCGGACCCGGGCGGATCCGCGCCAAACGGTGTCCAGATCGGATTCGGTGCGACTGGCCAGGTGCGCGAGAACACGATCAAGAACTGCCGATATGCTGATGACATTGACGGACTGTTCCAAGCCTCCGGTATCCTGCTCTTCGAGAGCGATGGCGTCAAAGTCCAGGGCAATACGTTGGAAAATAACGACGTGGCGATCGCGGCATCCGCGTGGGGCTGGTTCCTCGGATCGGCGAACAACCACAAGGTGGTGAAAAACGACATCACGGATGCCCTGATCGGCGTCAACCTTCGGGCGACCGCGTGGGATCAGGACGGCGGGCTGGCGTCTTTCACGAATCAGGACCCGTCGGTGAATAATAACAAAGTCGTCAACAACGACCTTGCGGACCCTGAGGACGGACCTACCGGGGAGATCGGTGTGTCCATCGAGAGCAACGACCGTGGCGACGACGATGGGTACGAACCGGCGGCGAAAAACAACAAGGTGATCCGAAATACGATCGAGGGATTCGACGAACAGATCTCGGATGAGGGGACGGATACCCGCATCAGCGCCATCGAGCCCTAATCCGGTCATCCATATCGATCCGTCACAAACACGATCGTCGCCCGTGGTCCAGGTCCCGACAACGTCGATGTCGGTCGCTCATCCCGCCTAATCGGTCTGTTTTCGTTCTTGGTCGGGGTGATCGGAGATGAACACGGTCGTATGATCGGGCACGTCGTCGGTGATCCAGGCGTTGGCGCCGATGCTGACGTGATCGCCGATCGTGATCGCCCCGAGGATTTCGGCACCGGCCCCGATCACGACGTGATCGCCGATATCGGGGTGGCGCTTGTACCCCTTTTTTAGCATGTTTTCCTCGTCTTCTTCCTCCTCGAAGTGGAGGGCTCCGAGGGTCACGCCCTGGTAGATCCGGGCCCAATCACCGACGGTCGCTGTCTCGCCGATGACGACACCGGTCCCATGATCGATGAAGAAGTATTCGCCGATCTCGGCGCCGGGATGGATGTCGATGCCGGTCTCGGTTTTGGCGTATTCGGTGAGCTCCCGGGCGTATTGTGCCAGACCCTGTCCATACAGGGCGTGGGCGACCCGCTGGACGAGTATCGCGTGAAAGCCGGGATATGAACGGATAATTTCGAGGTAACTCTTGGCTGCCGGATCACCTTTATAGGCGGCCTCGATGTCCCGTTTGAGTCGCTCCCGGATCTCCGGTAGCGCATCGAGGACGATGTCGATCTTTTCGGTGGGATCCGTTCCCGTGTACGGTGTCGATCCACGATGGAAGAGGTCGCCGAGCTCGTTGAGATGGTTTGTCAGTTTCGCCCGTTCCTCAAGCAAATCGGTGGCGTTCCAACAGCGGGGGAACAACACCCGTTTGAGTAGCGTCACCTCCTCGCGGAGGTGTTCCCGCCGCGGGAACTGCAGCGACGTCTCGGTCGGATAGGGGGCTTCGTCACCCGCATACGAGTCCAGCAACCCCCGAGCTGCATCCCCTGTGTACTCGTAACTCATCAAGCGATCGTACGACTGCTGTGTACTTAGCCCGCTCCGTATCGGTAACACTCGCGTCGAGGATGAGTGTATTCCGTGTGCGATCGATCGTCCCGTCGTGGTCACGTTTCAGGCGGTCAACTGATCGACCTCCTCGCCACACGCGGTACAGGACAGGATGTAGTCCCCGTCGACGACCTCGAAGGAGCGGTCGCTCACCGTGCCACAGCTCGGACACTCCTCGCTGATGACGGCGCCGTCGTCGGTTTTCGGCGCCCCGACGGCAATGACGCGGGCGGGTTCCTCACCGATAGCGACCGCCCTGTTCGGGGCATCCCGTGGAATAAACAGCGCTTCGCCAGGGCCGACTTCGAACGTGTCGTCTTTGGTTTCGACCGCAAGCGTCCCTGCAAGCACATAGAAGAGTTCCTCGTGGTCGGGATGGCGGTGATAGCCCCACGGAAGCTGTTCGCCCGGGTCCGCGACGTAGAGATTGAACCCGAATTCGGTCGCGCCGACGGCCTCATCGACTTCCTTTTTATGTCGAGTCGGGTTCGGTGTGTCCGGGAGTGCCTCGACGGTTACCTTCTCGTATTCGGCCATGTCCGGGGCTATGACCAGCCCGCCTAAGAACGCTGGCCTCCCGGCGACCCGACATCGGATCGACCGATCGTCGGTGGTCTTTATTCGCCGGGTATGCTACGCTTGGATATGGCGTATCGATTCGTGCGAGCGACACCGAACCGCGACCGTCTCCAGGAACTGCGTGAGCGACTCGACAGTGGGGAGATCGAGGAGATGGATCCGTTCGGTCGGGCGATGACGACGGCACTGGATCGGGCTCGATTTGACCCCGAGACCGGCGAGGCGGTCTGGATCGAGGAGGATTACTGCTCGCCGCCGTTGTCGATGGAACGGACGGCCGTCCTCGACGACTACTTCGATTCGCTGACAGTCGTCGAGAAAGACGTTGATCCCGAGGCTGCCTGGGATCGGATCGAATCGTTACCGGGGCTGTGGACCCACCGTCCGACCGAGGCCTGAGACGGCTCGTCTCGGCTCCGTGTACCGGCACCTGTTGGAACCGTCGATCGGACGGGCTTTGTAATCGGCCTTCGCTGGCACGGCTATGGATCGGAACGACCGGGCGCTGACGGCGTTTACGATGATCGGCCACGCGATGTTTCACACGTACGAGTTGGTCATTCCGATCTTCGTCGTTATCTGGCTGGACGTCTTTTCGACGACACCCGCGGTGATGGGGACTATCGTCGGCGTCAGCTACGCTCTGACCGGTATCGGAGCCGTCCCCAGCGGCCTGTTAGCGGATCGGTTCAGCTCGAAACGGCTCATCATCGCCTGTCTGCTCGGCATGGGTGGGGCCTTTCTATTGGTAAGCGTCGTTCCGACGCTCCCCTTGCTGGCGATCGGACTCTTCGTGTGGGGCATCGCCGCGAGCGTCTATCATCCGGCCGGACTGGCGTTGCTCAGCCGCGGAGCCAAAGAACGCGGAACGGCCTTCGCCTATCATGGGGCGGCCGGCAACGTCGGGGTCGCGACCGGACCCCTCCTCGCGGCGATCCTGTTGATATTTTTCGACTGGCGACTCGTCGCCGGCCTGCTCGTCGTTCCCGTCGTCATCGCGGCGGTGCTTGCGTTCCGGATGGAATTCGACGAAACTGCCGGAAGCGTCGCCCGGATGACCGACGAGCGGGCAACCGCCGTTGACGCCGGACAGACCCTCCATCTGTCGGCGGTTCTCGCTAATGCCAGACGTTTGCTCTCGGGTGGCTTTCTGTTCGTCCTGGCGATCGGAATTCTCTATGGGGCCTACTATCGGGGCGTGTTTACCTTTCTCCCCGATATTCTGGCTGACCTGCCCTTCTTCGATCCGGTTGCCGTCCTCGATCGGCCGATCGAACCGAGCCAGTACGTCTACTCGGGGCTGTTGATCCTCGGCGGGGTCGGGCAGTATGCCGGCGGCAAGCTCGTCGATCGGATCCCCGCCGAACACGCCCTCATCGGTGGCTACCTCGCGTTGGCGGTGATCGCCGTCATCTTCATTCCATCGGCCAATGCCGGGCTGTGGCCCCTGCTGGGCGTCGCGGGCGTGTTGGGGTTCCTGCTGTTTATGATCGCGCCGATCAACCAGGAGACGATCTCGAAGTATTCGCCGGCCGATGTCCGAGGGCTGTCGTTTGGCCTCACCTACACCGCGATTTTCGGTATCGGGGCAATCGGGGCGACCCTGGCGGGGATCATCCTCACCCGCTCGAGCCCGCTGGTGCTCTTTTTAACCATTGCTACCGTCGCAGCGATGGCCGCCCTGTTGGGTGTTTACCTCCTCCGTCGTGACCGTCGACTCACCGCCGAACCGACGGCCGATGCCTGAGCCTTGCGTGTTAACGACCGGTTCGACCGCTAATCTGCCTGGCCGTCCGATGGAACGGCGGTCGCCGCACAGTTGTTCGGACCGAGTTCGAGCTCGAACGCCCGGTCGTCGGATTCGTCCCGCTGGCCGAGGTTGATGGCGATGATTTCCTCGAAGTTCGCCGGTCGGGGTGGCATATCCGCCCGAATGTACTCGATGAACGTCTCCCGATCCATTGTCAGCATCTCCAATCGGTCCCGGAGCGCCCCGATGGTCGCGGTGTACGTCCCGTCGGCGGCAGGTTCGGCCGCTTCACTGGTGTGGCCGGGTGCGATGGGTATGTCGGGACCGACGGTAAGCAACCGGTCGTGAAGCGTCTCGTAGAGTTGCGCTGCCAGTTCCGTGGCGCCCACCTCGCCGCGTTCGAGGTCCGGTCGGGCGACGCTTTCGAGAAAGAGGCTGTCGCCGGTTAGCACCAGCCCATCGTCGACCTCGATGGCCGTCATCCCGCTTGTGTGACCCGGTGCGTGGATGGCACGGAGCGTCGCTTCGCCGACCGTGAGCGTTTGACCATCCTCGAGCGACTCGACATCGAACTGTACGCCCCGTTCGATGGCTTGCGGCGTCATGTAGGGGGTCACACCAGTCGCCGTCGCAATCGACTGGAGACCGCTGACGTGATCGGCATGCACGTGAGTGTCGATCACATACCGGAGTTCGGCGCCCATCTCGGCGGCGTCATCGATGTAGCGATCCGTAAACGCCCGGAGCGGATCGATCACCGCGGCCTCACCGCCGGAGACGATCAGATAGGCCAAACAGCCACTCGAGGGCCGGTAGTACTGATAGACCGTTGCCGGACCGTTGGTCGTGAGTTCGTTCGCGATATACACCCCTGCCCATCCCGTCATCCCATCGGCTAAGTTGACCGCTTCGATCCCCTCATCGCGGAGTAGTTCGGCGACGTAGGCGCTGGCCTCCCCCCGACCACAGACGGCGACGACCGGCTCTTCGAGCCCGGTTTCGGCGAACCGCTCGGCGACGGTGTCCTGAACCTCCGCCTGGACGAACTCGATGTACGGTACCGTTACCGACCGAACGCTTGGGCCCGATATCCGCCAGGTTTCGACTTCATCCCGGTTGCGGACATCGAGCAGCGATACCGGTTCGCCCGCCGTGAGCCGATCGTAGAGGGTTTCGGGCGCCATCGATGGGACCGGCCCGTCGGGCTCCGGATACGTACCGTCATCCATGGATACAGCTACGGCTGGGTCGGAGAAAAGGACCCCGCCATTGGGATCGCGCCGACGCCGGGACAGCAGCTTCAAATCGCCAGCGAGCCAACTACTCCCTATGGACGGCGAGGCGTTTGTCGAGTCGATCGAGACGGGCATGGCAACCGAACTGAATCGGCTGGGTTCCCAGAAGCTCCTGCTTGCCCTGACCGGGGCGGATCTAACGGAGGACGCCGTGCTCCGAGTCGTCGTCGCCGACGTGACCGCGGCCCGAGAGCTCTATGAAACATGGGCCGCTGACGGGACGGAGTCCGCGCTTGTCGATGCAGTAACGAGGGCAGCCGATCGTGAACGAGATCATTTCGACCGGCTCGACGAAGTGTTCGATATCGACGCCGAGTCCGCCGCGGAGCGACCATTGATCTACGAAACGCTGGCGGCATACGAGACCCCGGTTGAACGCGCTGGGGCCGGACTGGTCGCACTGCCGATGATCCGAACCCGAACGTACAATCAGGTGGTCGGCTTTTTCATCAACGAGGCAGCCCCTGGCCCGACGGATCTGTTCCGGACGCTCAAAGCCGAGATGGAGACGGCCACCACCGACGGCGTCGAGCTCCTTGCAACCCTCTGTGATGACGAATCGGCATGGGATCGGGCCCGCATGGCTGCCGAGTCAACGATCACGACGGCTTACGAGGATTACGCTACAACCCTCGAAGCGATGGGACTCGATCCCCGACCGATCTGTTGATACACGCCGTCTGTGCGGGCCGACCGCACGGCCACGGTATGATTAACCTTCTCACTACCTTCCTTACCGATATGCAACATACTCTTTTGCGACGGACGTTTCTCGCCGCCGCCGGCACGACTGCCCTCGCCGGCTGCCTCGGTGGGGGTGGTGGTGGCGGCTCCGGCGGTAGTTCCTCGACGTCCACCGCTGCCGATGGGGGTACGACCACCACGACGGCGGGCAGTGCGAGTGTATCGGGCGGGCCGCCCCTCGCCGATCAGCAACTGCCGTTGATGTACGACCTCTCGAAACTCAAAGACGAGATCTCCTCGGGGGGTGTCCCGAAGGATGGTATCCCGTCGATCGACTCGCCGAAGTTCATCTCGCCGAAAGAGGCGGATCAATTCCTCAACGACGGGGACATCGTTTTCGGTCTCGCTCAGGGCGACGGGGTCAAGGCCTATCCACAGAAGATCCTGGTCTGGCACGAAATCGTCAACGACAGTATCGATGGGACACCCATCAGCGTCACTTACTGTCCGCTGACGGGCACGACGATGGGGTTCTACCGGGGTGAGACCACCTTCGGAACCTCCGGTCGGTTGCTCAACAACAACCTTGTCATGTACGACCGGGATACCGACACGTGGTACTCACAGGTCCTCGGAACGGGCGTGAAGGGGCCACTCACCGGGAAGTCACTCCAGGAGTTCCGGGTGATTTGGACGACATGGAGCAACTGGAAGGCCGCCTATCCGGAGACGAAAGTGCTTTCGAAGGAGACGGGCTATGCCCGTAACTACGACTCCGATCCCTATGGATCGTACAACCCAAAAAAAGGCCACTACGCCGATAAGAGCACGATGTTTCCGCCGCTGGTGGATGACGATCGGTATCATCCAAAGGCGGTCTTCATGGGTGCCCGGTCGCGTGACGGCGCGATCGCGTTCCGGAAAACGACCGTCCGCAAGCAGGATCTCGTCACCGGTACCGTCGGTGAGGTCCCGTATCTCGCGGTCCACGACGAGAACCTCGACACTGTGTACGTTTACCGCAACCCCGAGGACCAGTCGTTCTCGATCAAAAACGGGGCGATCGCCGGCCCGGATGGCAAGAGCCATTCGCCGGCTGCTCTCCCGTTAGAGCGGATCTACACCTTCGATGCCATGTGGTTCGCCTGGATCGGCTTCTATCCGGAGAGTGTTATCGTTGCCTGAAACTGATACGACCACCATGTCTGGATCAGAATCCAGTTCCCAGTCCGTCTTCAGCCGGACGGTGGGTGCGATCCGGGTCGTCTTCCGGCGAACCGATTCCCAGCTGGTCGTCCTCGCGAGCCTACTGGGTTATCTCGTCGTCTACCTGTTTGCCGTCGGCGATCTCGCGTTGACCGGCCGTGGCAGTGTCTCGCTGTTCGTCGTCTCGGAACCGTTCGAGATGATGACACGGCCCATGGGATTCGGCCGATTCCAGCCGATCGCCCGGCTCGAATTCCTCGCGGTGACGCTGCTGTTTTCGCCGATCAACACGGGGATCGCGGTCCTCCTCGCCGGGCTGGTCGCGATCAACTTCGGGTTGACCTATCTCGGGTGGGTCCAGCCGAAGGCCTGCGGGCTCGAGGCCTCCAGTGGGGTCTTTGCCGGCATCCCGGCGTTGCTCTCCGGCGCCGCGTGCTGTGGTCCCGTTGTCCTCCTCGTGTTGGGGATCCAAGCGACGGGCGCGTTGATCACTACCTTCCAGTGGCTGGTCCCGGTGGCGGTCGTGTTGCTCGTCGGAAGCCTGCTGTTGATCGGTCGCCAGGTCGACCCAACGCTGCTTTGAGACACGCTCCACAGCTCTTTGCACGGCCGTCGTCAGTCGTCGATGCGTTCGGTGCGTTTCGACAGGACCCAAGCAGACGACATGCTCCAATCCGTCGCTTTCGAAGTCCCACCGCCGACGGCCTGGGATTCGTCTAACCACCCCCGGCTGTGGCCGCTCGAGGAGATCCAGCCGGCCGCCCACGGGTCAGGGTCGAGGAGAGGGGGAGGTCCTATATCCGTCGGGCCCGTATGTGTCCATACGTTATGACAAGCTATGGCGTGGATGGGGTAGCGGTTATCATGAGGTATCGCCCATGACCGGCCGCGTCTTTCACCTACACTCGACGCTTGAACTCCCGCTTGCGGATCTCCAGGAGTTCCTCGATAACCCCGATCTCCCCGAGGGTATCGTTGATATCGAGTTCACCCAACGGAACAACACGCTCATCATCCGGGCCATCCCCGAGGAAGGAGCAGTTAGCAAGTACACGCCGACGGCCCAGATCAAGGGGACCGCGACGACGACGCGGGTTCCCGATGAGGCCGCCGATCCGATCCCGCCGTCCGAACAAGACGAGCTGATCTGGAGCGACGAACCCGAACAACCGATGAAGACGATCGACATGGCGGCCTTCAAGGGCCATCACGAAACGATCCTCCAGAACACGGCGCTGCAGTTCCCGATGTTCCAGTTCCTCTGTGCCCTGGCCCGCCGGGCCGACGGCGTCCTCACCGCGATCATCGCCCAGGACGGTGTCCTGGAATCCATCCGGATCGTCGATGGGGAAGAACAGCCCACGACGATCGAAGTCGTCGAAGAACCCGACGATTCCGAAGAGTCGTCGGGCGTCGATTGGCAGAACAACCAGTATATCAACTGAGTCGGTTACCGAAGCGTTCGCGACCGAGATGGCTCCTTCTTTCGTCAACAATCTCTTTTTCGCACGGACGTATTCCGGGATATGGTTGCCAAGAAAGCAATCATCGGTGGGGCCGAAATCGTCGGTGCCATCGGCGTTGTAATCGCGACATTTAGCGTCAGTGGGTTCGCCTCCGATCCGCTTCCCTGGCGTATTCTTGCAATCTTTATGGGCGCTGAAGGGATCGAGAAGCTACCGCTGATGGATGGGTGATCTCGGGGTTGTCCATCACGGTCGTTCTTTGCCACCTCAGCGGGGTTGTGCTGCCCGCGGAAGCGAGATCGTGACCGCAGCACCGTCGCTGGTTTCCTCGAACTCGATGTCCCCACCGACTTCACGGATGATCCATACGACGAGCCACAATCCAACGCCGCTGCTGTGATTGAGTGCGGTTTCTTCCCCTTCGACGATCGGTTCGATCTCCTCTTCGGGTAGTCCGGGACCGTTATCGGCGACGCGAATCCGGACGTTCCCTTGTCCGTTTTGGCGACTCATCGTTACGCTGATGTGGACTCTCGGGGCGTCCCCGTCGTTGTGTTCGATCGCGTTCGTGAGCACCTCGTCGAGTGCCGTGACGATCGCCGGTCCGACAGCAGTCCACGCCTCCTCGGGAGTATCGAGCGTAATCCGAACGGCGGGGTACTCTTCTTGTTTTATCATGATGAGCTCTTCCAGCTCTCCCACGACCTCGACCGGTCCGTTGGCCGTGAGGTTCGACGCATCGGCGATGCTCTGGATCTTTTCGGTCCGGGCGATCGTGCTGTCGATCGTTTCCTTGATCGTCTCAGTCCGCTGGCTGAGGGCCGTGTCCTCGAGGGCGTTTTCCAGTAGAATCACGTTTCCGCGAACGATGTTCAACTCGTTGCGGAGGTTATGCCTGAGCATCCGGGTAAGGACGCTCAGCTGTTGTTCGTGCTGGCGCTGTTCGGTCGTATCCCGCAGACTGATCAACCGCCCGCTGAAAACCCCTCCCCACCGTTGCAGCGGCGAGATCCGCACATCAAAAGCATGGAACGTGGTGCCGTCCCAGAACTCGAATTCCGTACTGACCGATGTCTCCTCGTCACTCACGGTGGCGATCATATTCGCGAGGCTCGGATGGGCCTCGCTAAGCGATCGACCGATCACCGCCATGTCCGTCTCGACGAACAGGTCCTCTGCGGCCGGGTTGTAGTCGATGATCCGGTTTCGGTCATCGACGACGATAATGGCGTCGTCCATCATCTCCATGAAATCGTCACGGGCCAGCTCCCGTGCCAGCGGGACGAGATCCAGCAGTTGATGCTGGGTGATGGTCCACAACAACACCCCACCGGTGATCGAGAAGGCGATAATCGTGATGTCGAAGGCGGGGAACACCACGCCACTGAGGTAGAGTCCGTTACCGATCCATGGAACGAGCACGCCGACCAACAACCCCAGGGACTGTCCACGAAATCGATCGTCGGAGAGGATCCAGAGCCGGACGATCAACCACGTGCCCGCTCCGAGCAACAGATACGAATAGGCGGTGTGGACCCAGAAGGCCGGTCCGGCGGTCGAGGTTAGCATCGTAAACGGTCCCGCCGTGACGAGTTGGGTCGATCGACGGAACAGACCGTGCCAGTCGTTCGTCCATAGTAATCCGAGGACGGCAATCGGCTCGACCGCCAATCCCATCAACACACGGCGGCTGACCCACGTTCCCTGACCGGAATACTGCAGTGCAAACACCAACCAAGCCGCCGGGATGATGAGGATCCCGACGAATTGGAGATTCGTCCAGAAGATCGTTCCGGACAGCCCAGGGGTCGTCAGCGCCACGAGCTTTGCACTCCCCCAGATCGTCACTCCTGCCATGAGCCCGGCGAGTGGTTTTGCACTGTGGAGCGTGCGCTTTCGCCACGCGATGGCGGCGAGGACGGCCGCGATAGCGGTGGCTATCCCCACCATTAGCGCATAGAGATAATGGTAGGGGATCATCGTGCTCGCTTACCCGCCCCCGTCGGTGTGGATCTCAAACCGGGCGCCCCCGCTGTCGCCCTCGGTTACCTTGATCGTCCAGTCGTGTGCGTCGACGATCTCGGAGACGATCGAGAGGCCAAATCCGGTCTCGTCGGTTGCCGTCGAATAGCCGCTTTCGAAGATCCGGTCCCGTTCGGATTCGGGAATACCTTTGCCATCGTCCTCGACATAAAAACCGGCGCTATCATCGAGTTCGCCGACGGTGATACTCACTGCATCCCCGCCGTGTTCGACGGCGTTTCGAAACAGGTTTTCGAGGAGTTGTCTGAGCCGGCCGGGATCCGCCTGGATCGTGGTGTCGGTCGCTACCGACAGCGTCGCGCCGTTCGTTTCGACGGTCTCCCAGCACGTCTCGACGATGGCGTTTAGATCGACCGATTCTTTCGCCTCGATCTGATCACCCTGTCGGGCCAGCGTGAGTAAGTCATCGACGAGTCGGTCCATGCGATCGATCGCCCGCCGAGCACGGTCGAAATGCTCGGTGTCACCGGTTTGTTCGGCCGCATCGATCGATCCCGACGCGACGTTGATCGGGTTCCGGAGGTCGTGACTGACGACCGACGCGAACTTTTCGAGCCGTTCGTTCTCCCGTTCGAGGCGTCGTTGTCGTTCGATCCGGTCGGTGATGTCCCGGACGATGGCCGCCGTTCCCTGAAACGCCTCATCGTAGGGCAGCAACCCGGCGTGGACCTCATAGGTGTGGGGCTGATCGTCGTCGGGTGGGATGACTTGGGTTCGAAACTCGATCTGTTGGTTCTCCCCGCCGGCTTCGAGCAACTCCCCGATCAGTTTGCGATATCGCTCGACAACTGCCTGATCGATTACGTCCTCCTCAACGAGCTTCGTGAAGGGCTCCCCGTGCAGTTCGTCGGGTTCGTAGCCGACCGTCGATGCCCACGCTTCATTGACACGGATGATCGTCCCGGCCCCATCGAGGAGAAACATGCCGTCGGGAACCGTCTCCATCGCCGCTTTGTACTGTTCGAGTCTGCGTTCCCGCTTCCGACGGTCGGTGACGTCGCGAAACGCGTTGACTGTCCCGCTGAACTCCCCTTCATCAGACGGTTTGAGTCCAATATATCCGACGTATTCCCGACGCCCGTCTTCGTGTGGTGGATCGACGGTAAACTCGATCGTTCCCCGTTCGGTTTCCGATTCCGGTGACCGTAATTTCTCCACCAAATCCCAGTATTTGGTTGCGATCTCCTTTTCGACGATCCCCTCCTCGACCAGTTCCAGAAACCGACGGCCCGTTACTTCGGCTTCGGTTTTGTCGATCGCCGACCAGAACGGTTCATTGACCCACTCGATATTCGCCTCCGCGTCGAGGACGAGTACTCCGACCGGCAGTGTTTCGAGGAGCGTCTCATACCAGCCGTGCTGAATGCTGCTCGATCCGAGCGTTTCGTCCTCGGAGTCGGATGGGCTTTCACCTGGATATTGCTCGACGACACGTTCGATTCGGGCTGCGAGCTCGGTGGAGTCCTGTCGGCCACTATCCGCGCTGAGATACTCGGTGACGTCGGCCGAAATCGCTTCGCTTGCGACCTGTTCGTCTCCCGCTGTCGGATACAAAATAAACGGGAGTTCCGGATACTCCCCCCGGACGGAGGTAAGAAACTCGACGCCATCCTGTTCGGGCAGCTCGTAGGCCGAGACGATACAGTCGATACCGTCGTCGGCATCGTCGAGGTGAGCGAGTCCGTCGGTTGGGCTGGTGGCCGTTTCGACGTGAAAACGTTCTCGCTCCGCTTCGAGCGCCCGAGCAACGCTGTCGGCGGCCTCGAGATCCGCATCGACGTAGAGGATGGTGACGGCTTTCGATCCAGATTGCTCCATCTGTCCCCTCCCTGCCAGCGATTTTCCGGTACCGTACTTGTATTTACGTATCAAAGTATCACAATTGAGATCTCCCAGCAGTGATCGGGATACAGAACCAGCACGTCATGGTTCACGATTGCGGACAGCCCACCGGCGCCCCTTATTACCCGATCGACCGTACGACACCGCGGCGGGTACACCGTCGATCCAAACGATGCCCACGTTCATCACCCTCATCAGCTACGAGAGTTTCGAAATGATGGCCGAACTCGATCCCGAGGAATTCCTCGAACCGACCCGGGAGGTGATCCAAACCCACGGCGGCGAACTCCTCGATTACTATCTGACGATGGGCCAGTACGATGCCGTCGCCGTTGCGGAGTTTCCAAACGCCGAGGCCGCAACCCAGGCGTATCTGACCGTCCTCCAGGGCGAAGGTGCCGATACCGAAACCCTCCGGGCGTTCACCGAAGAGGAAACCCGGAACCTCATCACGTCCCTTTCGGACTAACGCGATCGATCGCCGCCCGCTACCGGGCCGGTGGCGATGCCGCTCCGATGGATCTCTCGACCACTCGTTTGTGGACGATTCCCAGACTGCGCGGGATCCCAAAAGGCATTTATTATCTCATAATTAGATCTAATTACACTTATGAGCGCAGACTTCCCCGACTATCTGACCGTTGACTACAGCGATGGCGAGGGACAGGATCCGGCCGACTATCCGACCATCGAGGACAAAATCGAGAAGGCGATCGACGTCACCCGCCAGGGGCTCGAACAGTACAAACACCCGGCCGTCATGTGGACCGGCGGGAAGGACTCGACGCTGACCCTGTATTTCGTCAAGGAAGTCGCCGAGGAGATGGGCTATGAGATGCCCCCCGTCGTGTTCATCGATCACTTCCAGCACTTCGACGAGCTCATCGACTTCGTCAAACACTGGGCTGACGAGTGGGACCTCGAAGTGATCTGGGCCCGCAACGAGGACGTCGGCGACTACGTCGAGGAACACGGGCTAACCCCCGGCGACGACATTCCGGTCGAGGATCTCTCGGAACACAACCAACACCACATCCGGAACATCCTCGAATACGAGGAAGACACCTTCCCGTTCCTGCTTGACACCTACGTTGGCAACCACCTGCTGAAAACCGTTGCGTTGAACGACGCCATCGAGGAATACGAGATCGACGGGATCATCTCGGGCGTCCGGTGGGACGAACAGGAAGCCCGGGCCGACGAGACGTTCTTCTCGGCCCGCCACGATCCCGACATCTACCCGCCACACGACCGCGTCCAGCCGATCCTCCAGTTCGCCGAGCGGGACGTCTGGGACGCCTACTGGCATTACGTCGTGCCCGATACCGTCGAGGAGTATCCCGACGAAGGCTATGTCCCACAGGACTTCGACGATATCCCCAACGGCCTCACCGTGGAGGACCTCCCGGTGAGCCCGAAATACTTCGAGGGCTTTCGGTCCCTCGGCAGCGAGGTCTCGACGGAGAAATCCGACGCCGAACCCGCCTGGCTCCAGAACCTCGAAGACACGACCGAACGCGCCGGGCGTGCCCAGGACAAAGAAGACCTGATGGAACGCCTGCGCGATCTCGGTTATATGTAACGAAACCGATACCTTTCCTCTAGCCGGCGTTCGTCGGCGTTCAGTACAGCAGGCCACCGAGGGGCACTTCTTTCTCGGGCGTCACCAATACCGGATTGCCGTCATCGCCAGGCACACCGACGGTCAGCACCTCCGATTCGAACCCGGCGATGTTCACGACGCCGAGGCCGGTTGCACAGAGCACCTGCTCGTCGACGATCGTTTCGGGCTTGTGATGATACCCGAGTTGGGCGGCCGACTGGACCTCCCGATCACCCAGATCGATCCACAGCTTGAACAGCTCCGGTTTCCGAGCCGCTTCGAACCGTTCGGCGTCCCGGATCCGTCCAACGACGATCGTACTCTCCAATGGGGTCTCCGACATAGTCGAATGCTCGAAAGCGGGCGGCAAAACCCTTTCAGGATCGATCGTCAATCGCCGGAATCGTCCTCCGTGTTTGTGTCTGTTCCCGACGGTCTGACCACGTTCGCCAGCGAGACGACGATCCCGAGGAACCATCCGATCGGCACCGCCAACCCGAACCACATCCCGACGTAGGCGAACCCTTCGAGACTGAACTGGGTTCGGAGATAGGTGGCGACCCCGCCGACGATAAGGACGTGATCCAACAGCCAGACCGCGATCGACTGGCTGCTCGGGAAGACAACCGTCGCCAGTGTCGGGGAGTACAACGCAGCGACGACCGGGGGCAGGAAGATCGCCGTCATCGCCGCCGGATAGGCGAACACCACCGTGATCACGCGACCACCCAGCCGCCAGAACAGTACGGCGAACACCGCCGCGACGGTCGCGACGCTCGCGGCTGCGGCGACGGCGATAAACCCGGTCGGCGAGAAGCGATACCGGGCCAATACCGTCAGTCCACCCCAGGCGATCACCGAGACGATCACGACGCCGACGATCCCCAAGCTCGCGGCGGTGTGGCTGATCCGGCGGGTGTAAAATCTGGTCGCAAAGCCGATCACGGCGAGTGGATACAGGATCGTAATCGCGATCGCGCCCAACACTGCCCAGAGGTTGTACAACAGCCGCCCGACTGTCGTCTTAGGTTGCCAGCGGCCCAATACCGAGTGAGCGTCCTCGCGCTGTCGTGGATACCGGAGGGCCATCCAAGTGTTGTGTAACCGTCGCAGATCGATCCGAATTGCCGTCACTAACCCCGGCTTCTCACCCGTCGCCATGATCTGATCGCGGTCTATCGTAACTCGGGCGCCCCTCAAATCGGTTCGGGTCTCCCAGCTCGGATGTAAGGGTTGTATAACTGTTATTCGACGCCGATCTGGCCCTGTTCAGTAGAATTCCCGGACGAGATCCATCGCGCCCTCGGGGGCACCGTCGGGAATCTCGGACATGTTCGCATCGACGCCGTGGCGCTGTTCGTAGGGGACGGAGTGTTCGTCCTGATAGAGGATTCCCTGATACTCCTTTTCCCGGTCGAGGATCCGCTCTTTGGCCTGATCGTAATCCCCGGCATCGTGGTCGGTCTCCTCGAGATCGACGATCGAGTCCCGGAAGTAATCGTAGGTGTCGACGTCGTTGAACGTCACACACGGGCTGAAGACGTTGACGAAACCAAACCCGTCGTGTTCGATCGCCTGTTGGACCAGCTCGGTGTGTCGTTGGGCGTCGGAGGCGAACGACTGCGCGATGAAGGTTCCGCCGGCGGCCATCGCCAACGCCAGGGGATTGATCGGCTGTTGTTTCGGCCCCTCCGGGGAAGTCGCCGTTTCGAAGTCCTCCCGGCTGGTCGGCGAGAACTGGCCCTTGGTGAGGCCGTAGATCCGGTTGTCCATGACGATGTAGGACATATCGATGTTGCGCCGGACCGCGTGGACGAAGTGACCGGCGCCGATCGAGTAACCGTCACCGTCCCCGCCGGCGACCATCACTTCGAGTTCGGGGTTGGCGAGTTTGACGCCCGTCCCGACCGGAAGTGCTCGTCCGTGGACGCCATGCAGCGCGTACGAGTGCATGTAGGTCCCGATCTTGCCCGAACACCCGATCCCGGCAACGATGAACGTGTTGTCGGGATCGTTGCCGGTGTTGGCGAGCGCTTTCATCATGCCGTTCATCGTGCCGAAGTCCCCACATCCGGGGCACCACGTCGGCTGTTTGTCGGATTTGAAGTCGGTGAATCTGACCTCGGAGCTCATGCTGTTACCTCCGTGCTTTCGGTGAGTGCGTTTTGGATTTCGTCGGCGAGTTCGTCCGCCTTGTAGCGGACACCGTTGTACTTCGTCACCCGATTGACGCGGGTGAGAGTGTCGTGTTCGACGAGGTCGGCGAACTGGCCCGTCGCGTTACACTCGACGACGATGACGTCCTCGGCGGCCGCCACCGCATCGGTGAGATCCGGGCGTGGGAAGATATACGGCACCGAGATGAACCGGATCTCCTCGTCGAGGAACTCCATCGCCTCGAGCATCGCGCCCTCGTTCGAGCCCCAGGAGATGACCAACGTGTCGGCGTCGGGATCGCCGAACTCGCGGTAGTCCCAGGTTTCTTCCTGTTGGGCCGTTTCGACCTTCCGCTGGCGTTTTTGGACCTGTTTGACGCGCATGTCGGTGTCCTCGGTCCGACGGCCGAGCTCGTCGTGCTCGAGCCCGGTCGTCATATGGGCGCCGTCGGCGACGCCGGGGATCGTCCGTGGACTAACGCCGTCGGGCGTATCGGCGTGGGGTTGGAACCGGCCCTGCTCGTCGGTCCAGGCTTCGACCTCACCCTCGTCGGTGATGAGGTTGCCCCGATCGATCTCGACCTGGTCCATATCGAAGGTGTCGGGCTCGAAGGTCTGTTCGGTCACCGCCAAGGAGAGATCGGCCGTGAGATAGACCGGGAGTTGGTATTTTTCGGCGAGGTTGAACGCCTCGACGGTCTTCCAGAAACACTCTGAGACCGTCGTCGGCGCGACGATGAACCGCTCGGACTCGCCATGGCTGCCGTACAGCATCATGTTGAGGTCGCCCTGTTCCTGTTTGGTCGGCATCCCCGTCGAGGGGCCCGACCGCATGATGTTGGCGACAACCAACGGCGTCTCGCTGGTCGAGACGAGCCCGAAGGTTTCGGCCATCAGGTCGATACCGGGTCCGGAGGTAGCGGTCATCGAGCGGGCGCCCGCGCGGGCGGCCCCCAGCGCGAGGTTGATCGCCGAGAGTTCGTCCTCGGCCTGGACGACGTGGCCCCCGTACTGTTCGATGCGCCCCGAGAGATATTCCATGACGTCCGTGGCGGGGGTGATCGGATAGCCGGCATAGAACCGACACCCCGCAGCGATCGCGCCCATGCCGATCGCCTCGTCGCCGTTCAACAGGACGTAGTCGTTGTCGGTACACTCCAGATGGTAATCGTAATCATCGAGCTCGTAGTGTTCCTCGACGTATTCCTGACCGAGGCGGGCGGCCTGTTTGTTGTTCTCGACGATCTGTTCGCCCTTGTCACCGAAGCGCTTCTGAAGGGACTCATCGAGGTTCTCGATGGGGAAATCGGCGACGGCCGCCGCCGCTCCCAGGGCGACGATGTTGCGCATGATGGCGCCGCCGGCGTCCTCGGCGAGTCGCTTCAGGGGCACACTGAGGCCGATCATCCCCTCGGGGGCCTCGAAGTCCTCCATCATCGTCCGCTCGCCGTCGTAGATGATGATGCTGCCGTCGTGGAGTTCGTCCATGTTCTCCTCGACGGTCCGTTGGGTCAGTGCGATCAGGATATCGAGCCGGTCGACGACGCTTTGAACCCGATCGACGGAGGTCCGGATCTTATAGGCGGTGTAGCCACCCCGGATGCGGGAGGCGAAATCCTTCGACGTAAAGACGTGTCGCCCCGCCCGCGACAGCGCCTGGGCAAAGATCTTGCCCGTCGAATCGATGCCATCGCCGGCCTCCCCGCCGATGGCCCAATTCAGTTCCTCGGTCATGTGTGCTGAACGAAGCCATGCGCGGAAGAAAAGCCTTCTGTAGTCGGTTGCACTGCCGGTATTGCCGGTGTTTACTGCTGTGATCCAGACTTCACGTATTTATATGCGAATGAATGGTGTCGGTGATCACCACTCGATGACGAAAGACCGAACTGCTCGGCTGTTCTCCTGACGGATATGACAGCGGGTGAGCCGTCGACGACCGCTGACGGCCCCTTCGACGCCATTGCCGATCTCGTCTCGGAGGAACTCGCCGCCGATGCCAGCGGACACGATCTTCGGCATGCTTGGCGGGTGTTTCGTCTCGCCCGACGGCTCGCGGCTGCCGAGGGTGGCGATCCCGAAATCGTTGGAGCAGCCGCCCTCACGCACGATCTCCATCGTGTCCGTGGCGCCGACGACGAATACGTCGATCCCGCAGCGACGATCCCGACCGTCCGGGAGATCCTCCGCTCGGTCGACTTCCCGGCCGAGAAGATCGAAGCCGTCTGTCACTGCGTCGCCGTTCACGACGAGTATGGGTTCGACGGCGAACCAAGCGCCGCCGAGACGATCGAGGCCGAGATCCTCCAGGACGCCGACAACCTCGATGCGATCGGTGCCGTCGGGATCGCCCGGACGTTCAAATACGCCGGCGCGAACGATCAGCCGATGTGGCTGCCGGCGGTCGAAGTCGACGCGGATGCCGTCGCCGACTCCGTGTATCGACCCGACGGTTCCGACAGCGACACCGCGGGCACCTCGGTCGGACACTTCCACGAGAAGTTGCTCCGGTTGAAGGACGACATGAACACCGATACCGCCCACGAGATCGCCGTCGAACGGCATCGGTTCATGGAGACTTTTCTCGACCGCTTCAAGCGGGAATGGCAGGGTGAGGCCTGATCGGCTATCGCTCGACGAGCTCGATCAGGATCCCGCCCGATGAGCGGGGATGGATGAACGCGATCTCGGTATTCCAGGCCCCTCGTCGGGGCGTTTCGTCGATCAGCTCCCACTCGTACGTTCGGACCCGACGGAGAGTTTTCGAGAGATCGGGCGTTCGGACGGCGAGGTGATGGATGCCCGGTCCTCGTTCGTCTAGGAAGTGCTCGATCGGCCCGTCGTAGTCGTCGTACGGTTCGAGCAATTCGAGATAGCCGCCGCCAACGTCGAGAAAGACGATTTCGAGTTCGTCCTCGAAGACCTCGTCGTGGACGATATTGAACCCAAAGAGGTCGGCATACATCTCGGCGACCCCTTCGGCGTCGTCGGTCGCGATCCCGATGTGATCGAGTTCCATGCGTAGCCGACGCCACGGCGCGGGCATAACCCTGGCGTCTCCGGTTGCCGGCGATAGCCGGCTCAGCGCAGATGGGCTTCGAAGGCGGTCTCGATCTTCTCAAGTGTCCGTTGCCACGTCGCTCGTCGCGAGAAGACGTGGTTCTCGTCGGGGTAGTATTCGGCCTCGAACTCCTTGTCGAGGTCCAACAGCGTATCGATGACGATGTCGAGCTGTTCGAAGTTGACGTAGCGGTCGGCCGTCCCGTGGAAGTTGTACAGCGGCGCCTGGTAGTTCTCCATGTGGGTCTTGGGACTCGCCTCCGCCCAGGCCTCGGGTGCCTCCCACGGATATCCCCCCAGTTGGACGGTCTGGAAGGACTCGACGGGCGAGTATTTCGTCGACTCGGCCCACTGGCGGTAGGCATCCAGGTCCGCCAGGCCCGCTAAGTTCACGCCTAAATCGAACGCTTCGGGCTGCGTGCCAAGTACCTGCAGTGTCGTGTAGCCGCCGTAAGACAACCCCCAGGTCGCGATGGCGTCGCTGTCGACCCAGTCCTGCGAACGGAGGTAATCCGCCGAGGCGACGATGTCTTCGATCTCTTTATCGCCACGGGAATCCGCCAGCGCCTGGCGAAACTCCCGTCCGTAGCCGATCCCGCCGCGATAGTTGACGAACATCCCGACGTAGCCCTCCCGGGCGAGATACTGATGGAACGCATAGGGCAGGCTGTAGGACCGACCGGGATGCCACCCGTCGCGCATCTGTCGCATCGGCCCGCCGTGGACCCAGACCACGCCCGGTAGCTCCGTTGCGTCGTCGGCGACCGCGTCCGTCTCACGGGGATCGAAGACGTAGCCGTGGATTTCGGTGCCGTCCGCGCTCTCGAAGGTCACATGCTCCGGTTCGATCGGGTCGACCGCCCATTCGTCGACGCCAGATTCAGTCACCCGCTGGCCGGCGGTACTGGGATCGGCGTCCAGCCGTCGAACGCGGACCTCGGGGGATGTCCATGGATCGGCATGGATGTAGGCCAGCCGGTCGCCATCGGGATCGGGCCGTGGATGGACGTTCGTCCCACGGGTGTCGACCAGCGGGTCGACGGACCCGTCGGCGACGGCGACGCTGAACAGGTGACGCTGTCCCGGTTCCCGGCGGTTCGACGCGAACACCAGCCGATCCGTATCGATCCACTGGGGCGTCGCGCTGGCGTCGCCCTTGTCCTCGAACTCGCCGCTGGTCAGCTGGCTGGCTGTTTCATCGGCGTCGGGATCGAGCAGGTAGACATGTTCCCAGCCGTCCAGCGAGAGCGCCACCCCCAACCGGTGGCTGTCCGGTCCGATCGCGGGTGCGCCACGGGAGACGGCGCCCCGGTCGCGATCCTCTTCCCGGATGAGTACCGTTTCGTCGCTGGTTTCGGGATCTGTGACGACCAGTTCTCGAACCCGGCCCCGATCCCCGGTGCGGACGTAGCTCAGCCGACCGTCCTCGAGCCAGCCCGGCGAGGCGGCCGATAGCTGGCCGTGGGTCCGCCAGGTCAGTTCCCCCGTCTCAATGTCGATCACCCCCAGCTGTTTGATCCGGTCCTCGACGAATCGGAACGCGAGCCGATCGCCGTCGGGTCCAAACTCGAGCATTCGCTCATCGTCGAGATACGCCCCTTGTTCGGGTACGTCGAAGCCGTGTTCCTCGCCGGCAGTCAGATCCCGAACCCGGGGGAATCCATCGCGATAGAAGGCGATCCGGTCGCCGTCCGGCCCCCACGTTACCGAGGCGTCGGTGGTCGGGGCCGAGGCCAGCCGATCGGCCGTCTCCGCGGCGGCGTCGACCAGCAGTACCGCTCCCGCGTCGGTAGTGACTACCAGCTCGGTCGGCCGTGCTCGTGGTCCCCACTCGAAGCCCGTCACATACCCTTCAGAGGGGGTGTAGCGCCACGTGTCGGTTACCGACGCATCGGTATCGATCGAGACGATCTGGAGCACCTGACCGTCGTCGGTGTACATCGCCGTCGCGAGCCGCTCGCCGTCGGCCGCCCATTCCGGCGCCGTCGGATACTCGATCGCCAGCACGTCCTCGATGGAAAGTGGATTCTCCGGCATCCGTCTTCATCCGTCCACCACACACCTGGAGGTCTTAGTTCCCTACTTCGCTATAACGCCGCTTTGAGCGTCGACCGGCGGTCAGACCGCGAGCTGTGAGCGGTGTTCCCCGAAGACCTCCCGGAGCGTATCGGCGATCTCTTCGACCGTCGCGTAGGCTTTCACGGCGTCGATGATGTACGGCATCAGGTTCTCGTCGCCGTCGGCGGCCGACCGCAGCGCCGCGAGGGCGTCCTCGACGGCCGCTTCGTCCCGGTCGGCCTTCGCCCGTTCGAGCCGCTCGATCTGGTGTTGTTGGTCCTCCTCGGTGACTTCCTGGATGTCGATTTCCTTGTCGTCGTCCTCGGTCTCGAACTCGTTGACGCCGACGATAATCCGTTCGCCCTCCTCGATCTCCTGTTGGCGTTCAAAGGCGGTGTCCTGGATCTGGCGTTGGACCCACTCGTCCTCGATAGCGGCCTGCATGCCTCCGCGGTCTTCGACCTCATCGAGGAGCTCGCGGGCTTCCGATTCGAGCGTGTCGGTGAGGTGTTCGATGTAGTAGCTGCCGGCGAGCGGATCGATCGTATCGGCCGCCCCCGACTCGTGGGCGAGGATCTGTTGGGTTCGCAACGCCGTCCGGGCGCTCTTTTCGGTCGGGATCGAGAGGGCCTCGTCTTTGCCGTTGGTATGAAGGCTTTGGGTCCCCCCGAGCACGGCCGCCAGCGCCTGGTAGGCGACCCGGACGATGTTGTTCTCGATCTGCTGGGCGGTCAGCGTTGACCCGGCCGTCTGGGTATGGAACTTGAGCTGTTTCGAGGCAGGATCCTCGCTGTCGAAGCGCTCCTCCATGATCCGGGCCCACAGCCGTCTGGCCGCTCGGAACTTCGCGACCTCTTCGAGGATGTTGTTGTACGACGCAAAGAAAAACGAAAGTTGGGGCGCAAACGAATCGACGTCGAGGCCGGCATCCAGCGCGGTCTCGACGTACTCGATGGCGTTACCGAGCGTAAAGGCGATCTCCTGGGCGGCCGTCGAGCCGGCCTCCCGGATGTGATATCCCGAAATCGAGATCGTATTGAAACTCGGAACCTCCTCGGCACAGAACTCGAAGATGTCGGTGATGATACGCATCGATGGCTCCGGCGGGAAGATGTAGGTGTTGCGGGCGATGTACTCCTTGAGCAGGTCGTTTTGGATCGTCCCCCGGAGGTCGCTGCGATCGACACCCTGTCGATCCCCAACGGCGATGTACATCGCCAACAGGATCGATGCCGGGGCGTTGATCGTCATGCTGGTCGAGACCTCATCGAGGGGAATCCCTTCGAAGACCGTCTCCATGTCCCGAAGCGTATCGATCGCGACGCCGGATTTGCCGACCTCACCCTCGGCCATCGTGCTGTCGGAATCATAGCCCATCTGGGTCGGCAGGTCAAACGCCATCGACAGCCCGGTCTGACCGTTCTCCAAGAGATAGTGATAGCGTTCGTTGGTCTCCTCGGGCGTCCCGAAGCCGGCGTACTGGCGCATCGTCCAGAGCCGTCCCCGGTACATCGTCGAGTACACTCCGCGGGTGAACGGCTCCTCGCCCGGAAATCCTAGGTCCTCATCGTAATCGAGATCGGCGACGTCGGCCGGCGTATACAGGGGATCGACTTCCTGGCCGCCGGTGTCGGTGGTAAACGTCTCCTGACGTTCCCCGAACCGGTCGACGGTCGGCCCGCGAGTCTCCGCCTCCCACCGCTCCGTCTCCTCACGGATCTCGCGGAGATCGTCCTCGTCGAACATGGCGGGTCCGACGGGACGCACGGGCTTAACGCTTGGTTCAGCGATCGCTATCGGTCCACAAAACGGGAGATGTCGTCGGCGCCAAGCGGCGTCAGCTACCGGTATCGTACTTGTAGGTCGCCTGATCGGGATCGATCCCGAAGTCCTCGGCGGTTTCTTCGTCGTCCTCGTCGGGTTCGTTGATGTTCTCCTCGGCGCCGGCCCGTTTGAACGCCTCCCGGCGGTGATCGGGCATTCTGAACCGGTCGGTATCGAGCCGGAGCGGCACCGCGTCCGGTTCGATCGTCTCCCGTTTCGTCGACAACCGGTCGCGCAGTTTCTCCGGCAGTTGGACCTCATCGAGCCGGTCGAAGCCGAACTGTTCGAGATACGCCGGCTGGCCGACGAGGGCGTACAGCTCCTCGAAGCCCTCGTCTCGGGCGTTCTGGACGAGCCGTTCGACGACGTGGGCGCCGACGCCCTGGCCGCGCCACCCCTCAAGGACCCCCAGACTGGTGAGTTCGCAGAGATCGCCGTCGTCGGTCTTGTGGATCCGAATCCGGCCAAATCCGGTCCGTTCGTTGGTCTCTTCGTCGATCGCGATAACGTAATCCCGCGATCGGAAGGCCGCCTCGTCCAGGTTCATCTCCTCGATATGTTCGAGGAGCCATACCTCGTCTCGGTTCCTGGCGGCCCGGACATACATGACATCCGAAACCTCAGGCGCCGGGCAAAAAAGGGTTTACGCGCCTACCCGTGACTGGCTGTCGTCCTGACGTGGCTCCATCATCGTAGCCGGAACCTGAGTAAACTACTTTGTCCAGCGTTCGGCATCTTTTCGCATGGACACACTCGAGGATGTCGATCGGATCGTCCATGAACCCTCCCAGGCGTTCGTCGAATCGACGAACGTCTGGCAGTTCATGCAGGAATACGACATCGCGGACTACGACGAACTGATCGAACGGACGACGGGGGATGTCGAGTGGTTCTGGGACGAACTCGTCGAGTATCTCGGCATCGAGTTCTACCAGGACTACGAGACGGTTCGGGACGACACCGGCGGCCCGCAGTTCAGCGACTGGTACGTCGACGGCACGATCAACATCGCTCACAACGTCGTCGACCGCCATGCCGACCTCGAGTCGTCGACCCGAAACAAGGTCGCCTGTATCTGGGAGGGCGAACCCGGCGAGGTGCGCGAACTGACTTTCCATGAGCTCCACCGGGAGGCCAATCAGGTCGCCAACGCCCTCGAAGCCCAGGGGATCACCGAGGGCGATACTGTCGGGCTGTATATGCCGATGGTGCCCGAGGTCATCTCGCTCGTCTATGGCTGTCTCAAACTCGGCGCCATCGCGGTCCCGATCTTCTCGGGGTTTGGCACCGATGCCGTCGCCACCCGGATCGAGGCCTCCGAATGTCGGGTGCTGTTCACCGGCGACGGGTTCTACCGTCGGGGCGATGAGATCCACCTCAAGGCGACCGCCGACGCGGCGATCGAGCAGGCCGGCCACGTCGAACGGACGATCGTCTATGACCGCCTCGGGCTCGAGGCGGGATCCGAGGGACTGCCATGGAACGACGATCGGGACGTCTGGTGGGACGATGCCGTCAAACGCCGAGATGACAGCTTCGAGACCCACGAACTGCCCGCCGATCATCCCTCGATGTTGCTGTATTCTTCGGGGACGACCGGCCGACCGAAGGGGATCGTCCAGACCCACGCCGGCCAGCTGGTCCAGTGTGCCAAGGAGATCCATTTCGGCTTCGACCAGAAGCCGGGGGATCGCTTCTTTTGGGTGTCGGATATCGGCTGGATGATGGGCCCGTGGACGCTGATCGGCAACCACACCTTCGGCGGAACGATCTTCATGTACGAGGGCGCCCCCGATCATCCCGAACCCGACCGCTACTGGGAGATGATCGACCGCCACAAGCTCACCCAGTTTGGCATCTCGCCGACGGCGATCCGGGCGCTGCGCAAACACGGCGACGAGTGGGTCGAGGGGTATGACCTCTCCTCGCTTCGGCTTCTGGGATCGACCGGCGAACCGTGGGATCCCGAATCCTGGGAGTGGTTCTACGAGGCGGTCGGCGGTGGGGACGCCCCGATCATCAACATCTCCGGTGGGACCGAGATCTGTGGCTGTTTCCTGATGCCGATGCCGATCCAGTCGCTCAAACCCTGTACGCTCGGCGGTCCCGGACTGGGAATGGACATCGACATCGTCGACGCCGACGGCGAGTCGATCGCCGACAGCCACGAACGGGGGTTTCTGGTCGCCCGGGACTCCTGTCCGTCCATGACCGACTCGCTGTGGGACGGCGACGAGCGCTATCTCGATGAGTACTGGTCGACCTGGGACGACCTCTGGGATCACGGCGATTGGGCCCAGAAGGACCAGGACGGCTTTTGGTTCCTCCACGGCCGGGCCGATGACGCGTTGAACGTCGCCGGCCGGAAGGTCGGGCCCGCCGAAGTCGAGGGGGCGTTGATCGACCACGAGGCGGTCAACCAGGCCGCCGCCATCGGCGTGCCGGACGAGACGACCGGCACCGCGGTCGTCACCTATGTCATCCTCGACACCGGCTATGAACCCTCGGAGGAACTCCGATCGGCGCTTCGAGCGCAGGTCGGCGAGGAACTCGGGAAACCGTTCCGCCCCAGCGAGATCCTCTTTGTCGATGATCTCCCGCGCACCCAAAGCGGGAAGATCATCCGCCGAGCCGTCCAGGCGACCCACCTCGGTGAGGACCCCGGCGATCTCTCCTCGATGGAGAACCCCGACGCACTCGAGGAGATTAGGGCCGTCAGCTGACCCAGCGGCAATTCTTACACGTTCCCGGGACAGTCTGTGACTGCCGATCGGCCGGCAGGCGGCGTCTCGATCCACGTTCCGGGCGTTTCGGGATCTTGGGTCGTGTCGGCGGCCCCGGCGGACATTGGCGGTTGCCGACCGTTCTTTGATGACGCCGCCAACTCTTCCTATGGCCGATACCTTTCATCCTTTCGAGGACCTTCTCGCCGTACTGGAGGACCGTTCGTTCGACCGGCCACCGGCGGTTATCAGCAATGCACACATCACCGGCCTGGCGGTCGCGCGGGCGCTCGCAACGGCTGATATCCCTGTCATCGCCCTCGATCAGGCTTCCAATGGGGTCGCGACGTACTCCGATGCCGTTACCCTCGGTGGCGCCGTGACCTATCCGTTATCCGATCGAGCGGGATTCAAGCACGATCTGGAAGCGATCGTCGATGCCGCTGGTACGGATGTCGTGGCCTTTGGCTGTATGGACGAATGGGTCCACGCGCTCGCCCGGACGGACCCGGACGGGGTCCGGCTGCCGTTCGCTCCCTTCGAGACGGTCGATTCGGTGTTGAACAAGGCCACGCTGTACGACCGCGCACGGCGACTCGATGTCCCGATTCCACGGACCTTCCGACTGGATGAGGTCGATCCGGACCGGGCGGCCGAGGAACTTGGTTTCCCGCTGGTCGTAAAGCCGGCCTTGAAACGGCGCTTTGAGGACACCTTCGGGACGAACCTCGTCATCGCCGACGATCGTGGGGAGTACGACGATATCGTCGCACAGGCCGACGACGCCGGGCTCGTCGTCCTTGCGCAAGAATACATTCCGAAACGCCAAGGCGATCTCTACACTGTGGGATCGTATACCGCCCCGACTGACAGCGATCCGATCACCTTCGTCGGTCGGCGACAGGCCGTCTATCCCCCCGACGTCGGTACGACCTGTCTCGTCGAATCGGCGACGGCACCGGCCATCGAAGCCGATGCCAGAACTATTCTTGACGATGCGGGGTATTACGGGATCAGCGAGGCCGAATTCCTCTACGACCGTGAGACGGATACCTACCGACTCCTCGATATCAATACCCGCCCGTGGAAGTGGGTTGGATTGCCGGTGTTCGCCGGCGCGAACCTGCCGTTGGCGGCGTATGCTGATGTCACCAACAGCTCATACGATCCCGGACCGACGACCGATGCGACCTGGGTGTATCTGAAGGATTACGCCGCGCTGGTGGCGGAAACCGAGTTCGCTGATCGACTGTCGGCGACTGATTGGCAATCGATCCTCTCCGGTGGGTTCGAATCCAACTCGAGGCTGACGACTGCGGTCTATCGGCCGTCCGATCCTGCACCTGCGTATCAACTCCTCTCGACCGAATTCGGGAACAATGATTACTACTGTGCGTGTTGACCGGGCTCACTGGCTCGGTGGCTCACGAGGTTCGTCCGGCGATCGCGTCGGCCGCCTGTTTGGTCAGTCGATCGGTGCCATCGACGCGGAGGTCGCTTGGCTCCTCACCGCTTTCGGGGACAAGCCGGATCGTGCCCCCCGCTAAGAGCGGCGCGAACACCCCCGCGACGAGCACGGCCGGTGTGGTCAACGAGCCACATAACGCGACTGTATCTGCGGTCGTGATCGCATTCGTCTTGACCAACTGCGTGGCCGCTGTCAGGAGCGTGCCATGGCTGAAGGTCGTTTCGGCGGTTCGGATCGCCGCCGTCTCGGGATCGACGGCCGTCGGTGGAAAGGCCGGGTTCTCGCTCCAGATCCCCCGTTCGAAGTACGCTGTCGCGGGATCGGCCGGCTCCTCGCCGTAGGCGATCACCGTCCCGCCGTCCGGCAAGCTATAGTCGTCGACCCGCTCGGTCCGTGTCACCACGACCCGGCCCTCGAAGGATGTTGGCGGATCGAACCGGACCGTCGCCCCAAGCAACAGGCCACCGAACAGTGCCAATAGCGGTTCGGGGAGGCGTTCATCGGCGATCCCGATCGGAACGTCGATCCCGACGCCGTGTTGGCGAAGGAAGTTGCCGGCTTTCATCGTGGTCGTTGCAAACCGGTGATACGCGTACGATCGATCGGTGGCCGCCCCCTGCAGGACGGTCCCATCGAGCTCACGATCACGGGCAACGAGATCCCCGAGGACATCCATGGCAGTAGTTGTCGGTTCGACACACGACGGCAAAGCCGCCACGATCCACGCCGGCGCCCGGCCGCCCTAGAAGGTGTTTTTGATCTTCTCGAAAAAGCCCTGTTCGACGTCGATCTCTTCGCCACCGGCCTCGGCGAACTGTTCGAGGGCCTCGCGTTGTTCTTGGCTGAGCGAATCGGGCGTGACGACCTGGACCTGGACGTACTGATCGCCCTGACCGCGGCCCCGTAGCCGGGGCATTCCCCGATCACGGAGGCGGAACGTCTCGCCGCTTTGGGTGCCCGCCGGGATGTCCATCTCGACGGAGCCATCGAGGGTCGGCACTTCGACGGTATCGCCGAAGACCGCCTGAGGGAACGAGATCGGGTGGACATATCGAATGTCCTCACCCTCGCGTTCGAACTCATCGTGCTCGCGGATGGACACTTCGATGAGGAGGTCACCCTTCGGGCCGCCGTTTTCCCCGGGGGCTCCCTCGCGTTCCATCCGGAGGGTCTGGCCGTCCTGGATCCCCGCCGGCACCTCGACGGACAGGGTCGCCTGCTCACGGGTCACGCCGTCGCCGCCACACACCGAACAGCGCGTCTCGTAGATCTCGCCTTGGCCCTCACACTGGCGGCAGGTCTGGGTCTGTTGGACGCGCCCCAGCGGGGTCTGTTGGACCTGCGTCGTCTGGCCGCGGCCGTTACACTGGGGACAGGTCCGCGGTTCGGCGTCGGGTGGATGCCCCTGGCCGTTGCATTCCGAACACCGTTCGGGCCGGCTCAGGGTGACCTCCTTGGTGACGCCCTCGTAGGCCTCTTCGAGGTCGATTTCGAGGGTCGTCTGCAGGTCGGCACCCTGGCGGCGACGTTGGCCCTGCCCCTGGCCACGGCCGCCGCCGAAGAACTGTTCGAAGATATCGCCGAACGGTCCTTCGCCGCCGAAGGGATCGCCGCCGCCCCCACCGAAGGGGCCACCGGCCCGACCGGCACCGCCGGCACCGCCGTCGAAGCCACCCTGCTTTTCGGCCTGGATGAACCGATCGTGGCCGAGGCGATCGTAGGCCTGGCGTTTCTCCTCGTCGGTGAGGACTTCCTTTGCCTTCTGGGCTTTCTTGAACTTCTCCTCGGCGTTTGGATCGTCGCTCACATCGGGATGGTATTCCCGGGCTTTCTGTCGATACGCCTGTTTGATCTCCTCTTCGTCCGCGTCCCGACTGACGCCGAGTACCTCGTAGAAGTCCTCCGTCATCGATGTGTCACGTTACGTTCCGGCGTTGCTCCTGGTTGATCGCCTCGACACTTCAATCGCGTGGTCGGCACCGATCGACTGTCACACAGCGAACCGACACGAGCTATTCGTTGTCGTCGTCCGTCTCGTCCTCGTCGACGTCCTCGAAGTCGGCGTCGACGTATTCCTGATCGCCGCCGGCGCCTTCGGGACCGGCACCGCCGGCAGCGCCAGCGCCCGGTCCGGCGCCGCCCATGCCGCCCGGTCCGGCACCACCGGCTGCACCGGCACCGGGACCTGCACCGGCGCCGCCAGCACCGGCCTGGGCAGCCTGTTGCTGGTACATCTGTTTGCCGATCTCCTGGAGTTTCTCCGAGAGCGCCTCGGTGACGTCCTCGTAGTCCTCTTTGGTCGCGTCGTCGTTCTCGAGGGTGTCCTCGACGTCG
The DNA here is from genome assembly GCA_034190395.1 of Chewarchaeum aethiopicum (SeqCode). Classification (GTDB taxonomy): domain Archaea; phylum Halobacteriota; class Halobacteria; order Halobacteriales; family Hikarchaeaceae; genus Chewarchaeum; species Chewarchaeum aethiopicum. The sequence continues at coordinate 33,701 of JAXINS010000018.1, forward strand.
GCGATCGCGTCCTCGATTTCCTCGCGGAGATCGTCGTCGATCTCCTCTTCGTTCTCCTCGAGGAGCGTTTCGGCCCGCTGGATCGACGATTCGGCCTCGTTGCGGGCTTCGATGCGCTCGCGGCGCTTTTGATCCTCCTCGGCGTGTTCCTCGGCTTCCTGTTGCATCTGCTCGATCTCCTCGTCGGACAGTCCAACGCCGCCCTCGATGGTGATCTCCTCTTTGTTCCCCGAGCCTTTGTCCTCGGCTTCGACGTTGAGGATGCCGTTTTCGTCGATGTTGAAACCGACCTCGATCTGCGGGGTGCCCGCCGGTGCCGGCGGAATTCCCGTCAACATGAACTCACCGAGGAATTCGTTTTCCTCGGCGATCTCGCGTTCGCCCTGGAAGACCCGGACGTTGACCGACGTCTGGTTGTCGGCGGCCGTCGTGAAGACCTTCGATTCCTCGGTGGGGATCGTCGTGTTCTTCTCGATCAGCCGTTCGAAGATTCCGCCTTTGACCTCGATGCCAAGCGACAACGGCGTCACGTCCAGCAGGACGATATCGTCGACATCGCCGGCGAGTACGCCACCTTGGATCGCGGCGCCAAGCGCCACCGCTTCGTCGGGGTTGACGTTCTTTTTGGGTTCCTTGCCGGTCAGCTCCTCGACTTTCTCTTGGACCTGTGGCATCCGTGTCGAGCCACCGACGAGGATCACCTCGTCGATATCGGATTTCGAGAGATCGGCGTCCGCAAGGGCCTGTTCGGTCGGCTCGACGGTCCGCTCGATGAGGTCCTCGGTCAGCGATTCGAACTTCGCGCGGGTGAGGCTCTCCTCGAGGTGGACCGGCCCGCTGTCGGTCGCCGTAATAAAGGGCAGGTTGATCTCGGTTTCCTTGCGGCTCGAGAGTTCGATCTTGGCCTCCTCGGCAGCGTCTTTGAGCCGCTGGAGGGCCTGACGGTCCTCCCGAAGATCGATGCCGTGGTTGTTCTCGAACTCCTCGGCGAGCCAGTCGATGATCGCCTCGTCCCAGTCGTCGCCACCCAGGTGGTTGTCACCGTTGGTCGCGACGACCTCGTAGACGCCACCGCCGAGTTCGAGGATCGAGACGTCGAAGGTCCCGCCCCCGAGGTCGAAAACGAGGACCGTCTGATCGGACTCGTCGTCGAGGCCGTAGGCCATCGAAGCCGCGGTCGGTTCGTTGATGATCCGCTCGACTTCGAAGCCGGCGATCTCGCCGGCGTCCTTCGTCGCCTGGCGTTGTTTGTCGTTGAAATACGCCGGCACCGTGATCACGGCCTTTTCGACGTCCTCGCCGAGATATTCTTCGGCATCCCGCTTGATCTTCTGGAGGATCATCGCCGAGATCTGCTCGGGGCTGTATTCGTCATCCCCGATCTCGACGCTGTAATCCTGCTCGCCCATGTGACGTTTGATCGACTGGATCGTCCGCTCGGGGTTTTGGACCGCCTGGTTTTTCGCCGGTTTCCCGACCAGGCGTTCCTCGTCCTCGGTGAAGGCGACGACCGACGGTGTCGTCCGGTCGCCCTCCGCGTTGACGATAATCTCGGGGTCGCCGCCTTCCATCACCGCAAACGCGCTGTTGGTGGTTCCGAGGTCAATCCCCAGAATCTTCTCGCTGGCCATCGTTATGTGTTGGATAACGGCTTTTGCCGTTTAAGTTTTGCTAGAGACGGACCCACAATCCTTTCCCTAATCCCGTCGCTTGCTTGCGATTAATATAATAAATATGTCACTTTCAGGGAATAGTATAAATCGAAGCGCAAACAGACAGGAGGACTATTCTTCGTCGGCCTCAGCGGGGCCATCACTGACGACGACCTGGGCCTCCCGAAGCATCGAATCGGCCATCTCGTATCCCGGGCGATACACCTCGGCGATCGTCCCCTCGGGTTCGTCGCTTTCGGTCCGATGGACGACCTCGTGGCGCATCGGATCGACTTCCGTTCCGGGATCAGGTTCGACGACCTCGACGTTTTCATCGGCGAGGATCCGATCGAAGGCGTTCAGGGTCGCCTCGACACCGTCGCGGATGTCCGTCGAGGCGTCCTGTTCGAGTGCCCGACTGAGGTTGTCACGGACTTCGAGCAAGCGACCGACGAGATCCTCGGTCGCCCGCTCTTTGATCCGTTCCTGTTCGTCTTTCTTGCGTTTCTTGTAGTTCTGGAAATCCGCCTGTGTCCGTTTGAGGCGTGATTCGAGGTCCTCGATCTCCGCTTTGGCGTCCTCGAGTTCGGCCTGGAGTTCGTCTCGCTGGTCTCTGAGTGTGTCGAATTCGGCCTCGATTTCAGCGGCCAATGCCTCGTCCTCAACGGCCACACGGGCGATACGGTCGTCGATCGACTCGGCCGTCGCCGATTCCTCGTCCTCGGCGGCATCCGCCGGCTCCTCGGCCGGTTCTTCGTCCCGCTCGGTGGCCTCGGTCATATCTGTCTAGTCACCTCTGGCACGGCATAAGGATTTCAAAAGCAATCGAGCGGTCCGACCGGACGGTCGTCAGTCGATCCGGGCGGGACCTTTTTCGCGCCGACCGGCCTATCACCGTCCGTGCCGGACCTCGCGTTGCGCTTCGAGGACGGGACCATCCGGATCGACGGGGCCGCCGCTGAGTCTTTGACACACGTCGACCGGGATCCACGGAGCGATACCTACCGGACGCCGGCGTATCGGTATCCGGCGATCCTTGAGCAGGCCGGGGAGGCTGGCCTGTCGGTCGACGACCGCGTTATGGATGCCCCGGCACTGGATGTGGCCTCAACGTATGAGCTCCGCAGCTACCAGACGGCCGCGCTGGATGCGTGGGCCGAACAGGACCGTCGGGGAGTCATCGAGCTTCCCACCGGGAGCGGCAAGACGGTAATCGGTATTAAGGCGATCGAACGGCTCGGGACGGGAACATTGATCGTCGTCCCGACGATCGATCTCCTCGAACAGTGGCGTCGTGAACTCACCGCCGAGTTCGACGTTCCAGTTGGTCAGCTCGGCGGCGGCGAACAACGCCTCGAACCGATGACCGTCGCGACCTACGATTCGGCCTACCTCCGGGCCGAGGATTTGGGCGATCGGTTCGGGCTAGTCATCTACGACGAGGTCCACCATCTCGGTGGCGAGGGCTATCGGGACATCGCTCGGCTTTCGGCCGCGCCGGCCCGGTTGGGGTTGACGGCTACCTTCGAGCGGCCGGACGGCGCGCATGAGGCCGTCGCGGAGTTGCTCGGCCCGGTGGCCTATACGCTCTCGCCCGACGAGCTGGCCGGCGAGCATCTCGCTCCCTACGACGTCAAACGGATCGAAGTCGATCTCACTCCCGAAGAACGCGAGACGTACGAAAAACACCAATCGACGTTCGTCGAGTATATCGCTCAGTCGTCGATCGAATTTCGCGATGGGTCGGACTATCAGGAACTCGTCAAGCGATCGGGCACGGATCCGGCCGCCCGGGACGCCCTCCTCGCCAAACAGCGGGCCCGCGAGGTGATGCTCAATGCCGATCGCAAGATCGAGGAACTGGCACAGATCCTCGACCGTCACCGTGACGATCGGATCCTCGTGTTCACGGCCCACAACGACCTCGTCTACCGCATCGCCGAACGGTTTCTCATCCCGGCGATCACTCACCGTACCGGTACGGCCGAACGGCGCGAATTTCTCGAATCGTTCCGCGATGGGACGATCAGTCGGTTGGTTACCTCGAACGTCCTCGATGAGGGCGTCGATGTTCCGGATGCCAACGTCGCGGTCATCCTGTCGGGCAGCGGGTCCGAACGGGAGTTCACCCAACGACTCGGGCGGATCCTCCGCCCGAAACAGGACGGTGGCCGGGCCCTGCTGTATGAGGTCGTGAGCACGGAGACCGCCGAAGAACGGATCGCCGCCCGCCGTCGGTGATCGGGCTGCGCGGACGTTTTAGGGTCCCGGCCGGTAACATCCGTCCGTGCTGACCAAGGAGCTGTTACGTGTCTCCCGGGCCGGTGGTGGGTATCACCCACAGTTGGCCAGCGCCGAGGACGAGCAACTGGCCGCCCGCGCCATCGGGATCTATCAGGGTCACGTCGGCGAATCCAAAGGGGATCTCGAGGCGGCCATGACGGAGCTCGAACGGGAGGCCCGGGATTTCAAGCTCGTCCGGGGATTTGCCAAGCTCCTTGACCGGAACGCCACGTTCGAAGTCGAGGCGCCTATCGATCCACCCAAAGCACGAGCGGTCGTCTTCGAGACCGCCGCCGAGATCGGCGTCATCACCGAGGACGATCGCACCCGGGCCCTCGAACGGGCCGGTGATCGACTGGGCATCGAACCGACGGCTCTTGGGACATCGCTGTATGCCGATCTCGACGAGCGACAGATACTGACCGAATTCGACTCGGCCTGGTCGCCGGCGGAACTGATCGATCGGTATAACCTCTCGCTCGCGCAGACAGCCCTGTTTGATGCGACCGAGATCGACGTCCGATCGAGCGATCCGAAAGCCCTGGTCAGCGCGGTCAAACGACTCGGGCTGATGTATGAAATCCACCAAACAGCCGATGGACGGGTCGTCGAGATCACCGGTCCCGATGCGCTGTTCAGACGAACTCGTCGATACGGGACCCGATTCGCCCGGCTGTTGCGGACGGTCGTCAAGGCCACGGAGTGGTCCCTTGAGGCGACGATCGATGACCGGGGGACCGAACGAACGCTCACGCTCGATGACGAGGATCCGCTTGTCGTCCCTGATACCGAGCCACTTGAGGAGATGACCTTCGACAGCGGCGTCGAGGCGGATTTCGCCACGAGGTTCTCGAATTTGGAGCTCGACTGGACGCTCCAGCGGGAACCCGAACCGCTTGCGGCCGGCGCCCGGGTGATGATCCCCGATTTCGCCTTCGACTACGATCATGCCGACTTTCGCGTGTTTTTCGAGATCATGGGCTTTTGGACGCCCGAGTACGTCGAAAAGAAGCTTGCACAACTGGAGACGCTCGAAGACGTCGACATGATCGTCGCAGTCGATGAGTCACTCGGGGTCGGCGAGGCGATCGAGGCCCGCGATCATCGCGTCATCGAGTACGACGGGACGGTCCGGCTGAAGGCGCTCCGGGATGTGCTTCGGGCTTACGAGGATGAGTTGGTCGCCGAAGCCGCGGCAACCCTCCCCGATGAACTCGTCCCCGACGTCGATGTCGTCACTATCGACGAGTTGGCAGCGGACTACGGTGTCAGTGAGGCGGCAATCGAGGACAAACCAACGCCGGACCACGAGCGGATCGGTCGTACCCTCGTTCGACCGACGGTGCTCGATACATTGGCCGATCGGATCGAACCAGGGATGTCGCTCGATACGGTCGAGAGTGTCCTCGAGGAGTTCGACCTGTCGGAGACGAGCGCGGTGCTGTCGGCGTTGGGCTATCGTATCGAGTGGACGGATCTCAGTGATGGGGTCGTCCGCGCTACTGACTGATCCGCGTCGAACCACCATGGGGTCGATGTCGGCGGCTCTGGATCCGACCGAGCAGCGCCCACGACTGGATCAATCCGGCTGGGCGTCGAGGTCCCGCCGCCGGCTCTTTGGGATCTGGGACCGGAGTTCGCCACGGAGATACAGCCCGACGCCGATCGGTGTCGTGGCGTCACCGACGGACGTGCTGACGATCAGATACCCCCAGTCGCCGTCCCACTCGATGGCCTGGTCCTCGCCGGCCACAAACCGGCTGGCCGCCGGCCGATCGAGCTCGATGACGTTGTGGGTTGCGTGCCCGCCGAACCGCTGGACGGCGTTCGTGGTCGGTTTCCAGTGTTCCTGGCGGGTGTGGAGGATCCGCATCCCGAGGGCTTCGATACGGGTTGGCGAGGCGGTATCACCGCGGAGAACCCACAGTTTGCCGGCGCCTTTCTCCCAGAACGTGAACGACTCGAAGACCGACACCGGCACGCCGTATCGATCGGTCCACCAATCAAGCACTGCCTCACGAGTCGCCCGCCCTTCGACGGTCCGGTCGGCTGCCGTCGACGGCAATCGATCGAACTGCTGGCCGTCGTTTTCGGTCACGCTTCCACCGCCAGTTTCGCCAGAAAGAACCCGCCCGTATCGTTGTAGTGGGGAAAGAGTCGTTTGGCCCGCTGGACGCGGTCGTCGAACCGTTCGCCCCGCCACTCGGTAATGCCCGGAGCGTGTTCGAGGGGGATTTCGAACTCGATGAGATCACACGCCTCGGTCTCGAGTGCGTGATCGAGGACGGCCTCGTTTTCCTCAGGGGCGAACGTACAGGTCGCATACACGACGACACCGCCCGGAGCGGTCGCCTGGATCGCGCGGCTGAGAATCCCCTTCTGGACACCGGCTAACCCCCTGAGCGTGCCTTCCGACCAGTTTGCGAGCGCGTCGGGGTTTTTCCGGATCGTTCCCTCGCCCGAACAGGGCGCATCGACGAGGGTCCGGTCGAACGCGTCGAAGTCGAACGGTTTCAACGAGAAGTTCCGGGCGTCCTGGTTCGTCACGGCGAGTCCTGACACGCCCAGGCGCTCGGCGTTCGATCGAAGGGGTGACAGCCGACCGAGGTTGACATCGTTGGCGACGATAAACGCCGAGTCGTCCGTGAGGGCGGCCAGTTGGGTCGTCTTACTCCCCGGCGCGGCACAGGCATCCAAGATCCGGTCGCCGGGTTGGGGGTCGAGAACCCGTGGCGGAAGTGCCGAGACTTCCTCTTGGCCGTGGAGCCAGCCGAGGAAATACGGCCACGTCGTGCCCGGCTCGTCGGTTGCCAGCTCGAGGAGGTGAGGGTTCCACTCGCGGGCCGTCCAGTCGGTTCCCGTCTCATCAAGCGCTGTCGTCACCCGTTCTCGGGTGGTCTTGATCGTGTTGATTCGCGTCAGCCGTGGCAATGGCCGGCTGCAGGCGCGGTGAAAGGCGGCCGGATCGTCGAGTATGGCGTCGTATCGCGCGAGGGGATCGTCCGTGGCCATCCGTCTGAATGCCCGGTCTTGCGCAGTCGCGCGCTTGTGGGTTTCGATGCTGATCAATCGCCTACGTTTATGCCGAAATCGACCGAAGTGTCGTGTATGGCTCATATCAGAGTTCACGCCGACGACCTCACGCTCGAATCGCCGACGCTCATCGAAGGGCTCCCGGGCGTTGGACTGGTCGGGAAGATCGCTGCCGACCATATCGTTGATGCGTTCGATATGACCTACTACGCCGATGTCGTCTGTGAAGGGCTTCCGAAACTCGCGATCTATCGGGCCGACGATCCGACGCTCCGGCCGCCGGTTCGGCTCTATGCCGATCCGGATCGCCAGCTGTTAGTACTCCAGAGTGACGTCCCCGTCTCGCCGACGAATGCGTCGGATTTCGCGAGCTGTCTGACCGGCTGGCTGGCCGATCAGGACGCTTTGCCGATCTTTTTGAGTGGCCTGCCCAGCGACCGTGAGGAATCCCCGCCGACCCTCTTCGGGACGGCGACCGGCAACGGCGACGAACACCTCTCTGCGGCCGGGCTCGATGCACCGCCCGAAAACGGCGTTATCGCCGGGCCGACCGGCGCGTTGTTACACCAAGCCCAAGAACAGGACCTCGCCACCGTCGGACTCGTTGTCGAGAGCAACCCCCAGTTTCCGGATCCGGAGGCGGCCCATATTCTCATTCGCAACGGTATCACGCCGATGACTGACATCGAGATCGGTACGGACGAACTCATCGATCGGGCCGAGGAGATCCGCAAGCAGCGCGAACAGCTTGCAAAGCAGATGCATCAAGCCGACGAGGAATCCAGTCGTGCCGAACCGCTCCGGATGTACCAGTAACCGACGTTCGGCGTTCCGATCGTTCCGTTTGCGATCCTACCGTCCGTGCTCTTGTTCGGCTTTGTCTCCGAGTTGTCATGCGGTTTCTCGTTGAGAAGACGATTCTTTATGCCGGTTCGATGGGTAGTCTTCGTATGGGAGATGCTCCAGTTACCGAGATGACTGCGGACGAACGGGATACCTTCCTTGGCACCGGCGGGATGGGTGTCATGTCGCTTTCGACGGCCGAGGAGGAGCCGCCCCACTCGATTCCGGTCTCCTACGGCTACGATTCGGTCGAGACGAACTTCTATTTTCGTTTGGCGGTCGCCCCAGATAGTGCGAAAGGCACCCTCGCCGATCGCCTGGTTTCGTTTGTCGTCTTCGGTGAGACCGATGCAGTCTGGCGAAGCATCGTCGCCACCGGGCGCCTGGAGTCGACGACCGATGCGGCGATCGCAAACGAGACCCTCCAGGGACTCGAACGGGTCGAGATCCCGTTGGTCGATTTCTTCGACAAGCCAGTTCGTGACGTCGAGTTCGAGTTCTACCGGCTCGATCCACAGGCGATAAGCGGGCGGATGGCGTAGCCGGAAGCCCCATCCTCCCCCGCTTGGGAACCGGCTCGCCCCTCCGATTGATCGTCAGGAGCGCAATCCTTTATCGGTCCCTCCGTCGTTCGTTCTCGCATGGCGATGGCCGTCCAGCTAGATACCCTCGTCGTGTTTGCGCTCATCGCCATCGCGGTGGTCTTTTTCGTCACCGAACTCCTCGCGCCCGATACCACCGCGATCGGGGTCATCGTCGCGCTCGTCGTCCTCGAACCGTTTACTCACGTCCCGGCCGGTGATGCGATCTCGGGGTTTTCGAACCCGGCGACGCTCACGATCGTCGGGATGTACATTCTGAGCGGCGGGATCGAATCCACTGGAGCGATCCAACGGCTAGGCTCGCTCCTGGGTGGTGTCATCGGCCACGATGCCGACCGATTACTCGGTGTCACCGTCGGCATCACGGGACCGCTTGCCGGGATCATCAACAACACACCCGTCGTCGCGATCTTCATCCCGATGGTGATGGATCTCGCCGACCGGGTGCACGTTTCGCCCTCGAAGATCCTCATCCCGCTGTCCTACGCCTCGATGCTCGGCGGGACCCTGACGCTGATCGGCACCGCCACGAACCTGGTCGCAAGCGATCTCTCCGCCCAATTGATCGGCCAGCGGTTTACGATGTTCGAGTTCACCCATCTCGGGGCGATCGTTCTCGTCGTCGGGAGTCTCTATATGCTGACGGTTGGACAGTGGCTGCTCCCCGAACGGGTGCGTGCCGTCGATCTCATCACGGAGTTTTCGATGACGCCGTACCTCTGGCGGCTCCGGGTTCGGGGGGCGTCCCCGCTCGCCGATCGGAGTGTCGCCGAGGCGTTCACCCAATCCCATCCCGACCTCGACGTGTTACAGATCGTCCGCGGCGATCGCTCATTCGTCGCCCCCGGCACGGATCGGGACATCCTCGCTCAAGACCGGTTGACCGTCCGGGCCGACGAGGAGACTGCCCGCGCGTTCGCGGCGGAACACGACCTCCAGTTGTTACCGCGGGCGACGGTAACCGACGCTGAACTCGATCGACCCGAGGGCCAGGGAATTCTCATCGAATCGGTGGTCTCGCCCGGCTCGTCGCTTATCGGCCAGACGATCGCCGATGCGGCCTTCCGCGACCGCTATCGCGCGACCGTACTCGCGCTTCGGCGTGGTAGTGACGTCATTCACGATGGGCTTGTCGACGTCGAACTCGCTGAAGGGGATGGCCTCTTGTTGCATGCGACCCAAAGCACGCTCGATCGACTCCGGTCCCAAGACGAGTTGCTCGTCACTGAGACCAGTGGAACCCCCATCGAGGAGTCGGAGACAGCGTCGGAGCGCTCGATTCTACTGGCCCTTGCGATCATGATCGGGGTCATCGCCGCGGCGGCGCTTGACCTGTTGCCGATCGTGATCGCGGCCCTGGGTGGCGTCGTGGCGATGATCACGACCGGCATCATCCGTCCACGGGAAGCCTACGATGCCGTCAACTGGGACGTGATCTTCCTCCTCGCGGGGGTGATCCCGCTTGGCCTTGCGCTCCAGCGAACCGGCGGGGCCGAGCTCATCGGCGGACTCATCGTTCAGAGCGCGACCGTGCTGCCCCCGATCGCGGTGTTGGCATTGGTGTATCTGTTGACGACGACACTCGCCAACGTCATCACGCCCGTCGCGAGTGTTGTGTTGATGTTGCCGATCGCCGTCGAGACCGCCACGCGAATCGGGGCCAACGAGTTCGCCTTCGTTCTCGCGGCGACGTTTGCGGCCACCTCGGCGTTCATGACACCGATCGGCTATCAGACGAACTTGATGGTCTACAGCCCCGGTGGCTACCGGTTTACCGATTACGTCCGGATCGGTGCGCCGTTACAACTGCTCCATGCCGCGACGGTCACGGTCGGGATCGCCGTCTTTTGGGGGATTACCTAAGCACGTCGACCGTCGCCGGTCGATGGTCTCGCCGTCTCGTTTCTGACGCGTTGCTAATGGGTCATTACTCAAGCTATGGCCCGATGTGTATCGGGTCGGGAGCGGGTGGTACTGGCACTTGTGAATCTGACGATCCATACTCATCCGCTCCCGCCTATCACGCTCCGCTCGAAGATCCACCGATCATTCACGACAGAGGAGGGTGCGTGTTTCCCGCTCCTGTTGATAGCAACACCACTGTAGTCTCTGTATTCGCGTTCTCGACTGGCCGTTCGATGGCGTCCCCTTGAGGGAGTAGAGTTATTCCGCTGGGCGACGCCCCCGACCTACATGACGGAGTTTGCCCAGCGAGTCGAACAGGTGTCCATCAGCGGCATCCGGGAGGTCTTCGAGGCCGCTGGTGAGGATGCGATCAACATGGGACTGGGTCAGCCGGATTTCCCGACGCCCGCCCACGCCAAGGCGGCCGCCCAGGATGCCATGGATCGCGGTGACACCGATGGGTACACCGGCAACAAAGGGATCCCCGAACTCCGAACGGCCATCAGCGAGAAACACGCCCGGGACAACGACTTCGATGTTCCCCCCGAGCACGTCATCGCCACTGCTGGCGGGAGCGAGGCCCTCCACATCGCGATCGAGGCCCACGTCGATCCGGGTGATGAGGTGATCATCCCCGATCCGGGATTCGTCTCCTACGACGCTCTCACCCAGTTCGCTGGCGGCACGACAGTGCCGATCGCGCTCCGGGACGATCTGACGCTCTCACCGGACGCCGTCGAGGCGGCGATCACCGACGAGACGGCCGCCTTCATTGTCAACAGCCCGGCGAACCCGACCGGGGCCGTCCAGTCGGAGGCCGACATGCGCGCGTTCGCCCGTATCGCCGACGAACACGACGTCCTTTGTATTAGCGATGAGGTCTACGAGCACATCGTCTTCGAGGGGGCACACCACTCGCCGATGGTCTTTGCCGACTCCGACAACGTGGTCGTCATCAACGCCTGCTCGAAGAGTTACTCGATGACGGGCTGGCGACTCGGCTGGGTCGCCGCCAGCAACCGGCGGATCGAACGGATGTTGCGGGTCCACCAGTACATCCAGGCGTGTGCGAGCGCGCCGGCCCAGTACGCCGCCGAGGCCGCGCTCTCGGGTCCACAGGATGCCGTCACGGAGATGGTCGATGCCTTCGAGCGACGACGGGACGTCCTCCTCGAGGGGCTCACTGACATGGGCCTTGAGGTTCCGACGCCCCACGGAGCGTTCTATGCGATGCCACGGGTCCCCGACGGCTGGGTCGACGCAGTCGTCGATCGTGGCGTCGTCGTCGTCCCCGGTAGGGCCTTCGGTGATGCCGGCGACGGCTACGCCCGGATCTCCTATGCCACCTCGATGGAGGAGATCGAGGCTGCTCTGGAGGCAATGGAAGACGCGACGGCCGCGGTCGCCTGAGGCTATCGGACACTCGCCGGGCTTAATCGAGGATTATCGATAGTCACGAACTCCCAATACAGGGGACGGTCCGCTCCGCTGCTGCATACTTTTATCACTTGATAGGTCGTTGACTTTTATGTGTCACTTTCGCGACACGGCAACGGGATCGTCGCCGATCTACGGGCGCTTGCCTCCCAGGTCCATCCGGTGTTCATGCTGCCGCCGATCGCCGCCTCGTGGTTCGGCAGCATGTTGGCCGGTCGGTTCTCACTCCCGATCGGCGCCCTCCACATGACCGCGATCTTCTGTGCGGTCTATACCGCCCACGTCAAGGACGGGTACATCGATTTTCATCACCGCGATGAGGACGACGATCATCCCCTTACTGTCCATGGATGCCGGCTCGCATTGGGGCTTGCGACGGGAGCGTTTTTCCTCTGCCTGGCGGGGTTGTGGTGGCTCGTCGATCCGTGGGCCGCCCTGGTCACGCTGCCGGGTTGGCTGATCGGGTTTCACCACGCGCCCCAGCTCGATATGCATCCCGTCACGGCGACCTCGGGCTATCCGACAGGGATCGCCTTCGCGATCGTTGGCGGCTACTACGTCCAGACGACGGCGATCGCCCCGGTCGCGGTTGCCTTCGCCGCGGTGTTTCTCGTTTTGTTATCGGGCGTGAAGGTCATCGACGACGCCCAGGATTACGACTATGACCGGTCGATCAGCAAGCGGACCGTCGCAGTCGTGTTGGGGCCCCGTGGCGCCCGACGGACCGCCTACGGCCTGATGGCTGTCGGATTGCTCCTGGTCCTTGGGTTCGTCGCCGTACGGCTGTTTCCCCCGGGGGCTGTCCTTGCGGTGGCGGTGTTCGGCACGGTGGCGGCTATCTCACGCCGCGCCGATCCCGAGCTCTCGACGATGCTGTTGATCCGGGGATCGTATCTCTTCCTTGCCCTGCTGTTGGTCGCCGTCTGGTTCCGGCCACTCGGTGTCTGAGTCAGACGTCGGTTCGCGCCGATGGTCCCTTCGAGCCGTCTAGTTGGCCGTACTGACGATCTTGATGACGTCGCCCTCGCTGAGCTCGTGGTCCTCGCCGATCCGGCGGTTCGTCCGGGCGTCGACTGCGTGGAGATACCCTTCGCCGATATCCGAGTGCACTGCATAGGCCAGTTCCCGGGGTGTCGCGTCATTGGGCAGGAGAAACGCGTCGGGTAATACGGTGCCGCTACCGTCGGTCCAGCGGGTCTCGTTTTCGACCGGGAACACCGTGATCATATCGAGCAGCTCGTAGATCGCCGTGTTGATCGCCTGTTGAACGCCGGTGCCACCGAATCGCTCCATCACCTCCCGGATGTTTTCAAGCCCGCGTTGTTGCTCATCGGTTACGTCCCCGATGAGTTCGAACGTCGAGTCACCCGGATCATACTGGATCACACCCGCCTCAACGCCGCGTCGTAACGCTAGTTCACCGTCGGCAGTCGCCGGGACGGCCGGCTTTGGGGTCGAACCCAGTCGCTCGATGTTCTCCTCGGGGGCGATATCGGCTTTGTTCGCAACGAGGACGATCGGTTTGGTCCGCTCGCGCAGCTCCGCGGCGAGCCGTTCGCGATCCTCGTCGGTCCACTGGATGGGATCTTCGGGATACTCGAAGGCACGGAGACAGGCGGCGACTTCGGCTTCGGTTGCGCCGACCCCGGTCAGCACGTCCGTCAGTTCTTCTTCGAGATCGAACTCCGGCGACCGTGAGGCCCGTTCGATCCCCTCCCAGTTGCGATCGATGATGCTCGCCAGCCACTGATCGAGCTCCGTCTCGATGAAATCGACCTCGTTCATCGGATCGTACTCCCCGACCTCGATCGGTTCGCCCTCCTCGTCGGTCCCGCCGCTGGCGTCGACGACGTTCAACACGGCATCGGCGTTGGTCAGCTCGTCCAGAAACTGGTTGCCAAGGCCGCGTCCCTCGTGGGCTCCGGGCACCAATCCGGCGACGTCCAGCAGCTCGACCGGGACGTACCGTTTGCCGTCGTGACACTGCTCGTTGTCGCACCGTTCATCAAGCGCCAGACAGGGACACTCCGTCCGGGCGTAGGTCACCCCGCGGTTGGCGTCGATGGTCGTGAACGGATAGTTCGCGACGTCCACCTCCGCCATCGTCGCCGCCTTGTAGAACGTCGACTTCCCGGCGTTTGGCTTGCCCGCGAGCGCGAGGGATCGCATACTCTCCCTGTTTGTGTTCCGAACAAACTGCCTTTCGATCCCCACGGTGTCCCGTGGGACGTTACTCGGGATCCCGACCGTTGCCGGGCTCGACTCGCATCTCGCCGCGGGCTCGGATGACACCCTCGACCCCTGCGCCGGCTTCTAAGGTGACGTCGTTGCCCGAGACGTCCCCAAGTACCCGAACGCCCTCATCGAGGATGACATCGCCTCCGCGAGTCGTCACGTCGCCGTGGATCTTGGTGTCCTCGCCGACGGTGATATCGCCGCGGGCCCGCAGGCTCCCGAAGACGTTGTTGCCGGCGTCGATCGTGATCGTCGACGCCCGGATATTCCCGTTGATCCGACAGTCGGTGCCGATCCGGGCCGGCGTCGATACCTGCCAGGCGTCGTCGGATACCTGCCCGCCACGTGGGACTATCAACGGGTCCTCGTCGGTCTCGTCGTCGACGTTCTCGAGCATGTCCGAAACGAGTTCTTCGGCGGCGTCGTCCTCGCCGATCCGGAGCATATGCGAGAGATAAACCATCAAGAGGACGATCGTCGGCATCGGATTGCGGATGACGATCCAGCCGTTGGCCTCGAACCCCTCCTCGATGTTGACGTCGTCGCCGATATCGAGGTCGCCGCTGACCATCAACTGGCCGCCGACATGGACCCGCTCGCCGAGGTAGGCGTCCTTGCCGACGAGGACGTCCTCGGCGACATCACACCACATGTCGAGTCGACAGTCGCCGTCGGCTTCGATCCCGCCGCCGAACTCGACGCGTTCGCCGGCCATGACGTTCCGGCCGCGAACTCCGAACTCGATGGTACTCTGGCCGCCAACGATGATGTCGCTATCGGCGACCAGATCGTGTTCCTCGACGGCCGTCTCATCGGGAATCACGAGCTCATCGAGCGGATCGGGTGCAAGCGACACGTCGAAAAAGACGGCGGCGAACGTATTAAATTCCCCCGAGGGCGTCGGACTGGTGTCTGACGCATGTCTGTGTTCTTATTATTCCCGAGGCCAAATGGGCGACTATGACGATCCTGTCATTCGACGAAGAGGGGGTCGATGTCATCTACGAAGGGACCGAGTTCCGGCTCGAACGCACGCTGATCGAGGAGGCAACCCAGAAGGATTACTACGACGTCACCGACCATGAGGTCCTCCAGTTAGTCGAGCCCGATCCGGCGCTCTCCGGTGAACCACGGCGGGTCGCCGATATCGTCGCCTGATCGTCCGGTTGTCCCGTTAGCCCCGGTTTCCCTGCCGGGTTCGGGTACAGTTAAGTCACTCCGGTCCCGCCGGTCTGTACGGTATGGCACTTCACTCGGTTCTCGAGAAATTCTCCCATCCGGCATGGCGCACGGCCATCGGTACCGGTATCGCCTATCTCGTGTTGCTCGGTATCCTGTTCGTGTTACTCTTCGTGCTTCCGTATCTGCTCTTCTTGTAACCTCGGTCGCGATATCGGGTAAAAATCCGACGCCGTTTATCCACCAAATGCGGGCGGCGATTTCGATTAGGCGAACGTCTTCGAGATGCTTTCGTCGACCTCGTCGAGGCCTTCGAGTTTCTCGCGGGCGTTCTCGAAGTCGGCCATCGTGACGATGTTGCGTTCGTCCCGGATCGCGAACATCCCGGCCTCCGTACAGAGGGCACTGATATCGGCGCCGCTTAGCTCCTCGGTCTCCTGACTGAGGCGCTCGAAGTCGACGTCGGGCGCGAGATTCATGTCGCGGGTGTGGATCTTGAAGATGAGCTCCCGTCCGGTTTCGTCGGGTTTGGGGACTTCGATGAGGCGGTCGAAGCGGCCGGGCCGGAGGATGGCTTCATCGAGCATGTCAAAGCGGTTGGTGGCGGCGATGATGCGGATGTTGCCCCGGTCTTCGAAGCCGTCCATCTCCGAGAGCAGTTGCATCATCGTGCGTTGGACTTCGGCGTCGCCGGAGGTTTTCGATTCGGTGCGTTTCGAGGCGATGGCGTCGATCTCGTCGATGAAGATGATCGCCGGTTCGCGTTCTTCAGCCAACTGGAACAGATCCCGGACCAGCCGGGCGCCCTCGCCGATGAACTTATGGACGAGTTCCGAGCCGGCCATTTTGATGAACGTCGCGTCGGTCTGGTTGGCGACGACTTTCGCCATCATGGTCTTGCCCGTCCCCGGCGGGCCATGGAGGAGAATCCCCGACGGGGGGTCGATGCCGACCTCGTCGAACTGGTCGGGATTGAGCAGCGGGATCTCGACGGCTTCACGGACCTCGCGGATCTGGTCTTCGAGGCCGCCGATGTCCTCGTAGGTAACTTCGGGGCTCGCCTCGACCTCCATCACCCGAGCGCGGACGTCGGTCTCGTCATCGAGCGCCTTGACGATCGACAGGGAGTTGTTGACCGCGACACGGTCGCCCGCTTCGAGCTTTTCGCGGCGTTCGTCGGTGACCTCCGTCACCGCTTCCTGGTTGTTGCCGTGTTGTTTGATGATCACGCCCTCGTCGGTGATCTCCTGGACCGTCGCGACGAACAGCGGCGATTGTTTGAGCTTCTTGTTTTCGTGGGTCAGCCGTTCGAGCTTCTGTTGGTACTTGTTGTTCTCCGCGTTCGCATCAAGGAGCTTGTCGCGCATCTCCTCGTTTTGCTCCTGCAGGGTGTCGAGATGGTCGTTCAGTTTCTCGAGTTTCTCCTGGAGAGAGTCGGTATCGTCGTAAGGAAGATCGACATCGTCTACCGCATCGGTCATCGCTGATGGCTAGGTGCGTAGTTCATAAGAGACTTCGGGTTACCAGGATAGCCGGCCGACCACTCCGCTCGCGGATGTAATTCCTATCGGTAATAACACGAAATACGAAATATTAACAATCTGTATGCGTAACGAATGTTACACGATGGGAACACCCGATCAGGTGGCGGAAACCGAAACCGAAACCGATACCGAGACTGAGACTGACGGGGTCTCGGTCGATCGTCCCGATATCGCCGATTCCCTCGCGGACCTGCCTCCGAGCGCGAAGCTCGTCTACAAGGTACTCGAGTACAACGACACCCTCACGCAGGGCGAGATCGCCGAGGAGACGATGTTGCCCCCGCGGACGGTCCGCTATGCGATCACTCGACTCGAGGAGATCGGCGTCGTCGATTCCCGATTTTCCTTCGCCGACGCCCGAAAACGACTCTACTCGATCGACATCGGCACCGACTGACGTCCCCCGACCGCGTTCACTTCCACCGCGGTCTCAGAACCGCTTTAGGGACCCGTCCGTTAGGGAGGGTATATGACGCGGGTGATCCACACGGGCGATACCCACCTCGGGTATCGACAGTATCACTCGCCCGAGCGACGGGCGGATTTCTTCGCGGCGTTTCGCGCCGTCATCGAGGATGCCATCGAGGACGACGTCGATGCCGTCGTTCACGCCGGCGATCTCTTTCACGATCGCACGCCCTCGTTGGCCGATATCCACGGTGTGATCTCCGTCCTCCGTGAGCTGCGGGCCGCCGACATCCCCTTTCTCGCGATCGTCGGCAACCACGAGCAGACCCGCGATCAACAGTGGCTGGATCTCTTCGAGACGCTCTCGCTCGCGACCCGGCTCGACGCCACGCCGACGGTCATCGGCGACGTCGCCTTCTACGGGCTCGATTTCGTTCCCCGATCGAAACGGGCCGAGCTGACGTATGACTTCGAACAGCCACCCGAAGACATCGATCACACGGCGCTGGTCGCCCATGGGTTGTTCACCCCGTTTGCCCATGCCGACTGGGAGACCGAAACGGTTCTCGCCGAATCCTCGGTCGCGTTCGATGCCATGCTCTTGGGCGACAATCATACCCCGGACACCGCTGAGGTCGACGGGACCTGGGTCACCTACTGTGGCTCGACCGAACGGGCCGACGCCAGCGAACGGGCCGACCGCGGGTATAATATCGTCGAATTCGACGCGGACGTTTCGATCCGGCGTCGCGGGATCGAGACGCGGCCGTTCGTCCTGCTCGATCTGGAGCTTCAGCCCGGAGAGGGCATCGACCGGGTGCAGGAACGGATTCGCCAGGAGGACGTCGAGGACGCCGTCGTTATCGTCACCCTGGAGGGTGACGGCGAAGACGTCCCGGCCGCCCGGGTCGAGGAGTTCGCGACCGATCGCGGCGCGCTGATCGCCCGGGTCAACGACCACCGGGAATTCGAGGCCGACTCGACCCCCGACGTGCGGTTCGCCGATCCCGATGACGCCGTCCGCGAGCGGCTCGGGGAGCTGGGGTTGAGCGAGGCCGCCCGGACGATCGATGAGACGGTCCGTTCCTCGACGGTCGCCGACTCGAACGTCCGGTCCCAGGTCAAAGACCGGATCACCGATCTCCTTGCAGACGACCCGACGGCGTTTACGACTGCCGACGATGTCACGGAATCGGGGGACGACGCCGCGGCCGCCGTTAGCGACGACGGAACGGACACGCCGACGACCAGTACCACAAGCGCCGCGAGCGACTCGGCCGATCCCGATCGGTCGAATCACACCTCAACCGATAGCACGCCGACCAACGATACACCGACCGACGACGGCGAGCAGTCGATCGAGGCGACGCCCGCTCGGAGCGATGAGGACACCGATCCGGACGCCGATTCCGACGGGCAGGCATCGATGGAGGAGTACCTATGAGGTTCACCCGCGTTCGGCTCGAACAGTTCAAGTGTTTCGATCAGGCCGATGTCGGGCTTGACCGTGGCGTGACGGTCATCCACGGGCTGAACGGCAGCGGCAAGTCCTCGCTGTTGCAGGCGTGTTTCTTTGCCCTGTATGGTTCCCGGGCCCTCGATGGCACCCTCGAGGAGATCATCACGAACGGCGAGGATGAGACCGTCGTCGAACTCTGGTTTAACCACGCGGGTACCGACTATCAGATCCGGCGGCGGATCCGACGCACCGACGACCGTGCCCAAACGGCCGAATGTGTCCTCGACACCGGCGATGACACCATCGAAGGCGCCCGTGAAGTTCGTCGCTACGTGAGCGACCTGCTGCGGATGGACGACGAGGCCTTCGTCAACTGTGCCTATGTTCGCCAGGGCGAGGTCAACAAGCTCATCAACGCGACCCCCCAGTCCCGCCAGGCGATGCTGGATGACCTGCTCCAGCTTGGTACTCTCGAGGAGTATCGCGAACGGGCCAGTCAGGCCCGCCTGGGTGTCGAAGACGTCCTCGAAAACCGCCGGGGCAACCTCGAACAGCTCGAGACACAGATCGACGCCAAGGAGGACAAAGACCTCCAGGCGACGCTATCGTCCCTCCAGTCGGATTTGGCCGACGTCGAGGCCGAGATCGAGCGTTTCGAGGCGAATCGCGAACAGGCCGAAGCCACCCTCGAAGAAGCCGAGGAGATCATCGAGACCCACCGCGAGAAACAGTCCGAGATCGAAGAGCTTCGCGCTGACATCGAGGAACTCCGGGAGGCGATCAGCGAAACCGAACGGGAGCGTGACGACATCCAGGCGGAGATCGAGGACCACCGCGATACCTGTGAGGAGCTTCGGGAAGAACGGGCAACGCTGTTGGCCGAAACCGATCTCGACACGACCGACGAGGCCGCTGTCGACGATCGGATCGAGGAACTCGAATCACGGGAAGCGGAGCTTGACTCCCGCCTACAGGAGCGACAGATCGAACTCACCGAGCGGACGAACGAGGCCGAGACCCTCCGAGAACAGGCGGCCGATCTCGAGACCGAGGCCGAGGAACTTCGCGAGACCATCGCGGACCTCGAGGCTGACATCGAGGATGACGAAACCGAGCTGGCGGACCGTCGGGACCGCATCGATGATCTCGAGGCCGAAATCGAGGATCACCGTGGGGCCTTCGATGACGCCCCGATCGCGTTCGGCGAGGCCGAGGACTACCGAGCCGAACTCGAGGAACAACTGGCGGAACTCCAGGACCAGCGTACTGATCTCCGGACGGAATTAGAGACCACGCGCAACGAGATCGAGCAAGCCGAAGCCCTGCTTGACGCCGGCAAATGCCCGGAGTGTGGCCAGCCGGTCGACGACTCCCCGCACGTCGAGTCGCTCGATGCCGACCGCGAACGGCTAGAGGAGTTGGCGGACGAACTCGACGAGCTGGATGCAGAGATCGACACCCTACAGGACCGCATCGAGACCGCCGAGTCGCTCCGGGAGGCCGAACGGACCGTCGAGCAGCTCGAATCGAACCTGGCAAGCGTCGAGGAACTCCTCGCCGAGAAGGAATCGACCATCGAGGACAAGCGCGATCGGGTCGGCGAGCTCCGGACGGAGGTCGAGACCCTCACCGAGGAAGCCGAGATCAAGCGGGCCGACGCCGACGACATCGAAACTACTGTTGGGGAACTCCGCGAGGAAATCGCCGATATCGATGCCCAACGGGCGGAGCTCACCGACGCCATTGGCCGGTTGGAGGAACTCCAGGAGTTAAGCGACGCTATTGCCGACCGGGAAGCCGAGATCGAACGCCTCGAGGAACGTCACACACTGCTCGGCGAGCGCAACGACGACCGGCGGTCGACCCTCCAGGAGAAACGCGACCGCCGGAACGAGCTGGCCGAGGCCGTCGACGAGGATCGACTCGAAACCGCCCGCGATGACAAAGAACGCGCGACGGAGTACCTCGAGAACGTCGAGGAGAAACTCACGGCGCTGAACGACCGTCGGGATACCCTCCAGAGCCGGATCGGGGGCGTCGAGAACGAACTCGAGGAACTGGCGTCACTCCGTGACCGCCGCGAGGACCTTGAGGAACGCGTCGAAGCGCTCGAATCGCTCCACGAGGAGGCCGATCGCTTGGAGTCCATGTATGGCGATCTCCGGGCGGAGCTTCGCCAGCGAAACATCGCCAGCCTCGAACGCCTGTTGAACGAGGTGTTCGACCTGGTCTACCAGAACGACGCCTACGCCCGGATCGAACTCGACGCCAACTACGAACTCACCGTCTACCAGAAGGACGGGGAGGCCCTCGATCCCGAACAGCTCTCGGGCGGTGAACGGGCCCTGTTCAATCTGAGCCTCCGGACGGCCATCTATCGTCTCATCGCCGAAGGGATCGAGGGCAGCGCCCCGATGCCACCGCTTATCCTGGATGAACCGACGGTCTTCCTGGATTCGGGACACGTCTCCCAGCTCATCGAGCTGGTCGAATCGATGCGGGATCTCGGGGTTGAACAGATCATCGTCGTGAGCCACGACACTGAACTGGTCGGTGCGGCCGACGACCTCATCACCGTCGAGAAGGACGCCACCACCAACCGGTCACGTATCGAGCGTGAACAGGATACCGAGATCGAACTGCCAGCGTGACCACGTATCGTTGCCCGTCGCCGACGACGATCGTCGATGGGGCCGCTGCTTGACGTGGTCAGTCCGTCGTCGGCTCCGGCTCGGCGGCGGGCCCATCCCGGGGTTCGAGCAGTGTCTCGATCCCCTCGACCGCGAGTTCGGTCGCCACATAGCCCCGTTCGCCACCGACGCGGGTCTCCGCAACGAGCCCGGCCGCTCGGAACTCCGCGAGCAGGCCATGCAGATCGCTCTCACAGAGGTCATACGCCGACAGCAGCGTTCGAACCGCCATCGGTCCCCGGTCGACGAGTTCGACGAGCAACCCGAGCGATCGGTCGTCGTGGCTTGCCGTCAGGACACGACGGACGGCGGCCGGGACCCCACCGGCCGCGGTTTCGAGCGGCGACTCCCCCTCGACAACGGTGAGCTGGTCGTTGGGGAGGTGGCGTTCCTCGCCGGTGGTTGGATCCCGAACCCGGCTTGCCGCCTGGGACTGTTTGAGCAGGAGATATCGCCGGCCCGACTCGTCCTCGACGGTTCGCATATCGATCCTTACCATCCGGGTATGGTTAGGCGTTCCGGCGAACCGTTCGATACCGATAGAGCCCGACGCCAAAGAGTGCGAGCCCGCCGATCAGGCTCGCTCCACCCGTCCCGAGTTGCCCCCGAAATCCGATCAACATCACGCCGATCGCCGTTGCCAGGAGGGCGACGTTAAAGACGACGACGAGCCGCCAGAACTCCCATTTGAGCTCCGTCGGTGCGTCCGCCTCCGAGGGCACGCTGGGCCCGGGCCGGCGGTCGGAGCCGCCATTCGAGCGGCGGCGATCATCGCTTGCCACGAGCTGAGCCAGCAACGCGGCAAAAAAGAAGGGTTCGGTATGGCAGCCGGGGATCGCTGATCGGGGTCGATGTGGGCCGGCCGCTTGGGATCCGGGCTATTTTGATTCAGCGAGCGTGTTCCCGAGGTTCACGCCGGGTGTGAATCACGTAAGCTCGTCCACATTGTCCACCGGGTGACAGGCGGACCGGATATTCCATTTTCACTCCGGTTCACAAGCAGTTATACAGCCAACCCGTCACAGGCTGTGTATGGCGAATCAGGTCACGCGTACCTACGTTGCCTCTATTCGCAATCACCAGCTGGTGCGCGAGGATCTCGATTCGCTTGGATTTGCCGCCTCGAAACTCTGGAACGTCGCCCGGTGGACCTGCGACCGCATCTGGAGCAAAACAGGATCGATTCCCGACGATAGCACGCTCAAGACGTACCTCAAAAGTCACGAACGCTACGCGGATTTGAACGCACAATCCAGTCAGGCAATTCTCGAAGAATTGGCTGAGGCGTTCGAGTCGTGGTACGCTCACCGTGAGAATGAAAACGCGGACGCAAACCCGCCCGGTTACCGCAAACGTGGCGACTCTCACCCACGTTCGACGGTGACGTTCAAAGACGACGGTTTCAAGCACGACCCTGTCCACAACCGGATTCGCCTCTCGAAAGGAGCGAATCTCAAGGCATCATGGTCGGATTTCGTTCTCTGTGAGTACGCTGCCGACCCGGGTGTGGACGTACAGAACGTCCAGCAGGTCCGGGCCGTCTGGACCGGCGACGAATGGGAGTTACACATCGTCTGTCGCGTCGAGATGAGTGACCCCGATCCACCCGGCGACCGGGTGGCGGGTATCGACCTCGGTATCTGCAACTTCGCGACCATCTCAGTTGGAGACGAAGCATTGCTGTATCCCGGTGGCGCACTCAAAGAAGACGACTACTATTTCCAGAAAGAGCGGGCCAAGTGCGACGAGAGCGATTCTCGCGAAGCACGACGACTCGACTGTAAATGGCACGAGCGCCGCCAACACTTTCTCCACGCGGTCTCGGCGGACGTGGTGGCCGAGTGTGCCGCTCGCAATATTGGGACGATTGCCGTGGGCGACCTCTCGGGTATCCGCGAAGACGTAGACTGGGGCGACCACGGCAATCTCGACGTGCATGGGTGGGCGTTCGACCGCTTCATTTCAATGCTTGAATACAAAGCTGCCGAGGATGGTATCAGCGTCGAGCGAGTGGACGAACGCGACACGTCGAAGTCGTGTGCATCCTGCGGGACCGCCGACGATAGCCAGCGCGTCGAACGTGGGCTATACGTGTGCGACGACTGTGGACTGGTCGCCAACGTTGATGTGAACGGAGCCGAGAATATCCGACAGAAGGTACTCCCGACTCTCGCCTGTGACGGGGGAGATAGGGATAACGGCTGGA
>JAXINS010000103.1:0-54820 GCA_034190395.1 Chewarchaeum aethiopicum (SeqCode)
CCGATTCCGCGGTATCCTCGGCAGTACGTCCGATAAAGTCGTCCGCACATCCTCGGTGCCCGTCGTCACCAACCGACAACAGGTCGACGACACATAACCGGCTCCCCGCTACTCGAATCCGCCACTGGTAGTAGGATAGAGCCGCGCCGTGAAGGGTTGGTCCGGTCGTCCGGACCAGGGGCCAATAGTCACCACGAACCTCAGACCGGAACCGATCGCCACTGATCGATCAAAAGGACTAGCCAACCGATCCGACCGAATCCGAAACCGTCCCCTCACCGTGTCTGTCGAAAATAAATAACGAGACTGGCACTCATAAAGCACAAGCCAGCGATGAGCAGTTCCCTCGCCGACATCGCAACCAACGCGGCGAGTATCAATCCGGCGGCGATGATCGCCAAAACGGTCTGAATCACGTTCGCCATACAGGATCGTCACCTTCGAGGACAGTCCGACCGATCAATAACTTATGGCTTGAAACTGTGTCGGAACTCCCAGTGATACCGGCAGTTATCACACGTCGCCCATTCGGGGACATCGAATTGATCGGGATGGCGCTGTCCGTGTTGCATCCGGCTTTGACAGACGGGACACTCCATATAGACAAGCTCCAAATCGGTGAACTCATCATAATCATACTCGGCGACACAACGCGGACAGTCGATATCGTCGCGGGAATACTTTTGTGCGATTTCACTCTCACAACGCGAGCATTTGACCACGGCGGGCGGTCGCTTCGCCCAGCCGGTATCCCCGTCGATGGTCGTCGTGTGGGTTTCCGGAACTGAAAGTCGAAAATTCTCGAGATCGTCGTTGGTGCGGAGTGGATCGATTAGGCGATCGATGACCCACTTCACCCAATTAAACACAACGTGAAGATAATTGGTCACTACGTAAGCAATTGAGTTAGAAAAGCATAAATTTCTTGTCGGGCCGGATTCCTGCCGCTTGGCGTCATGAATATCACCCATTGCCGGGTTCCAATCGACGGATGTCCCGACAGATGGCAGTTGGAATATTTTTTATAATCTATAATTATATATACTTGGCCACATATAGTGGATTATGGCAACGAAGACCACTCGACAATCGACCACCGTCGACGAATACGATCAGATGTTCGCTGACTGGGTATACCAAGTCCCCGGCGTCGTTTTGATCGCCATGGGATTCGGCGGTATGACGCTCCTTACCGTGTTCTGAGCAACCCGTGAGCTGGTGTTCGCGAACACCACGATCCATTCACACAACAAAAGAAACGAACTCACGTTCTGGAAGACGATGAGTCGATACCGCGAAACGGCCGTACTACTTTACGCTCCCGTGACTGTGTGCAGATTATGCCCACTGTCGCGGATATCCGTAACCACGATGCCGATGACGATCCACTCACGTTCCTAACCGCGTACGATGCACCGACTGCAGCGATCTTAGAGGAGGAAGGGATCGACATGATCCTCGTCGGCGACAGTGTCGGGAACACAATGCTCGGATACGAGTCGACGCTCCCGGTAACGATCGATGAAATCGCAAGTCATACCGGCGCTGTGACGCGGGCTACTGACGATGCGTTGGTGATCGCCGATATGCCGTTTATGAGTTACGGGGCGGATGACGACGAAGCGATCAAAAACTGTGGACGGATGATCAAAGAGGAAGGCGCACAGGCGATCAAACACGAGAGCGGTCCTCACACGATAGAGCTGACCGAGCGACTCGTTGACAACGGGATTCCAGTCATGGCGCATCTCGGATTGAGTCCACAACGGATCAACGAGATCGGCGACCTCACCAGACGAGCGACCGACAAGGTCGAAGCACAGGAAATCCTAGATCTCGCTGTCGAACACGAGAAGGCCGGCGCATTTGCCGTCCTGTTGGAACATATCCCCGCGACGGTTGCCGCGACCATCACGGAAACACTCGACATCCCGACGATCGGCATCGGTGCGGGACCCGATGTCGACGGCCAGGGCCTGATCATCACTGATGTCTTGGGGATGGGCGAGTGGACGCCACCGTTCGCCAAGGAGTTTGCCGATGTTCGAAACGAAATGAAACAAGGCATCAGTGGCTTCAAAAACGAAATCAAAAACGGCCAGTTCCCAAGCGAGGAACACTATGTCGAAGGAAACGTCGAGGACCTCACATAGATTGGGACTGTGGAATCGGCAGCCAACACAGCCACGAATCGAATGAGCCCGATCGACCGACGACATCCCACCGGAGCATGATGGATCCGATCGCATTTCTGAAATCACGCCAGTCATGGCTGACCTTCGAATCGCGATTGGTCCGACATGATCTCCGTGAATGGATCGTGTTGACTGGCGATCGGCTGTTGGTGAGCCTGCTGGGATTCATCATACTGGGCATCGTATTCGTCTCGATTGTGTTCTCGGGGCTCGTGCCACTCCAGAAGGAAACGCCGATACTCTTCCTTCTGTTCGCGTTGATCGGTGCGAACTTTACCCTGATCGCGATCGTGACCTCACTCAGCCAGTTTGCTCTGAGTCGACACCTCGAATCGCCCGGCGAAATCAGAGACAAGATGGAAGCCACGCTAGCCTACCGGGCGGACGTCGGGGAGACGATCCGCCAGAACGTCATGCCGATCAATCCGGATACCTTCTTTTTGGCCTTGTACCACAATGTGAATGACGAGCTCGACGTGCTCGATACCTTCCAGTCACAGGGACGGACGAAACAGGCCCGGGAGGAACTCGCGGAACTCATCACGGGGCTACAGCTTCATACCGACTACGTGATCGATGTCCTCCATCACCCCGCAAGCGGGATGAAACACGCCCTGTTTACCTCACTGACGACCGACTACGAGAACTTCGTCCATCGGACGTGGTATCTGCAATCGGAACACGCCGATGAATTCACCGACCGGGCAGCCGAACCCCTGACCCGGCTCGCGGAAACGCTCGAACATATCGAAGTCGCGAGCCGCATGTTCAAGACGGCGTTCATCGAATCGGAAGTATCGGAACTATCACGATTCCTGTTGTACGTCGGATTGCCCGTGCAACTCCTGGCAGTCATCGTGATGTTGCTGTATAGTGCTCCAGGATCGGAGCCGCCGGTGGCGATCTCGTTGTTGAAAGTGCTGATCCCGGCCGTACTCACGGCGGGGTTCACGCCGTTTCTTATCCTGAGTTCGTACGTCATCCGGCTGACCGTCGTTGCCCGACGAACGGCCGAGAATTTCCCGTTTAGTTCGCGGCTCGAAGGATCCGTTGCGATGGGCGACGAGTTCAGCAGGGATCTCTGATTCGGTGTCCAGTACGCCCGGCACAGCCTGTTTTGTGGCTGAGCAACCGCTGTAGTCGTGTATCGGCGATCTGTCGATCACCGACAGATATTCCCGCTGACCCGGAAAACCAACGCGTGTGCTACTCGTCGCGTTGATCGAACTGCTGGCGGTCCGATCGGCGATCATCCCCCACGCAACCGTCATCGCTCAGTCGATCGACCCGACCGTGATCATCGATCTCCCGGGGCCCGTTCGCGCGGTGGCCTCGTTTCTGTTGATTCTACTCTTCGGTTGGGGGCTGTTATACCGCTATGAGGACCTGGTGGACCGATCAATCGACGCATCGATGGATCACAACCCCGCGATCGCCGCCATCTATGGCGTGTTTGCATACATTATCATCCTCTTTTTCGGCGGCTATGCCTTCAGTCAGCTGGCACGGGCCGGGGTTACCAACCCCACGATTAACACGGCCGTAATGGCACTCATCGGCGGGGTACTGTTGAGCTTGGCCGGGTTGGGGTTTCTGATCATCGGCACACTCGTCACGATCGCTGATGGTGCACGCCGGCCACGGATCGGGTTGCTCGTCGGGGCAACTGTCAGTGCGGTTGGGTGGCTTATACTGCCGTTTCCGGCGGGGTTGGCCGTCTGGGTCCTCATCGCCGCGGTGGGGATCGGCGGCGCAACCCGCAACTGGGTGCATAGCTCGGGCTGATTGGTCCCACGAGCAACTGACAGCCGAGCGTGTTCACACAAACGGCCCGGACAAGCGGGAACACTCATCAGCATGGACACCCATGTCCATGCATGGCGATGGTCGTGTTTCAACTCCCGTCCGGAGGTGGCCTCATCGGGTCCTTCGCACAGGTCGCTGTCATCGCCGGGACAGTCGTGTTGATACTCATGCTCGTGGCGTTTGGCGGATTTGTCTATAAAAGCCTGCAGGGCGATGGGATCGAATGGCCGGATGACAAAGAACAGCTGCCGGACGACGACGAGATCCGACAGGGCGACCAAGACGACGAGTGGGACTACTACTGAATGCCCACTCCACGCTAAGTGAGGAAACCACAGTGAATGGAGGGGCACACCCACGGACGGCCGACCATCACCGGCCGAGATCGGTGTACGGGTAGCGTTTCGGGATCGAAACCGCCGATGTCGCGATACGACAGCAAAACGAGTGGTCTACCCCACTTGATCGACATCTAATAGTCGGCACTAACGATGGATCCGTGCCAGTGGCTACAAAGCGTGCCCAAAACGGAAAATCGGAAAACCGGAAAGTCGAGAAACTAAGGCAAGATCAGTCGCCGCCGGGCGTCTCGTCAGCCTCCGAGATGTCCGTGACCATTTCGTCGCCAGCGGTAACGACCTCGACGTCTTCCCGTTGGCTGAGTTCCTCGATAGTCTCGGCGAACTCCTCCGATTCGAGGATTTCGTACTCGTTGTCAAGGCCCAGATAGACGGTATAGCACATCAGACACAGGATTACCCCGAACGGCAATCCAGTGGTGATCGCTGCCGTTTGCAGGGCCCCAAGGCCGCCACCGATCAACAGAATAGCCGCAACGAGACCCTCGGTGATCGCCCAGAAGATGCGCTGGACTTTCGGCACGTCGTGTTTGCCACCCGAAGTCAGGTGATCAATCACCAGCGATCCCGAGTCGGACGACGTCACGAAGAAGGTGATCACCAACAGCGTGGCGATGAGACCTGACACAGCCGCCAAGGGGAAGTTTGACAGCATCGAGAACATCGCGATCGTCTGGCCCTGATTGGCGACAGCTGCGGCAATCCCGCCGCTTCCCTGGAGTTGGACCCACAACGCCGATCCGCCGAAGGTCGCCAACCAGAGGAACGAGAATAGCGCCGGCAGGAACAGAACGCCAAGAACGAATTCCCGAACGGTCCGACCGCGGGAAATACGGGCGATGAACATCCCGACGAATGGCGACCATGCGATCCACCAGCCCCAGTAGAAGATCGTCCAGGAACCCATCCAACCCTTGACGGTGTAGCCGCCGAGGGCAGCACTGCCACCAACGGTCCCGGTGAAGAAGCTCAACAGCGCGAAGTTGTTGAGGTACGCGCCCAGGCCGCTGGCGAGGGTACCGAGGATGTAGAGAGTCGGGCCCACGATGAGCATGAATCCGAGCATGATGAACATGACATAGAGGTTGATCGTACTCAGGCGCTTGACACCGCCATCAAGCCCAGCCGCGACCGATAGTGTTGCAATTCCGGTAATTCCTGCGATGAGTAACACTTGCGTGATCGTCGTGTTCGGCACGGCAGCAAGTCCAAGCAGGTTACTCCCTAAGACGTACTCCAGGCCGGTGTTGACCTGGGCAACGCCGAGGCCAAGCGAGGTCGCCAGGCCGAACAGCGTCGCGAACACCGTCACGAGGTCGATGAGGTGTCCCGGCCAGCCGTAGATTCGCTCACCGAGCAGCGGCCAGAAGATCGACCGGAACGTCAGGGGCAATCCGCGGTTGAACGAGAAGAATGCCAATCCGAGGCCCACCAACCCGTAGATCGCCCACGGATGAAAGCCCCAGTGGAAGAACGTCTGGGCCATCGCAGCGCTCGCCGCAGCGGGCGTACCGCCCTGCACACCGCTGAACGCGGGTGGAACGACCTGCCACTTCGAGACGTCGCTGCCGAAGTGCCAGATCGGCTCGGCGACGCTGAAGAACATGAGGCCAATCCCCATACCGGCACTGAACAGCATCGCCATCCACGAGAAGTCGCTGAATTCCTTTTCGGCCTGTACACCGCCGATCTTGATATTGCCGTATTTGCTGAATGCAAAATAGACGATAGTGATGATAAAGAGGTTGACCGCCAGGATATAGAACCATCCGAACGTACTGTTGATGAAGTTAAATACCGCAGTATACGCCGCGGATGCCTGTTCGCCAAGAAGGATCGTTACCGCGACGAACAGCGCGATGATCACTAACGCGATCGGGAAAACGACCGGATGGACATCGAAGCCAAACCGCTGGATGTTGGTATCACCCGGTTCCCGATCCGATTCTGGGTGAAAGAGCTCGACCTGAAGCCCGTCGGACATCTCGCCGACGGCTTCGCTTTCTTCGGCGTCACTCATGGTGTATCACCGTGGTTGCCTGTCGTGTGTGGTTCGTACATTGTTGCTTGTTTGAGTTTGATCGTGTGTCGTCAAGTGTTCGCCACTCGGTTCAGTTGAGCTACTCAATCGTTCGGCCGATGTCCACGTCATGGTGAACATACCCCTTGCGTTTCACAGCTGGTTCCATGACGGCGACATCGGTGTCGCATCGACCGTAGCCGACCGGTCGTGTGGTCTGTCCCGGCACAGGTTGGCTGGCCGGTGTGGGATGGCGCATGAACGTGTTCCTGACAGAAGTGGTTGTCACCTCCCGTCGATAGTTGCGGGGTCGACAACCGCCGGTCGACCCGTTCCGAACGTCCGGCTGATTCGGACACCCGCTAGTGCCATCACGTGCCATGCTACTAATTCCCAAAAGCTACCTTTGACTGATCCCTGAAAAATATTAGCTATTAATTAATGCAGTATTTATAAGCACGAACCCGAAGCGATGGAATGCCGAACACGGTTATGAGTATCATTTATATCCATCCCGGTAATCATGAGTTTCTGTAAGGAATATTCCGGAGAGCATCCCTGAGAACCGGTTGAAACCGATTACTTCCCACCGATCCTAATCAGGTCACGCTATTGATAATTTGTGTTTCGAAGGGAGTGGCCGATCAAAAACGAACAAATCGTTGGTATGGATTGACATAGGTAAGGAATTTATCATGTTCCAACCCGACAATCGTGATTGTGAACGAACTGCTCACAATAACCAAGCCGATGGGTCGATCACAACCGATGTCGGAGGGGAGTCGCATTCAGCGGGGACATCACGACGAAAAACAGTCGGGTGAAGCATGATCGATTTCGCCCAGCGGGTCGAAGCCGTCGAACCAGCGGCTCCGTTCGTTATCTCGAATCTGGTAGCTGAATTGAAAGAAGACGGGCATGACATCATCGATCTGAGCGTCGGTCAACCGGATGTCGACACTCCCGAACACATCATCGAGGCGACGAAGGACGCACTGGATGCGGGCCATACCACCTACACCCCATCGGATGGCATCGCGCAGCTGCGGCGTGCAGCAGCGAGCTATCTAAACGACCGTCACGGACTCGATTACGGGGCCGAGAACATCATCGTGACACCGGGTGGCAAACATGCCCTCTACGAGAGCGTCCAAGCGATCGTCGATGACGGAGACGAGGTCATTCTGTTCGATCCAGTCTGGTCGTCCTACGAACCCATGGTGACGCTTGCGGGCGGCGAATCGGTCCACGTCGATCTCGCACCCTATGATTTCCAACTCGAGCCGGCGCTGGATGAACTCCAACGGACGGTCTCCGAGGAGACGAGCCTCATCATGCTGAATTCGCCGGTGAATCCAAGCGGGATGGTCTTCTCGGATGCGGCCTTTCAGGGGATTCGAGACCTCGCCGTCGAATACGACATCCCCGTCATCTCCGATGAGATCTACAAGGAACTGATCTTCGAGGGTGACCAACCCAGCCTCGCGTCGCTGGATGGCATGTTCGATCGGACGGTGACGATCAATGGCGTGTCGAAGACCTACTCGATGACCGGCTACCGGATCGGCTTCATGGCGGCCCCGACCGACCACACGACCCAGGCAGGGAAAGTCCACAGCCACTCGGTCTCCTGTGCGGTCAACTTCTCCCAACACGCCGCAGTCGAGGCACTGACGAACACCGACACCGACGCTATCACGGGCGAAATGCGAGCGACATTCAAGCGGCGTCGGGACACGCTCGTGGATCTGTTCGCCGATCGTGGGATCGAGATTCCGGTGCCGGAAGGGGCGTTCTACGCGATGATCCCGATCGAGGCCGAGGATGACATGCAGTGGTGTAAGGACGCAGTCCGAGAAGCCGGCGTCGGTCTCGTACCGGGACGGGCGTTCGGGACGCCGGGATATGTCCGCGCGTCGTTGGTCGACACCGAAGAGCAAATCAAAGCCGCCGTCGACCGGCTCGCCACTGAGGGGTTCATCTAGAGACACACGAGGAGCGAAATCGACTGGCGGGCCGTCGATCGGAAAACCGTCAAAACGGGATCGATCACCGAAAACCGCCGGCGGCCTTTGAGGTCGAGAGAATCCCGCCGTTCAGGCCGATGGCACGGGCCTACGGTTCGAGTGAGACGACGACGGCTAACCGGTGTTACGACTGACAGGAGTGTGCTACCGGGAAGCCCCGGATCGGCTGGGGCGTCCATAGAGGAAACCACGCCGGTTACCGCTGGGTGGATGTCAGTCAGGGGAGCTCGACCGAGACGTCGGTCTGTTGACTCGTCGCTTTCACCGTATTATACAGCAACATCGTGATCGTCATCGGGCCGACACCACCCGGGACCGGGGTGATAACGTCGGCTTTCTCCTTGGCGCTCTCGAAGTCGACATCGCCGACGAGTTCATACCCCTTTTCGTTGTCCGCATCGACACGATTGACGCCGACATCGATAACCGATACCCCCGCGGAGAGCATCGAACCGTCGATGAGTTCGGGATAGCCGGCAGCCGCGATAACGATATCGGCCTGGCGGGTTTTGGCACCGAGATCCTCGGTTCGGGAATGACAGATGGTTACGGTGGCGTTCCCCCCGGCATCGCGCTGAATCAGCAGATTCGCCATGGGTTTCCCGACGATATCGGACCGGCCGACGACGACCGCGTCGGCTCCCTCGGTTTCGACTCCCCCGGCCGCCAATAATCGCTGGATACCGTGTGGCGTCGCGGGTTTGAATCGGGCGTTGCCCGCGACGAGGCGCCCGACGTTTTCGGGATGGAATCCATCGACGTCCTTCTCGGGAGCAACCGAACGCAGGACCCGTCGTTTGTCGATGTGATCGGGGACCGGCATCTGGACGAGAATACCGTTGACATCCGGGTCGTTGTTGAGCTCATCAAGCAACTCAAAGAGCTCCGATGGCGGGGCGTCCGAATCGATCTCGTGATGGATACCGTTGATCCCGATATCCTCACACGCCTGCTGTTTCATTGATACGTACGTCTCGCTGGCCGGATCCTCGCTCATCAGTACCGTCGCGAGTCCCGGAGTTACCCCTGCGTCCTCTAAGACGTCGATAGACGCCGAGAGTTCGTCACGAATCCGATCACCAATGGCATTGCCATCGAGAACGTCCGTCATAGGTTCCCTCCATTCGATAAATCAACCGTCGTCCACCGCGTGGCACGCGGTGTACTCACGGGACATGGCTCAGTCGACGATACTCGATGTGGTCTGGAGTGGCGATGGGAGTCACCGGTCGGCATACTCGAACCACCAAGTGAACAATTAAGAATTCACTGGGTTGATCCTGGATCGATCGTCCCGATCCCGACCGATCAGCGTCGGATCGGGAGGAAAACACGTTGTATTCGACGGGAAACACATGTAGTTTTGTCCGGGACATCGATCGATAGCCCACAGCTTCGGCGTCGAAATCGGGGAAAACGCCACCGGATAACCGATATAGCCGATCTCACCGGCGGGAAGCGATCGCTACGATATCGGAGGCGATTCCCGCACGATAAGACATAACTTCGTCGTGCCGTAGGGGAGCAGAAAGGGATGTAGCCGTGACGGAACGCCCGTCATGTGGAGACACCTCAGCCAACTATGTCAATCGGAAAACAACTCAGCGCGACGGAAGAAAACGTAGCAGCACTGCTTGCGGATCCGAAATTCGAACTGATGCCGTTCGAGAGCTTCGGCGAACAGATCGAACACCTCCCGGATGGTGCCGAGATCGCGATTACGGCGTCACCATCGCTGGGGATCGAGGCGACCGTCGAGTGGACCGAACGAGCGGCAGCACAGGGGTATGAGATCGTTCCCCACGTCGCCGCCCGATACGTCGAAGACAAAGACCACCTCGAGGAGATGGCAAATCGATTCGTGGAGGCCGGCGTCACCAATATCTTCGTGCCGGGCGGTGACCGTGAGGAACCAGTCGGGGAGTTCGAGTCGGCGTATAGTCTCCTCACGGCCCTTGATGACCTCGGGTACTCCTTCGATGAGGTCGGCATCACCGGCTATCCGGAAGGTCATCACTTCCTGGACGATCAAACGCTCATCGAAGCAATGGAGAAAAAACGGCCGTACGCCACCTATATCGTTACCCAACTCTGCTACGATCCCGACGCTGTCATCGCGTGGATCGAAGACCTCCGTGACCGCGGCGTCGACCTACCAGTCGAAATCGGTATTCCCGGCGTACTGAAATACCAACGCTTGTTGAACATCTCCCAACGGGTTGGCGTCGGCGACTCGGTGCAGTTCCTCCGCAAGACGACCGGGATCGTTGATTTCATCCGCCAGTTTATCGGGTCGCGAGGCAAGTATACTCCCGACTCCCTCGTCGAGGGGCTCGCCGTCCACGCCGACGATCCCGACTACGGGATCCGCGGACTTCACATCTACACGTTCAATCAGGTCCCGGATACGGAGTCGTGGCGGCGTGAGCGGCTGAACGGGTAGACCGGACGGAGTCGAGCGCGATCCCGGGATCCAAGGGGGAACCGGGCGATAACCGAACGGCTATCCGGAAGCCGGCTTCGGATCGGGGAGCGGGCATCGAGGGGTGGTTCCCACGCGGCTAGGATTGTTCCTTCTCGCGATAGACGGGGCGGAGATCCGTAGCGTCCTTGCCAAACCCCAACCAGACACTGAGAAAGGAAGCGACAATGAGGAGATAGACCGGAAACAGGATCAACAGGAGACCGCCCGCAACGAACAGATCGAACGCCCCGAACCAGTAGAGAAAGCCGATCCCCGCAACCGCCCCTATAGCGGCCGCTATCATCCCAAGCCGGAAGGCATGATGGGCACTCGGACCGGGGGAAATCCGTATCGAAGGCACACTGAATACTACGATACGACGGAATATTAACTGCTTCATTTATTCCCATCAGCTGGGAACGTCGATCCCCGAATATTGACGATAGAGCATCCCTGAGTACCGGATAGCGACGGCAACGTTTTGTGCGGTCGCCGAGTGGTTCCGTGTACGATGGCCGATCCGACGGATCCGGTCGACAGCGGGGATACCGATACCCCTGTCACTTCCGGGACCTTCCAGGGCGGGACACTATCCGTCTTCGAGGAGCATGTCGACATCGAACGCAGCTCCCGGTCGATGTTCGACGACAAACGGATCGAGATGGATGACATCTATGCCATCGAATTCTCGAAAGGGTTTGTCACCGGCCATCTCCAGATCAAACAAACGGGCGTCGATCCGGATACCGGCGGTTTCCTCTCTCACCCGGTGGATGAAAACACGGTCTATTTTCCACGCAACAAGCGACCGGATGCCGAGGCGGTTCGGGACGCGATCCTCGAGCGAATCGAACACAGCGAACAGTGAACGACGGCGATGAAACGACGGGTCCGGAACCCGGGTCGAACTACCGCCGGATAGGAGATCGGTTGTCACCGATCGGTGGGAATCACTCGTAGATCAGTCCACCGTTATAAATGGGATGCTCAGCACAGAGTTGCTGGACGGTCTCTGCGGCCTCCGTTTTGACGGTGTCATCGTCGATATTGTCAATAACACGGGCGATACACCGAGCGACGGTCCGGCAGTCAGCGCTCTCGAATCCACGCGTCGTCACGGCCGGGGTACCGATGCGGATACCCGATGTAACGAACGGCGAGCGTGTCTCACCCGGCACCGTATTGGCATTCAACACGATGCCCGTGTCCTGAAGCGCTTCTTCGGCGGCCTTCCCGGTCGTCTCGGGATGTGAATCCCGTAGATCGACGAGCACGAGATGGTTGTCGGTCCCGCCGGACACCAGCGAAAACCCGTGTTGTTTTAATTCGTCACTGAGTGCCTGGGCGTTCGTTACCGTCCGTTCGGCGTATTCCTGGAAGTGGGGTTGCAGAGCCTCCTTGAACCCGACGGCCTTGCCGGCGATGTTATGCATCAACGGTCCACCCTGGATACCGGGGATGATCGCGCGATCGATTGCGTCCCCGTGGTCCTCATCGGCGATGATGATACCGCCCCGGCCGGCCCGGATCGTCTTGTGTGTCGAACCGGTGACGAAGTCGGCAACCCCGACCGGTGAGGTGTGGACGCCCGCGGCGACGAGCCCGGTAATATGTGCGATGTCGGCCAAGTGGTAGGCGTCAACGGCATCGGCGATCGATTGAAACGCCGTCCAGTCGACCTCGCGCGGATACGCCGAGAATCCCGAGATGATGAGATCCGGATCGAACGTCTCGGCTTTCTCGCGGACAGCATCGAAGTCGAGTCGACCGGTCTCGGGATTGACCTCGTAGTGTTCGACCTCGTACACCCGGCCGGCGAAGTTCATGCTGTGGCCGTGACTGAGGTGGCCACCATGTGTCAGGTCCAACGAGAGGATCTTGTCACCCGCCTCTAGGACAGCGTTGTAGACCCCCATGTTGGCCTGAGAGCCAGAGTGTGGTTGGACGTTGACGTACTTCTGGCCCCACAGTTCCTTGGCGCGATCGATCGCGAGCTGTTCGATCTCGTCGGCGAACGCACAGCCGCCGTAGTATCGGGAGTCAGGATATCCCTCGGCGTATTTGTTCGTCAGGACCGAACTCTGGGCTTCCAAGACGGCTTCGCTGACGTGGTTTTCGCTGGCGATCATCGACAACGTCTCGCGCTGGCGATCGACCTCGCCCGCGAGGGCATCGGCCGCGGCCGGATCGACATGCCGGACAGTATCGTATTGCATCGGTGAGTCTCCGAGTGATCCCTACACGACCGTCACGCGATAAAGCATTCCGGACGACGCGTAGACCGGAATGGTATTGCTTCGCAAACCCCCGCGACAAGTGCGCTGAAAAGCCGGAGCTGTCGGCCAAAACACGCCGGACGATCGGCCTGGTGGATCGGATCGCCCACGGGAACGATCGTCGATCGAATCGCTTGCATAATATGTGGAAATACCGACGTATATAGCTTCAAAATGCACCGCACCACCGATGAAAAATGCGTTGCCCTTTGTTTTATGTACCGCCTGGAGTAGTGTGTGGGTATGTCCGATTCCGATCCGTCGGTGTCTGAGACTGAGTCACATCCGAACTATCCAAGCGTCGATCAATCCGATCGCGTGCTCCCCCGAAACCTCCGACAGACGGGGGATCCGGGGATCGAGATGTTGGTATCGACTCGGGTACGCAAGTCCCCGTTTTTCCACAAGTCGTTCAACGAGGAGGGCGCCTGGCGGTGTACGGTCTACAACCGGATCTACCATCCCCGGGGCCTGATCGAGCCCGAGGACGGTGGGGTAATGGCCGAGTACGACGCGTTGGTCAACCGCGTCACCCTCTGGGACGTCGCGGTCGAGCGACAGATCCGCGTCAAAGGGCCGGACGCCGAAGCCCTGACGAACTACGTTATCACCCGGGACGCGACCGAAATCGAGCCGATGCACGGGAAATACGTCATCCTGTGTAACGAGGACGGCGGCATCCTGAACGATCCGGTACTCCTGCGGGTCGCCGAAGACGAGTTCTGGTTTTCGATCTCCGATTCAACCCTCATGCAGTGGCTGCAAGGTGTCAACGTCGGTATGGACTTCGACGTCGAGATCGACGAAATCGACGTGGCGCCGATGCAGATCCAGGGGCCGCTCTCCGAGGACGTAATGATCGAGGTCGTCGGCGAGGAAGTCAGCGACATCCCCTACTATGGCCTGATGGAAGCGGAGATCAACGGCTGTCCCGTGTTGGTCAGCCAGACCGGCTTCTCCGGCGAGAAGGGTTTCGAGATCTACGTCCGGGATGCGATGGAGAACGCCGAACGCGTCTGGGATCCGGTCCTCGAGACGGTCAAAGATCACGGCGGCCGTCAGATCGCTCCCGGTCACCACCGTCGGATCGCGGCGGGAATCCTCTCGTGGGGCCAGGACATGGACCACGAGACCTCGCCGTTCCAGGTCAATCTCGCCTACCAAGTTCCCGACGACAAGGAGGCCGACTACATCGGCAAGGAAGAGCTCGAACGCCAGAAAGAACTCGTCGAAAACGGCGAATACCCGTTCAACCTCAAGTTGATCGGCCTCAAGATGGCGGGCGATCCCATCCGGGACTATGCGCCGGACTTCTGGTTGATTTCCGATCCGGAGACGGGCGAGGAATGTGGCTACATGACCTCCCCGTGGTGGAACCCCGATCTGGAGACGAACATCGGACTCGGCTTCGTGCCGGCGGAGAAACTCCAGGCCGAAACGGACGTCCCGTTGAACGACGAGATCTACGACGCCGACATAGACCTCGAGTTCGAAGTCCACCTCCCCGACGAGTACGCCGAGGAGGCCGGTGAGCCGGTGTTCGCGACGACCGCCAGAGTACCGTTCAAAGAATCGGTCAACCCAAGCGCCCGCGAGCAGGCCAAGCTGAACGCCAGAAAGGACGCCGAGGAATAGATCCGGCGTTCGGTCCCGTGTAAATTCGGATCGCTTCTCCACACCGGATCAACCGTCGAGCGATCAGTATCGGACATTCGTACGCCTCGGCGTCTGGCATATTGTTCCGACACCTCGCGACCACCGAATCGAGACGGTCCGGATCGATCAATCGTTCTGTGGGGGATCGATGTCGTGGTGAGTTTCGATCGTCGGCAGTCGCTCCCAGAGCTTCCTGAGCGGTGAGCGGTGGGATTCCTCGCGGCGTCGAAAGGTCAACGTCAGGCCGACGAGGGCAACCACAGAAAGGATCGCGAACGGTCCACCGGTCAACACCGCAACGGCCTGCAGAGTTTGGCCGCCACCGACGAGCAGGACGGCCACCGCAACGCACCCCTGAAATGCACCCCAAAAACCGATGATACTGGCGGTCGGGGCGAGTTCCATTTCGGTCGCCAAGACGGAGACGATCAGCGTCGAGGTGTCGGCCGAGGTCGTGATGAAGACGACGATCAACGCCAAAAAGAAAAACATCAGCAACTCACTGAGCGGCAGGGCGGTGAAGATCGGAAAGCCCGCCACGGCCTCGGAACCGCCACGGGCAGCGATCGCCCCCAATATATCGGCCGTTCCGGACCGCTGGATCTGGAGGGATGTCGCCCCCATCAACAGAAACCAGACCATCGTCGCCGCCGACGTCGCGACAACACCGGTGATGACGACCGTCCGGATCCGTCGACCCCGCGAGAGGGCCGCCAAGAACAGCCCCGCAAAGGGCGCCCAGGAGAACCACCACGACCAGTTCCAGACCGTCCAGTTCGATACCCACTCACCGCCGAAAAAGAGGCTCATCCCGACGAAATTCGTGATGTAACTGCCAACCGCCTTGGTACTCTGTTCGAAGATGAACGACCGGGGCGCGACCGCGAGCAACAAGACCCCAAACAACCCAAAGAGCGCGATATTGAGACCGGCGATCCGGCGGATCCCGCGATGGACGCCCGTGATCGTCGAGAGGACGAAGATCAGTGTCAGTCCACCGACGAACAACAACGGGCCAAGCGACCCGGCGTTGACGCCCCACTGGAATTGGATCCCGGTGAGAAACTGCTGGCTGACAAGTGCGACCGACGTCGCGATGCCGCCGATGGTTGCGAAGATCGCCAGCGTATCGACCAGTTTTGCCCAGGCGGAATCGAGGTTGTCAACGCCTAAAAACGGCGTCAGGATCGTCGAAACGCGGAGTGGGGCGTCCCGCTGGTAGACGAAATACGCGACCGGCACACCGATCACAGTGTAAGCACTCCACGCCGAGAGTCCCCAGTGGAACAACGCGTAGGTGAGCGCGCCGACGATCGCTCCCTGGGACCGCGGTTCGGTGTCGAAGTACGGTGGCGGATGCTGGTAATGAAAGAGCGCTTCAGCCGGTCCCCAAAACACGATCCCGGCCGCGATCCCCGCCGTAAACACTAACGAAAAATACGTCGGATAGGTGTATGTCGGCTCGACTTCGGGGCCGCCCAGTTTGATCTCCCCCCACGGCCCCACCAACAGAAATAAACAGTACAGGACGGCCACGAACATCACGCCCAAAAACACCCACCCAACGTCCTGTAAGAGGAAATCCCGCACGGCATTGACTGCACCGACGGCAGTCGCCGGAGCGATAACCTGGATAACGAAAAACAGGGCAAACACAACCACTGGAACGCCAAGCAGGATCGAATCCTGACGCTCGAAGAACTGTTTGATCAGCCCCGTCCACTCGGTCCGTCGGATCTGGAGCATATACTGGACCCCGGATTGGGGGTCCTCCGACTCCTCGTCGGTCGGTAACACCGCAAGATACCCGAGGCTGGAGCCGAAAAATAGCAAGGCAAGAACGAGCCAAGTTTCGCCCGAAACCGCCGCCCCGACGAATTCGGGAAAGAAGAACCCGGAGATGACGATGACGCCCGAAATCGTCCCGATCGGCACCAGCGTCTTCCGGAGGAACCGCTCGACGACGCTGGTCCCGTCAGTGGCCATGACCACTAGATGCTTGAGAAGAACTATATTAGTACCGCCGACTCAGGGGTTCAGGAACCGGGATCGGACCGCCAGACCGCGACGTGTGGACGATGGACGATGCCTCCGGCCCGCTGTTATCTGTCCTCGCTGTCGTCGGCCACGGTGTCCGTCTCGTCGGTCGCTCCCGTGCCAAAGAGCGCGGGATTATCCACTTCATCGAGGACCGATTGTCCGAGAATCCGTCCGCCAATGACCATCGGACTGATGACCTCGTCGGCGCCGACCTGTTCGAGTTTATCGACGTGTTTGTCCTGATTGGCCGCCGCGACGATTCGAACGTCGGGGTTGACCTTCCTGGCCGCGAGGATCGCCATGACGTCCTTGGCGTCGTCTCGGGTCGCGACGACGACACCGCGGGCCGTCTCAATACTGGCGTCCTCTAAAGCTGTCGCGTCAGTCGGATCGTCGGTCAGGACGTTGATGCCCTCGTCTTTGAGCGTCGAGGCGACGTCCGAATCTTCGGTCACGACAACGATTTCGACTTCATCAGAGAGTTCCTCGAGTACCGATTCGGTGATATCGCCGTAGCCGAGGACGAGCACGTGATCCTCGAGCAAGGTGAGTTCTGCTGCGCTCATGTTACCAACCGCGGCAGC
Organism: Chewarchaeum aethiopicum (SeqCode); assembly: GCA_034190395.1. Taxonomy (GTDB): domain Archaea; phylum Halobacteriota; class Halobacteria; order Halobacteriales; family Hikarchaeaceae; genus Chewarchaeum; species Chewarchaeum aethiopicum. The sequence goes on from JAXINS010000103.1 coordinate 17,428, forward strand.
CATCCGCGATTCGATTGCCGGACCGATCAGCGCGCCGACCGCGATCGTGAACGCGCCGGTCCCAAACAGGATAATCGACAGCGAAAACCACTTCGCGATCGGCGATGTGGGCGTTATATCGCCGTATCCGACGGTCGCGATCGTGACGATGACATAGTAGAACGCGTCGGGCCAGCTGTTCAACTTAAGGAACTGATCGCGCAGACCATAGGCACCGACGGTACCATACAACGCGACGCCGCCGATCGAGGACAGCGAAGCGATCTGTAACGGCGACAGCCCCAACGACTGGTCGAACCGATCGCGGTTCCAGACGAGCAGCGGCAGGGCAAACAACACTAACACCAACAGCGGGATATCCGTCGTTCGAAACGTGATCAACGGTATCAACGCCAACAACGGAAGCACACCAACGGTGCCATACCAGGCGATCTGTTTGCGACGCCGAAGGCCGAACGTGAGGATGCCCAGCAGGAATGCAAACAGTACGCTGCCAAATCTGGCAAAGAGAACGGCACCCGGAAGCACCGGTGCGAGCGGTCCTTGGAGGGCGCCAGCTTCCCCGCTGAGGTGTGATAAGCCGCTAACAAACGAGAGGAAGGTCACGAGACCGGTGAGAACGATGGCGGTCTGTGCCCCGAGGAACTGCTCCCAGTGGACCAGCCGGACGCGATCGGTCCGATAGAACAGCTCCTCAAGCGCCGAATCCGACGGGGCGTCTTGTCGTTCCCCCGACACTGTCCGAGAGTATCGATCCCGGAATATAAAGGTTGTACTGGCACACGTCTGTCAAAGCGCGTGATCGTCGCGTCCCAACAGCGAACCTTCCCGGTGATCGCTCAGAACAGCCCGGAGATAGTCCCGTCCGAATCGATGTCCATACCAGCCGCCGCTGGCTCATTTGGCAGGCCAGGGAGCGTGAGCACATCGCCGGTCAGGACCACGAGGAACCCGGCCCCGGCCGATGCATAGACTTCCCTGATATCCAGGGTCCATCCTTCGGGCGCGCCTTTGAGGGACGCGTCATCGCTGAACGAGTGGAAGGTCTTCGACATGCAGATCGGCACATCGTCGAAACCGAGATCCGCGAGCCGCTCGATGTCGTCTTCGGCTCCGTCCTGGTAGTTGACCTCCCCCGCCCCGTAAATCTCGGTCGCAACGGTCTCGATTTTCGACTTGATCGATGCATCGAGATCATAGAGCGGTTCGAACTCCGAGTCGGCTTCCGCGGCTTCGATGAGGTGTTCTGCGAGCTCCGCACCGCCAGCGCCACCGTCGCTGAAGACGTTCGACTCGGCGGCCTTAATCCCCAGATCCTGTTTGCAGTGTTCGACGATCGTATCGATTTCCCGATCGGTGTCCTCGGGGAAGCGGTTGATCGCGACGACGACCGGGACGCCGAATTTCTGGAGGTTTTGGACGTGTTTATCAAGATTCTCGAACCCGTCCCGAATCGCATCGACGTCCTCGGCTTCGAGTTCGTCAACATCGGCCGGCCACATGTCCTTGCCGTGGTACTTGAGCGCCCGCGCCGAGGCGACCAGCGTGACCGCGTCGGGGGCCATATCGCCGAACCGACAGACGATGTTCATGAATTTCTCAGCCCCGAGATCGGAACCGAATCCCGCCTCCGTGATGAGATACTCCGAGAGGTTGGCCGCGACGTGATCGGCGATGAGGGAGTTGGTGCCATGGGCGATGTTCGCGAACGGGCCGCCGTGAACGAACGCCGGCGTTCCTTCGATAGTCTGGACGACGTTCGGTTTGAGCGCATCCCGCAGCAGGATCGACGCCGCACCCGTCGCATCGATATCATCGACTGTGACCGGATCGCCGTCCTGATCGAAGGCAATGATGATCCGTGCGACGCGTTCTTTGAGATCCTCGAGACTATCGGCCAGACACAACACGGCCATCAACTCGGAGGCGGCCGTCAGTAGGAACCCATCTTCACGCGTGGCGCCGCCGGTTTCGCCGAGGCCGACGACGGTCTCCCGTAGTGCCCGATCGTTCATGTCGATGGCCCGCTTCCACTCGACGGCCTTGGTATCGATGCGGGGCTCGATGTCCTGTCGGATGTGGTTGTCCAACATCGTCGAGATGAGGTTGTGCGCGGCCGTCAGGGCGTGGAGATCGCCGGTGAAGTGGAGGTTGATGTCCTCCATCGGCAGGACCTGTGAGTAGCCACCGCCTGCGGCGCCGCCTTTGACACCGAAGACGGGGCCAAGCGACGGTTCGCGGATCGCAATGAGGGCGTCCTTACCGATGTGGTTGAACGCCTGACCGAGACCGACGGTGGTGACGGTTTTGCCTTCGCCGAGCGGGGTCGGTGTCATCCCGGTGACCAGAATGAGCTTGCCATCGGCGGTTTGTTGATCGACGATCCGTTCTACGGCATCGGTCGTTACCTTCGCCTTATATTCGCCGTACAATTCGAGGTCATCGGCTCCCAGGCCGAACGGTTCGACGACGTCACGAATGTGCTCTTTGTCGACGGATTGTGCGATTTCGTAATCGGTCGGGAATCCCGAGTCGCTGTCTTCAGAAGACATATCCAGACAAGGCGGCCGTCCGGGTTATCAAGGTTCCCGTATAGCATGTAAGCTGGGTTAAATGATGTGTTTGTCAGTATAGCGCTAAAATCGATACTAACGAACGTAGAATCGACAGCAAGCGGTGGTATCAACGGTTTCACATCAGTGTCTGTAGGCCGGCTCCAGCGTCTTTATCAGGACAACCCAGCATCGGAGAGACATGGAGTACCACGAGTCGGTGAACACCCTCAAGCGATTACGGCGGTTCTCCTCCGAACTCGGGACCGAGACGACCGAATTTCTGCTTGAACAACTGGGCGATCCACAACGGGACGTAACCGCCGTCCAGATCGCCGGCTCGAACGGTAAAGGCAGTACGGCAAGCATTTTAGCGCGTATTCTCCGCGAGGCTGGACTCGATGTCGGCCTCTACACCTCCCCGGATCTGAACGATCTCCGCGAGCGGATCCGCGTGAACGGCCGGAAGATCCCCAAACAGGACGTCGTCCAGTTCGTCGAGGAGATCTGGCCACACGTCATCGATCGATCGGTCGCGGGGAGCGCGCCGAGTTTTTTCGAGGTGATCACGACGCTTGGCCTCTGGCACTTCGAGCGTGAGGCGGTGGACGTCGCTGTCCTCGAAGTCGGGCTTGGCGGCCGGTACGACGCCACGAGCGTTGTCGATCCGGCGGCGGCAGCGGTGACGAGCGTGAGTCTCGAACACACGGATCTGTTGGGCGATACTGTCGAGGAGATCGCCCGCGAAAAGGTCGCCGTCGCACCGGCCGACGTCCCACTGGTGACAGGGGCGACAGGGAACGCCCTCGCGACCATCCGGGAGCATACGGACGTCCTAACGGTCGGCGAATCACAAGCGGATATCGAGGTCAGCGAAGGCGAGATGGTCTCCCTAACCGAGTCGACGGTGTCGCTGCGTGGCCCCGACTGGGAGGTGACGACGCGATCACCGATGCTCGGTGCCCACCAGGCGATCAACGCCGGGATCGCCGCGGGGCTCGCCCGGCAACTCGGGACGGTAACCGAGCGCGATATCGCGGCCGGTATCCGGAACGTCCACTGGCCCGGCCGGTTCGAGATCATGGCACGCGCGCCGCTGACCGTCCTTGATGGCGCCCACAACCCCGATGCGTGTGCGAAACTCGCGACCCTGCTCGATCGGTTCGAGTACGAGCAGTTACATCTCGTCTTCGGGGCCGTCTACGAGAAGGATCACGCCGCGATGGCTCGATCGTTGCCAGCGCTCGATCACGTGTATCTCGCGGAACCGGCGGTGGATCGCGCCATGGACGCCACGACCTTGGAAGCGATCTTCGAGCGCGAAAGTACCGCTGCTGTCGGCCGCTTCGAATCGATCCTCAGTGCCCTCGAACGAGCGATCGAGCAAGCCGACGAGGACGATTGTCTCCTCGTCGCGGGGTCGCTGTATGCGGTCTCGGAGGCCCGAGATCGATGGGGGCGGACGGTGGTCTCGACAGCGGTCGACGATCCCGCCGATGCCGATAGCGTCATGCACACTGCCGACGTGCCGGCGGAAGTCCGATCGGAACACACCGATCGGATGGCCCATCACACCATCCGCTTGCAGGCCAGACAGAACCAGGCACACGAGCTTCGATCCCGGATACTCACACTCGGCGGTACCGGGACAATCTCCGGCATCACAGCGGCCGACAAGCACGTTGACATCGTGCTCAGCGGGACACACGAACAGTTCCGGGCCCTCCTTGCCCGGATACGTGACCGAGGAGCCGATGGCTTGGATCACATTGCAACACAGATCGAAGCACGCCTCCACGCCGACACCGCCGCAGGTACCGACGGCTATCCCTGGCAGACCGGCACCGCACTCATGGGCGTGTTGAACGTTACGCCGGATTCGTTTCACGACGGCGGTGAATACGATTCGGTCGACGCCGCCGTTGCCCGCGCCGAAGAGATGGTCGCCGCCGGTGCCGACGTGATCGACATCGGTGGCGAATCGACGCGACCGGGCGCCGATCCGACGCCCGCCGAAACGGAACGGACGCGGATCCTCCCGGTGATCGATCGGCTGCAAGCGCTCGATGCGGTGCTGTCGGTTGACACTCGAAAGCCATCGGTCGCCGAGGCCGCCCTCGAAGCGGGGGCGGACATGATCAACGACGTAAACGGACTCGGGGATGCGGCGATGCGTCACGTGGTCGCCGAACACGGAGTGCCGGCAGTCGTGATGCATAGCCTGTCGACGCCGGTCGATCCAAGCCGGGAGTACCGGTATGATGACGTCGTCACCGACGTGATCGATGAGCTCACGGAGCGACTCTTACTTATCGAACGGTCGGGCATCGACCGTTCACAACTCATCGTCGATCCCGGCCTCGGGTTCGGCAAAAACGCCACGGAGAGCTTCGAACTCATCGACCGACTCGAGGAGTTACAGGCCCTTGGAACCGCGGTGATGGTTGGCCATTCACACAAATCGATGTTCAAAGACATCGCCACCGATGCCGACGATCGGTTCGCATCAACGATCGCGGCTACCGCCCTTGCGGCCGAGCGGGGCGCCGACATGATCCGGGTTCACGACATCGCGCCGAACATCGACGCCATCGCGACGGGGCGTCGAATGGACTGAGACCGCATCGGTCGTCCGAAATCAAGAGACAAACACCGAGCGGAAACCGACGGCGTGTTCGATCGACAGTCGCCGTCGGTTACCTGATGATCTTCTCGCGGCCGGGATCGAACAATGGTTCGTCGCGGATGGTCGCATCGTAGGTTTCGCCTTCGGACTGGACCTGGACGGCCGTGCCGGCCTCGGCATACTCGCTGGGGACGTAGGTATAAGCGATCGATTCCCCGATCGTGTAGCCATAATCAGCGGCCTGGACATAGCCGATGGCGTTGCCGTCTTTCAACACCGGCCGACCGCTCAGCACGATATCCGTCGAGTTATCGAGGGTGAGCGGCGTGGCCTTCGTCTCGATGCCCGCCTCGCGGGCGGCTTCGAGAGCGTCCTTCCCGATGAAGTCGGTGTCCATATCGACGGCGAAGGGCAGTCCGGCTTCGAAGGGATTCGCGTCGGTATCGATATCCGTCCCCCAGAGCCGGAATCCCTTCTCAAGCCGCATCGACTCGAGTGCGCCACCACCCATCGGTCTGACGTCCAGGTCCGATCCGGCCTCCCACAGCGTCTCCCAGAGTCGTGACCCATACTCGACGGGCGCCCAGAGTTCCCAGCCGAGTTCCCCGACGTAGGACACTCGGAGTGCGATAACGGGCACCTCGCCAACGTAGATCTGCTGTGCCGAGAAGTAGGGAAACGCGCTGTTGGTCACGTCGGCATCCGTACACCGCTGGAGCAACAGCCGTGAATCGGGGCCCCACAGGCCGATAGTGCTCCGGGCGCCTTCCTCGATATGCACCGAGACGGTCTCGGGCGCATGGTCTTGCATCCATCCACCGTGGATGCCCGGCGAGTTGCCCCCACCGGTGGTCACCAGATACTCCTGGTCGTCGAGCCGGACGACGGTGACGTCCGCGATAATGCCGCCTCCTTCGTTCAACAACAACGAATAGCGGACCCGACCGATATCGATGTCGACATCGTTGCTACAGATCCGCTGGAGGAACTCGCCGGCGCCCTCACCCCGGACTATGATCGAGCTGAAGGTGGTCATATCGAACATCGACACCTTCTCACGGGTATGGAGGTGTTCGGCGGCCTCGATCGGCGAGCGGTTGATGCCCTGCCACCCCTCCTGTTCGGGGATCTGGTCTTCGTAACGGTCGACGAGATCGGCGTTTGACTCGTACCACTGCGGGCTCTCCCATCCGCCGCTCTGGTAGAACTCGGCGCCAAGGGCCTCCTGTTGGGCGTAAAACGGGCTTCGCCGGAGCCCACGGTGGTCGTCGGGCTGCCACCGTGGTTCGACGATACTGTAGACCTGTTCGTAGCGCTTGGCGCCACGGTCGACGAAGTAGTCCCGTTCGCCGGCGTGGGGCGCGAACCGACGGACGTGGATCGCGCCCGTATCGACCGGCCCTGACGGGAGCCGTGGAACACCGTGTTCCATCCACTCGGCGATGATCCGGCCGTAACCCCCGGAATGCGTCCACCAGATCGCCAATGCGCTCCAAAGCCCATCGACGGCCGCGGTCGGGCCGACCGCGGGCATGCCATCAGGGGTGAACACGAAGATACCGTTTTCCGTCGCGGCGTATTCGGCCTCCGCTGTCGCCGGCAGGAGTTCGTCGAACGCCTGCTTGGCGGATTTATCCCGGTTGCGGTGGGTCGGCGTCGTCCAGTGTTCCTCCGTGAACCCACGGACGGACGCTTGTCGGTCCTCGCTGTTTTTGCCCATCGCCGCGGGATCGACCGACAGCGTCTCGTGGTTATACGAACCCATACCGATGGCATCGCCGTGAGTCCGGAAGTACAGCGAGTGGTCCTGATCCCGACCGACCGGCCGGTGTGGTCCTTCACTCATGAACTCCTGGATATCCCGGTTGCCCGGGATCTCGAGTCCAGTCGTGTGATCGCCGACACCGGATCCGGCTTCGGCAAGCTCCGGGAGCGGCTCCGTGACGACGTACTGGTGTTCGACGGGCGCGATCGGAAGGTCGATACCCGCCAGCTGGCCGGTCTGGTAGCCCCAGTTGTTGGTCGCGATGACACAGCGGTTACACTCGATGCGGCCACGGTCGGTCTCGACGGCGGTGATTTCACCCCCGCTGACGTCGAGATCGGTGACCTCGGTATTCCCATAGAAGGCGGCATCGGTCTGATCGATATACCATTCCAACGCCGCGATCCCGTCGACGCGGCCGTCCGTCGGGGAGTAGTAGCCACCGAGGATCTCCTCCTCATTGACTAACGGCAGGTGCTCGGTCACTTCCGTCGGCGAGAGCAATTGCGGGTCCGGGAGCCCGTAGGCAGTCGCCCATTCGACCCGCCGCTGGAGGAAGTCCATACGCTTCTCACTCCGTGCGACCTCGATCCCGCCTACCTCGTCGTACACCCCAGCGTCGGAGAACAACCGGCTGGTGTAGTGGGCAGCTTTCGTCTGGACCTTCGACGGGGAAGTCTGGAACATGATGCCCGGCGCGTGAACCGACGAGCCGCCCGTCACCGGAAGCGGGCCCTGGTCGACGACGACGATGTCCTCGGCCCCGAGTTCCGAGAGATGGTATGCAACGCTACAGCCAACGGCGCCGGCGCCGATAATGACGGTGTCCGCCTGCGCCGGTGGATCCGAAGTAGTCATTGGCGCTCGTTTGGAATGCCTTTGTCAGTCTGATAAATACATCGTTGCGCCACGCATCGATGGATGGAATCCCCTGCAAGCGGCCGTCTAACCGCGAACACCCCCATCGAACGGACGGGTCCTACCGCTTTGATCGGCGCCACCTGCTGGACCACAACCTGACGGAAGAATTACACGAAGGGGTTACTCGACGAGGGGTTCCTCGCGAACGGTGGCCGCGTAGCGGTCGCCCTCATAGAGGATCTCGACGGCGGTGCCGGGGTCGGCGTACTCCGGCGGCAGGTAGGTATACGCGACACAGGCACCGACGGTGTAGCCGTACTCCGCGCTGTGAACGTAGCCCAGCGTCTCATCGTCGCCGGGGGCAAAGACCGGCCGGTGGGGCAGAATCGTCGCGGTCGTATCGTCCAGCGTCAACGGCGCCACCTTATGCCGGATATTGTCCCCGTTGGCGGCCGCGGCGACGGCGTCTTTCCCGATGAAATCGGTGTCGAAGTCGACCGCCCACCCGAGGCCGGCTTCGTAGGGGTTGTGTTCGGTGTGGAGATCCTCGCCCCAGAGCCGGTAGCCCTTCTCGATGCGCAACGCGTCAAGCGCTCCATTGCCGTAGGGCCGGATATCGTACTCCTCGCCCGCCTCGAGAACGTGTTCCCAGAGTCGCTCACCGTACTCCGATGGCGTGTACAGCTCCCAGCCGAGTTCACCGGCATAGGAGACTCGCAGCGCCCTGACGGGGATGTTCTTCGCGAAACACTCCTGGCTCGTATAGAAGGGAAACGCCTCATCCGAGAGATCCGTATCCAATAGCTTCGAGAGCACGTTGCGCGATTCCGGACCGGTACAGACCATCGCGGCCAGCGATGAGGTCACGTCGTTGACAACGACACCCTCAGGCGCCTGCTCGCGGACCCAGGCCACGTGGTTGTTCCCGACTTCGCGGCCAGTCGTCAAGAGGAGGTATCGGTTCGTGTCGGTTCGGGTGACGGTGATGTCGGCCCTGATTCCCCCGCCCTCGTTACAGAGGAGGGTATAGCGGATATCGCCGACATCGAGATCGATATCGTTCGTACAGAGATACTGGAGGAACTCATCGGCATCGGGGCCGATGACTTCCATCTTGTTGAACGAGGTCATGTCATGCAGCCCAACCTGCTCGCGGACGTGCAGCGCCTCGGCCCCCTCGATCGGCGACCAGTACTCGCCTTCCCAGCCGTCACGATCGGGGATCTGGTCTTCGTAACGGTCGACGAGATCGGCGTTTGCCTCGAACCACTGTGGCTCCTCCCAGCCGGCTTCGGCCCACAGCTCCGCACCGTATTCCTGGTGGGTGTGGTACATCGGGGTGCGACGGATATCGCGCTGTTTCTCGGTCCACACCCATTTGGGGTGCATGATGTTGTAGACGATCCGGTACTCCTCGCCGCCGATATCGCGAGCGAAATCCCAGCTACCCTCGTGTTCGTCGAATCGGTTGACGTCACATTCCGCGAGATCGATCGGTCCGTCATCGAGCTGTGGAACCCCGTTGACCATCCACTCCGCAAGCGCCTTGCCCGCGCCGCCGGCGTGGGTCACCCAGATGGCCGCTGCCGTCCAGAGACCGTCATAGGCCTCGACCGGTCCCATAACGGGCAATCCGTTGGGTGACTCCGCGAACATCCCGTTGTACTTGAACTCAAGCTCCTTGCCCGCCGTCGCCGGGATGAGTTCGTCGCTGGCCTGTCGGGCCGATTTGTGCGGACGGTCCGGGTGGGTCGGCGTGTTCATGTGGTGGTCGGTAAACTCGTGGACCGATCCCTGCTCGCCATCCGGATCATTACCGCCCAGCTCCAAGGGGTCGGGAACGATCGGCTCGTGGTTGTACGAACCGATCCCGTAGGAATCGCCGTGAGTCCGGTAGTACATCGCGTTGTCCTGATCGCGCAGAATCGGACGATCCGGACCGATCAACAGCCGCGTTGCCTTCTCGCCGGAGACGTTTTGATAGTTCTCGAACAGCGGGTGATCGGTGACGTCGACGGCGTTCTCGGCCAACTCCTCGAGGGGCTCGGTCATGGTATACTGGTGTTCGACCGGCGTGACCGGGAGGTGGACACCGAGCTTCTCGCCCAACTGTCGGGTCCAGATATTCGTCGCGACGACGACCTCCTCACATTCGATCGTCCCGTTCTCGGTAACGACCGCCTGGACCGAGTCGTCGTCGACCGTGATGTCTTCCGTTCGCGTGTGAGGAACGAACGTCGCGCCGCGGGCCATCGCCTCGCGGGCAAGCGCGTCACATGCGACCACGCCCGAAACCTGACCATCGGTCGGCGAGTAATACCCACCGAGAATCCGGCTTTCGTCGACCAACGGGAGGAGATCAGTCACTTCCTCGGGTGAGAGGAGTTGTGGATCCTCGATCCCCCACGCCTTTGCGTGTTCGACGCGCCGTTGCAGGAACGCCATCCGTTCCTCGCTTCTGGCGACCTCGATCCCGCCGGTTTCGTTGTACGCTTGCTGGCCGTCAGCTCCCTCAAGCTCGGAGTAGAGTCGGCGGCTGTAGTCCGCAAACTGGCTCAACGGCTTTGGTTCGGCGGTCTGGAACATGATGCCCGGCGCGTGTGTCGATGACCCGCCGGTCGTCGGCATCGGTCCCTGATCGACGACGACCACATCCTCACGGCCCAGTTGTGTCAGCTGGTAGGCGACGTTACAGCCGACGATCCCCGCACCCACGATAACCGTCTTGGCCTGGGAGGGCAAGCTGTCGCTTGGCTGCATAATTATGATCCAAACCTCGTGACGGCGTGCGCAAATACCTATCGCCAAGGGACCCGCATCCACAACCTGTCCAAGTGATGTCAAGAACACCGACTCGTGAGCTTGCGAATAGTTTGAGTTGTCCCGCGCTCAGTTCGGCTGGATCACCGCAAAAAGATATAATCAAATCGAAACATCGTGGTTGGATATTCGTTGACCGATCGGTGGCAACGACGGTACTAACGATTTGAGAAAAGCGAGTTCCCAGCCATCTGGCTGCTCCGATTTCACAGACGTGGAAGCCCTTCGTGGGGTCCTGAAACCGGAAGAACAGATGACGAACCAGGCTGGAGACGCTGAAACTCTTGTATCGGGCGTCTCTCAGTTGTATGTGGGTAATTCACATGCCCGGGGCAGCCGATGCAACCGATCCACGAACGCTCGTACACCGCTGGTTTACTGAGCTATTCAACGAGGGAACACTCGCCGTGGCTGATGAGATACTAGCCGACGACATCAGCTACAGGGGACCACGGAGTCTCTCACCAACGGACGTCACCAGCCCCCACGATGTCAAGGAGTACGTCGAAACGTATCGCCAGGCCTTCCCGGACCTCACCTACACGGTTGAAGAACTGTTCGACGCCGAAGATGCGATCATCGCACGGTGGTCGGTGGCCGGTACCCACGAGAATGCCCTGTTCGAGCTCGAGTCCAGTGGCGAGAGCTTCGTCGAAGAGGGGATCAACATCTTTGTCATCGAGGACGGACGGATCAGCGAGGTGTGGTCGGAATGGGATACGCTAAAAATGGTCCAGGAACTGGACGTGACTCCCGTCGGTACCACAAACCGGTGAGAGAACTACGTTTGGGGTGTGCACCGATCACTCCGATTCGTCGATGAGGACGGCTTCGATGAGCCGGGCGGATCCACGCCTGAGCCGGCCGCTGACAGCCATCTGGGAACGATCGAGGATCGTTTGGAGATCCGCCAGTGAGGCCTGTCGGGGCTCCTCGTAATAGCCATGGACGTACGCGGCGACTAGAGCTTCCCGTTGGGGTTCGGTGAGCCCGTAATCGTCATCCTCGTAGCTGCCTTCGGACTGGTGGAGCTCAAGGACATCGAGGCGGATGTCCTCTTCGTCCGCATAGGCCTTGAGATCAAGCAACGCATCGTGATCCGGCAACTGCAGATGGATGATCCAGCCGTTGGAGTGGTTCTCCGATTCTAAGGTAAGCCCACCGACATCGACAACGGCCGGCGTGATGAGCTTGGCGTCCTCGCTGTATTCGATCTGGTAGGTCCGCTGGTCTTCCATCTCGACGACCAAGGAGAAATCCGCGACCGTATGATCCTCCGCAAGCGTCGTCTCAACGGCCCCGAAGTCGGAGGTCTCGAACCAGAAAAAGAAGGTGTTCTGCCCCGGATTCGTGCCCACATCCGAGACGACGCCGATATCGACATCCGCCAGTGATTGGATCGTATGTGAGAGGGCGATATCCGGATGCTCGATATAGATCTTCGTCGAGATTACCATGTCGTCTCCGTGGAATTTCCGCCCGATTGATCGGACCGGAGGATCGTCATCCCGATAAGCGACTGCATCCCCCGGCGTATTCGACCGCCGACGGCAGCCGGTGTGAGATCGAGCACCTCCGCGAGATCCTCAAGCGATGCCTCCCGTGGCTCGTCGAAATACCCGTGATCGTACGCCGCGATCAGGGCTTCACGCTGTTCTTCGGTGAGCGACCCCGACCCGGCGAAATCGGGGCCGTTGCGACCGCGAGTGCGAACATCGAGAACCTCAAAGTGAAACCCGGTGTTCCGCGCATACTCCCAGACGTCGTTGAGCGCCTCCCCGTCAGGGAGCAACCATCGTTCGTGCCAGCCCCGTCGGTCGAGATCAGCGTTCGAACTCCGTGCCTCCAGTACGAATCCACCTTGTTCGGCGACTTTCGGGTTGAGGAGCTTCGCCGCCTGTGAGAACTCGATTCCGAACAACCGCTGATCCTCGAATCCGGGAAGGTCCCTGATGTCCGAGACGGTATGATCGGCCGCCAATGATTCCCGGACCGTATCGAGGTCATCGAAGCCAAATCGGATGATGTAGAACCGTTGTTCAGGGTCAGTCTGGGCATCAGGAACGACGGTGACGTCCAGCTCACGGTGTGCGGTGAGCGTATCCACGAGCGCGCCGTCCGGATGGGCGAATCGGACTTCACTGAGAATCGCCATGGTGAGTTAATTGTGGCTCGGTATCGCGTCCCAAGGTTTTTCATAGCGACATCGGCCACCGACAAAAAAGTCCGGATCCTCAAACGAAGAGGTCATCAGTCAGCTCAAGCGTGAGAACAACGGCATAGTGAGCCGAACCCTGGGTGTCCAGCGACGTCAACGACCCTGCGCCAGGGATCGACCCCACAGATGCGTGACGGACGAGCCAATACATCGAAGAACTCACTGTTCGGCCGAGCGGGCCCGGAGTCGGTTGATGACGTCCTCCCGGGTGATCTCCCGTTCCGCGGTAGTGTCAAGCCGACCGACGACAAAATCAAGCAGGCCAAGTTCTTGGAGCATAGTCAACGTCTGGTCACGATCGATACCGATCTCCCGTTGGATCTCGTAGATCGTGGTCGCGTCTTTGACGGCCTCGACTAACGTATCGGGTGTGACTCCGTCGGGGAGCCCGATACCGTCGGCGAGAACGGTCGTCGCAGCTAAGTCATCATCGGTGACCGTATCTCCCCGTTCGGTATCGGTCGTGTTGTAGGAATCGGGATCATGGATCCCATGGTCGATCATATATCGACGGACCGTCTCACCGGTGACGTCCATGTCGAGTGCATCGGCCATATCCGCAAACCGGTCACAGGACTCATACACCTCCGCGAGCAGTTCCGTATCCCGGAACGGTGGGATATCGCGCTCGTCCTGCGAATCAGTGGACGCATCCGAATCGATAGCATCCTCGGCCGTCGTCGCACTCGTGCTTTCGGTTCGGTTCGATCCAATCGCCTCAACCTCGACCGTTTCGCCGGGGTCCCCGGTCGGGACCGACGCCCCGAGGGTAACCACGATTCCACAATCGCTATCGAAATCGACGTTGATCGGTTCGATGTCGATATCATCGGCCGTTGGAAGGACTGATCCGACCGACTCAAAACCGAGTGTAAGCCGGCCATCAGTATCGATGTGGGTCTCGTGTTTTGCGAACGACAGCGACGGTCCATCCGATCCAGAAGTCGAAAACCGCAATTTGATCGACGCGGTGAGGGCCGCTGTCTCCGAATCGTTATCGTCGGCGAGTTGCACGTCGCTCACATGTTCGTTCTGTTCACACTCATCGATGAATTGCCCTAATTTTTGAAGTGAGCGACCGACTCCCATGTCAACTTATGTCAGGGTACTACATCATTATTAAATGACGTCGTTAATAGTTGCAATATTTATATATGGCCTCGGAGCTCCGCCGCGCCGTGGCTCAGTCCTGTTCGAACCGTCAGCTCAACCCGTCCGGTGAGGGGCAATCGGCGATCGACAACAAGGACGGTGCTAGCTCCAATCGGCGTTTCAGTATTGGGCACTTTTTACTCTGTTTCGTGTGTCTGGTCTGATTGGGATAGATGGACACGCGGGTTATCGAACGGACGGATCTCACCTTCCGACAGGCTACGACTGTGACGACCATCGGGATGATCCTCCCAGCGGTTCCGATGGCACTCGCGGGAAATCAAATTACGACCATACTCAACTATCACACGTTTCTGGGCGTTCTTGGGCTTGCCTTTGGGTTGGGTCTGGCCCTACTCATCGAACGACAGGCATGGGATCGACTCACGGTTCTTTTCGTCGTGATCGTATGGCCGTGGGTGGTATTTTTTACTGGCTTGTTCACCGTGTTAGTATTGAACGAGGGCGAGCAGATCCCCGGGGGACCAGTCGCCGATATCTACTGGCAGCTCGTTGGCAGCCAATATATCTGGGGCGGAGCCTCCCCGCCCCCTATGATCTACGGTGCCACGTTCATGTGTGCCGGAATTGGCACGGTACTGCTGTCAGTACTGGTACATCGTTGCTCAAGTGGCCTGTTCGATACCATCCGGTGAGATCGTCGCCACGGATTCACGAGTCGCTACACTCCAGTCACGACCCACTACACGCTGTCGCTGGGACGGATACGTGCCTGTGGATCGGTCGTCCAAGCACCGGCAAATCTCGCCGAATATAAAGGTATTCAGCTGTGAGCCTGCATCTTGATTAAGACGGAATTAGATCCATCATTGGGGTCTGACGGGTCGATTCCCATCGTATAACCGTCACCCCCGTGTCCGATGGCAGGACGAACGGCACCGCGATCGTAGCTCACGCCCCTTTCGGTTCGGTGCCACCTTTTCCGTACAGCTCACCGGACAGCGTCTCGGATTCGACAGGTCAACGCTGGGTCCGGACATCCCGTTGGTCAATTTGTGATTGTACCCAAGGGCCACGTTTTTGCTACCCAAGGACGGTCGAAATCGATAGACAAATACGCCGGACCGTGTTGCCCCGAGACAGACGATCCGTGTACCGCCAGGTCGCCCGGAGGTGGAATTGGCAATACCGTCATACAGTGCTGGCGGTACTGATGGCCGCCTTCTACGCGACGATGACCGCTCGGCTGATCATCAGCCCGTTGGTCCCCAACGTGATCGCGGCCTTCGAGATCTCAAAAGGGGCGATCGGGCTGGCACTGACGGGGATGTGGGCAGCCTACGCAGTCATGCAGTTGCCGGCGGGTATTCTCGCCGATCGGTTCGGCGAACGGACGGTCGTGATCGCCGGTATTGGATTGACCACCCTGGCCTGTGTCCTGTTATATCTCTCGCCGGGATATCGGCTGTTCGTCGCGAGTACGCTGTTGATCGGGGTCGGGGCCGGGCTGTACTTTCCGGCAGCAGCGGCGTTACTGACCCGGCTCTATAAGAACACTGGCCAGGTGTTGGGCCTACACATCAGCGGCGGCGATCTGGCGGGATTGATCACACCGGTGGCCGCCGCGACGGTTGCCCTCCAGTTTGGCTGGCGAACGGCATTGATCATCGGCGCGGCCGTCGGGATGCCGGTGTTGGTGCTGAGCATCTGGCGAATCCGCCCCACGGAACCAACCCGACCGGGCGCCCGGATGCGTGATCGGATCGCACCCGAGGAACTTAAGCGACTGCTCGGCAACCGTCGGTTGCTCTTTTCGATTACGCTTGCGATCTCGTTGGCGTTTACGTTCCAGTCGGTGATTTCGTTTTTTCCGACCTACCTCATCGAATTCTGGGGATTCGGGACCGGCCACGCGAACGACCTCTTTGCGGCCATCTTTGCGCTGTGGGTGTTGTTCACCCCGATTACCGGCCGCCTCGGCGATCGGTTCTCCAGGGATGGAGCGCTAGGTATTACTACGGTGAGCATGGCGACGGGAATTTCGCTGACGTTGCTGACCGAGCAGGTGGTACTGGCATATCTCGGAATCGCGTTGCTCGGAATCGGGATGAGCTGGGGTGGCGTAATCGCCGCCCGCATCATGGACAACCTCGCGGTCGACGACCGAACGGTCGGCTACGGACTGGTGCGATCGATCTACATCCTCATCGGTTCAAGTGGGAGCGTCGTGACGGGCGTGCTCGCGGATACGAGCGGCTGGCCGGCTGCCTATGGGCTACTCGTCGTCTTGCTTGGACTCGCATTCGGATCGATTCTCGTGAATCGAGCATTTAAACTCGGATTCTAAAGTAACTCGGCAGGCCTTCGGCCTTCACCGGGAGATGAACCAGAGTCTGTGTCTCGCTCTCGCAAAAACACGCGACAACACGCATTGAACCGCGCAATGGCTCGCTTCAGGTCGGTGGGTACGCATCCTGCCAGGGCTGGACCCGCTCGAAGGCCGCACTCGCGGCGAGGACCGTCTCATCGGCGTATCGGCGACCGATCAATTGCATCCCGATCGGCAGCCCGTCGTCGGTAAATCCAGCCGGCACGGTCGCCGCCGGATGGCCGGTCATGTTGAGCGGATAGGTGAGACACCAACCGATCACCGGATCGACCGACTCACCGTTGATTTCGGTCGGCCCGACGGTATCACCGTCCGGGTCGTTTTCGACCGGCGGCACCGCGAGGGTCGGCGTCACCAGTAGGTCATGGTTCTCAAGCGTCGACTGGACGGCGTCAAAGACATCGGTGCGAACAGTATCTTCCAATTTGAACTCCACGGCGCTATATTCCCGACCAGCCTCCATCTGATCGATCAACTCCGGGGAAGTCTCGTCTCGATGGTCGCCGAGGTAATCGACCTCGGCGGTGTCTTTGAGGAGCGCCGCCATCTTCGCGTAGCCGACCCGGAAGCCGGCCAACCAGGATTCGACGATTTCTTCGCGCGACCGGCCGGGATCGAACGCGATCTCCTCAACGTCCGCGCCGGCTTTCGTGAACGCGCCGACGGCCCCGTCGACCACCGCACCAACTCGTTCGTCGATGGGAAAGACCCCCATGTCGGGGCTGTAGGCGATGTCCAATCCATCGATCGGCGTGTGGACCGCATCGAGGAAATCAGTGCCCTCATCGGCCGTGACGAAGGGATCAGCAGGGTGTTGGCCGACCATTACCGACAGCATGAGCGCGGCATCCTCGACAGTTCGGGTATGGGGGCCGATGTTCGAAAAGGGGGTATGGGAGAACGCGTCTGGCCGATACTTCCGGGGGATCCGGCGATAGGTCGGCTTGATACCGAACCCACCACAGAACGAAGCGGGGATGCGGACGGAGCCACCGCCGTCGGTCCCATTGGCTAGCGGGACCATCCCGTCGGAGACGGCGGCCGCACTCCCGCCGGAGGACCCACCCGCGTTGTGGCCCGGCGCGAACGGGGTCGAGGTCGCGCCGAACAGCTGGTTGTCGGTCGTTCCCTTGTGTCCGTATTCCGGGGTATTGGTCTTCCCGATGATGATCGCACCAGCGTCGATCAACCGGTCGACAAACGGCGAGTTTGCCTCGGCGACGTGATCGGCGAACGGCACCGAGCCCGACGTCGTCGGCATCCCTGCGACATCGTTGAGGTCTTTGATCGCCACCGGGAGACCGTGTAGTGGACCGAGACGTTCGCCGTTTTCGACGGCCGCTTCGGCGTCCTTTGCCCCCCGTCGCGCCCGCTCCTCGTCGACGTAAACGAAGGCGTTGATCGCATCGTTGCGAGCGTCGATCCGGTCGAGACAAGCTTCGACCAGCTCGACCGGCGAGAGCGTTCCGTGTCGGATCCGAACCGCAAGCTCCGTTGCGGAGGCAAATTGGAGATCGCTCGACATGCCACCGCCATCGCGGGAGCCGGTAATAACGCTGTGGGGGGTGTTCGCGGGGACGGCGAGGCTATGTAGCGTGTCGAGGGATGCTAATGGTGGCCGTGATCGTGCCCATGGCCGTGTCCGTGGCCGTGACTGTGGCTATGATCATGATCGTGGTCGTGGGTATGGCCACGATCACCCTCGACGAACTCCGAGGCGTCACGGTCACCCGCCGCGAATTCCGCTGCCCGGCGTTGGAATTCGTCGTGGTCGATCAGCCCTTCCTCGACCAGGAGCCGTTCGAGCGCCCCCAACCACTGACGGTAGTATACCGTTTCGGGGTTCTCGGCTTCCTCGACGGTGTCCGATTGAACCATCTCGACGAGCCGACGCTGGAAGTCCTGCCAATCGAGGTCGGCATCGTCATCGGTGAGAGCGACCGCGATCGCAAAGGCTCGGGCCTGCCAGGGGGCATGAAAGGTCGGCGCATCCTCCGTGCCGGGAAGGTCCGGTTCCGTCGGATCGATCGCGTGGTCGGTGTCGGTCATGCTGAAGGATCGCCGCTGGGACCGAGTCGATCGACGCCGATCATCGAATCACGCGTCACCAGCTCGACGAGCTCGTCTTCGGATTTGTCTTCGGTTCCCGGAGGCTGTTGGGGCAACACCATATAGCGGATCTCGGAGTTGCTGTCCCAAACGTCGATCGCGACGGAATCAGGCAGCGAGACATCGAAGCTCTCCCGGAGCATCGCCCGGGGTTCCTTGACGATCCGGGAGCGGTACTCCGGCGTTTTGTACCAAGTCGGGGGAAGTCCGAGGACCGCCCACGGATAACACGAACAGAGCGTACAGACGACGACGTTGTGCCGGGTCGGCGAATTGGCCTTCACATCGATCTCAAGGACGTCCTCTTTGACGTCGATCCCGAGTTCGGCGATCGCGGCGATGCCGTCATCGAGCAGCCGATCCCGATAGTCCGGATCGGTCCACGCCCGAGCGACGACACGGGCGCCGTTCAACGGCCCGATCTCGTCTTCGTACATCGTGACGATCTCGTCGACGGCCGCCGTCGAGAGCATCTCCTTTTCGATCAGCAACGATTGGAGTGCCCGGGCCCGGGCCTCCGGTGAGGTCGTGCGACGATACTCGTCGGCGAGCTCGCCCGGCGTTCGTCCGTCCGTTTCAGTCGTGGTGTCGTTGTGTTCGCTCATAGCTTGTCAGTTGGCTCGTCCATCAGTGTTGGACTCAGATCGCTTCGAGATAGCTTTCCCAGAGATCGAGGTGCACCGAGTCACGATCACGCCCGTGTTCACCCCATAGTTCGGTACCATCGAAGGCGACGTTGTAGACCGGCTCGGCTCGTTCGTCGCCGTGGGCATTAGCGTCAGGCAACACGTGGGTGCCACGGATCGCCTCGATCGTCCCGGCCGACCGGCGGACGTACCGGGGACAACGGGTGTGTCCTTCCGGGTGAATATTCCGAACCCGAACGCGGTCCCCGACCTCGAATGCCGGTTCCTGTTCCGCCCGATTCGTATCGTAGGCCTCGGCGACGCCCGCGAACAACTCATCGAGCAGCGTGGCATCGTCGATCTCGCGGTCGGCCTCGATCGCCTCGCCCACAAGTGACGGGCCGTCTGCTTCGACCGTCTCGATCCGATCGGTGAATTCGGCCGGGGTGATGACATCGTGCTCGAGCAACAGCCGGGTGATACCCGTCAACCACCGATCGTAGTAGCTCGACTCGAGGTAATCGGTTGGGGGCATCCGCTCGATCGAATGGCGGAACTCATCCATGTTATAACAGCCGTTACCCAGGGTCGCAACGAAGGCTGCATACACCAGCCCCTCCCAGTCGTGATGGAAGACCGGTTCGTCCGGTTCGATGGGGGGTGAGCCGAAGCCGTCCATCCCGCCGAGGTCATGTACGCCGTCCATGGACTGTGTCCCTGTTCGCGTGGCGGGCAGTTATAGTTTGACGGCATCGCCGCCAGCGAATGGATGACGAGACACGCACCAGCGGTCGTTCGATCGAACTACTGGGTGGTTTTACAGCGTCGGAGCCAATCCGGATAGTCATGACCAACGATCCGATCGACACACGGCTCCGATCGTATTACGAGACCTTGCGGGCCGGCGAGCCGCTCGCCCCGTTTTTCGCCGACCGGCCGGAGGTCGTCAAGTTCGGGATCAGCGAGCGGTTAACCGGCGGGTCAGCAGTCGCCACCGGGCTACGGGAGCAAACCGCTACAACGACCGACTGGGAGATCGACAGTCGCCGGCTTATCACGGGCCGGGAAGGCGATACCGGCTGGTTCAGCGATGACGTCGGGATGGCTTGGATGAACACCGAGACCGGCGATCGCCACGCGTTCGATTCCCGCTGGAGCGGCACATTGATCCCGATCGATGGCGAGTGGCGGTTCGTCGGGATGCACGTCAGCGTCGCTCACGAGCTGTGAGCGCAAAGCAAGGCCATCACCGCGGAACCGACCGCGGATTTTAGTGGTTACCGGCAAAGCCGGGAGCATGCGCCTCTCCCGTCGACAGCTCCTCGGAGTGTCGGCCGCTCTGGGCGGCCTTGCCGGCTGTAATGCGTTGCCGTCGGGCACCGACACGTCGACGACACCACAGTCGTCCTCGCCCACGACGGCGCCAGGCGGGCCATCAGTCAGCTGGACGGCCGGCCCCGATCTGCGTCGAAAACGGACCCAGACGACGGCCGTCACGCTCGACGGACGGATCTACGTTATCGGCGGCATTACCGAGGAGAACGCCACGCGGGCAATGGCCGTCTACGATCCGGAGGCCAACGACTGGACGGATGCGACGGCACCACCCAAGTCGGTCAACCACACCGCTGCGACGGTCCACGACGGCCGGATCCATGTCTTCGGGGGTTACACCGGGAGTTTCCTCGGAACCCCACCGCTCGATGCCCATTGGATCTACGATCCGACGGCGGATAGCTGGTCGATCGGTCCCCCACTGCCCACAGCTCGTGGTGCCCTCGTGGCCGTCACTGTCGGCGATCGATTGGTGACGATCGGCGGGGCAACGGCGAACGACACCGTATCGACGGTCGAGATCTACGATCCCTCGACCCAGGGCTGGACGACGGGCGAATCGATGCCGACGGCCCGCGAACACCTCTCGGCCGGCGTGATCGATGACACGGTATATGTCGCCGGTGGCAGACAGGGATTGGGACGGATGTACACGACCACGGAGGCTTACGATCCAGCGACGGATACGTGGACCGCCAAAGCCTCGATGCCGACCGCCCGAGCGGGGGTCGCCGGCAGCGCTCTCGGCGACTGGTTGTTCGTGTTCGGCGGGGAGGAGATCGGCAGACAGGTCTTCGAGGAGGTCGAGGCCTATGATCCCGACCGAGATCAGTGGTATCAGGTCACCCCACTGCCGACACCGCGATGGGGAATCGGGGTCACGACGCTCGACAATCGGATCTATACCGTCGGTGGCGGTGCGGCCCCAAGCGCCGAGCATACGAGGACGCTCGAAATCCTGACCCTCACGACCGAAGCGTGAAGGGGAGACCGACCGTCGGAACCCCCAAGAGACTCCAACCCGTATCGAATGACATGGCACAAGAGGACCCCTCGACAACCGAGTCGATCCCCCAATCCGACGCAGAATGGAAAGAGGTGCTGACCGAGCAGGAATACCGGATCCTGCGTGAGCGCGGCACCGAACCCAAGTTCAGCGGCGAGTATCTGGGCAAAAACGACGACGGCCAGTATACCTGTGCCGGCTGTGGCACCGAACTGTTCGACTCCGACACGAAGTTCGATTCCGGGAGCGGGTGGCCGAGCTTCTATGACGCCAAAGACGGCGCCGTCGAATTCCACGAGGACACTCGCCACGGCATGACCCGCACGGAGGTCGTCTGTTCGACCTGCGGGGGCCATCTCGGTCACGTGTTCGACGACGGCCCCGATCCGACCGGCAAACGGTTCTGCATCAATTCGGCTGCACTCGATTTCGAAGAAGACGACGAGTAAGGGCACCACGGCACTGTCGTTGCCGTGACCGATTTGGTCGGGATATCCGCTCGATCGGGACGAAGCAGTTTTGTCACCGCCACGAAATCCGGTTTGCATGACAGCTGTCCCGGCCGAAGCCGAGGAACTGATCGCCGATCGAAAACTGATGGCCCATATCGCGACGTGCAAGGACGGCGAGCCACACAACGTTCCCGTCTGGTACGCCTACGAGGACGGCCACATCCGTATCTCGACATCCGGGCAGAAAGTGACGAACCTCCGGCAGAACCCACGAGCAGCGATCTCGATTCAGTACGACGAAAACGGGGATGCCAAATGGTTCGTCGCGCTTCGCGGGGCGGCGACGATCATCGAGGATCCGGCCGAACACAGCGCCGCCGCCAACCGAATCTTCTCGATGTATCTCGGTGACGACATCGAACAGTGGGACGAGTATTACCGAGAGCAGGTAACCGGGGAGCCAAACGGGGTATTGCTCGATATCGACGTCGAGTGGGCGAGCTATCAGATCTACTGACGACCGTCAGGTATGGGAGCAATTCGAACAGTGTAGGGCATCGACAGCTTCATTCCGATTCAGTCGCAACCGGTGGGTAATGCGGATTCGTGAATGGCAGGACATCGTCGAGGATGTCGTCGAGAGCAACGCCGATCCCGACGACTGGCGGGCGATCTCCGGTGCCCGCGCCAACGGGGTCGGCGAGGACATGTACCTCGGCCATCCCCGCGATGGCGTCTACCAACTGAAGACGTACGCGAAGAACCCGTTTGAAGTCAAGGGCTATGGTACCCGGATCGCACGCAAGATCGACGAGGATATCGAGCCGTATTTCCCAACCCAGTCAGAGGGCCGGTTCGCCGTCCAAACGCCACCCGAGGACGAAGGCGAGGCCGAGGAGAAGGCCCGCAACCTCGAGGAGACGATCAAGGCTCACGCCGACGCTCCGACGACGCCCGACGCGCTGTTCGACGACATGATGGAAGCACTCGACTCGCCGGCGTACGGCCCGATCGAACACGATCAGACCGATCGGCCCGAACCGCTCGATGACCTCTCGAATACCTTCGAGGAGGCCGAGGAACTGCTCGAAACGGAGTTCGAGGATCTCGTCGAGGACGACGGCGTCGGTCGCGGCTTCCAGTAGGGGTCGATGGTCGGCCCGATCTCCGAGACCGAACGGGCGGCCGGCAATCGCGCCCTCAAGCTCGGATTCGTATTACTCGTCGGGCTATCGACCGGAATGATGGCATTATTTGGCGGTGCGACCGTCGTCGAGTCACTGGTCCTTTTGGCCATCGGGAGCCTCATCGGCGGTGGCCTGTTGTTGTTTTTGCTCCGCTAGCGGGATGGAAAATCACCGATCGCCAAATCGGTGTCGCGGTGACGCCACAGAGGAGCACTCAGGGATTGACCCGGCGCAACCACGCGCGTGGGTTTTCGATTTCATCGTCAGTCGGCAGATAGGCCGGATCCGACCATACGGCGCCCGTGGCGGCGACATCCCGTTGACTGGCGACGGCATCGAAGAAGGCCTTCCCGCGTTCGTACTGCTGGCGTTTCAACCCCAAGCCAAGCACCCGGCTCATCAGCTCGCCGATCGGCCCGCGATTGCGCCGGCGAGCATCGACCTTTTCGCGGAGATCGGCATACTCGTCGTCGAAGGCCCGATCCATCACGAACTCCGCATACCCCTCGACGGCCGTCATGATCGTCGTCAGTTCGGCAAACGCCGATGGCGTCATCCGACCGTTGGCCAGGGATTCGATGCCGTCGGTCATCCGTGACTCAAGCTCCGCCGAGAGCCACGGTGCCGCACCGAACTCGGCGGCATGGGTCACCTCGTGGAAGGCGATCCAGCGACGAAATCGGGCGGGTTCGACATCCAGTGCATCGGCCGTCGTGAGGATGTTCGGCCGGACGAAATAGAGCGCATGCTCATCACCGTCGGCCAGCAACAGCGGATCGTACTGACCGAGGACGTTCCGACCGAGAAAGGCCAACATGATTCCAAGACTGGCCGAATTGACGCGTCGTGCCAGTCCCGGCAGTACCGCTTGGCGGTCTTCGAGCGGAGCCATCACCCGTTTGAACGTCGTCGCGTTGGCGTCGATCCAGTGATGGCGGTTTTGAATCTCGATCGTTTCGGGCAACTCAAACGATAGTTCCGATACGGAGCGAATGCGCCGTCGGGCGGCTCGGACATCGCTCGCATATCCGTCCTGTTCGGCCTGGGAAATGTCGATCGATCCCGGCGGGGTCGCTTCCTTCGCGGCCGTCGCCACCGCGTCCCAATCGATCGGCCCCTCGCCGTCGGCTTCGATAACCGCCCGAACGCTCTCGTAGAGACTCACGTATTATGTTGGCATCGACGTGTCAAAATCCTTTCCCGCGCTAGGCCGACTCCGTCTCCGAATCGGGTTCGACCTCGACGCCGGTGACCTCGATATCCGTCTGCCCGTCGGTGCGCCAGCGCCGGATCAAATAAGCGACGATAACCAGCCCGACGAGAATCCCCAAGGGCAACAGTGAACGGCCGTCACTGTCGTCGGCGGTGTCGACGGCCCCAGTGGTTGTCGTGGCTGTGTCGTCGGTGGCGTCCCCACCACCGGCAAACGGGGCGTAGAACTGGGCGTCGGTGAGATCGAATTCGAAGATCGTGATATCGGCCATAATGCATGTATGGCCGCCCGCCTCTTAGCGGTTCGGACCGTGGCCTCCGGCGCCATCAGTGAAAGTGGCGATGGTCCACCGGTCCGTGCCGTATTTTACAACTGATCCCGTTGGGGGGGACATGCAACCGGATCGGCGGGCGTTTTTAGAGGAGTTACTGGATGCACCAGGTCCTTCGGGGTATGAGACGGAAGCACAGCGGCGGTTCATCGAGTACATTACTCCGATCGCTGATGCCGTCCGGACCGATGCCTACGGCAACGCCGTTGGTGTGTATAACCAGACCAGCGATGGGCCGTCGATCGCGTTCGCCGGCCACATGGACGAAATCGGGCTGATCGTCAGCAGCATCGACGAGGACGGGTTCGTCCACGTCGGCTCCATCGGCGGGATGGATCGGATGATGACGAAAGGACGGGCGGTCGAGATCCATACCGCTACCGGGCCGGTAACCGGCGTCGTCGGCCAGACTGCGGTCCACTTGCGCGAGCAAGACGACGATGAGATCGACGATATCGAGGAACAGTATATCGACATCGGCGTCGAGTCGGCTGCGGCCGCCCGGGAACGGATCTCGGTCGGCGATCCCATCACGGTCGTCGGCGACAGCCACGAACTGGCGGACCACCGACTCGCCGCCCGGGCGATGGACAACCGGGTGGGCGTCTGGGCGGCCGCCGAAGGATTCCGACAGGCGGTTGACGGCGACATCGAGGCGACCATCTACACGATCAGCACCGTCCAAGAGGAGATCGGAACGAAGGGAGCGGAGATGATCGGTGCCGATCTCGAGCTCGATGCCGTCCTCGCGATCGACGTCACGAACGCGGTCGATACCCCCGGCATCCCCGCCCACACCAAGGGGGAGGTCGAACTCGGCAGCGGTCCGGTAATCTATCGCGGAAGCGCGAACCATCCGGTCGTCGTTGATGCCCTCCGAGCGGCAGCCGCGCATGCCGACATCGATATCCAACTGGCCTCGGCGGGCAACCGCACCGCGACGGATGCCGATGCCTTCTACCGCCAACAAGCAGGGACGCCAGCCGTCAACGTGGGCATCCCGAATCGCTACATGCACACGCCGGTCGAAGTTATCGATACGACCGACCTCGGAGCGACCGTCGAGTTACTGACGGCGTTTGCCGACCGAGCCGAAGGCTATGATACCTTCGAGGTCGACCTTTAAACAGCGGCGTCGATATATTTAACCGTGTGCCTGCGGGCGTAGGGATATGGGTGATCGTCCGCTCGACGCTCTTGAGGCGGCACTCGGCGAGTCCGTCGTGGTGCAACTCAAGGACGGTACGATGTTTCACGGCGCGCTCGCGGGCTATGATCAGCATATGAATCTCGTGTTGGAGTCGGCGACGACCGGTCCCGCCGACGAGG
This sequence comes from Chewarchaeum aethiopicum (SeqCode), assembly GCA_034190395.1. Classification (GTDB taxonomy): domain Archaea; phylum Halobacteriota; class Halobacteria; order Halobacteriales; family Hikarchaeaceae; genus Chewarchaeum; species Chewarchaeum aethiopicum. The sequence continues at coordinate 43,360 of JAXINS010000103.1, forward strand.
ACGCGCTGGGTCCTGACGACGAACGGGTCGAAGACACAATCGTTATACGCGGCGATAACGTCGTCTCGATACGACCATGACGGGCTCGGGAACCCCAAGCCAGGGAAAGAAAAACACGACGACGCACGTGAAGTGTCGCCGGTGTGGTGAGAAGTCCTATCACGTCAAAAAGAAAGTCTGTTCGAGCTGTGGATTCGGCAAGTCGGCCAAGCGTCGCGACTACGCCTGGCAGGACAAAGCGGGCGATCACTGAAGCCTTCGACTGGCGAGCGTTCGTTTTCTCGTAATCGCAGTCCAACAACAGCTGTGGCCGTCGGAAGATTAGTGACACCGGCCATCGGAGTACGCACGAAGAGACGATGGGCCAGGACCACCCCGCGACCGCGGATGTCGTAATCGTCGGCGCCGGTGTCGTCGGCTGTAGCATCGCCCGCGAACTCGCCACCGATCATACGGTCGTGGTGATCGATGCCGGCCAGATCGCCGGCGGGACAACGGGCCACGCCTCGGGATTGGTCTCGATCGTCCAGGACTGGAAACCCCAGTTCGACGCCGCCCGCTATGCGATCGAGTTCTTCCGTGAATTCGACGGGACGGCTGGCTTCACATTCAACGAACGGCCGAGCGTCCGGCTGGCTACCGAGGCCGGCGTCGAGACGGCCCAAGAGATCGCCGAGGCGGTCGAAACGGCAGGCTTCGAGGCAGAGTATCTCGACGCTGTGGCTCTCGACGAACGGTATCCGGCCGTCTTCGATCGGGACACGTTCGTCGGCGGGACCGTATTCGCCGACACCGGCTGGGTCGATCCCTACTCGTATACGATGGCGCTCAAATCGTCGGCCACGAACCGGGGGGCACACTTCGAACCCGGAACAAAGGTGACCGAGATCCACACTGACGGTGACGCCGTGACCGGTGTAACAACTGACGCCGGCACGATCGACGCCGACTGGGTCATCACCGCAGCGGGATGGCAGACACGCTCGTTGCTCGACGGGATGGTCACGATCCCGACCCGGCCGTTTCGCTATCAGACGGTCAATCTCGCGATCGATCGGGAGCTCGATGGGACGTATCCGATGGGGTGGGAACGACTGTCGCGACTGTACTGGCGCCCCGAACACAACGGCGAACTCCACGTCGGTGGGGGCCCCTATTTCGTCGCCGATCCGACCGATCAGGCCAGCGGGCCGACGGCGGCGTTTCGCCGGCTCGTCGCCGATCGGATCCCCCAGTACCTCACCGGGATCGGCGATGCCCGGATCGTCGGCGGCGCGACATGCCCGTCGGGGGATGCGGCGTCACCGGATGGCTATCCCCTCGTCGGAACGCCCGCAGAAGCTCCCGATGGGCTCGTCGTCGCCACCGGAATGCATGGCCTTGGAGTCATGGGTTCGCCGGTCGTTGCTCGCCAGGTACGGGCAACCGTGACCGGGGACCCACCGCCCTTCGACAGCGAGTTCCTCGACCCCGATCGATTCGGATCGAACGCAGCCACCTTCACCTCGAGTTACATCGAGGAGACGCCCGAGGCCTGGCGGCCGGGCGCCCGCGAGTGGCGTGTCGATCCGGATGCCGAGCCGGCCTCCGATTGAGTCCGAACGACCGGGAAAAACCGGTGAAGTAACCCTAGCTCGGCATCTTTATGAACGCCGGTCAGTTGTATGCATATGTATCACTCATGCAACGTGACGGCGGCGGATGCGAGCGAACCGCGCCGGGGATACTGAGGGGGCAAGGGCACAGACGAGGGCGAGGTGACGGCGAGTAAACCATGGCCTCACCCACCGAGAAATGCGGCGTCGTCGGTGTCGCGCTTGAAGACCGCAACGCCGCACTGCCGGCCTACTACGCACTGTATGCACTGCAACACCGCGGACAGGAATCGGCCGGGATCGTCACCCACGACGGGTTCCAACAACACAGCCACGTCGGGATGGGATTGGTCGGGGACGCGATCTCCCGGGATGACATCGAGGCGCTGAACGGCACGGCCGGGATCGGCCATGTCCGATATCCAACCGCCGGAAGCGTCGATAAGGACTGCGCCCAGCCGTTTTCGGTTTCGTTCAAGAGCGGCTCCCTCGGATTGAGCCACAACGGCAATCTCGTCAACACCGACGAACTCCGCGACGACTTAGAGGAGAAAGGCCACGCGTTCACTTCCGACGGCGACACCGAGGTAATCGCCCACGATATCGCCCGCAACCTCCTCGAGGAGGATCTCATCCGGGCGATCAAGCGCACCATGAGCCGGATCCACGGCTCGTATGCGCTGACGATCATGCACGACGATACCGTAATGGGGCTACGCGATCCTCGCGGGAACCGCCCGCTGGTCATCGGCGAACTCGAGGACGGCTACATCCTCGCGTCCGAAAGCGCGGCCATCGATACCCTCGACGGCGAGGTCATTCGCGACGTCAAACCGGGCGAGCTCGTGATCCTCCGGTCGGACGGCTTCGACGCCTACCGGCTCGTCGAGGAGGACTCGACCGCACACTGCTTTTTCGAACACGTCTACTTCGCCCGCCCGGACAGCGTCATCGACGACAACCTCGTCTACGAGGTGCGCCGGGAGCTGGGCCGCCAACTCTGGGCCGAAAGCGGGATCGAAACCGACGTCGTGATGCCGGTCCCGGACTCCGGCCGAGCGTTTGCATCGGGGTACGCCGAGGCCGCGGACAACACCGAATTCGCCGAGGGGCTGATGAAAAACCGGTACGTCGGCCGGACGTTCATCATGCCGACTCAGGCCGAGCGGGAACGGGCGGTTCGGCTGAAACTCAATCCGATCCGCTCGACCGTCGAGGGGCGAACCGTCACCCTGATCGACGATAGCATCGTTCGTGGGACGACCTCGACGCAGCTGATCTCGTTGCTCCGGGACGTCGGGGCCGAGGAGGTCCACATGCGGATCGGCGCGCCGCCGATCATCGCACCCTGCTATATGGGCATCGACATGAAGACCCGCGAGGAGCTGATCGCCGCCGATAAATCGGTCGAGGAGATCGGCGAGGAAGTCGGGGCCGACAGTCTGGCCTATCTCTCGATCGAGGCGATCGCCACTGCACTGGATAAATCCGAATCGGACCTCTGTCTGGGCTGTGTCACCGGCGAATATCCCTTCGATGTCGACGGCGAGGTGACCGATCGCGAGGTCTCCCGGCCGGCGATCGGAACCCCCTCGCCCGCCGAAGCCGACGATTGAGCCGATCGGTTCGCTCCGGAGCGATCCGTACTCAGTAAAGCACGTACAACAGCAGATAGACGACGAGTCCCAGCGAAAAGGAGATCAGCCACAGCGACGCCGCGACGCGGCCGACACGGGGATGAGCCGTGTCCGGTAGTTCCGCGACCGGGTGGGTCGCCGCCAACAGGAGCACGTAGTAGACCAGCGGGACACAGACGATCGCCAACAGGATGTGGATCGCGAGCAACGGCAAATAGACGAACTGATAGACGAACTGAGGGCCCGGGAATGCGGTCGGCCCCTCAAGGATTACCTTGTAGAGATACAGTCCAAGGAAGGCCACGAACAACCCGGTCGCCGTCAGCATCGCGACACGGTGTTTCCCGACCGCACCGGCTCGAATCCACCGCCAGCCGGCAGCGATCACACCGATCGCCGCCAGGCTGATTAGTGCGTTGACATGGGGGATCAAATCAAGGGTACCAGCGGAGGCACGCGGGAACAGCTGGGGTGGAATATAGCCTAACGCCGCCCCGAAGACGGCAGCGAGTGAGAGGAGCGACAGGAGAGTCGTCAACCCGAGAACGTGGTCACGGACACGGGCCGCCAGCGCCATATCGGCAGTTGGAGATGTAGGGTGATGAGCGTCCCGATCAAGACCGACGCAAATCCCGACAGGGGGAAACGAAAGCGCTTTTACCACCGTGTGGGCTACCTTAGCCTGCGCCGTGCGTGGGTAGCCAAGCTAGGCCAACGGCGCAGCGTTGAGGGCGCTGTCCCGTAGGGGTCCGCCGGTTCAAATCCGGTCCCACGCATCAGGACTGTCCTTTTACTGGGTTGCCGGTAGCCGAAGACGACCGAGTCTGCGATCGCGACTCGATCAATGTTCTCGGCCCGGTTATGGTGGGGATTTAGGACGACGGATCCGAACACTTCAGCAGATGGGCCGTTCGACGCTGCCGACGCCGCCCGGGGCGATGGAATGGGCGAACCACGACCGCGATCGATTTCGGTCGAGTGTCGTGTATTCGATCCTTCTGATCCTGTGGTCGGCGGTCGTTGGTTCCGCCGTTCCGGATCTGCTTGCCCGCGTGTCGACCAGCCCGGGGCTCGCCATTCTCGGATTCTTCCTCGGCTTTCTCTCCGTCATCCCGCATGAACTCATCCATGCACTCCTGTTTCGATTGCAGGGGTACGACGTCGAACTATTGTGGACCAAACTACGCGGGTTGGACAAGCCGAAAGCGATCGTACCCGCACAGCGGATCGACCGTCGGACGATCCTGCTCGTCCAGCTGGCGCCGTTTCTATTGCTTACTCCGATCGGGATCCTGTTCATCAGTATGTCGAATCCACTGGTGGTCCAAATCGGCGTCTGGATGCTTTTCTTTAATATCGTCGGAAGCAACGATGACTGGTATGATTTCCTCAGCTTTAGCCGGTTGTCCAACGAGACGGAATTCGCCTACGAAAGCCAGAACGGTGAGTGGGATCTCTTCAAAACGGTCAGACAATCACTAACCAATACTGAACCATCCTAACGGGGGGAGCAAACCCCGATCGACTACGTCAACGGTCCGGTGATCACATGCTGAACAACACGCCTCACTATCTTTATATCACACTGGTGGGATCTGTGAACAGCGTTCAGCGGAAAGCAAGATGTCGAAAAATAGCCACCTTTTGTTGTTCCACAGCGATACCTGACCAAGGTGAATGGTGAAATAAAAACGGGAACGGCAGGTTATAGTTTGACGACGGTCTTGCCTTCAAGCGCCGTTGGGACCTGGAACTGATAGAGCGTCTTCGCGCCCGAACGGGTCACGAACTCAAGTTCTGCATCTTCGCTTTCTTCGAGGCCAGAGTCACTGCCGATCAAACTCGAATTGATGAAGATCTTAAATCGATCATCCCCGCTGTTGAGGACCGTACTCGAACTATCGGTGTCGCGAATGGTCGTGACACCAAACTCCGTACTGCTCGGGCTCTTCCCACCGCTGTAGGTCAGCGTCTGGGAGTTGTCCGGGCCGAGGTAGCTTACAGTCATGTTCCCGAGGTTGATATTGTCCGAACCCGGTCCCTTCTTGACCGTGATATTGATGTCGGAGACGAAGTCCCCGTTATTCGGATGGACTTTGCCGTTGACGCTGACGACCTGAATACGGTTCGTCACCTGTTGGCTACTCTTTTCGCCGGTTTCGGCGGATTTCGTCTGCAGGAAGCCGGCCGTGTTGATCAGCACACCAGCGGCGATCGCGGCGACCAGTACCATAGCGATGAACACGATCAGGGTACCGATACCGACCTGACCACGTTCGTTTTCATTTGTGAGTGTTTCGAACATGGGTTGTCAATCCGTTGATGTCGGCCCCAGAATGGCGTTTCTGAGGCGCATACCATTTGTTAACTGGAAAATACACTTAAAGCCACGTTCCGAATTTTCACTCACGATAATCCTCTTTTTTCGACCTTGATAATCGGGCCGGAGGGTTTACCAGTAGGGTTAGACATCACCCACATGGGATCACACCGATCCCATATTACCGCGATCAACCGACCTGACCACGATCGATCGGACATGGTGTCGACCCCCAATCCCGTCCCGGGTCCCACCGATTCACGCGTGGTCGCGGGTTGTGAGATCGTGGCGTAACCCGCGTGTCCGTGGATAGCCGCTCGTTCGAATCCATTCGTTCTTCGATAAACGATATCGGACAACTGAGATTATAGTAACCATCGTCCGGTATAGCTGGTTAACTCGATTCGATCGTGAGCGGCTCCGTCGATCGATCGAGAGTAACATCGAAGTCGAACGTCGATAACAACGACAGACTCGTCTCGATGTGATCGGTGACCTGCGGAATCGACAAGCGGCCCCCCACGATGGCGAGTGGTAAGAGCAGTTGGTCGGCCAGATGGACATCCACTGCCCCGCCACCGCGTTGGAACGTTTCAAGCGTGTCGATGGCCTCGTTCGCCACGTCCTCGGCCGGCTTTCCCGGTTCACCGAGGGCATCGAAACCCGCCCGGGTATTTTCATAGGCCAGACTCACGACGAGTGTCGAGCCCGACGATGGCGTCGTCTCGTAGGTCACCGTCCGTTCGATCACCGGGATCCCAGCCTCATCTAACCGGTCCACCGCCGTTTCGGCCTGTCGGTCGGCGACCGAGGCGTCAGCCAGCTCCTCGGCGGCTCTGGAGAACACCCGGGCCCCGTTGAGATCACCTCGTTGCGTGACCGCAAGCGGAGTGACCGAAGCGGGTGCCAACTGGAGCGTTGCCCGTCCGCCACCCGTCGGATAGAACCCCGTTCGGTGACGGACTACTGATCCGACGAAGCCGGCCTGACGGAGCAGGGGCAATTTAACGTGACACAGATAGGCAAGTGGTGGAGACCATTTGACGTCCGTGCCACCGTTCGCAGTCAGTGTCAGTGGGGCCGAGAGTGACCAGGCAAGGGGTAACACACAGTCGAAAAGCAGCGTAAGGCTCCCCGCCGTTCCGATGTCGGAAGTGTAGTGGCCACCGGTGATCGGTCCCGGTCGGAACGTAATTGTTTCAGCACCAGCGGTTGCCCCCTCGACATCAGCCTCACAGATGGCCGTCATGACGTCTACAGCGGCCAGGTGTTGGGGCCGGAGGCCGGGCTCGGGGCGATCTCCTCGGATGCCATCGACCGTGATCGCCTCGCCCGTGATGGCCGACAGCGCAAGCGCCGACCGGAGGATCTGACCACCGCCGTCGCTGCCGTCGATCTCGAGCATGGACAGCTTCTATCGGCGGGGCGGACATAAGCGTGCACTCACCAATCCTTGGATCGACCACCGGCAAGGCCGTGGCCAGCGAGAAGCTATTAGCCGGTAGCATGGGTGAACACCCACATGACCCGGACTGCCGTCATCGCGGGTGTTGGTCCCCGAATCGGCGAATCGGTCGCCCGAAAATGTGCGAACGAGGGCTGTTCGATCGGACTGTTCGCCCGCTCGGCGGAGTATCTCGACGACCTCGCCGACGAACTGACCGAAGAAACCGACGGCGAGGCGATGGCGGTTCCGACCGACATCACCGATCCAGCGCAGGTGGCTGCAGGCTTCGAGACGGTCCGTGAGGCATACGGCCCGGTCGATCTCCTCGTCAACAATGCCTACCCAACCGGAGAGAACGAAAGCGGGCTCGCGGCCCCCGGCGAGGGACCGCTCGGATCGGCGGCTGCTGCCTTTGAGCGCTCCTGGCAGGTGTGGGCGAAGGGGGCGTTCCACTGTTCGGAGGAAGCCGCCGCTGACATGCTGGATACCGACGGTGGTACGATCATCTTCACGGGGTCGGGAGCGGCCGTGCGTGGCACCGGCAGTGCCGCCCATCACAGCGCGGGTTTCGCGGGGCGCGGATTAGCCCGGTCGTTGGCCCACGAGCTCTGGCCCACCGGCATCCACGTCGCTCACGTCCTCGTCGACGGCCCCGTGGGCGCGCCCGGACATCGGGACTGGAGCGACCAACCGGACGCGGCGTGGATCCATCCCGATCACGTCGCCGACACCTACTGGCATCTGGTGGAACAACCGAAGAGTGCGTGGACCCTTGAGTTAGATATCCGGGCCCATGCCGGCGACATCTCCTTTGGGTGAATTCGCTGCAGTGTCCACGCCCGTTTTGATTGAGACCCCGTCCGGTGTGAGACCCGGAATCGAATCGTGACGCCTGTCCGGAATGGTATCTCTAGAAACCTTCAGAAATGGCGGGAGTTGTTGGAGAAGAAACAATTTTATTCAGCAGAGCCAATCCGTAGTAATGGATCTCGAACCGCCCGGACCGAAGGGACTGCCGGTCATCGGGAACAACCGTCAGTATGCCCGCAATCCGCTTCGATTCCTGACGGCCTGTCGGGAGGCCTACGGCAACGTCGTGAAACTCCAGTTGGGCCGCGAGGATGAGCCGACTTACATGCTGAACGATCCGGCCGCCATCGAGCGCGTACTGGTCGGCGAGGAAGAGCGGTTCCGCAAGGCGACGTTTGGCGATCCGGCATTGGAACAGTTGCTGGGCTCAGGGCTGCTCTTCAGCGAGGGGATGTTCTGGAAACAACAACGTCAGCTCGCCCAGCCGGCGTTCCAACCCGACCGGATCCAGTCACTCGGCGGGATGATGACCGACTACACCCAGTCGATGCTCGAGGAGTGGGACCCCGATTCGGTCGTTGACATCCAGCGGGCGATGGCGACCGTCACCGTTCGGATCATCGTCGACGCGATGTTCGACACGACACTCAAGTCGGCGCTGACCGAACGGCTCCAGGAGGCGCTGTTACCGATCGGCAGCCGGTTCGAACCGAGTTTCCGGCGGGTACTACTCCCGGAGTGGGTGCCCACCGAGGAAAACAGAACCTACCAGACGGCCGTCGAAACACTCGATGAGATCCTCGAGGAACTAATCCGGCGACGGAGGGGCACCGAATCGGAGGGCGACGACCTACTGTCGATCCTGTTGCGCGCACAAGATGACCCGGCCTACGATCTGAGCAACCACCAGCTCCGCGACGAGTTGATGACGATGCTGTTGGCGGGCCATGACACCACGGCCCTGGCCCTGACCTACACCTGGTACCTGCTCGATGAGAATCCGGAGGTCCGAAAGCGTTTCCACGAAGAACTCGATGCGGCAATCGACGACACGACGCCGACCGTCGAGGACGTCATGGGCCTCGAAACGACCGACCGGATCCTCACCGAATCGATGCGGCTGTATCCGCCGGTGTATATCATGTTCCGGGAACCGATCGAGGATATCACGATCGATGAATATCCGATCCAGGCGGGCACGCCATTGTTGCTTTCTCAGTGGGCCGTCCACCGTGACGATCGGTTCTATGAGAACCCTGAGCAGTTCGATCCCGACCGCTGGCGTCGTGACCGGGCCCGCGAACGGCCGAACTTCGCGTATTTCCCCTTCGGTGGTGGCCCGCGCCACTGTATCGGCAAGCATCTCGCCATGTTGGAGGCCAAACTCATTTTGGCGACCATCGGCAGCCAGTATCGACTCGACCGAATCGACCACGGCCCCCTTGACATCAGTTGTTCGCTGACGCTCCATCCGAGCGATCCCGTCGAGATGCGCGTTATCGAGCGCTGACCGAACGATCGGACGAACCGCAGCCGGAACCGATTTGTGTCGGACACCGATTGACCGAAGCATGGCGTCGGTCTGGGTCTGGACGTATCCGTGGACGCTGGCGGCTGAGGGGATCGACGCCGCCTGTGAGGACATCGCCGATCGTGGGATCGACGGCCTGACCGTCGCCAGTCACTACCATTCCGTCCAAACCCTCCAACCACGGACGCCGGAGACACTTTTTGCCTCCTATCCTGGTGGCTGTTATTTCACGCCGGATCCGACGGCCTTTGCAGACACGCCGATCGACCCACCGGTGAACGCTGTCGACGGGTACGACGACCCACTTGCGGCCGTCCGGACGGCGACGGACCACGCAGGACTCTCCGTGGCGGCCTGGACCGTCTGTCTGCACAACTCCCGGCTCGGTGCTGAGTATCCCCGGTATCGGATCGAGAGCGCGTTCGGGGACGCCCACGACCACGCGTTCTGTCCGTCCCATCCGGCGGTGCAGGCCTACTATGCGGGTGTGGTCGAAACGCTCGCTACCTACGATGTCGATCGGATCGATCTCGAGTGGATCGGCTTCGGGAACGTCTTTCACGACCATGGGTGGCGCTTTGGCCACCGCAAACAGCAAGCGGTCACCGATTATACGACCGCGGTGTTGCTCTCGCAGTGTTTCTGTGATGGGTGTGAGGCCGCAGCCGATCGACGGGGGTTCGATCTCGACGAGGCACGGGATCGGGTCCGGAGTTTGTGTCGGGAGGCCCTCCAGGGGCCGGGGCGATCGCTTCCGGAGCTAGCGGAGCTCCGGGCCGAGGAACCGGCGATCGACCGTCTTCTGGAGTTTCGAGCGGCGGTCGTCGGAGAATTCCTCGACTCACTGGTGGCCGCCAGCGGCGGGATACCCGTAAACTACTATCTCACGGAGGATCTGGGGAAGGGTCCGTTGACGATCGATGCGGCGGGCGTCGATCTCGATATGCTTGCCGCCACTCTCGATCGGGTGACGACGCTTTGTTATACCAGCGACCCACTCGAGGCCAAACAACGGCTCCGGGTCCTCGATCGCCGGCTATCGATCCCCGTCGATGGGGCGGTGACGCTCGATCCGGATATCATCGAAACGGAAGCGGATTTTCAGCGGCTCGCCCGTTCGATCCAAACGGTCGCCGAGGACATTCACGTTTTCAACCACGGCGTGATGACGGCTGACCATCTCGACTGGCTTGCCAATACGTTCGCGTGACCGGCTGGGGATCAGCGATCGAGGCCGCGTGCGGAGTTGACAACGACCAAGAGACTGCTCGATGCCATCGCGACGGCCGCAAACAGCGGGTTGAGCAACCCAAAGACGGCAAGCGGGATGGCGATCGTGTTATAGAGAAACGCCCACCCGAGGTTCTGGCGAATCCGTCGATACGTCCCCGTCGTCAGCGAGAACACCGCCGGGACCGCCGTCAGATCGTCGGTCGTGATGATCGCGTCGGCGGCGTCGGCGGCGAGTTTCGTGCCGCTTTCCATGGCGATGCCCAGATCGGCGGCCGCCAAGGCCGGGGCGTCATTACTGCCATCGCCGACCATAGCAACCGTCCCATCGGCCTGTAACCGCTCAACGACCGCCGCCTTGGCCTCGGGGGGGACACCCGCGAAGACGTCATCGACCGACTGATGGGTGCGGAATCGACTCGCGGCTTCCTCACTATCGCCGGTGATCACGACGATGCGATGGGCCTCGGCGAGCGAATCGAGGACCGATTCCCACTCCGGCCGCGGTTGATCGCTCGCAATAACCACCCCCCGGACAGCCCCGTCCCAACCGACCAGTGCCGGCAGCTCTCCGTCGGCCCGTGCTGTCCGATACCGCGTCCGGTACCGTTCGGGGATCGACCAGTCATGAGCCTCGAAGAGGACCGGCCGACCGACGAGCGTCGGTGAGCCATCGACGGTTGCACCGACGCCCCGGCCCGGATAGGTTTCGAACTCCGTGGGGTCGGTAGTCGGTGGCGTGGTATGGGCGGTAACGGCCGTCGCGATCGGATGGTCGCTGAACTGCTCGACGACCGCCGCGCGATCCATCAGTCCCTCGGAGCCTTCGTACTCGATAATCCGCATGCGGCCCGTCGTCAAGGTGCCCGTTTTGTCGAACGCGATCGTATC
>JAXINS010000050.1:0-52461 GCA_034190395.1 Chewarchaeum aethiopicum (SeqCode)
CGCTTGGTGAAGTGGTGGCCCTCGTCCTCGAAGATCAGCGTCTCGACGGGGACGTGTTCGGCGGCCTGCTCGGCGACCTGGCGGGCCTCCCCGACCGGGACCCGTGGATCGTTTTCCCCGTGGAGGACCATCAAGGGGGCGCGAATCCGGTCGATGTTGTTGATCGGGCTGATTTCCTCGAGGAACTCGTGATTATCTTCTAAGCTGCCATACTCGGCGGCCCGATGGTCTCGGCGCCACTCACCGGTATTTTCGAGGAAGGTTACCCAGTTGGCGATGCCAACGAAGTCGATTCCGGCGGCCCACAATTCGGGATACTCGGTAACGCTGGCCAGGACCATGAACCCGCCATACGACCGGCCGTAGGCGACGATCCGGTCGGCGTCGATCGAGCCCTCCGTCTGCAGCCACTCGACGCCGGCTTTGATATCCTTGACCGAATCCATCCGGCGTTCGACGTCGTCGAGGTGGATGTATTCCTTGCCGTAGCCCGACGATCCTCGAACGTTCGTCTCCAGGATCGCATACCCCGAATCGAGGAAGAACTGTTTGGTGGGGTTAAACCAGGGCCGTCGCTGATGGGTCGGGCCACCGTGGATGTCGACGATGGCCGGATACGGTGGCTCACCGCGATCGGGCAGCGTGAAGAACGCGGGGATCTCGCGGTCGTCGAAGGTCGGATACCGGATCAGCTCCGGGGCCTGGAAATCGATCGTCGGAATCCCGGCCAACGAAGGGCGAGTCCACTGTTCGACCTTGCCGGTGGTCACGTCGACGACGTGAATCGAGTGGTTCTGATCGTGGCTTGAGAAGGTCACTGCGAATCGATCGCCGTCGGGGCCGATGGTGATCTCCTCGACCATTCCATCGGTGAAATCCGGCTGGGAGTGGGTTTCGATCGTCACCGCGTCCTGCAGTTCGCCGGCATGTACCTCCGAGTACCCATCGACGTTGCGTTCGTAGACGACTGTCCCGGAGTCGGCATCCAGCTCGAAGAGGGCCACGTTCCAATCATGACTGTCGATCACCGACTCGAGGGTCAGCGACTCGAGATCGAGCCGCTTTACCGTCATCGTGTCGGTGGTTTCGTCGGTCGTCAGGTACAACGCCTCGCCATCGGGTCCCCAGTTGATGTTGTCGTACCGGGCATCCCCTTCGTGGGGGGTCACATGTCGTGTCTGGCCTGTCTCGATATCCAATACGTAGAGGTCCTGATTGGCGCTGGCGTGTTCCTCGCGGAAGACGAGCCGTTCGCCGGCCGGATCGAAGCCACCAACGACCGAGAGATAGCCGTCGTGTTCGTACACACACTCGGCGGCGTCGCCGACCACATCCCGTTCCTGGACGTAGACGTCGAACGCGGCGGTGTCACGCCGGTTCGAGGCAAAGGCAAAGCGGTCACCCGTCGGGTCCCAGCCACCCCACTGGTGTTTGGCCTCCGGCATGTCCGTCAGCGCCGTCACCGTCCCCTCGGGCACGTCGTAGCGGAAGAACTGATCGCGCTCGTTGCTGCCCTCGTCCATCCCGAAGATGAATTCGCGGCGTTCGGGCGAGTAGGCGACGAAGGAGATCCGTTCGTCGAAATAGGTCCGACCCTCGGGGGCCTGGCCGGGCTCGTCGACGGTCCACACCTGTGGGGTACCGGTCGCATCCGAGAGAAAGGCAACCCGATCACCGGTGGGGCTGAACGAGGGCCCTGTCGTCGAATGGATCGCGAGATACTGCCGGATATCGTGAATCGCACTCGGCATAGCGATGGCAGACCGCCACCGGACTAACCCTTTGTGTTCCCATCCCGTGCTACCGCATTAGTTCCCCACCGTTGACATTCAGGGTCTCACCGGTAACAAACGAGGCGTCCCGGAGGTAGGCCGCACCGTCGGCGATGTCTTCGGGTTGGCCGAACCGATCGAGCGGGATGCCCTCAAGGATCCGTTGGTTCTCCGCCGCCGTTCGTCCGGCGGTCATGTCGGTCTCGATGTCCCCGGGCGCGATCGCATTGACCCGGATGTCGGGGGCGAAATCCCGGGCGTGGCTTTTGGTCAGGCCAACGATCCCCGCCTTCGATGCGGCGTAGTGACATTCGATTGCTGCGCCAGTGTAAGCCTGGATCGAGGCGATGTTAACGACTGAGGGGCCCTCCGGGACGGTCGATTCCTGGAGGTGGGGGAGCGCGAGTTTCGTCGTCGCAAAGGCACCGGTCAGGTTGACCTGTAGGATCCGATTGAAATCCTCGACTGAGAGGTCGTCGGTGTAGACGTGTTGATCAATGCCGGCGTTGTTCACCAGGTGATCGACCCCGCCGAATGTCTCGACGGTGTCGTCGATCAACCGAGCAACAGCATCGGGATCACTAACATCGGCTTGTACGGCGATCGCTGTGGCGTCGGTGTCGGTTTCGATCGTGTCGACGACATCGGTGGCCGCCCCCTGACTCTGGACGTAATTCACCGCGATATCGTAGCCGTCGGCGGCGTAGTGTTCGGCGATCGCCCGGCCGATCCCTCGGGAGGCACCCGTAACGATGGCGGCTGGCATGGCGGGATCGTTGACGGACGGCGAAAAGAAGCTTACGTCACCACGACTCAACGGCGTTCGTCGGTCGCCATTGCCTCGATCCGTTCGAAAGCCAACTCGAGGCGGTCGAGGCTGTTGGCGAAGCTGATACGGATCGACCCCTCACCGGCCTCGCCGAACCCGGTCCCGGGGACCGTTACGACGCCGTAGTCGGTGATCAGCTTGCTCGCGACGTCGTAACTCGAGCCGAATTCGGAGATATCGATAAAGGCGTAGAACCCGCCCTGTGGATACGGGGCGTCGATGCCGGGGATCTCATCGATCCGTTTGGCGACGAAGTCCCGCCGTTCTTTGAACGCGTCGTACATCTCCTCGATCGGTTCCTGTGGCCCGGTCATCGCCTCGATAGCGCCGTACTGGGCGAGCGAGGAGGCACAGGTCGTCGTCGAGATATGGGCCTTACAGACCTGCTCGATGACCGGTTCGGGGCCTGCGAGCCAGCCCAGCCGCCAGCCGGTCATCGCATACTGCTTCGAACAGGAGTTGACCACCAGCATGTTCTGGGGTTTATCGAAATGGGCGGCCGTACTGGTCGGATCCCCATCATCGTAGGTCAGCGTTTTGTACACTTCGTCGGCGATAACGTAGGCATCGTGTTCGGCGGCGGCATCGACGAGCCGTTCGATCTCATCGAGGTCTTGGATCCGACCGGTCGGATTCGTCGGCGTGTTCACCACGACGGCCGCGGTGTCGGCCGACATCCGATCGATCACCCGGTCGGCGTCTAACTGATAGTCGTCCGCCTTCGGCATCGGCACCTCGACCCCATTGGCGCCGAGGAGATGGGACTGCATCGTGTAGTTCGGCCAGGCCGGCGTCGGGACGAGGACGTCCTCATCGGGGCCGGCAACCGCCAGCAATGCCAAAAAGAGCGCCTCCATGCCGCCGCCGGTGACTGCGATCTCCGTTTCGGGATCGAGCGTGAGGTCGTGTTCCCGTTTGGATTTCTCGGCGATCGCCTCCCGGAGTTCGAGGACGCCGGCGTTCGAGGTGTAGTGGGTGGCGCCGTCATGGGCCGCCTCAGCAGCGGCATCGATGATGTGTCCGGGCGTATCGAAGTCAGGTTCGCCGATTTCAAGTCGGACGAGATCGCCCTCCTGTTCGTCGGCGAGGTTGAACATCTCGCGGATCGCGGTCGGCTCGAGATCCGTGACCCGTGTGGTCATCGGGGGGACCCGCTCCGATTCAACCGGAGGTTCTGAGGCCATAGCTGTCCCTCGCTCGGGGCTGGCATTAACTTGTTGCCGTCCCTGCCGGCTTGCCGGCAGATACAATCACAGAGTAAATAGCAGGCGATTGATCGAGCGATCTTTAGGTGTGATCCTCAATGAATACTTGCTGGAAAGATGAAAAAGAACGTCGGGGGATTGGACCGAACCGGTCGATTAGTCATCGGCACGATATTCGGAATCGCTGGGGCCGTAGTATTGAGTGGATATATCGCCCTTGGGGACACAATCGGTCTGATGGGTATCATCGTAGGCGTGGTCCTCTTGATAACTGGGACTACCCAACGATGCCCAGTCAACAGTGTTGCGGGCTTGGATTCGACAAAACCAGATCGATGACCGCTCGTCGATGAGACAGCCCAAGATGGTTATGAGCTGAGTAGTAGGCGACGACGGCGCTATCGAATATACTCGACGGCGTTTTCTCCGGCGACTTTCCCGAAGACGGCAGCGTTTGTCAACCCCGTTCCACCGGGATAGTTGTTATAGAAGAGCCCGCCGGTCGAGTTGCCGGCGGCGAAAAAGCCCGGGATCACCGTATCGGTCGTGTCGAGGACTTCGGCATCCGGCGTGATAGCGATCCCGCCGAACCCGAACGTCATGCCGCCGGTGACCGGATAGCCAGTATACGGTGGCTCATCGAGCGGGAGTGCCCAGTTGGTTTTCGGCGGATCGATATCCGTAGCCGTGTTGCCGTCGAGCACCTCCGGGTCATACTGTTCTTTGGCAGCCGGATCACAGGCCGCGTTGTAGGCCTCGACCGTCTCGACGGCCTGTTCGACGTCCTCGATATCCAATCGCCGGACGAGCGCCTCGATCGAGTCGCCCGTGATCGGCCGGCCAGGCCCGAGGTGAGCGACGTCGTCGACGGTCGTCGAGTCGACGATGATAAACGCCTCGTGGTAGGGCTGTTCGAAGATCTCCCGGCCGAATTTGGCGTAGGTATGCGCTCGGGAGTCCTGTCCCTCGTCGACGAAGCGTTCGCCGTCGTGATTGAGAATGATCCCGTACTGGTAGCCATCGATCCGAGTGATCCCGCCCTCGACGGGTGGTGATTCGGTGTCGATGATCGCCATGTGGGCGTCGCCCCACTCGCCCTCGGATTTCGCACCGATATCCATCGCCGCCTCGATCGCTTCACCGGTGTTATACCGGCTGCCCCGGACCGTCATGTTGCCGTAGCCGGGGCCATAATACCGCGTCCGTTTCTCTTTCGAGGAGCCGTAATCACCAGCCGCGAGAATAACCGCGTCGGCCTCGAATACCGTTTTCCGGCCTTCGACGCGGGTCTCGACACCGTCGACGATGCCCTGATCGTTCCGACGAACGCCCCGGGCCTCAGTTCGATAAAAGAACTCGACGCCCTCGGCTTCGAGGAGCTCGACCATCTCGTCGACGAACCGTTCGCCTTCGAGCCAGACCCGCCCGGCGGTATACCCTGGATGGGGCGCCTGGTATTCCCACTCGATGCCGTGTGCAGTCAGCCACTCGAACATCTCGGCGGCTTCGCCGGTCACCACGTCGGCCAGTTCCGGGTCCGCTCGGTAGTTCGTGACCGACATGATATCCGAATAGAAATCCGACGCCGAGTAATCCTCGATGTTGAACGTGACGTCCTTATCCAGGTCGATATCCGCCGTCGGTATACGAAACGATTCAGTGAATCTGGTGTGCCCACCACGGTGTTCCTTCGGTGATTTCTCGAGGACCGCGACTGACGCACCGTCTTCAGCGGCTGCCAGACCGGCCGTCAAGCCGGCGACGCCACAACCGACGATAACGATCTCGAACTCGTCTCGTGTCTCAGTCATATCGTTCTACCCCGTACCTCGTGGCACGGATAATTAAGTCCCATTAGTCGATCCCGAGTGACTGCTGTCGCGAGAAAATAACGGATCCACCAAACGTGATATGAGATGATCGATGGTCCCGTTTGATCAGTGTCTAATAGGCGATCAATCGGCTGACGGTACCACTGGGACCGTCGGGGAACCGATATACACACCGCGCCTGTATGGGTGGGCATGAACGACCGAACCGCAGGTGGCGCCGGGTGGTTCGAGGACCTCACGCCGGGGGCCACCGAGGAGGCGGTGGTTGCGATCAGGAACGGGGGTGCCGATCACCCCCAGGACTGGCCTGCCAAAGCCGTAGCGGCTGGACAGGTCGACGACAAACAGGCGTACTACGACTGGCTCCACGACGCCACCGTCGAGGCGACGCGACGGGCCGTCCAAGACCGCGAACGGGCCGATGATCAACAACTGAAACACAGTGTGCGGGCCATGGACGACTGTGGGCGGACCGCAAACGAACTCGCCGAGCGGATCACCGAATGGGCGGGCAGTCGATACGACATCGAAACGACGGGGCTTGAGTGTGCGCGGGCCGTCGCCGACCGAACCCCGACCGACGCCCTCGATGAACGACTGATCGCGATGGCCGAACGGACCGTCGCTCTCGCCGACGAGCGGGATGAGCTTCGCCGGGTCATCGAACAGGAGGCCCCGACGGTCGCCCCGAACCTCGCGGCGCTTGCGGGGCCGGTCTTGGCCGCCCGTCTGATCGCTCTGGCGGGGAGCTTAGAGGCGTTGGCGAAGAAACCAAGCGGCACCCTCCAGGTCCTGGGGGCCGAAGAGGCCCTCTTTGCTCACCTCCGCGGGCACGCGCCATCGCCGAAACACGGGATCATCTACACCCACGAATACGTCCGCGGGACCCGTCCCGAGGACCGTGGCTCGGCTGCCAGAGCGCTTGCGGGCAAACTCTCGATCGCCGCCCGTATCGATCACTATTCGGGCGAGTTGCGACCCGACCTCGAAACGGCACTCGACGAGCGGATCGACAGAATTCGGGAGCGGGCCGATGAGTGACAGCGCGACTCAGCTGGACTCCACAGCACTGCCATGGGGGTGGTCCGTCGATGTTGCCTGATGGGGTCCAATATCGGACGTTCGCCGGGGAAAAACGACTGGCGACACGAGGACAGCCCGTCTACGGCGAGCCGACCGACGGGGCGTGGCGCCTCTGGGACGCCAACCGATCGAAACTGGCGAGCATGCTCGAAGCGGGGCTGGAAACGGGATTGACGGCGGGGAGCACGGTCCTCTATCTGGGCGCTGCGACCGGCACGACAGTCAGCCACGTGGCCGATTTCGCGGGGCCGACCTACGCCGTCGAGTTCGCGCCGCGATCGATGCGGGAACTCCTCTCGGTCGCCGAAACACCGGAGCGGGAGCACCTCTTTCCGCTGTTGAAGGACGCCCGTGAGCCCGAAACGTACGCCCATGTCGTCGAGTCGGACGTCGACGTGCTCGTCCAGGACGTCGCGACCCGTGGCCAGGCCGACGTCGCCGTCCGGAACCGCCAGTTCCTCGCGGCCGACGGACGGCTCGTGCTCGCGATCAAGGCCCGCAGCGAGGACGTCACCGCCTCGCCTGAGCGCGTCTTCGAGACCGTCCTCTCGGACTTACGGGACGCATACACGATCGAGGCCCGCACCCGCCTCGATCCGGCTCACGAGGCCCACCTCGGGGTCGTGGCCACTCCGACCCGGTAGTCGCCGCTTTCCGGAACTATTTACTGGGGGCAATCAAACCATTTCGCCGACATGGAGACGGGTTCGGCTGCGGCCTTCACCGAGATGGGCGGGATCGGCGTCGAAGAAGAGTTCTTTGTCGTAGACGACGAGACGGGGCTGCCGACGGCCGGGACCGACGAACTGGTGTACGGCTCGGAGCCACCCGCGATCCTCGAAGACCGGCTCGATCACGAACTGTTCAAATGCGTCCTCGAGACCCAAACGCCACAGATCGAGCAACTCAGCGACGTCGAATCGGTCATCCGGGAGGTCCGTGAGGCCGTGGTTGCCCACGCCAACGCCCACGGCTTTGACATCGCGGCCGCCGGCCTCCATCCGGGCGCCCGCTGGCGGGAGCTCGAACACGCCGAGAAGCCCCGTTATCGCGACCAACTCAACCGGATCCAGTATCCCCAACACCGCAACACGACCGCCGGCGTCCACGTCCACGTCGGGATCGACGACGGCGATAAGGCCGTCTGGATCGCCAACGAGATCCGGTGGTATCTCCCGGTCATGCTTGCGCTCTCGGCGAACTCGCCGTTCTGGAACGGCTTCGATACCGGCCTCCAGTCGGCCAGAGCGAAGATCTTCGAGGGATTGCCGAACACCGGCATGCCGACCAAGTTCGACGGGATCGACGATTATCTGACCTACGAGCGGCGGATGCTCGAATCGGATGCCGTCGGGGATCGGGGCGCGATGTGGTTCGACGTCCGCCCCCATACCAGCCACGGCACCGTCGAGGTCCGCGCCCCGGATGGCCAACACGATCCCGACTACGTCCAGGCGTTCGTCGAGTACAGCCATGCCCTGATCTACGACCTCGCCGACCGCTACGAGGACGGCGAAACCGGCACCGACCTCCGCCGGGAACTCCTCGATGAGAACAAATGGCGGGCGATCCGCCATGGCCACGAAGCGTCGTTTATCACGCCCGACGGCGAGGATGTGGTCGACCTCGAGACGATCGTCGATCGGGCGGCCGATCGGTTCGGGATCTCGAGCCTCCAACGGATCTACGACCGCGACAGCGGGGCCGCCCGCCAACGAAAGATCCGCGAGGACGGCGGGCTGTCGGCACTGTGTGACGCGCTCCGGCTGTAGGGGAACAAGGGGTTTTTACGGACAGCGGACTTCCGTCCTTTACGAGAGGACATGTCCGACGACATCCCACAGGATTCGGAGCCGATGGAAGAGCCGGAGATCGACGACGACGGCCCGTCGCCGCGCGAGCGACTCGAGGCCGAGGCCGACCGGGCAGTCCAGCAGTTCGATGAGGGGATCGTTGACCTCCTCTCGTGGCTGCTCGACACCGAGACCCGAGCCCGGATCTACATTTATTTGCGCCAATCCGCCGGCCGAACCAGCGAGGAGATCGCCGAAGGAACCGGCCTCTATCCCAGTACTGTTCGGGAAGCGCTAGCCGAACTCCACGAGGAGGGGATCGTCGAGCGCCACAAACGCGAAAGCGAGGGGGCCGGCAACAATCCATACGAGTATACCGCGATCGCCCCGAGCGAACTCGTCGGGGAGATCGTCGGCCAGGTCCAATCGGAGCTCAACACGGTGTTTAATCTCGATCGCCACCTCGATCGGGAGCCACAAACCGACGAGGAAGAGGAGCCGGTTCGGATCGAAGTCCGAGATGCCGACGACGAGGAAACCGAAGAGTAACCCGATCAGGACAGCCCCCCTGATGGGTGGAAGTCAAAGCCCCTATGACCGGGGGGTCCGTCGCCGGTGATATGCAGGTCGCGCTTGGGGGGACATTCGATCCAATACACGACGGCCACCGGGCGCTCTTCGAGGCGGCGTTCGAACGTGGTGACGTGACGATCGGGTTGACAACCGACGAACTCGCCCGTGGGACGCGGCCCGAAGACCGCTATGTCCGCCCGTACGCCGACCGAAAAACCGATCTCGAAGCCGAACTCGAAACCTACAGCGAGGACTACGACCGGGAGTTCGAGATCCGGACGCTCACGAAACCGACCGGCATCGCCGTCGAACCGAAGTTCGACGTACTCGTGGTGTCACCGGAAACCAAAGGCGGCGGCGAGAAGATCAACGAGATCCGTGAGGACCGTGGGCTCGAACCCCTTGAGATCGTTGTCGTCCCCCACGTGCGCGCCGAGGACGGCGAAATCATCTCGAGTACCCGTATTCTCCGGGGCGAAATCGACGAACACGGCAACGTCACCCCCGACGCCAGCGGTCGCCCGAAACGACAGAACGTCGATACCGACCACTGAGCCCATGTGTTTTCACCACGCCGGCGGTTCGAAACCTGCATCCTCAAGCAAGGGTTTCCAGCGATCGTTGATCACGAGTCGTGAGACGCCAACCGCTTCGGCGACGGCCGTCTGTGACCGTTCCTCGCCGGTGATAAGCGCCCCCGCATAGAGGCTGGCGGCGATCACCGCCGATTTGGATCGATCCTGCTCGGGAATCCCCGACAAAAAGAGATCGGCGGCGACCGATCGCGCTTCCTCGCTGAGCTCGAGCCGGTCGGCGGCCGCGGCGAGTTCCTCGAGTTCGGCCTCGAACTCGACGCGATCCCGAGCGGAGTACATCGCTATGAGACGGGTAAGACTGCTCGGGACTTAAACGGGGCGGGTCAGAACGTTAGGTTCTTACCGCCTTCGGGGCAATCAGCGACCGCCGCGCGGGTAGCCAAGCTAGGCCAACGGCGCAGCGCTTAGGACGCTGTCCCGTAGGGGTCCGCCGGTTCAAATCCGGTCCCGCGCATGTAGAGGCAAGTTCTCTGCCATTTTCCGTTTCGGTATGTATATGAAGTGTATAGAGGCGCTTCGTCTCTAATAGGTGCTAAGTGGATTGAACACTTACAAACAAGAATGGCCGAACCGGATGGTTTCCATCAAGATCCCCAACGGACCAGACGCTTTCTGCAATTGATTCTTGAAGTTGCCGATATGAACGCGGCGTTCGTCGATACCGATCTCCGGCACACCTGGATTCACAATTCAGCCCCTGAACCCCCTGAAGAAGCTATTCTTGGCAAGACAGACGCTGAACTGTTTGATGCGGATGTGGCCGAACCGACGATGGAAATCAAACGCAAGGCCATCGAAACCGAATCCCGCGTCGAAAACAGCTTTACCTTCATCAAACCCTGGGGACAAAACCGATACCGAGCTGCCGCCAAACCCCTCTACGACGATGGTGAAAACGTTGAAGGGGCGATGTTCGCAGCGATTGATCTTTCGGATCGGTATCGCTTTCTTGAGCGGACAAGTGATGCGGTCTATACGGTCGATTCTGACTGGACGGTGACATTCTGGAACGACCGCATGGCCGAACGGACCGGCATTGAGGCGAGGGAAATTGTGGGCAAAAACCTCTGGGAGACGTTCGGCAAGTCGATCCCGGAATCGCTTGAGGAACGGTATCGGAGCGTCATGGAAACGGGTGAAACGGCGGAGTTCGAGCAATACCTGCCTGAACCGTTCGACTACTGGGTCGAAATCCGGGTTTTTTCTGATGACGATGGGCTCTCGATCTTTTCCCGTGATATTTCCGAGCGAAAAGAACAGGAAGACCGACTCAAATCACAGCGTGATACTCTCGATACGCTCAACCAAGTCTTGCGACACGACATTCGAAACGATCTGCAACTGGTGTTAGCGTATGCTGATTTGCTGGCCGATCAACTTGACGACGAAGACTATGCACAGCATGCTGAGACGATTTCCCAGAACGCCAAACACGCAGTTGATCTGACGACGACAGCCCGTGAGATTACTGAGGCGTTGTTTTCCGAGACCGGGACGAGAACGCGGATGAGCCTTCGTAGCGTATTGGAAGGGGAAATCGATACCATCCGAAATGGGTTCGATGATGCGGTCATTGAGGTCGATTGGCCGATTCCCGATGTGGTTGTGATGGCTGATGAGATGTTGGATTCGGTATTCAGGAATCTGTTAAAAAACGCGATCCAGCATAATGACAAAGAGTTCCCACAAGTAACGGTGTCAACCGAAGAATACGAAGACGAGATTGAGATTCGGATCGCCGATAATGGACCGGGGATTCCGGACAGTCAAAAAGAAGATGTGTTCGCCAGCGGGGAGAAAGGACTCGAAAGTATGGGATCGGGTATTGGACTGTATTTGGTCCAAACGCTGGTTGAGAATTACAATGGTGAGGTGTGGATCGAGGATAACGAGCCTGAAGGGGCCGTGTTTGTTGTCCGTCTGATCAAGGTTCAAAATTAAGCGGGTTCTCCGGTCCGTCTTCGCCCTTCCCGCTTCTCGCTGTTGGCCGGGCGTCGGAGTTCGTGTCCAGTATCTTCGGGCTTACGTTGGCTCTCTCAGCAATCATAGCCACCGGGTGGCCCACTGAGGGTTGTCGTAAGGTATCCCCGTCGAAACACTTGAGGACGCTTTGAGAAGGGACATCTTGCTGGCCGTGTTTAGGAAGTTACCTCACCTTTTCAGCAAAGCGTGACATGAGCGGATACTTTTTGCCGTCTCCTCCGCGCGACAGGCGGGAATTCGAAGACACTATAAAAATGTCATCGACACAATATTCTTGGTTTTTGCTAGCATATAACGAACTATGAACCAACAGAAAAATAGGTGCGAACTCTGTGACAAGGAGTTCGACTCCGAGGAGGAACTCGATGCCCACATCAGACGGATCGGCCTGGTCGAGTGATCGATCGTCGTGGTCCGTGTTTGGGTAAGATTTTTATAGAATCACAAACAATCACCTCAATAGCTATGTCCACTGATACCAGCTCTCTCAAAGACATTTATCTCGACGTGGCGGGCGACGATCCGATCACCGAATCCCAACAGGAAGAGCCCTCCCACGACCCGATCGAAGAGTCCGAAGCCGCGATGGAAGAGGAAGTCTCGACGTTCGTCCAGGAAAACGGCCTCGACGACGCCGTCGAGGGCGCCGAAATCAGCGTGTGACCACAGTATCCTGCCGATCGTAGGCTCATCCGAAGGTCACCAGGACCGTTCCTCAATCCGGTAGCCAATATCCAATAGCCTGAAGGGTTCCTCCATACGACCACCACTGAGGGCTCGCTATCTACTCGAAACACCACTTCTGGCAGTCGGCGGTAGTGGGGGGTCTCCTTGCGTTTTGGCTGGGGCTTCGCCCTCGGGACGGGATCGTGTTAGTTGCCATCGCCGTCGTGATCGGCGTCGGTATCGACCTCGATCATTTCATCGTCTCTCGGTTCCAGACCGGCGACTGGCGAGCACTGAATCGATGTCTCACCAACCCTACGATCGTCCTCCTCGACCAAGCAAAGATCTTCGAAGACGGCGATCTGACAGCCCTCCAGCGGCTATTGAGCCACCAGCTGCTCGGGGGCGTCATCGTCGTCGTGGGGTGGATACTATGGCCTTCACTCGGAATGACGGTCCTCGCCGTTCTCTATGTGCATATCCTGGCGGATCTGTTCCAGGATGTCAGACAGGAACGTGCCGCCAGCAGTCACAACCGCTAACCACGGCGGCGGAATAGTCAGGGCCACAGCGATGGCCAAACGTCGACCGTGGCGACGCTATGTTGTGCTCGTCGGGTTGGGGGCGAGCGCTCTCATCGGGATGGTGGCGGTCACGCCAGCGGCTCTGCTCACGACGATCGAGGCGACCTACCGCGGTCCCTGGTTTCTCGCCGTGTTGTTCGTGGCGTACCTGCTTCGGCCGCTCATCGCGGGGCCGGTCAGTGTCTTTACGATCCTCGTCGGGATCCGGTACGGCGTGGTGCCCGGCGTGGGGATAGCGCTGCTGGGCACCGGGTTGACCTGCCTGCCGCCCTATCTCGCGGGCCGATACCTTCGGACCGATGTCGGAGTGTTGGGACGGGTGAGCTCGGCCGGCAGCGTCGTCGTCGATCACACCGGCGACCTCCGCGGGACGATCGCGGGCCGGCTCTCGCCGGCCCCGGCCGATTCGGTCTCCTATGGTGCCGGGATCGCGGGGGTTCGACCGGCGCCGTACGTCGTCGGAACGATTCTCGGTGAAATACCCTGGACGATCGGCTTCATCCTGATCGGCTCCTCGATGGAACGATTGCTGGGTAACCCGCCAGATCGACCGCTGGACCTGTTGGTACTCGCCACTGTCGGCGCGATCCTCCTGATCGCGGCACCGGCCTATCGACTCCTCCGGGAATACAGGCGTCGTTGATGGGTGTGGAGGCCGTGTGTTATTTACTAGCCCGGGTCGGTGGTCTAAAGGAGTGATGAGGGATCCGGTTACCAGACGACGCTACCTTAGGTTGATCAGTGCCGTGTCGATCGCCGGGCTAGCAGGCTGTGGTGGGGGCGGTGACGGGGAACCAGCCACCGATTCACCGACCGAAGAACCGACGGCAACCCCGACCCCGACCGCCAGCCCGACCGACCAGCCAACGGCCGCCTCGACACCGACGGACACAGCGACGCCAACGGAATCGCCGACGCCGACCGAGACCCCCACCGAGACACCGACCGCGACGCCAGCGGGGGGAACGACGGCGTGGCCGACCTTCCACTACGACGCCGCGAACACGGGCGTCTCGCCCGCGACGGGCGTCACCCAAAGCGCCGTCACCGGGGCATGGCGATATAGGTTAGCGACCGAAAGCGAGTCGTCCCCGGCCGTCGTCGACGGGACGGTCTATGTGGGCCACGACGAGGGGTTTGTCGCGGTCGAGACGGCGACGGGCGAGTCGGTATGGACCACCGACAACATCCAAGTCCCGAACTCCTCGCCGGCCGTGGTCGGCAACACCGTCTACGTCGGCACCGATGGTCGGCGATCGACCGGGATGCGGGCCTACAACGCGACAACGGGCGACCGGCGGTGGGCGACCGAAACCGGCGGGATCCGATCGTCCCCGACGGTCGTCGACGGGACGGTGTACGTCGGGACCCAGAACGGGCTGGTGATCGCCCTCGATGCCGATACCGGGAAGGAACAATGGCGATACGACGACAACGGCGCGTTCCGGGCCACACCGGCAGTCGTCGGCCAGACGGTATATGCGGCCACGACCGACGGATCACTCGTCGCGCTCAAGACCGAGGACGGCAGCCGACGATGGTCCTTCGACACCACCGCCGGGATCTACTCCTCGCCGGCAGTCGTCGGCAACCGCGTCTATTTCGGGAGCAACGATCGATACGTCTACGCGTTAAACCGGATGGACGGCAGCCGCGTCTGGCGATTCGTGACCGGCAGTGGCGTCCAATCCTCCCCGGCCGTTGCGGATGGCACGGTCTACATCGGGAGCAACGATCGGTATCTCTACGCGCTCGACGCCGCCGACGGGAGCCAACAGTGGCGCTACAATGCAAACGATCGGGTCGAATCCTCACCGGCGGTGGCGAACGGCTACGTCTACGTCGGCGGAAGCGACAACCGCGTCGTCGCGCTGAACGCCGCCGATGGGAGCCAACGATGGGTGTTCAGAGCGGACGATACCGTGTCCGCCTCCCCGGCCGTGATCGACGACGCCGTCTTCATCACCGATCAAAACGGGAGCCTCCACGCGATCGCCGCCGACGGGTGAATCACCCGAGTAGAAAGCCGCTGGCGAGTGGATCATCGGGATCGATCACGAAGGTCGAGTGGCCGGTCACGTGGGCGCTACCGTTGATCGACGGGACGACAGCAGGGTACTCGCCGACGGTCGTCGACTCGACACCCCGGCCGGTAAACGTCGTATCGATGATGCTCTCGACGGTGAGTGCGTCGGGCCGGTCGTGCTCACGCCGGTCGTGTGCCAGCGCGACGCGGCCACTGACACCGGTCCCCGTCGGGGATCGGTCGACCTGTCCATCGGCGAAGATACAGACGTTCCTGGTGTCACCGCCCGCCCGAGGCGGGCCTGTGAAAATCGTCCCATAGAGAAACCCCAGATCCTCCGGCCCGGGATGATCGATAGTGAGGGCATCGGCGACGGCGTGTTTGATCGCCATGCCGGTGTCGACGAGCCGATCGGCGTTTTCAGGAACCAACTCGAGATCGAACTGGTCGATCGAGCAATACGCGTAATAGGCACCGCCGAAGGCGAGATCGTAGGTAACCGAACCGTACTCCGGCACGGTCACGGTTCGATCACGGGCGTACACGAAGGATGGCACGTTCCGGAACGTCACCGATGTAACCCGGTCGCCATCCTGGGTAGGGGTCGCTGTAACCGGGCCCGCCGGGGTGTCGAAGACGATCGAGTCGACGTTCGGAGCGTCAACCATCCCCGTTTCGAGCAAGACCGTCCCCAGCGCGATAATGCCGTGCCCACACATGGTACTGTAGCCCTCGTTGTGCATGAACAGGACGCCGAGATCGCCATCGGCGCTCGTCGGCGGCGTGAGCAGGGCGCCGTACATATCCGTATGGCCCCGGGGTTCACCCATCAGCGCCGTGCGGATCTCGTCGGCTTCCGTTCGTAGCCACCGTCGGCGAGCCAACATCGTCTCGCCGGGTGGCTGGTCGACGCCGGCAACGATGACACGTAACGGTTCCCCGCCGGCGTGGGCATCGATCGTCTCGATACGCCGCCATTCCCCGGGAAGCGTCGGGGACGTAAGCGCCGGGATCGGCTCTACCGAATCGACAGGCATGCTACCGACGGCGGGCCCAAGGGGCAAAGTTCCCCCGTCCGACCGAACCGCACTTTTTTACTGTCGCTGTGGGACCGAGACCCATGAGCCGGATGGAATACACGACCCTCGGCGAGACGGGTTTGGAGGTCAGCCGGATCTGTCTGGGGTGTCTGAGCTTCGGAACGAGCGAGTGGCGCGATTGGGTCCTCGATGAGGAGCCAAGCCACGAACTCATCGACCGCGCGATCGAGCTGGGGGTGAACTTCTTCGATACGGCCAACCAGTACTCCCACGGCGAGAGCGAACGGGTCCTCGGGACGGCACTCGAGAAATACGACCGCGACTGGCCGGTCGTCGCCACGAAGGGCTACTATCACATGGACGAGGACAACCCCAACGCCGGCGGGCTCGCCCGGAAGGCCCTCGAACAGGAACTCCAAAACAGCCTCGACCGGTTGGGGATGGACACCGTCGATCTCTACCAGATCCACCGCTGGGATTACGACACCCCCATCGAGGAGACGCTCCGGACGCTCGATGACGCCGTCAGACGCGGGCGCACCCGCTATATCGGGGCGTCCTCGATGTGGGCCTACCAGTTCGCCGACGCCCTCCACACCAGCGACCGGCTCGGCCTCGAACGGTTCGTCTCCATGCAAAACCACTACAATCTGGCTTACCGAGAGGAAGAGCGGGAAATGCTCCCGCTCTGTGCCCGGGAAGGCATCGGCGTGATGCCGTGGTCGCCGTTCGCCCGGGGATTTCTCACCCGACCGGTGGATGAGATCGATGCGACCAACCGGAGCGAGACCGAGTCGCTGTTGTTCGAGTATCCGTATCGGGAGGGCGGCGGCGAACCGATCAATGAACGGATCGAGGAACTCGCCGCCGAGAAGGGCGTCTCGATGGCCCAGATCAGCCTCGCCTGGCTGTTGCACAAAGACTGGGTCGATTCGCCGATCGTCGGGGTGACTTCGATCGAGCATCTCGAAGAGGCCGTCGAGGCGGTCTCGATCGACCTGTCCAACGACGATATGAACTATCTCGAGGAGCCCTACGAACCGGTCCGAATCGCTGGCCACGACTGACTGAGAGCGATTCACACTCCCGGATCGCTCCGGAACGTCGGTAAATTCGGTGACAGATGCCCGCAAGCTTTTTTCGCGTACCTCGTTTCCTTCGATGCAATGGCCCAGGTGCGAGCGGTAGTCGAGGGGATTATCGATGATGCCGATGCGGTGTTGCTGTTCTCACCGTCGACAGCCGAATTCGACCGTGTCAGTGACACACTCGACGACGATGTCGATGTCATCCTGGTGGCACCATCGAACACGGTCGACAGCGACCTGTTCGTCTCGCTCCCGCTCGAATTCGAGCATCTCAAAGACCGTGTTCGGTTCGCCATGGCCGGCGCCATTTCCCAGGAGATCATCGATGAGGGCGATGTCATCGTCTGTCTGGCGACGATGTTCGACGACGAACTGGATACGGTCACCCAGGTCCGGGCCAACAAATCCCCCCACTCGAGTGTCTATGACCTCTTTGTCAACTCCCGGGCCGATCCGGAGGTCATCCGGGATGTTTTCGACGTGGTGATCGAGCTCGGCAAGAAAGGCCAGAAGGGCGAGCCGGTCGGGGCGTTGTTCGTCGTCGGCGATGCCGGCAAGGTGATGAACAAATCCCGGCCGCTCTCGTACAACCCCTTCGAGAAGTCCCACGTCCACGTTGGTGATCCGATCGTCAACGTGATGCTCAAGGAGTTCTCCCGGCTCGACGGCGCGTTCGTGATCTCCGACTCGGGGAAGATCGTCTCGGCCTATCGGTACCTGGAACCGTCGGCCGAAGGCGTCGATATTCCCAAGGGCCTTGGAACCCGCCACATGGCCGCCGGCGCGATCTCCCGGGACACCAACGCCGTCTCGATCGTCCTCTCGGAATCCGATGGATTGGTACGGGCATTCAAAGGGGGCGAGTTGATCCTCGAGGTCGATCCGGAGGACTACTGAAATGTCGGTCGTGACGATCGATCGGATCCTCCAGCTGGTGCCCGATCGGATCCTCCTGGCGGTGGGAGTGCTCCTGTTGGGGACGTTTCTCGCATACCTGACCGGACGACTTAACCGGAAGTTGCTCATCCGGGCGGGCGTGCCCGGTGCCGTCGAGGGAACGGCATTCGAGCGTAGCGCCCGCAGTTTCGGGACGTCGACGGTGTCGATCCTCGCACAGCTGTCCTTTTGGTTCATCGTCGGCGTCACCGTCTTGGTCGCCCTGACGATCGCGGAGGTCCAGTACACCGAACGGTTCTGGGAGGACGTCACCGAACTGGTGCCCCAGCTGTTCATCGCGATCATCGTGCTTATTGCGGGCGTCCTGATCGGCGATAAGACCGCCCTCGTGATCAGCGAGCGGCTCCGGGGAGTGAAGCTCCCACAGGTGGGGATCATCCCGACGATTGTCAAGTACAGCATCATCTACATTGCCGTCCTGATCGCCCTCAGCCAGATCCGGATCGCGACGAACGCGCTGTTGATCTTGCTTGCGATTTACTTCTTCGGGCTGGTGTTTCTCTCCGGCGTCGCGTTCAAGGACCTGCTGACCTCCGGGGCCGCGGGAATGTATCTCCTGTATGCCCAGCCATACGGGATCGGCGACGAGATCGAGATCGGCGATCGACGCGGCATCGTCCAGGAAGTCGATATGTTCGTCACCCGGATCGAAAACGATGACGGCGAGTACATCGTGCCGAACAATCGGATCTTCGAGCACGGCGTCGTCAGGATGCGCTCGTCGTAGCCACCGGTCGACCGGCGACCAAAGAGGCGTCACCGGATCGACGATTCGTCCATTTCGACGGCGGGCACACCCCCGACGGTCGTCCCCGGCGGCACGTCCCGGGTCACCAGCGAGTTGGCCGCCACTTCCGCGTCGGCACCGATGCGGACGCCCGGGAGGACGACGGCGCCCGCCCCGATCATCGCCCGATCCTCGATGACGATCTCGCCGGTGCGGTACTCATCCTGCAGGAACTCGTGACAGAGCAACGTCGCGTCATACCCGATAATGACGTCGTCGCCGATCGTGAGCAGTTCCGGCCAGAACACGTCCGGCGTCGCCTCAAGCCCCCAGGACACTCGCCGGCCGACGGTCGCGCCCAGCAGCCGGAGCAACCACGACTTGAGGCGTAAACTCGGGGAGATTCTGATGAGCCAGACGACGGCGTAGTTGAACGCGACCCGGAGCGGGGACTTCGCGGTCGTCCACGAGCGCAGGGAGTTGCCGGGCCCCGGCGTGGGATGGCTGGTCAGCCGATCGTGTCGGCGCGGGCCGTCGTGCTCATCTGAACCGGACACGGCCGTCGGTTCGGCGGGCCGAGACTTGAATCATCCGCCCCGGAGCGAATGCATGTGCTCGATTCGCTGTTGGATGAGATCCGGTTTCCCGATATCGTGTCGGACGTCCAACCCGTTGTCGTCGGCCGCCGAGAGCGCTGCGTCGGCGATCCGTTCGGCGGCTGTGATCGTCTGATCGATCCCGACGACCGCAAAGGCCCGCGAGGTCGTCGTATAGAGGCCGTCCTCGCGTTCGTCGACGCTCGCATAGAACAGCATCGCATCGCCGACGGACTCCTCGGTGACCGAAATCTTCGTGCCCGCCTGGGGGTCGACCGGATATCCCGCCGGCACCGCGTACTTACAGACCGTCGCCGCCGGCTGGAAGGATAGCTCCGGGAGGGACTCGCCGTTCCGGGCTGCCGTAAGGATATCCAGGAAATCCGTCTCCATCACCGGGAGGGTATTCATCGCTTCGGGGTCGCCAAAGCGGGCGTTGAACTCGACGACCTTCGGGCCGTCGGCGGTGAGCATAAACTGTCCATAGAGGATACCGGTGTAGGTCTCAAGCGCCGCAACGGTCTGTTCGAGGATTTCGACGGCGGCTTCGTAGTCGTCCTCGTCCATGAACGGGAGCGTCCGGGTCGCGTCGGAGTAACTGCCCATGCCGCCGGTGTTCGGGCCCTCGTCGCCCTCGTAGGCCCGTTTGTGGTCCTGGACAGCCGGCGTCGGCCGGACCGAGCCGTTGGCGACGAACGCCTGGATGGTGAACTCCTCGCCGATCAGGCGTTCCTCGAGAACAACCGTCTCGTCGATGTACTCCGACTCCCGGAGATAGGTTTTGGCCTCCGCTTTCGTGAGCTGGTCGCCGGTGACACGAACCCCTTTCCCGCCGGTGAGCCCGGCCGGTTTGACCGCGAGATCGCCGTCGTAGGCGTCGATATACGCACACGCAGCCTCGATGTCATCGAAGACCTCGAAATCGGGCCGGCCGGGGATGTCGTGGTCGGCCATAAACCGCCGCTGGAAGGACTTGTCCGTCTCGATGGCGGCATCGGCCGCGTTCGGCCCGAAGGCATACACGCCGACCTCCTCGAGGGCGTCGACGACCCCTTCGGCCAGCGGCGCTTCGGGACCGATCACCGCGATCGTCGCCCCGGTCATGATCGCGAATTCCGTGACCGCATCCGGATCAGTCGTCTCCATGGTTTCGTATGTCTCGGCGATAGCACCGATCCCGGGGTTGCGATTGCCCGCACACGCGACCAGCGTCACGTCGTGATCGCTGGCATCGATCGCCCGAGCGATCGCGTGTTCGCGGCCGCCGCCCCCGACGAGAAGCACGGTTTCGGACATAGCAGAGACACGATGGCAGGGGAGTGTAAACGTTGCCGTCGGGAGCCAAGTGCCGGGGAACACCGGATCGAACGCCATGATCGGGGTTCCCAACAATATGACAGCCAATCGGTGTGGGCTTCGGCTGCGACCACGCCTTTAGGATGGTGCCGCCACTACCCGTGGGTATGAGCGATTCCGCGGGGCGAAACCGGCTCGATCAGACCGCGAGCCCCTATCTCCAACAGCACGCCGACAACCCGGTCCACTGGCATCCCTGGGACGAGCAAGCCCTCGAGGAGGCCAAACAGCGGGACGTCCCGATCTTCCTCTCGGTCGGGTACGCTGCCTGTCACTGGTGTCACGTCATGGAAGAGGAGAGCTTCGAGGACGAAACCGTCGCGGAGATCCTCAACGACCGCTACGTCCCGATCAAGGTCGATCGCGAGGAACGCCCGGATCTCGATCGGATCTACCAGACGATCTGTCAGATGGTCACCCGTGGCGGGGGGTGGCCGCTGTCGGTCTGGCTCACACCGGACGGTCGGCCCTTCTACGTGGGGACG
This sequence comes from Chewarchaeum aethiopicum (SeqCode), assembly GCA_034190395.1. Classification (GTDB taxonomy): domain Archaea; phylum Halobacteriota; class Halobacteria; order Halobacteriales; family Hikarchaeaceae; genus Chewarchaeum; species Chewarchaeum aethiopicum. Next base: position 21,192 of record JAXINS010000050.1, read on the forward strand.
TACTTCCCGCCGGAATCCCGTCACAATCGACCGGGATTCCAGGAATTGCTCGAAGGGTTGGCCGAAACCTGGGAGAACGACCGCGAGGAGATCGAAAACCGGGCCGACCAATGGATGCAGGCGATCAAAGGCGAAGTCGAGGACGTCAGCGAACCCGGCGACCCACCGGATGAAACCATCCTCGAATCCGCAGCCCAAAGTGCCGTCAGAAGCGCCGACCGGGAACACGGTGGCTTTGGCTCCTCGGGGCCGAAATTTCCCCAGCCCACCCGGCTGCAACTGTTGTTGCGTGCCTACGAACGAACCGGTCGGGAGACCTTCCTCGACGTCGCGACCGAGAGCCTCGATGCGATGACTCTCCGGGGGCTCTACGACCATCTCGGCGGCGGCTTTCATCGGTATGCCACCGATCAGGAGTGGATCGTGCCCCACTTCGAGAAGATGCTCTATGACAACGCGGAGATCCCCCGCGTTCTCCTGGCGGCCTACCAACTCACCGGCACCGAGCGGTACGCCGCGGTTGCCGAGGAGACCTTCGGGTTCGTCGACCGTGAACTGGGCCATCCGGATGGTGGATTCTACAGCACCTTAGACGCCCAAAGCGACGGCGAGGAAGGGAAATTCTACGTCTGGACGCCCGATGAGGTCGAGGAAGCCGTCGATGCCGAGACCGATGCCGAGATCTTTTGTGATCGGTTCGGGATCACCGACGCCGGGAACTTCGAGGGGAAGACCGTGCTGACGATCACCGAACAACTCGATACGCTCGCTGAGACATACGACCGGTCGCCCGAGGAGATCGCAACCGCCATCGACCGGGCGGGCGAGCAACTGTTCGAGGCCCGGTCGGAACGCGAACGACCGGCTCGCGACGAGAAGATCCTCGCTGGCTGGAACGGGCTCATGATCTCGGCACTGGCCGAGGGCGGGTTCGTGCTCGATTCGACCCACGCCGATCGGGCCGTCGACGCACTCGAGTTCGTTCGGGACGAACTCTGGGCTCCGGACGAGGACGGCGGGACGCTCTATCGACGCTACCGCGACGGCGACGTCGCGATCGAGGGGTATCTCGAGGATTACGCCTTCCTGGCTCGGGGCGCATTAGACTGTTATCAGGTAACCGGCGCGATCGAGCACCTCGAGTTTGCACTCACGCTCGCCCGCCGGATCGAGGCGGACTTCTGGGACGAGGATGCTGGCACGCTGTATTTCACACCTAGCGGCGGCGAGGAGCTGATCGCCCGGCCCCAGGAGGTGACCGATCAGTCGACGCCATCGAGCCTCGGGGTGGCGATCGACGTCTTGCTCACCCTCACACACTTCGTGTCACATGATCGCTTCCGGACAGTCGCAGAACGGGCACTCGAGACCCATCGCAGCAAGATCGACGCCAATCCGATGCAACACGGCTCGTTGGTCCTGGCGGCCGATCACTATGCCGCCGGCAGCCTCGAACTCACCATCGTCACGGGTGAGCTGCCCTCCGAGTGGCGCGATCGGATCGGGGAGACGTATCTGCCAAACCGGTTAGTCTCGGTCCGGCCGGCCGGCGCGGAGATCGAGGACTGGTGTGATCGGCTTGATCTCCCGGAGGTGCCGCCGATCTGGGCCGATCGCGACCAACAGGACGGCGAGCCGACGGTCTATGCCTGTCGCTCCTTTACCTGTTCGCCCCCACAGACCGATCTCGACGAGGCGCTCGAGTGGGCGGCCGAGAAACTGTAAGGCAGGACGCTGGCGATCTAAGCGGTGACTTCGGCGTCGCGCAGCTTCCGCGCGAGGCTATCGGCCGCCGGGAGATCGGCCCCCTCCTCGAAGCGGGCGATCTCCTCGCCGTCCCGTTCGATCACGATCGTCGCGATGAGTTCGACATCGTATTCGTCGGTGTGTGGGCCGTTTTTGTCCCGATCGACCTCGTAGACATCGATCGCCGAATCCGGGACGTCGGCTGCCGCCATCGCGGCGAAGAAGTCCGGCAGTTCCGACCGACAGTCCGGACACCAATCGGCTCCCCAGACCTTGATGGTGATCTCGTCGCGGAGCGATCGGAAAGTTTCGACGGTGTCCTCGTGGGCGTCGGCATCCCAGGTGGGATCGGGCGTGGCGGTCTCGAGTGTCATATCATCGGATTGGCCGTCAACGGACATAATCCTCCCGACGGCTGCAAGTCCCGCCCCCACAGCGTCCTCGATGGCACGAATACTGATTCGATATCGGCCTCACTCCCCGTCCACGGGACCGCGAACGTGGCGGCCGATCGGCGGGTGTGCTTGCCGCCCCCGTCACCGGTTTGTACGGCGGTCACCTAACCCGTAGTAATGTACGATTCTATTCTCGATACGATCGGGTCGCCGCTCGTCCAGGTCGGATCACCGCCGGGCGTGACCATCGCCGCCAAGGTCGAGTCGTTCAATCCGGGTGGCTCGGCCAAGGATCGCCCGGCCCTCTGGATGATCGAGGCCGCCGAGGCAAGCGGCGACCTCCAGCCCGGCGATACCATCGTCGAGCCCACCAGCGGGAACACCGGCATCGGGATCGCGATGGTGGCCGCCGCCAAGGGCTATGACGCCAAAATCGTCATGCCGGCCTCGAAATCGCCCGAACGTCGATCGATCATGAAGGCCTATGGCGCCGAGATCGAGCTCGTCGAAGGGGAGATCGCCGAGGCCAAAGACCGGGCCGACGAGATCGAAGCCACCGAGGACGCCGTCCAACTCCGCCAGTTCGAGAACGCCGCCAATCCCCAGGCCCATTATGAGACGACCGGCCAGGAGATCATCGACGCCCTCGATGACCGAACGGTCGATGCCTTCGTCGCGTCGGTTGGCACGGGTGGAACGCTGACGGGAACAGCGCGGCGATTGCTCGAGGAGTTCCCGGAGATGGATGTCGTGGCGGTCGAACCCGAGGACAATGCCGTCCTCTCGACGGGTGAAGCCGGACAAGACGACTTCCAGGGAATGGGCGCCGGCTTCGTGAGCGATATCCTCGATACCGATATTATCGACAGCGTCGAGACCGTCTCGATCGACGCCGCCGAAGCGGAGTGTCGCCGCCTCGCCCAGGAAGAGGGGATCCTCGTCGGCCAGTCAAGCGGCGCGGCGATGCTGGCCTCGATCCGGGTCGGCGCCCGACTCGCGAACCCGGCGGCCGACTGCCCACCAGCCCCGACGACGGTCAAGCCGGATATCGAGGGGGACACGGGCAAGCCCGTGGTAAGCTCCGACGGCGGTGATCGGGACGGCGAATGTCCGCTGGTCGTCACCGCCTTCTGGGATAGCGGCGAGCGATACATGTCGACGGGGATGTTCGATTCGGCCTAACGTCTCAGAACCCCGGACAAAACGCTCATACCAACGTCGTGGCGTTCCTACGTTCGATCGAGGACCGACTCGCTGATGACTTCCCGCATGATCTCGCTGGTTCCTTCGTAGATCTGTGGCCCCTTGGTCGCCCGGAAGAACGATTCGACGCGATACTCGTCGAAGACCCCGTAGCCACCGTGTAGCTGGATCGCTTCGCTGGCGACCTCTTCTGCCAGCTCGGTCGCGAGGAGTTTCGCCATCGCTGGCCGGGCACTTCGATCCTCGAGTCGGTCAGCCTCGATGTCACGGGCCACGCTGTAGACGAATTCCCGGGTCGCCTCGATCCGAGCGGCCAGATCGGCCACGCGATGCCGGACCGCCTGATAGTCGCCGACGGGCTGCCCGAACTGCTCGCGGTCGGTGACGTAGTCGATAGTGTGATCGAGCGCGCCCTGTGCGACGCCGACCGAGGCGGCGGCGACGCTAACCCGGGATTCGTCCATGAACTCCATGGCCTGGTAGAACCCCTCGCCTTCCTCGCCGAGTCGGGCCTCGGCGGGGACGCGTACGTCGTCTAAGTACAGTTGGCCCAGATCCACGGTATCGGGGCCGAGATAGCCCTCCATCGGCGTTTGTTCGAACCCCTCGCGTTCGGTATCGATGACGAACCCGGTGATCCCACGGTGGGGTTTCTCTGGGGAACTCGTTCTGGCGAACAGGACGATCGCATCGGCAATACTGCCGTTGCTGATGAACACCTTCTCGCCGTTGATGACGTATTCGTCGCCATCCCGATCGGCCGCCGTCTGGATCGAGGCGAAATCCGAGCCCGACTGCGGTTCGGTCATACCCACACCGGTGATCAACTCGCCGGCCGTCGCCGGCCGGACGTACTCCTCGATCTGGGCCTCCGTGCCGTTCGAGACGATGACATCACAGCCAAACGTCGCCGCCAGCACGGATTCGGCGATCCCGGGATCGGCGCGGTGGAATTCCTCTTGAATCAGGAGTTCGGCGACCAACCCGAGGCCGGCGCCACCATACTCGACCGGCAGCGTCGGCGCCAGGAGATCGGCTTCGGCTGCCTTCTCGACGATCGCCCACGGGAACTTGCCCGCACGTTCGAGCTCGACAGCGACCGGCTCGATCTCGTTGGTCGCAAAGTCCCGGGCGAGGCGCTGGATGGATTGTTCTTCGGTAGAGAGATGCATACCAACTGGTGATCGACAGATCACCTTCAGTCTGTGGGCTCACGACCGACAAATACCGACGGCCGCGACTGCTGATGTTCGGTTCGCCGGGCTTTTGATGACCGGCGGTGAGCGACGGCCATGGAACTCGGCACCGCAGACGCGGCTCCGGGCGAACTGGCGCGTGGCTATCTCGATATCGCCGAACTCCCGACCGGCGGAACCGAACGCTTGCCGGTCATCATCGCGGAGGGCAAATCTGATGGCCCGGAGCTGTGGATCACCGCATCGATTCACGGCAACGAGGTGACCGGCCTGGCTGCCGCCCAGGACGTGATGACGGACGATCTCCCCGGAAGCCTCGCCGGAACGGTCGTCTGTCTGCCGAACCTCAACCCGGCAGGCCTGCGCCGAAACGCCCGCACGTCCTATTATCACGACGATGACCCGAACCGATATTTTCCAAAGCCCGACCAGGACAAGGAAGATCGGAGTCGGCCGCCAAACCTCCAGGAAGTGATCGACGAGCAACTCTTCGATCTGTTTGCGGAGTCGGCGGACTGTCTCATTTCCTTACACACCGCGGGTGTCAACTCCGAACCGTTCAATATCCGCGATCGGGTCCGCTACGGGGATCACCGCACCAAAGAAGAGGCCCAGGAACTGGCCGATGAGCTCGACCGCCTCGTCGAGGCGTTCGGAATACCCATCGTCAACCAGTACGACCCCAGCGAACAGGACGATCAGAGCCTCACGCGGTCGATCGCCACGTCGGCACTCGACGCCGCCGGCATCCCCGCGTTCACGCCGGAACTGGGCGCGCATGATATCGTCGAGGAACCGAATCGAGCGGCGGCCGTCACCGGCATGCGAAACGTGATGCGCGCTATGGGGATGCTCGACGAGGCAGTCCAGCCGAACGAGGCAGCCGCCGAGCAACCGGTCGACTATCCGGTCAAACGGGCGACCGGTCCTCATACCGACACGCCGGGGATCGCCCGCCACCGCGTCCAGGAGGGTGATACCTTCGAGGAGGGGGATCCGATCGCGGATATCGTTACGCCGACCGGCAAGCACAAAACAACCGTCGAGGCCGACCACGACGGCTACGTTATCGCCCGCAGTCACGGCGTCGGCGTCTACGAGAACGACGCGCTCACCCGACTGGCCGTGCGAGACGAGACCGATTTGGTCGTGCCGCGCGATCCCGACGACGACTGAGTCAAGCGATCGACACTCGACACTATCCCTGAAACTCCTCGGTGGTCACCCGGACGATGAGGGTATCGTCGACATCGGCGAGGTCATAACTCGGGATCGAGCCGTCGACCCGGCGCAGAAACATCGGTTCGGTGAGGATTGGGCGGGCCCCTTCGGTGTCGGCGTCTTTGACCCCGAAGACTTTGAGCATCGTACCGGTCTCGGCCGGATCGACCGCCTCGTTGCGGATCGCCGTTGCCAGCTCCCGGGAGAGCCATTCGTCGGGGGCGATACTCGGTTCAAGCACCAGCGCGTCATCGACGAGCCGGACGAGATACCAGTTGAGGTCATTGAGTAGCGAGACCGCCGCACCCAAGCTGATCGTTTCGACGGCGATGGCGTTGGCGAACGGTTCATCGATCGCGTATTGAGCGAGGGCGTTCCGGGCGGTTTCGTATGCCATCAGCTCGGTCCGGAGGTCGGTCCCGTCGTTGCCGAGCAGACAGACCCGTGTCATCGCTGCTGATCGCGGTGGAGACCGCGTTCCGTATCAACGCCCGGCCAGCGACGCCAAGTGGTTTTCGGGTGGGCGGACCGCTACAGAGCCTCAAGCGATTGGAATCAGAACGTCGAGAGTTCGCCCTCGATAACCCGTTCGGTGACGTCGGTGACGTTCGCCAGACGGTCGTCGATGATGGCGGTGACCTCCGATTCGATCTGGTCGACCGACACACCTTCGGCCGTGATGACGTGGGCGTCGGCGACGTGGGGATGATCGATCGCGCGGCCGATCTGGCTCAACAGCCGAACACGGAGATCACGGATCCCGTCGACCTCCGCGACGACGTCGTGGGCGATCTCGGTCGCCAGGAGGTTGTAGATCTTGCCGATGTGGTTGACCGGATTCTTCCCGGAGGTTGCCTCCATACTCATCGAGCGGTTGGGCGTGATCAGGCCGTTGGCCCGGTTGCCCCGGCCGACCGAGCCGTCGTCCCCCTGTTCGGCGCTGATGCCCGTCACCGTCAGATAGATCGATCCTTCCGAGATGTTGTCGGCGGTGTTGACATAGACCGTCACGTCGCGGTCGGTATACTCATAGGCGAGATCGGTGACGTACTCACGGATCGCCTCGATTTCGGCCTCGTAGGTCGCCATATCGGGGACGTATTCGTCGATGAGCGCGGCGGCGACGGTGATGTCGATCGAGTCGTCCTCGCGTTTGCCCATGATCTTGATATCGGGCCCGAGGGCGGGATGATCGCTCGCGAACTCGGCGTTGAGCTTGCGCTCGGCGTTGAGGACGATCTCCTCGGTTTCGGTAAACGGGGCATGGCCGACGCCGAAACTGGTGTCGTTGGCCATCGGGACCGTTACACCGTCCTCGCCGAAGACGTGCTGGAGGTCCCCGGAGCCTTCACCAAGCCGTACGTCGATCACGACATCGGAATCGAGATCCAAGTGCGGAATGTTCTCCCGGAGGTAATCCCGGGCGGCCTGCAGGGCGATACTGTCGACTGGGATCTTCTGGCCCTCGAACTCCTTTGTCGCGCGGCCGACGATCAACAAATAGATCGGGTCGAGGACCTCGCCGCCGCCAAAGGCAGGGGCGGCGTCGCCAGCGACCAGTTGTGTCTCGTCCGTGTTGTAGTGGAGAACTCGCCCGACGCGGTCGAGGTACGTCTGGGCGAGCTCCCGGGAAACCCGTTCGGCGATGCCGTCACAGATGGAGTCGGGATGGCCGAGTCCCTTTCGTTCGACGATCTCGACGGTCTGATCGTCGACGGCCCCCCGATCGATTGGGGTAACCCGGATGTTCCGATCGGTCATACCACGGCATTTCCGCCGGCCTATGCTATAACTTGCGAAACGAATGAATCGGAAATCGATAACTCGTAGTTATTCCTCGGTGAGCAGCAGTTCGAGATACGAGGTCCGGATCTGTTCGGTAGGATCCAGACCGAGCTCGCGGAGTCGCTCGCGGGCTCCCTCGCGAACCGACTCGATTTCCGCTTCGGGGACGGGGTCGGATGATTCGATCTCGATGAACGTCCCCACGTCGGTGACGTCATCCAGCGTGATGTGGTATTCCCCGAGGACGTAGCGATCACGGTGTTTCTCGACTTCGGCGGCTGGCTCGAACCCGAGGGCTTCGAGAATATCGGCGACCGTCGCACCGTCGTCGACGCCGGTCTCGAGTTCCCGACGGGTCTTCGATTCCGCCTCGACCAACGGCCCCTTGTAGGTGAGCTGTGCGGTCGTTTCACCGGCCGTCCGTTCGCGCCGAAGCCGGAGGGCTTCGTCCGTCTCGGGGAACGATCGATGCGGGGCGTCGTAGTAGGTGTCCCGCTGGATCACCGTGCCACGGTCCTGGGCACCCTGTTGGGCCAATCGGTCACGGATTGGCTCAAGCCCCCCCGGGAGTTCGAGTTTGATTTCAACCTCGTACATAGCTACTGTGGAAACGAGAGGCCCGGAAAAACGTAGCCATCACGGTTGAAACGTGAGTGTTAAGGGCTGAACGGGATTCCGTTGGTGTATGAGCGACGAACCGGAGGCTGAGACGGCCGCTGAATCCGAGGAGCCGGAATCGGTGGAGGCCGATACCGAGGCAGAGGAACCAGCCGACGATGGGGATGAACAGACCGAGGACTCCGCGGCCGAGACGACCGAGGAGGCGACGGCAGAGGGACTTCAGGACGGTGACTTCGTCCGGCTCGATTATACGATGCGGACCGTCGAGGACGGCAACCTCGTCGATACCACCCACGAGGAGATCGCCGAGGAAGAGGGGATCGACACCGACGAACAGGAGTTCGGCCCCCGGACGATCGTGATCGGCGCCGGCCACGTCTTCGATGAAGTCGAAAGCGACCTCATCGGCAAGGAGGTCGGCGACACCGGGACGGTAACGATCAGCGCCAAGAACGCCTTCGGCGAGTTCGATCCCGACGACGTTCGGACGGTCAGCGCCGATCGGATCCCCGAGGACGACCGTCGGCCGGGCGCCCACGTCGATATCGATGGCGAACACGGCCACGTCGAGACAGTTATCGGCGGCCGGGCCCGCGTCGATTTCAACCATCCCCTGGCGGGCGAGGATATCGAATACGAATACGAGATACTCGAAGTCGTCGAGGACCGCCTCGAGAAGGCCAAGGGCCTCTTTGGGATGTACATGGACGTCGAGCCGGAGATGTACTTCGGCACCGAGGAGGAAGAACAGGAAGTCCCCGTCGAGGACGACGGCGAGGACAGCGAGGAAAGCGACGAGGACGAGCCACCCGAGATGGAGACCGAGGTGGTCGAGCTGGAAACGCTGTACGTGGTCTCGACGCCCCAGCTGACGATGAACCAGCAGTGGATGTTCTCCAAACAGCAGATCGCCCAGGAGATCATGGATCGAGTCGACGTCGACCGGATCGTGGTCCGCGAGGTGCTTGATCAGTCCGGCGGCATGGGGCTTGGTGGACTCGGTGGCATGATGGGTGGCGCCGGTGCCGGTGGCGGCGATCTCGAGGACGCCCTCGAGGACGTCGAAGTCGACGCCGACGAGTTGGCCGAAGAGCTCGATATCGAGGGCGAAGAAGCCCCCGACATCGAGGAGTAAGCACACCCTTTCCGGCGAACGTTCGTTTCGGGGACGCTACGCAAGACCGATAGCGACGCGATTGGGCACACAGGACGGTCCCTTCCGACGGATCGGTCGCGCCTCGAACAACCGATCAAGCGATGTCGCGGCTGGTGTCGACGCGGACGCGGTCCGCCAATTCGAGTTTGATCGTTTCGTTGAGGGCCTCGCCACCGCGGAACTTCGGAACCGAGAGCCGCGTCTCGACATCCTCGCCCTCCGTGGTGAGTTCGAGATCGAAGACGGTATCGACCATCTGCATGGTCAGATCCCGCATCGGTGGGTGCTCATCGCCCTTCATACAGTGTAGGAGGGCGATACCGCTGGTGTTTTGCATGTGTGTCTGAAGGCGATTGAGAAAGCTCACATAGCGGTTGCGTTCGCTCGATTCAAGCAGATCCAGCGGATCGATGATCAGGTTAGCCTCGTCCCGGAGCCGGCCGGTGAGATCCTGTACGTTATCCAACGGCATGTCCCCGCCGACCCGACGGATGACCGGATCGCCGGTCGGCACGGCCGTGCGTTCGAGCGCATCCCGGATCCCCTGTTCGCTCCGGGTGGTCGTGAGATAGAGCGTGGGTCGTTCCCGCGTGAGTTCATAGAGCAACAGCTCCGACTGGCTGGCCGGCGGGGCGGCGAAGGCGGTGATCGTCCCGGGAAGGAGCCCGCCGTTGAGTTCCCGATCGAGCGGCTCGATCCCGGTCGACAGCCGGCGGGCTGTCGCCATGCGTGGGTGTAGTTAGCTTGGTTTCCGGTTAAGCCTATCGGCGATTCGGCTGACAGAGCGCTGCCAGAGAGCAGCCGCCCGGCTGACGATCGGCCGGATTCATCGATCAAGTGATCTCGCATTCCACACAGCGCTTGGACAGGAACGTGCGATTTTAGGCACCGGCCCGTGGCTAGTGTCTCGATGCGAGCCCAGCAGCTGATCACAGCCAAACAACTCTCCCGGGGGGATATCGAGGAAATCCTCGACCGCGCGGCGGAGATCGCGGCCGATCCGGGCGCCGTCGCCGACAGCCAGGCCGGGCAGATTCTCGGGTTGCTCTTTTATGAACCGAGTACGCGCACGCGGCTGAGTTTCGAGACCGCAATCAAGCGACTCGGCGGCGACACGATCGATCTCGGCTCGACGGAAACCTCAAGCGTCGCGAAGGGCGAAACCCTCGCGGATACGGTCCGCGTGCTCGAGGGATATGCGGACGCGCTCGTGTTGCGACATCCGCGACAGGGGGCCCCGAAGATGGTCGGCGAGTACGTCGATGTCCCGCTGATCAACGCCGGCGATGGGGCCGGCCACCATCCGACACAGACGCTGCTCGATCTCTATACGATCCGGGAAAACGCCGGCCTCGATGGCTTGACCATCGGGATCATGGGCGACCTGAAATACGGCCGAACCGTCCACTCGCTGGCCCACGCCCTGACGGCGTTCGATGTCCGCCAGCATTACATCAGCCCCGAGAGCCTCAAATTACCCCCGAGCGTCCGCTTGGATATCCACGAAACCGGCGCCCAGGTCCGGGAACATACCGATCTCGATGCCGTCCTGTCCTCGTTGGATGTGCTCTATGTCACCCGGATTCAACGCGAACGGTTCCCCGACGAGAACGAATACCGGGCGGTCGCCGGCGAGTACCAGATCGATGCGGAGACGCTTGCGGACGCCAAGGACGATCTGACGATCATGCATCCCCTCCCCCGGATTGACGAGATCGCCCCGGAAGTCGATCAGACCGACCACGCCAAGTATTTCGAACAGGCACACAACGGCATTCCCGTACGGATGGCACTCCTCGATCTCCTGTTATGACCGACACCGAACCAGACCACGAACTGCGGGTCAGCAAGATCAGCAGCGGCACCGTCATCGATCATATCACCGGCGGCCAGGCGTTGAACGTGCTTGCGATCATCGGCATCGATGGTACCGGTGGGGAAACCGTCAGCGTCGGGATGAACGTCCCCAGCGATCGGTTGGGCCGCAAAGACATCGTCAAAGTCGAGGATCGGGAGCTGAGCCAGGCCGAGGTCGATGTCCTCTCGATGATCGCCCCCGATGCGACGATCAATATCGTTCGCGATTACGAGGTCGTTGACAAATCCCGCGTCGAACGGCCCGAGCGGGTCGTCGGGGTGCTCGAATGTCCTAACCGTGACTGTATCACCGCGACCGACGAACCGATCGAGTCGAAATTCGAGGTGCTCCGGGATGGCGTTCGCTGTGAGTACTGTGAGACGATCATCCGTGAGGATATCGCCGACCACCTGGGCGTCCACTAACCGGCAACTGGATGCCGACGCCGGTGGGATCGCCGCTACCCGTTCATCGGGGCCGGCGGATCGAGATACGTCGCGAGGAAATCGTAGACCTTCCCGCGGGACTCGACGGCGAGGGGAGTATCCAGCAGTTCGAAGAGATGTCCACCGGGAGCCTCCTCGTAAATCTCATACTCGAAGTCCTTCTCGGCGGCTTTGAGCGCTCGAATCAGTGATTCAACCTCCAGAACGTTGACGTCCTCGTCGTTGGTCGTCGTGTGGATCAACAACGGCGTTTCGAGCTTCTCGGCGTTCCAGACGGGCGATCGGCGGCGGTACTCGTCGGGATCCTCATAGGCCGCAGTGTCGATGTGGTGGTCGGCCTCGTAGAGATCACGATACTCCTGGTCTTTGTATCCCATCCGGGCGATCAGATCACTGACTGGAACGCCGGCGTAGGCGACCTGGTATGCCTCGGGGTGATCGAACACGTTCATCAGTGTATGGAGACCACCATGGCTCCATCCCATGATGCCGATCCGGTCGGGATCGACACGGTCCTCACATGTCGCGAGCCACTCCCGTGTCTCATAGGTGTCCTCCGTTTCGAGCCCCCCATAGTCGATCAACTCGTAGTGTTCCTGGCCATACCCGGTACTGCCCCGATACTCCGGAGCGATGACCACGTATCCCTGATCGATGAGTTCCTGGATCACGGGCGTGTAGTAGTTCGTCGAGAAGTTCGAATGGACACCCCCGTGAGGGAAGACTAACCCCGGCCGCGTGTCGGATTGACTGGCGCCTTCCGGCGCGATCACATACGCCGGGAACCGAACGCCGTTCCCGTGTGCTTGTTCGGTTCGGGCCGCCTCGTTGGCCGGCGGCGGCCCGACCAATCGGAGCTTCCTGATGTCGGCCCCGTCGAGTCGGTGATGCCAGAGCACGTCGTCGATGCGCTTTTCGACCTCGTCAAGCCGATGCGTCGGATCGGTCCGGGTATCAGCGGATTCGTCTTCGGTAGTCGACTCATACTCCGCAAGCGCCTCAAGCAATCGGGTGAGTTCATCCATGGCCGTCGGCGAGTAGATCCACGCCGGGTGGAAAATAGCTTGGTACGGCGCCAGAGCGATCACAAGCGAATCCGGCGATCTGGCCGAGGAAAACAACCGACGAACCGCTGAAATCTGACCCCATCAAAGAGGTTTTATCGATTGCCGTCGTACCAGTGGTAATTCCGATGACGGATGACAACCTGTCGAACGTCGCGCCGACGAGATTCTCGACCGGGCCAATGGACCACCAACAGCGCCCCGAGTACGGCACCGACGAGCTCGCGGAAATCAGAACGGATCTCCGAGCGATCGCTCGGATCGTCCGTCGTCATCTCACGGATGAGTTCACCGTGGGATCGAGTATCCAGCGGACCCAAACCGGTACCCAAGCCCAGGTGACGATCGAATTCCCGACCGGACAGACGATCGCCGCCGGAATTCCCCTCGAAGATGCCATCCTCGACGGCGACGAAGGCACGTTCTCGGGCGATCAGATCGACGAGTTCGGCCGGGATATCGTCGCCTCGACGGTCCTACAGTGGAGCCGGGTCGTCGATCTCCAGACCGACGACGGCCTGCCGGCTGCGAAGTAACGATATCCCGATCGCGGCTTGTCGCCGGGTGTCAACACCCGTGTTTGTCCGCAGTGTCGGCGATACGACCGTGTGACCGGATAGCAAAAATCGCTATTTAATGCTACGGGACCTACTTGTGGGGACGGTCAGTAACTCCGGCTATGGCAGGCGAACAAGTCGCCCCGAAAGACCCCGAATCCGACCGCCCCTCCCTCAATACGAACAAAGACGACCATCCAGAACACCGGTTCGGCGAGGACATCCTGTTGCGGAATTTCGATACCGAAACCGATCACCGGGTCACGGTGACGGTCACTGCGGATGACGCCGAAAACGGCGAGCAACAGTTCGAATCGGTCTATACGGTCGAGCCGAACGAAACCGTCTGTGAGATGGATGTCCTATCGACCGGGACCTATCAGGTCATCGTCGAAATGGACGACAACAAGCGATCAACCGGCACGGTCCGGATCGACTCACATCCGCTCAACCGCCTGCTGATCGAGATCGGCAACGGCATCGTCAGTATCGCCGACGGCGGCTACTGAGGTCGATCGATCGTCCGGCAGCCAACCGAATCCTCACCTGACAAGCCGCCGCCATGTCCCGAAAGCTGTCCGAACGACCGAGGACATCCTATCGGGGGACGGCGGGCAACAGAATCAAGCGTGGTGAGACTATGCTATCGGATAGAGCCGGTTTGCATGCGGGTGGGATTGATATGACCGACGAAGGATCTCACGACGAGTTGCGAGCGCTCAACCGCCGGGCAGTCGCCCTGTTAATACTCTCGACGCTGGTGGCGATCCTGTCGCTGTTTCTCTTACCGGTACTCCGCCAGCGGGGGTTGTCCTTTGGCGCTGCCTTTTGGATCCTCAGCGGCCTCGAGTTCCTGGCAGTGATCGGTGTCGCCTTTGCCGTGACATCGTTGTTTGGCTCGAAGCCGGTCGAGGCGGGCAAACGATCCTGATCGGATCGGAGTCCGTCCGTTCATCGGCCCTGGGACACACAGTCAACCCACTCGATGCCGAGCCGGCTTCCCTGTCAGGGGTTACGGGGGATGAGTGATTCCATGGCGGTCTCCAGAACACTCAACTGGAGTGCTCGCCATGCGGGTGGTAGACAAATGAGTCATGTCGAGGTCACCGAATCAGCACTCGTCGATCTGACCGCCGATATAATCGGATACGATACCAGTAATCCACCCGGCAATGAGGCCGCCCTGGCGTCGTTTCTTACGGAACGGCTTGCGGAGTCGGCGGTTACCTTCGATATCGATCGCTACGAGGTCATGGACGGTCGACCGAACGTCGTCGCCACGGCCGGGGATCCCACTCGGGGAAGTCTGCTGTTGACCGGCCATATGGACGTCGTCCCGGCTACCGCGACCGACTGGATGGGCGATCCTTTCGAACTCCGCCGGGACGGCGATCGGATCGTCGGCCGGGGGACCTCGGACATGAAGGCGGCGTTGGCGGCCAAACTGATCGCGGCGGAGGCCTATCTCACACAAACCGAGGACCCCGGTGAAGTGATCCTCGCGTTTACCGTCGATGAGGAACGCGGTGGTGGAGGGACGAAAGCCCTCGTCGATCGGGGCCTTGAGACCGACGCCGCGATCATCGGCGAGCCGACGGAACTGCAGGCCGCGATCGCCCAATACGGCAGTATGGGCTATCGGATGACCGTCCGCGGTCGGAGTGCCCATTCCGGCCGTCCGGACAAAGGGATCAACGCTATCAATGGGATGGCACGCGCCGTGATGCGATTGGAGGAGCTACAGGCCCGCGAGCGTGACCGAACCCATCCGCTCTTAGACCCCGGGCCGTCGGTGTCGGTCACCGAAATCGAGGGCGGTATCGCCCCGAACGTGGTGCCCGACGCCGTCGAGGCGACGATCAACTGGCGGTTGCTCCCGACCGACGACCGAACGCCCGAGGAGTACGACGCGGTCCTAAGGGAGGCCCTCGATGGGATCGAAGTCAACGGCGATCCGGTACCGATCGACATCGATCGACGGGGACATTTCTCGGGGGTCGAAGTCGATCCCGACGAAGCCATCGTCGAATCCATTCTCGCTGCCGGCGCCGACGTTGGCGTCGAGACCGCAGCCGTGGGGTTCAATGCCGGCAGCGACACGCGATATCTGATCCCCAACGGGATTCCGGCGGTGCTTTTCGGGCCAGGAAGCATCGAGGAAGACGCCCACACGGTCGATGAATCGATCCGGGTCGACGATCTCGTCGCCACTGCCAGGGTCTACAAACGGACCTGTGAACGGTTCCTAGGCTGATCACGAGAGGTTCGCGAACACACCGACCGACGTGTGCGTCCCGACGAAGACATTCTCGACGGCCATTCTCTCCTGCCGGGAGTGTTGTTGCTTGTCGACGTTGGCATAGCCGGTTCCTATGGAGATCAAACATGTGCGCGAAGGCGCCCGAAGGACCCGTCGCCTCAGTCAAGGGACAGACGACCGGCTCAGAACTCATCGATCACCGGAATACCCTCGGTTTCGAAATCCGTCATCGCATCGAGTTTCTCGGACGTCGCCTCCAGCGGGACGGTCTCGGAGACGACGGCGGCCGGATCGAGTCGCCCGGAGTCGACCAGCCGGAAGATCTCGTCGTAGCGGGTTGGTTGCATGCCGAGTGACCCGATAAACTCGATTTCATTGAGCACCATCGTGTCGGTCGGGAGGGTGATTTCACCGCTCTCACGTTTGGTCGTCATCCCGATCTGGACGTGTTGGCCGCGTTTGGCAAGACATGAGACGGCGTTACGACAGGTGGTCTCGATCCCCAGTGCATCCACCGCGATATCGGCACCGCCGTCGGTGATCGCCTTGATTTCCTTGGGCACATCCTCGACGTCGGCGGCGTTGACCGTTTCGACCGCACCGAGGGTCTCGGCCTTGCGCAGCTTCGGCTCCTTGAGATCGACCGCGATGACGTTGGCCCCCAATGTCGATCCGATCTGGACCGCCGAGAGGCCGATCCCCCCACAGCCATGGATGGCGAGCCAGTCGCCGGCGTTGACATCGGCCCGGTGGGCCAGGGCGTGAAACGACGTCATGTACCGACAGCCCAGGCCGGCCATATCAACCGAGGAGACCCCGTCGGGCAAGTGCACGATGTTGTGATCGGCGTGTGGGACGTGGACCTCCTCGGCCCAGGCACCCGGCGCCTCTTCGGTAAATCCCAATCCCATCCGATTTTCACAGATGTTCGAGTGCCCGTTCCGACAGAGCGAGCAGCTCCCGTCGCCGAGGTTGAACGGGATCGCGACGTGATCACCCTCGCGTACACGCTCGACCTCCGAACCGACGGCCACGACCCGGCCGGCCGGTTCGTGGCCAAACACATGACCCGGGTCCGGTTTGACCCCACGCCACTCCCAGTCGCCGACCCAGGCATGCCAGTCGCTGCGGCAGATCCCACAGGCTTCGGTTTCGACGACGACGCCCGCCGGATCCGGGTCGGGCGCGTCGATTTCGGTGATTGTCAACGGTTCGCCGTACTCGGTGAACGTCGCCGCGCGCATACGTCCGGCTATGCGAACCGTTCGCATAAAGCTACAGCACGGATCGGGCGTTTCTACCTTAGACAGCGAGAGAGTCCCGCCCTTTCCGTGAGGGACGAGCGTTCCGACGCGCCTTCGGAACCGAGGACGGAACAGGGCGGGCGTCGCGTCCACTTTCACTCCACATGCCACGGATTTATGCCCACCGGGGTCGTCTCGTAGCGGTACCTCAAGCGCCGAAACGAATCCGGAAACACTGGGGTCCTTCCCGCCGATATGCACTATCCGGTGCTCACAGTACCCCTGCCCCTGAAACACGGGATGGGGTGACGGCACGACCAATCCAACCCCGTCGGTGGTTGAGCCTGTCCACCGTGGCAGAACGGACAGGCAGGCCGATGGCACGGCCCGTGCGTCCCCGACCGCGAACGGCGGGGGCGAGCCCGACCACCCGTGGTCGGGCGCTGTGCAAGGAGATAACACGTCCGGTCGGACGTGTAATCCGCCACACCCCTCACGGGGCTCACGTACCGAGCACAAACCGGAGTACGCCCGTGGGGCGGAATGTTGCCTCCATCGGTGTCGGGACGGTCCAAACCCCGACCCCGAGTGTGAGGAAACCCCGGCGTTCACGCCGGGGAGGATGTCATATCGGGTACCCATGCCTATTTGAGGGCCTGGTGGAGTATATCGAGCCAAGAGAGCCATGGCGACGGACATCGAAGCGGAGTTTTCGCCAAGCGAAGCCTACGCCGAACAGCTCGACGCCGCCGATCCGCTGGCTGACCTGCGGGATCGGTTTTACATCCCCGACGGCGAACTGTACATGGACGGCAACTCCCTCGGGTTGCTGTCGAAAGACGCCGAGGCGACGCTCGATCGGGTCATCGAGGAATGGAAGGAACTCGGTATCCGAGGGTGGACCGACGCCGAGATCCCGTGGTTTTGGTATGCTGAACAGCTCGGCGACCAACTGGCGCCGCTGGTCGGCGCTGCCGAATCCGAAGTCGTCGTCTCGAACTCGACGACCGTCAACATCCATACGCTCATCGGCACGTTCTACGAGCCCGAAACAGCCCCGAAGATCCTCGTCAATGAACTGGATTTCCCGACCGATCACTACGCCATCCGGGCCCAGATGCGCAACCGGGGCGTCGATCCCGACGAGAACCTGGTCGTCGTCGAGAGTCAGGACGGTCGGACGATCGAGGAAGCCGACGTCGTCGATGCCCTCGAGACCCACGACGATATCGGGCTGGTCTTTCTGCCCTCGGTGTTCTACCGTAGCGGCCAGCTGCTGGACATCGAACGGCTGACCGACGCCGCCCATGACAACGGCGCGCTCATCGGGTTCGATCTCGCTCATACCGTCGGCGTCGTACCACACGACCTGTCGGCCAACGACGTCGACTTCGCGGTCTGGTGTCACTACAAGTATCTCAATGCCGGTCCCGGCGCGATCGCCGGGCTCTACGTCAACGAACGCCACTTCGGCACCGAGCCAGCACTTCCGGGCTGGTGGGGACATAAAAAGGACACACAGTTCGAGATGAACATGACGTATACGCCCGCCGAAACCGCCGGTGCCTGGCAGATCGGGACGATTCCGATGTTGAGCGCGGCCCCCCTTGAGGGCGCCCTCGAGGTCGTCGAGGACGCCGGGATCGACGCGATCCGCGAGAAATCACGCCGCCAGACGGAGTATCTGATGGAACTCGTGGATCATCGCTTGGCGGACAGCCCCTACGAATTCCGGATCGGCACGCCACGCGATCCCGAGCGCCGCGGCGGCCACGTCGCGATCGAACGCGACGCCGATGCCTATCCGATCAGTCAAGCTCTCAAGGATCGTGGGGTCGTCGTCGACTTCCGGCCGCCGAACGTCATCCGGATCTGTCCATCACCGCTGTATACGCGCTATCAGGACATCTGGCAAGTGAGCGAACATCTACAGGCGATCATCGAGGAAGGCGAACACGAGGCCTATCGATCCGACTCCGACGGCGTCACCTGATCGACATCGTTCCCGCAAGCACAGCTGCGAACCAAAATCGACCGACAGCAGCGTTATTTCGGGGATTCAACGCATCGATTTGAGGTCGACGAAGTCGCTAGCGTCGGCCGTAATCCAGGTTGCCATCAGCTGATTGCGGGTAATACCACGCGGACAGATGGTGCGTTGATCGGGCCGATCGGTATATTCGACCGTCATCGTTCGGAGGGCCGTTGCCGGGTGCTCGCGTTCTTCAGGCGGCGTTCGGTCCCGTGACGTGGGTGGATCGCGGTGGTGGGTATGGGAAGGATCGCTCATGGACTTCTGCTCGTCGTGGCCTTGATGCCATCAGATAATTCGACGACACCGTCTTGAAGCCTGCTAAGTGACCTCGGTAGATCTCAATAGCACTCGAAAGATCGACGGCCGTCCGTCGGTCGACCGGCCGACGATATCCTTCAGACCATGACTGACGCTACGAAGAGAGTAGGGGCGTTAGTGAAGAGAGTGACCGACCACGGGGGATCACTGCTCGGGGTGAGCGTCGCGGTCGGTCCGTGCTGGCAGAGGTGAACTCCCTGGCTCGGGGTGGCACTGGGTCGCCGAACTTCGTGTGGGGTGGTACTGGCGGGAACGGCGACCCATTCGATCGTATGGCGAGGTCCCAAATAATTGTTATGATTCTAACAAGAAACGTGTGGTATCGTCCGGTAGGTGACGGTATCGATCCGGGGTCGGCACGGGGATGCCATGCCATGACCGACTGTCTCCCATCGTTGAGCCCGTGCCGACGGACGGATCGAGTGATGGGATCGCTCTCGAACGGAACAGACGGGGCCACCGTCTTGGATCGGATGAGGTGGACAGATCGACTGTTGGTGGCCCGTGTGGGAATATATGACAATTGATAATAGTTATTACGCTAACACGACCGGTCGGATCGTCGCCGCTAACCAGACAGTGTTCACCGGCGACCGCCGGTATCGTCGCCGACCGAAAGTGAAAGTGACGTTCAGGTTCACCTTCACCACCCTCTTGGCGGCGGTTTAATCGATCGACGCCCACAGCGTGTGACGACGATTCGAGATGAACGCGCCCGACTCACACCTCACCGATGCGCTCCCGTCGCTGGCGGCGGAGCTAGTGTATCTCGATCCGCCGTCGATACAGCCCGCACGGGCCGTCCATGAACTCGCGATGACGGCCCTGACACCGGGCCGGGAGGCCTACTGGATCGACGCTCGAAACACCGTCTCGGTGCGGGCATTGACGCGGCATGCCCCCAGCGATCGAACACTCGACGGGCTCCGGATCGCCCGGGCGTTCACCGCCCAGCAACACCATCAACTTGTGCGCCGTGTCGTCCGACGTGCCGCCCACGAGACGACAATCGTGGTCGTCCCACGGATCGCGTCACTGTACGCCGACGATAGCCTGTCCAGTCCGATCGATCGAACGTATCTCCGGGCGTCGCTGTCGGTGCTTGCCGACTTCGCAACGACGGCCGAGCTGCCGGTAGTTGTGACGGCTCGCGACACCGATACGGACGCCGAGCTACGGGAAATAGTCGAAACCCACGCGGATCGAACCATCGAGTGTTCCCACGTCGGCCCGGGATACCGATACGACACGGCGGGCTTTGAGTCCCAGTGGTACCGCGTCGAGGGAGGCTGGCAGACGACGATCCCCTATTGGATCGATCGGCTCGGCGTGACCGCCGCCGATGAACTGTGGCCACAGACCCCCGAACCGTTCGAGGTGGCGCCCGCTCTGGTGGAGGGATAAGCCATGGGGCGGACGGTACCGACCTTTCGCGATCGGCTCCGACGGTTCGAACGGGAGTGGCAGCCGTATCGGCGTGGCCTGCGCCGGTGTCACCAGCCGGATTTCGATCGGTTGCTCGAGCACGCGCGCCAGCACGCCGACGCGGCCGGCCAGCAGAACCCCCGACCACCCGAATGGGGGATCGTCCTCTCGATACTGCTCGCCCAGGAGATCGAACTCCGGCAGTTGCGCGAGCGGATCGACACCCTGGAGGAGTCGGCGTGACGGCATTCAAGATCGATATCGACGAAACAGGGGTCACCGAGTGGCACGCAACGGAAACGGGACTCGACCGGCGCCATCGGCCCGACTATACGCCGACAGTGTACATCGGCACCCGCGACGATACCAGCGACCTCGCGGCCCTCGAAGCACGTCTCACGGATGATCCAAAGGTCGTCGCGACGACCCGCGAGCGGTGGTACACCGATCTCCGACGTCGCGAACGTGAGTCAGTCCTCCGGATCGATCTCGACCGACCCAGTGACCCCCGGACGCTCGCTCGGGAGAT
This sequence comes from Chewarchaeum aethiopicum (SeqCode), assembly GCA_034190395.1. Taxonomy (GTDB): domain Archaea; phylum Halobacteriota; class Halobacteria; order Halobacteriales; family Hikarchaeaceae; genus Chewarchaeum; species Chewarchaeum aethiopicum. The sequence goes on from JAXINS010000050.1 coordinate 42,251, forward strand.
CCGCACGATCCACGAGCGCGATCACGACCGGCCACCGGGCAACTATCGGTTGTACAACGTCGATCTGGCACCCCAGTTTCGGTATTGTCTCGAAACCGAGACGGATCCGACGCCCGATCGGCCGTTGACCACACTATCGCTTGCCATCCCCGAGCGAGCGATCGCCGAAGGCGACGTCACCGCACTCACCGTCGAGGGCGATACCTTAGGGACGGATTCGGACACCGTGTTGCGTACGCTCGGGCGACGAGTGCGACGGATCGATCCGGACGTACTCGTGGTCTCGACTGGCGATATCATCCCGTTGCTCGCCGATCGAGCCGACGCCTGTGGGATCGATAGCTTCCGACTCGGCCGGGCACCCGGCTGGCGCCAGCTGGCCGGCGCAAGCACCTTCGAGAGTTACGGGCGGGTCGGTCACTCGCCGGCCCGATACGATGTCCCCGGCCGGGTGCTCATCGACCGATCGAACAGCTTCCTCTGGGATACCGGCGGACTCGTCGGGTTGATGGATCTCGCCGAACGGTCGGGACGCCCGCTCCAGGAAACCGCTTGGGGGAGCATCGGGACGATCCTGACGGCGATCCAGATCGATGCCGCAATAGACCGGGATGTCCTGATCCCGTGGACGAAGACGGATCCGGAGGCGTTCAAATCAGTCGACACCTTGCATACGGCCGATCGCGGCGGCCATACGTTCGAACCCATGGTCGGCTATCACGAGGACGTCTTCGAGCTGGATTTCGCGTCGTTGTATCCCAACATCATGATCGAACACAATATCAGCCCGGAGACGGTCCGCTGTGACTGTCACGCCCGACGAGCGGACGTCCCGGAACTCGGATACAGCATCTGTGATCAGCCGGGGTTCATTCCCGCGATACTCGAACCGATCGTCCGGGATCGTGAACGGATCAAGGCCGAACTCCGGACGCTCGACGACGGCGGGGAGACGGCGACGACAGCGTCACCCGCTGACCTGCGGGCAAAATCGGAGACGCTCAAGTGGATCCTGGTCACCTGTTTTGGCTATCAGGGATATCGCAACGCCAAGTTCGGCCGGATCGAGGCCCACGAGGCGATCAACGCCTTCGCCCGGGAGCTCCTGCTGACCGCCAAGACGACGTTCGAGGCCAACGGCTGGCGAATCCTGCATGGCATCGTCGACAGCATCTGGGTGCAGTCGATGCCGGACGAACGACAGACACCGCTTGAGGCGCTTGCCGACCGGATCACGGATGCGGTCGACATCACCCTTGAGTTCGAGGCGGCCTACGACTGGCTGTGTTTTCTGCCCCGGCGGGACGACCGGGCCGGGGCGCTAACGAAGTACTTCGGCAAACGCCGCAACGCCGGCGACGACCCAGTGACGGTCCGTGGGCTGGCCTGCCGACAGCGATCGACATCGCCGTTCGTCGCCGAGGCCCAGCGATCGCTTATCGAGACCTTCGACCGCCATCGTGACCCCGAGGCGGTCTGTGACCGGCTGGTCCGCCAGCTCGCCCGGCTTCGATCGGGGGACGTCGATCCGAACCGGCTCGTCTGCACACAGCGGGTCACACAGCGCCGTGAAGCATACCAGCAGGCGACCCGCAACGTCGCCGCCCTCGATCGGTATGACGCCCACGGGCTCGACCGCCGACCGGGGCAGGATGTCGAATACATCGTCGTCGACGACGCGGCCGATGGCAGCGAGCGCGTCCGGCTCCCGTTCGAATCAGTCGGCGAGTACGACGTGGCGTTTTACGCCGATCGGCTGCTCCGGGCCGCCACGGAGGTACTGGCCCCCCACGGCTGGCAACGATCCGATCTCCGGGCGCGCCTGCGGGAGACTGAGCCGGTGGGGCTGCCGGCATTCGAATGAACCGCCGACACCCGTAGGTTCATGCCCCAGCCTGGGGATGTCCTGGCATATGACGCGACTCCCGACGACCGTCATCGGCGACGCCTACACGAGTACGCATTGCTGGGACGTGCTGACCGAACTCGTCGAGGTCGGCAACCGGATGGCCGGCCAGGAAGGCGAGAAGGAAGGCGCCCGAATCATCACATCGGCGTTCGAGGACGCCGGCCTGCGTGAGGTCGGTATCGACGAGTTCGATCTCGATGGCTGGTGGCGCGACACGAGTACACTCAGTATCGAGCCCCAGGGTCACACATTCGAGCACCAACACCAGATGTTCGCCCTACCGGGCTCGCCGTCGGGCGAGGTGACCGCCGAGATCGTCGATCTCGGCTACGGCCTGCCGGAAAATGTAACCGAACGCGACGACCTCGAGGGCAAGATCGCGATGGCCCGGTCGGACACGCCCGATGACCACCGATGGGTTCACCGGATCGAAAAATACACCGCCGCCCACGAGGCGGGGGCGGCCGCCTTCATCTTCCGTAACCACGTCGAGGGGTGTCTGCCGCCCACCGGCGAGATCGGTTGGGGCCCACGGCCCGGCCCGGTCCCAGCGGTCGGCGTCTCCGCGGAGGTCGGCGGGCGCATCGAACGGTACTGTGCGAACGGCACGCCGACCGGCTCACTGAGCGTTGCCTGTCGTTGTGAACCGACGACGTCGGTCAACGCCGAGGGCGTCGTTGGCCCCGACACCGACGACGTAGTGTTGGTGACCGCTCACGTCGACGGCCACGATATCAGTGAGGGGGCTCGTGACAACGGCGTCGGGAGTGCCCTCGTCGCCGAGATCGGACGGATTCTCGCTGGTGCCGAAGCGGAACTCGATACCAAGGTCCGCCTGGTCACCTTCGGCTCCGAGGAGATCGGGCTGTTCGGGGCGAAACACTGGGCCGACAGCCACGAGTTGGACTCGGTGAAAGCCGTGCTCAACATCGACGGCGCCGGCTATTCGGATACCCCCCATGTCCGATCGTATAACTATCCGTCGGTGGTCGAAGCCTTCGAAACCGCGACCGACACACTGGACATCCCGATGGCGTCGACTGACGGGCTAAGCCCCCACACGGACGCCTGGGAGTTCGCCGCCCGGGGCGTGCCGGCGGTCACGGCGGGGTCGGTCACCGAGACCAGCGGCCGCGGCTGGGGACACACCCATGCCGACACCCTCGATAAACTCGACTCACGCCATCTCCGGACGCTGGCGATCACGTTTGCGGAGACGGCGATCGAACTCGCCGATAGCGATCGAACGATCGACCATCGGGACGTCGACGTCATCGAGGAGGAAGTCGAGGACGCCCACGAACGGGAACTCAAAGGCGTCGATCGCTGGCCGTTTTGAGCGGCCCCTCGAGCCACTCGATCCCGTGACGACGAATCGTAACAGCCCTCCAACCGTCGGAGACATCAGGACGATCCGGCCGATGGGGAAAGGTCCAAGAGCCCACAGTCGTCCCTTCTACCAACATGGGTGCAGACGCCGAGACCGACGGACTCGTCGGGGAACGGGTCGAACGACGGGAGGATTCGGCTCTCGTGCGCGGAACGGCCGAGTATACCGACGATAAGCATCCGACCGGCACGGCCTATCTGGCGGTCGCCCGCAGCCAATATGGGCATGCCGAGATCGAGGCGATCGAAACGGATACCGCCGAGTCAATCGACGGAGTTGTGGCCGTCTATACGGCCGCCGATATCGATGCCGCCGGGATTCCAGGGGAAGTCCCCGCGACGTCCACGGTTATCAAATCGGGGCTGTCGGGACACCCACTCCTGGCCGACGATCGGGTGTACTACCAGGGCCAACCGATCGCTGTCGTCATCGCCGAGAGTCGGTATGCAGCCCACGACGGTGTCCAGGCGGTCGACGTTACCTACGAACGACTGGACGCCGTCACGGACGTTCGCTCGGCCACAGGGCCGGACGCCCCGACGCTACATGACCCGGCCGCGAACAACGTGGCCGCCGAGTGGGAACTCGGCGACCGCACGGCCGTCGAAAGGGCGTTCGAGGATGCCGCCCACGAGGTCTCCATCGAACTCCGAAACAATCGGCTGTTGCCGACCGCGATGGAGCCACGGGCGGTCGTCGGGGAGTACGCGCCCGACTCGGGAAAACTCACCGTGACGATGAGCTCCCAGACGCCACACGGCCACCGGGGCCATATCGCAGAAGCGATCGATCATCCCGAGCAGAAACTCCGGGTGATCGCGCCGGATGTCGGCGGTGGGTTCGGCGCCAAAGGCCACGACTACCCCGAAGAGGCACTCGTCGCGTGGTCGGCAAAACGTCTCGATCGACCGGTGAAGTGGCAGGCGACCCGCTCGTCGGACGCGTCGACGACGGCCCACGCCCGTGACCACGACACCCAGGCGGCGTTCGCCCTCGACGAGCAGGGTGTGGTCCAGGGACTGCGGGTCACGACCGATGCGAACATCGGTGGGCACCTGCTGTCGGGGTCGCCCAACATCCCGACGTCGGTGTATGGTAACCTCCTCTCGGGCCAGTACGCGATCCCCGAACTCTACTGTCGGGTGCGGGCGGTGTTTACGAACACGGCACCTGTCCATGCCTACCGTGGGGCGGGCCGACCGGAGGCGATCTACGTCCTCGAACGACTGATGGACCGGGCCGCCGACGAACTAGGGCTCGATCCGGCGACGATCCGGCGTCGTAATCAGGTCGAGGCCGAAGCATTCCCTTACGAGTCGGCGACCGGCTACGTCTACGACAGCGGCGAGTACGAACGCGCGCTCGATCGGGCCCTTGAACTGGTCGACTACGAGGAGCTACGGGCCCGCCAAGAACGGCTCCGCGAGGAGGGACGGTATCTCGGGATCGGCCTGGCAAACTACGTCGAATCGGCGGGGACGAAGGGACTCTTCGAAAGCGGGCAGGTCCGGGTCCATCCCTCCGGTGCAGTAACGGTGTTCGCCGGGACTCACTCCCACGGCCAGGGCCATGGGACGACCTACGCCCAGATCGTTGCCGACGAGTTGGGCGTCGATTACGACGACATCGAGGTGATCGAGGGGGACACCGATCGGATCCCCGAGGGGACCGGGACGTTCGGCAGCCGGAGTGCAGCGGTCGGCGGGAGCGCGATCGTCGAAAGTGCCCGAACGATCCGCGAAAAAGCCAAACAGATCGCGGCCGATAAACTCGAGGCCGCCGCCACGGATATCGTCGTCGAGAACGGGGAGTTTCAGGTCCGTGGGGCACCAAACCGGGCAGTCGACTGGGCGACGGTCGCCGGCGCCGCCCACAGCCCTGGCCTGCCCGATGGACTGGAGGCCGGTCTGGATACGACGACGTTCTACGAACCGGAAAATTACACCTTCCCGTTTGGTACGCACGTCGCGGTCGTCGAGGTCGATCCCGAAAGTGGCGAGATCGAGTTCGAGCGATATCTGGCGGTCGACGATGTCGGCACCCGCATCAACCCGACGATCGTCGAGGGCCAGATCCACGGCGGGACCGTCCAAGGGTTGGGCCAGGCACTGTACGAACACGCCCAGTACGACGACAACGGGAACCTGATCACGGGCACGCTGCAGGACTATGCGATTCCGAAGGCCGAACACGTCCCGGAGATGGACCTCGAAGCGATGGAAACCCCGAGCCCACACAACCCCCTCGGTGTGAAAGGCGTCGGCGAGGCCGGCACCATCGCCGCCCCGCCGGCGGTCGTCAACGCCGTCGTCGATGCATTAGCGCCGTTCGAGGTCGACCACCTCGACATGCCCCTGACGCCCGAGCGAGTCTGGCGGGCGACGACCGACGGGGCGAATCCAGACTGACAGAAATCTGAGCGGATGGGGCTTGCAGGGAAGCTAACGTCTATACGAGCGGCGGCTGCACAGACACGCATGGATCTACAGATTGCGGGCAACGCGGCACTCGTAACGGCGTCAAGCAGCGGCCTCGGCAAGGCCTCGGCGCGCGCGCTCGCCGAAGAAGGTGTCAACGTCGTCGTCAACGGCCGCGACGAGGACCGTCTCGATGCAGCCGTCGAGGATCTCCGGGAGACGGCCACCGGCGAGGTCGTCGGCCAGCCGGGCGATCTGACCGACCCGGCCGACATCGAGGCGATGGTCGATCGAACCGTCACGGAATTCGGCGGCCTCGATCACCTCGTTACCAGTGCTGGTGGGCCTCCGAGCGGGGCTTTCCTCGATATCGACGAGGAAGAATGGGAGGATGCCTTCGAGTTGCTGGTGATGAGCGTCGTCCGCTTGGTCCACGAATCGGCCGACCACCTCCAGGACGGCGGCGGCACGATCGTCAACATCACCTCCCGGAGCGTCAAGGAGGCGCTCGATTCGTTGGTGTTGTCGAACTCCGTCCGGATGAGCGTGATCGGCTTGGAGAAAACCCTCTCGAAGGAACTCGCCCCCGAGGTCCGGGCCAACGCCGTCCTACCGGGGGCCCACGAGACGCCGCGAATCCAGGACCTCGTCGAACAGGCCGTCGAACGCGGCGAGTACGACAGCTACGAGGCAGGCCTCGACGACTGGTCGGAAGGCGTCCCGCTCGAACGCGTCGGCGATCCGATGGAACTGGGTCGTACGGTTGCATTTCTCTCCTCGCCACAGTCGGGCTATATCACCGGCGAGACGGTGCTGATCGACGGCGGGTCAGCCGCCTCGAATCTCTGACAGCGCGACCGTTATCCTCGTTCCCTACCGATTGTCGGATCCTTTATTGGAGCCGGACTGTAGGGCCCGGGCATGGCTGAGGACGTGCGGATCGGGGTCGATATCGGCGGGACGTTTACGGACGTCGTAAGCGTCCAAGACGGCCGGATCGCCGTCACGAAAACGCCCTCGACACCGACGGCACCCGAAGAAGGGGTTGTGACAGGCCTCAAGCAGAGTCGAGCCGACAGCGGATTCGCCTTCGAGGCAGTCGGGTTTCTCGCCCACGGGACGACGGTCGCGACCAACGCCGTCCTCGAACGGGAGTGGGCCCCGACGGCGCTGGTGACCACCGAGGGGTTCCGGGATGCCCTCGAAATCGGCCGCCAGACCCGGCCGTCGTTGTACGATTTTCAGGCGGAGAAACCCGCGCCGGTCGTCGAGCGGGACCGGCGATTCGAAGTCACCGAACGGATCGACGAACGCGGCAACGTCGTCACGCCGTTGGATACAGCGTCCGTCGAGGCGGTCGCGACCGAACTGAGCGAACGCGACATCGAAAGCGTCGCGATCAGCCTGCTGTTTGCCTTCGAGAACGACGAACACGAACGGGCGGTCAAGTCCCAACTCGAGGCCGCCGGGATCGATACCGCGTTTTCACTATCGAGTACCGTCCTGCCGGAGATCCGGGAGTACGAACGGACCCTCGCGACCGCACTCAACGCGGGCCTCAAACCGGTGATGGATGAGTACGTCGGAAACTTGGACGACCGCCGGACGGACCTCGATATCCCGGCGACGCTGAAGATCATGCAATCGAACGGCGGGGTCATCACCGCCGATGTCGCCCGGGAACGGCCGGTCAACACCCTGTTATCGGGACCGGCCGCCGGAGTGCAGGGCGCGGCGTATATTGGTGACCTGATCGGTCTCGAGGATATCGTCACGATGGACATGGGGGGGACCTCCTGTGACGTCTCGTTGGTCCAGGGTGGCGAGCCGGTCATCTCGACGGAGATCGAGGTCGGCGAGTACCCGGTGAGCGTCCCGATGATCGACATCCACACGATCGGGGCCGGCGGCGGTTCGATCGCCTGGATCGACGCCGGCGATGCGCTCCGGGTTGGGCCACGATCGGCCGGCGCCGATCCGGGACCGATCTGCTATGGCCGGGGTGGGACCGAACCGACGATCACCGATGCACAGGTCGTGTTGGGCCGCATCGATCCGGCCAACTTCCTCTCGGATGAACTCGCCGTCGACGCCGATGCCGTCGAGCGGGGCATCCGTGAACGGATCGCCACCCCGCTGGGGATGGATCTCGAAGAGGCCGCCCAGGGAATCCTCGACGTCGCCAACGCGAACATGGAGCGGGCGCTTCGAGTCGTCTCCGTCGAACGCGGCCACGATCCCCGGGAGTTCGGGCTGGTGGCCTTTGGCGGGGCAGGCCCGCTGCACGCCGCGACCATTGCCCGGGAACTCGAGATCCCACGGGTGGTGGTGCCACGCACGGCCGGGGTCCTCTCGGCGTTGGGGCTGTTGATCAGCGACATCCTCTATGACTACAGCACCTCACGCGTCCGGCGGTGGGACGACGTCGATCCGGCAGAACTGACAGCGGCCTTCGAGGAGTTCGAGGAAACAGGCCGCGAGCGCCTGGGTGCCGAGGGGCTGGCTCCCGATGCGATGGCCTTCGAACGCGTGCTCGATATGCGGTATGTCGGCCAGTCGTTCGAACTGGCGATCCCGGCTCCCGAGGGCACACTCGATGCGGCCGCCAAGGAGACGATCGCCGAGCGATTCCATGACGCCCATGAACGCCGCTACGGACACGCCTCCCCGACGGAGCCGGTCGAGCTAGTGACGGTCCGGCTTCGGGCTCGCGGTGCGGTATCCGTTCCGGATCTCGACCGGGCCGACGGCGGCGACACGGTCGAAACAGCGATCACCGAGGAGCGACCGGTCGTCTACGACGGGACGGTGTATGAAACCCGGATCTACGACCGCCCGGCGCTCCCGACCGATGCGGCCTTCGAGGGGCCGGCCATCATCGAGGGCCCCGAGAGTACGATCGTCGTCCACCCCGACCAGCACGTCACCGTGGATGGGTTCGGCAACGTCATCGTGGAGGTGACCGCATGAGCGACAGCGGCGACCAGCGAGTCGACTCGATCACCTTAGAGGTGATCCGCAACGCCTGTGTCGCGGTCGCCGAGGAGATGAACGCGACGCTGATCCGTACCAGCTACTCGCCAAACATCAAGGACCGCCGGGACTGTTCGTGTGCGCTGTTCGATGCCGAAGCCGAGATGATCAGCCAGGCCGAGAACATCCCCGTCCATCTGGGGGCGATGCCGTACTCCGTCGAGGCGGCGATCGATCGGTTCCCACCGGAGACGCTCGACCCCGGGGACGCGATTCTGGTGAACGATCCGTTCCATGGGGGCGCTCATCTCCCCGATCTGACCCTCGTCAGCCCGATCTTCGAGGGCGGTGAGCTGTTGGGGTTTGCGGCCAACCGAGCTCACCACGCCGATATCGGCGGTGGTAGAGCCGGAAGCGTGGCGGCCGATTCCACCGAGATCTACCAGGAAGGCCTCCGGATCCCGCCGGTGAAGCTCTTCAGGGCGGACGAGCAGAGCGACGACGTCATGTCCCTCGTCCTCGCAAACGTGCGAACGCCCGACGAGCGCCGCGGGGATCTGCGGGCCCAGCATGCGGCCAACCAGACTGCGATCAATCGGTTCCGCGAGTTACTCGAACGGTACGGGGTCGACCAGCTGACCGAGACGATGGCGGCGATCAAGGATTATTCCGAGCGTCGAATGCGCGCCGAGATCACGGACCTCCCCGACGGAACCTACGAGTTCACCGACCGCCTCGACGACGACGGCTACGGTAACACCGATCTGGCGATCAAAGTGGCCGTCACCGTCGACGATGACGAACTCCACGTCGACTTTACGGGCACCGCCGAGCAGGTCCGGGGGGCGATCAACGCCCCGTTTGCGGTGACCGCGTCGGCGACGTACTACGCGGTTCGGTGTGTGACCGACCCGGATATCCCGCCGAACCACGGCTGTTATCGACCGGTCGAGATCACGGCCCCGGAAGGGACGATCCTCAACGCCCAACCCCCGGCGGCCGTCGTCGGCGGCAACCTTGAAGTCTCCCAGCGGACGACCGATACGATCCTCGGTGCCTTCGGGGCGGACGTCCCCGAGCGGGCTCTCGGTGGCTGTCAGGGCACGATGAACAACATCACCTTCGGCGGGACGGATCCCCGAACCGACGAGCCCTATGCGTTCTATGAAACGCTTGGCGGCGGGTTCGGCGGTCGACAGGGCAAAGACGGGATGGATGGGGTCCACGTCCACATGAGCAACACCCTCAATACCCCCGTCGAGGTGTTCGAGACGGCCTATCCGCTCCGGATCCAGCGGTATGAGTACCGGCCGGATTCCGGTGGCGCCGGACGGTACCGCGGCGGGCTCGGATTGCGCCGGGATATCGAAGTCATCGGCCACGAATCGACGTTCAGTCTGTTAGCCGATCGGCGACGCAACCAACCCTACGGCGTCAACGGCGGCGAGTCCGGTGCCAGCGGTGAGGACTACCTCAAGCAACGCGAGAGCGATGAGTGGGTGTCGATCCCACCGAAATCATC
>JAXINS010000020.1:0-49491 GCA_034190395.1 Chewarchaeum aethiopicum (SeqCode)
CCCCGATCGGATCCCTTTGATCGCACTCCCGAGCCGAGATCCCAAGTTGTGTCCCGTCGCTGTGGCCGCGACGAAGCCGATCTGTCGCCCTGACTTATCAGCCTTTGATATGTCCTTATCGAACCGACGAATCGCCGATTCCGGCTGACTGCGGTCGATTTCGCCGATTACGGGCAATTTCTCAGAGACAGAACGGTTATAGTGTGCTAGACGTAACTTGGGGGTGTGATCCTCGTCGTCGAAGGGGGACAGGTCGACTCGGCGACAGTGGGTGAGGCACTGCCGGATCGTGAACTCCATGGCTCGGGATCGGTAGCCGCCGCTCGGGAATGGTGTCGCTCTAACGAACCGGATGTGGTGGTGATCGGTTGTGATATCGAGATCGCTGCCGATTTCATCCACGACATCCGGACCGGATCGTTGTTTCAAACCAGGGTCCCGATCGTCGCCGTGACCGACAACTCGACTGTCGACCCCCACGCCTATGGTATCGATGAAGTCCTTCGGACGCCGGTCAACGCCGATCGTCTTCAGGATTCGATCCGAGGTGCGATCCTGCTGGATGAGTACAAAACCGCCGTCGATGAGTTCTTCGACAAATGTGAGAAACAGGCCACTGACGACCTTGAGACGATCTTCGCCGAGGACAACGTCCGCGAGGCTCGCATTCGGGCCGACGAATCCCTTGAGGAACTTCGGGAGAAAAACGGGATTCCCTTTGATCAACTGATCAAAGACGTATAAATCGCGGTCCCGTTCTTGCAGCGAGCAAACGAGCCATCATCATACGGGAGCGCTATCGCTCCCGTGTGAGTTGTTATCATGATTCGCAGTAATTTTATTGACGATCCTCCGTATGCATGCTGGTAGGACGATGCTCATTCCGAACGCTTGATCGAGAGCCCAGTCGTGGTGGTACGCCGCTCGTACGACCGTGGCGGGGCTCGCCGCCCTCCGTGTCATGCGTCAATTGCCCCCCACCTCACCCCGCCAATGCAATCGAAATCCCTGATGCACGCATCGGCTTCCGATCAGCGGACGGTCACGGATGTGACGGATGCTCCTCCCCGAACCTGGGGTGGACTGTTGTTGTATGCCGTGTTACCGGTCGTCACCCTCGCTGGTCTGATCGCGCTCGAGTACCCTGTCGTCGTTACCGCTGGCTTAGTCGGTGTGGTCATCGGCGTCCTCGCGACCCGAATGGCCCAGCGACTCCCCCGTCGTCGACGACAGTCGACCAAGGAGTCGGTTGATCGAGTACGAACCGCCTCCTGATCACGAACACTTCCTTTTGTTGACCTAATCCGGTGAGCGACGGCGATAGCGACGGTGCTTGCTTTCCGGGATCGTCACTCGAGTCGGATCGATCCGGCTTATCTGGGTTCTGCCGATGGCGATACACCTATTTGATAGATTCCGTAAGGGTGGGGTGTGGCTTCCGTTCGTGTTCGACCGATCGTCGTCGCCCTCATCGCGATCGTCGCCATCGGTATCGCGGCCGCGACCCTGAATACCGCCGTCGTCACCGATGAAAGCAGTTTGATCGGCGGCGGTGGCGGCGGTTCGGCCGAACAAGGTGGCGGTAGCCAGGGTGGTGAGGCTGGTCGTCCATTCTCGCTTGGATTGGGTGAACAATTCGAGGGCGGCGAGCCGTATATCCCGTTTCCGTGCTACCCGTTTCTGGAGGATCCCCAGTATATCATGGGGCTGTTGTTGTTTGTCCTCGTGGGTTCGTATCTCCTGAAACGACGGTATAATATCCTCGTTCCGTTGGCGATCCTCTCGGTTGCGACACCGCCGGCAGTCCTCATCCACGCGTTGTTTACAGCGTGTCGCACTGCAAGTGAACCCGGCGTCGGCCTATTAGGGGGCAATCAGAGCGCTCGAATTTCGGTCGGTGCCGGGAGTGGCTCGGGCGGCGGCGCCCCCGGTGCGACGCCGACCACCGGCTTGGTGCTCTTTGCGATTTTGGGTATCGCTTTAGTGGTCGCTGTGGTCATGCTCCTCCAGACCAGCGGCGATGATGTCACCGAAGAGATCGAAGAACCGACCTCGGTCCAACAACCACAGGCCGCGATCGCCGACGCCGCAGGACGGGCGGCCGATCGCCTCGAAAACGATGCCAATACCGACAACGAGGTGTACCGGGCGTGGCGGGAGATGACGGAATATCTCGATGTCTCGAATCCACGGTCGTCCACCCCTGCGGAATTCGCCAGCGCGGCGGTTGAGGCGGGAATGGTTCGCGAGGACGTCGACGAACTCACTCGGCTATTTGAAGAGGTCCGGTATGGAGGAGCCGAACCGACACCGGATCGCGAGGAGCGGGCCATCGAGACGTTCCGGCGGATCGAAGACACCTACGGGAGCGACGGTCCCGATACCGATGAGGACGACACCGGCTGGGGATCGGATCGATCGATCGACGATCCTGATCTATCGGGTGATCGGACATGAGCAACAACGTTCGAACCGGCATTATTCTCATCGGACTTGCGGCTGCAGTCCTTGGGTTTGCGGTTCTTTTCCGTCCGGAGCTTGCGAGCATGTTCGGTATCTCCCGGCCGTTCGTCATCCTTATCGGGGCGATCGCGGCGATTCTCGGCTTCCGTTCTATCCAGCTCCGTCGGTACACCGAACGCGACCAAGCCGAGCCGGCCGATCCCGAGACGCCTCACGAACTGCCGGTTCCCGGGGACGATTTCGACGAGACCGTCGCGACGCTGGCCGCCCGCCGTACCGGCCGGTGGCACGGCGGCGATTTCGATCGGATCAGATCGCGGCTCCGGGAGGTCGCGATCGCCGTGATCCGCGAACGTGAGCGCTGTAGTCGCACCGAAGCCGCCGAACGGATCGACGCCGGTACATGGACCGATGATCCTGCCGCGAGGTATTTCCTTGGCGGGCCGAACGTCGATCGACCCCCGCTGTCGGTCCGGATCCGATCGTTTTTGGGAAAGGATGCGGGCTTTCAGTTCTACGCAAACCGAACGGCCGACGAGATCACTTCGTTGTCGCCGTGGGCGCCCGACGTCGGTCCCACTCCCGAGGAAGACGGCGACGGTGCCTCGGGCGATCGGCCCATCTGGCAGCCCGAGTATGCAAACGCCGATGATGCATCGACCACCGACCAGTCCGAGCCATCCGAGGCACCGACCGAGTCCGAGGAGGCGGTTGAATCACAATGACCGTCGATCGTCAGACAACCCGCTGGTATGGTATCAGCGCGATCGCCTTTCTGTCAGCCGCGGTCGGTATCATCGCTAGCAAGCCCGGCTTGCTGCTGGCGGGATCCATCGGCGTCGGCTACGTCGCGTATGCAAACAGCGGAGCGCCCCCGGCGGTTGAACTCTCCGTCGAACGATCGCTGAGTGATCCCGAGCCGGATCCCGGCGAACAGATCAAGGTAACCCTCCGTATCGAAAACGAAGGTGGATTTCTGCCGGATCTCCGGGTGCTCGATGGGGTCCCGGTTCGGTTGGCCGTTTCCGCCGGCTCCCCGCGGATCGGCACGTCGCTCCGGACGGATAAAGTCGCCGAGTTCTCCTATTACGTGACTGCCGAACGGGGGGAACACACATTCGACCCGGTGACGATCATCGCACGTGACATCAGCGGTGCCAACGAGCGGGAACTAACGATTGAGTCGGCATCCGACACCACGATCCGGTGTGCACCGTCGTATATCGATTCGTCAGTGACGGTTCCGCTCAGAGGCCAGACCACTCGATATGCTGGGCAGGTCGCCACCAATGACGGCGGTGCCGGCATCGAGTTCTTCGCAACACGGGAATACCGTCCGGGTGATGCGATGAACCGGATCGACTGGAACCGCCTGGCCCGGACCGGCGAGCTGTCGACGCTTGAGTATCGCCGGGAACGGTCGGCGACGATCGTTCTGTTGATCGACGCCCGCGAGAGCGCCTACGTCGGCGGTCGACACCATGCGGTTGAACGCAGTGTCGCCGCCGCCGGACAGATCTTCGTCGATCTCCTCGGAGATGGCCATCAGGTCGGGCTCGCGACGCTTGGCGAGGAACCATGTTGGCTTGGGCCGAGCACCGGCGAAGCCCATTCCGCCGAGGCCATGCGGATGCTCGCTTTCGATCCCTCCATCTCACCGATGCCCCCCACCGAGACGATTCTGGTAACACGACGAGTCCGTCGGTTGCGTTCACGGCTGCCCGAGGATACCCAACTGTTCCTGTTTACCCCTCTCGCTGATGATTACATCACCACCATCGCCGCCAGGTTCGAAGCCTACGGTCACGCGGTGACGGTCGTTTCGCCGGATATCATGAAGACCGAGACACCGGGTCAGCGGTTGGCGCGTACCGAACGTCGGACCCGTATCACCCAGTTGCGGGCCGGCGGGCTCAGGGTAATCGACTGGGAACGTGATGTCCCACTGACGAGTGTCCTGGCTAATGTGGGGGTCTGGGGATGAGTACGAACAACCACGATAGTTTCGAGGAGCTTGACGACCCGGTATCCACCGGCCATGCCCCGACCAAGATCAGTAGCGGCATTTCCATCATCGCCGGGGGAACCGTTGTACTCGCCCTCGGCGGTGGGACCGGTTCAGTGGTAGCGTTCATGGGGGTGTTTCTCATCGGTTTGGGCTTGTATGCCAACAGCCGTCGGCCGGTGTCGATCGGCGCCTTCTTGCTCCTGGCCGGTGTGCTCTTGGCGGGACTGTCCGGGCAAAGCCCTGGACCGTTGGTCCTGGGTATGATCACGACCGTCATCGCCTGGGATGTCGGCGAACACGCCATCACCGTCGGCGAGCAGCTCGGCCGCAACGCTCCGACGACCCGCCTCGAGTTGACCCACGCGATCGGGACCGCCGTGGCCGGCATCCTAACCGCTGGTATCGGCGTTACGATCTTTCGGTTTGCGACCGGTGGCCAGCCGGTCGCGGCGCTGGTCTTTCTCCTCGCAGCCGCACTCGCGTTCATCGTCGCGATCCAATGACTGATGAGGGCGGCCAGTACCGATCGCTACTGAGGAGCGCGATCGTCAATTGCTTTGGGCGCCCGCACCACGATCGCTAAAAGAGGCCGACGTGTACCGACACAAGTATCGTGTGGATTCAGCCGCTGACGGCCTCGACAGTCGGAACGGGGACCTCATCGAGCACGTCGTCGATGATGTCGGCCTTGTCGATGTCGCCGACGCTGGCCTCGGGTGTGAGGACGAGCCGGTGGGCAAGCACCGGCTTGGCGACCCGCTTGATGTCATCGGGCGTCACGTACTCCCGGCCGACGATGGTTGCATGGGCACGGGCACCCTCGAAGAGTCGCTGGGTTCCACGGGGGGAGACGCCGACTTTTACCCGGCGATCCTGCCGGGTGGCCTGACAGATCGTCGCCATGTATTCGAGTAGATCCTCCTCAACGTGGACCGATTCGGGGACCTCACGAAGCGAACGGACCGCTTCCGGTGTGAGGACTTGTTCGACCGTCGGACTCCGCGCTGATCGGTTGCCCCGACGGCGGAGTAGCTCGATCTCGCCGTCGAGATCGGGATAGCCGAGCGTCGTCTTCACCGCGAACCGATCGATCTGGGCCTCGGGTAGCGGGAAGGTTCCTTCCTGTTCGACCGGATTCTGGGTCGCGATCACGAAGAACGGCTGCGGGAGGTGGTGGGTTTCGCCGTCGACTGTCACCTGGCGTTCCTCCATGGCTTCGAGCAGGGCGGCCTGGGTTTTCGGGGGCGCCCGGTTGATCTCATCGCCCAGCACGACGTTTGCGAAGATCGGGCCCTCACGGAACTCGAACTGCCGTTCCTTCTCGTTGAAGACATGTGTCCCAGTCACGTCGGTCGGCAGGAGATCGGGCGTAAACTGGACCCGGCTGAACGAGAGCCCCAACGCACGGGCCACGCTCCGGGCGGTGAGGGTTTTACCGGTGCCGGGAACGTCCTCGAGAAGAACATGACCGCGGGCGAGGACGCCCATCAACACCGTCTCGAGGATATCGGGATCGGCGATGACTGCCGTCGCGATACCATCGAGGACGGCATCACACCGTTCGCTCGCCTCTGGAATGTCCATGTACACCTCAGTGGGAGCGGGCCCGCTTAGACCTGTTGTCTGCGGAACTCGTCGACTGCGCGGAGCGTGATCCGTCGTGCGCTCTCGAACGGGGCGATGGATGTCAGCTAGGGAAAAACGAAACCGATAACACCGTCTCTCGATTACCTCCGGTCGCGCCGAGGTAGCCTAGCCCGGCCAAGGCGCCTGCCTCGAGAGCAGGTGTCCGAGAGGACTCGTGAGTTCAAATCTCACCCTCGGCGCTTGCTACCGATTTCGTGTTCTATCGAGCCAGTACTACTCACTTCGATAACGACGGGATTCGTCCTCGATTCGGGAGTAGAATCGCTGCTGATACGGTCATCGTTGACTTGATCGGGCGATGGTATTATATCACTACCTCACGTGGTTATGCTAACTTCGGGAACGATGACCGTCCCTGTCGTCGCCATTCATCGTCTTTTTGTTTATCATGGCCACTGAACTCGTCTGTCTACTCGATCGTGATGGTCGGCTCCGTGGCTGGAACCAATCCCTTCTCGAGTTCGTCGATCGATCACCCGATGAACTCCTCGACCAGCCGATCGACACGCTGGTTACCGATGACGACGTTGCCACCCTGTCGGCCGGTATCGATGAGGCAATCGAAAGCGGATCGGCGACTCTCTCGGCTACATTCCAGTCGGGCCAACAGGAATATCAGCCCTATCAGGTGAGGATCACCCGGTTGGACGCCGATGGGACCGACGCCGAGGCGCTCACGATGAGCGCCCGGTCGGTTTCTGAACGCGTCGACGCGCTTCGTGAACGGGAAGCGATCCTCGATCGGATGACGGACGCCTTCTTCGCGCTCGACGAAGAGTGGCGCCTCACATACGTCAACGACCGTGCCCGGCGGATTCTCTCCGAGGCGATGACCGACGACTTCGATGCCGACTCCCTGATCGGTGTCGATTTCTGGGAGGCTATCCCCGACGCTGTCGGGACTATTTTCTACGAACAGTATCAGGAGGCCATGCAGAGTCAGGAACCGGTTTCCTTCGAGGGATACTACGAGCCGATGGAGACCTGGTTTCAGGTCCATGCGTATCCTTCCGCCACCGGTCTCTCCGTGTACTTCCGTGATATTACCCAGCGTCGCCAACAGCGCGAAGCGTTACAGTCCCGCGAGGAAGTTCTCCGGGAGATGCACGACGTCGTGGCGGATGCCGATCGCTCCTTCGAGGAGCAGGTCGAGGCCCTGATGACGCTGGGTCGGGAGTTCTTGGACACTGAGTACGCGACGCTGTCCCGCATTGACGACGACGCCTACGTGTTCGAGGCCGTCCAGTCACCAAACGACGCGATCGAGCCCGGAGACACGGTCCCCTTGGACATCACGAACTGTGAACGGGTCGTCACGGACGAACAGACGCTCTCGCTTGGTGATATCTCGGCCGAGGCGCCGGCCCTGGCCGACCGGGAGGGGAACAAGGCGTGGGACATTCAGTGTTATCTCGGTGCACCGGTTTTCGTTGACGGCGAGATTTACGGGACGTTCTGTTTTTACGGCGAGTCGGTTCGCAAGGATTCATTCTCCGATTGGGACGTGACGCTCGTCGATCTTATGGCCCGTTGGATCGGCTACGAACTCGATCACCAACGAACGCACGAACAACTCAAGCGACAAAACGAGCGACTCGAGGACTTTACATCGATCGTGTCACACGATCTTCGGAATCCCCTCAACGTCGTCCGTGGATCGATCGAACTCGCCGAGGAAACCGGTGATCAAGAGCAATTCGACCGGGCCTACCGAACGATCAACCGAATGGAGCGATTGATCGATGATCTGTTGATTTTGGCCCGTGAGGGTGATACGATCGATACACCAGAAACCGTCGACTTAGCGGAGTTGATCGATCAGTGTTGGAACCTCCTAGAGACCGAGACCGCCGAGCTCCACGTTGCAACCGATCGATCGATCAAGGCCGATCCTGGCCGGCTTCGCCAGCTGCTGGAAAACCTGATCGACAACGCGATCGTACACGGCGGCAAGAGTGTCACTGTTACGGTCGGCGATCTCGACGACGGGTTCTACATTGAGGACGATGGCCCTGGCATCCCCGAGTCGGAGCGCGAGCAGGTGTTCGATGCCGGCTATACGACCGCCGATGACGGCACGGGATTTGGCCTGCGGATCGTCAAGGAAATCGCCGAAGCACACCGCTGGACGGTGACGGTGACGGAGGGAGCAGACGGTGGGGCGCGGTTTGAGATCACGGGCGTCGACGTCGTGTGAGCCGGCGGGTCCGACGACCGGCTAGCCCTGTGTTCGGCAAACACGCTGTCCGGGTAACCGTGGCCGTTTTGCCCGCGTGCACCGATGGCCAGGATGTGCAGATCCGCGAGGCGTTCCCTTCGGATACATCGGCAATCCGCCGGGTTCATCAGGCGTCGATCGAGGAACTCGGCCCGGCCGCCTACAGTACCGAACAGGTCGAAGCCTGGGCTCGTGGCTGTGAATCGGCCGACTACACGACGGCAATCAGGGCCGATACTGATCATGTCATCGTTGCCGAGACGGCGACCGGGGTCGTCGGATTCGGTTCGATCTCGTTCGATGTTGACGTCGAGGCCTATGTCACCGCGGCCGACGCCGAAATCACCGCTGTCTATGTCGATCCCGACAGCGTTCGCGACGGCGTCGGTACGGCAATCCTCACAACCCTCGAACAGGCGGCCCGGGAGCGGATGGGTGCCATGATCGTACTGCTTTCCTCGCTGAACGCGGTCCCGTTCTATCGCCAGCACGGCTATGAGCGCGTCCGGGCGACTGCCCACGAGTTCTCCAGTCGCTGCTCGACGGGTGTCGAAGGCGAGGTCATCGAGATGCGAAAAGCGCTCTGAGTAGGGGCTCCTCGACACCGGTTGCCGTCTCTGTTACTGGAACTTTTGACTCACTCCGTCCCATCCGACTCGTCCGTTCGCGTGATTGCCAGCATGAACATCACGAGCGTCAACAACACGAGCACACTGAGTAGAAACCCCACCGATCGGCGGCGGAATGGCGCGTCGATCATCACCAGATAGACCCCGACGACCACGAGCAGGCCGACGATGCCAACACCCATCGTTGCCCGATCCAACCGATACCCGAACATTGGCTGTCGGTTCCAGTACCGGCTACAAATACGTTCGGCCCCAATAATATCGGTCGCTCCCCCGCTATCGTCACCTCGATGGAGTTAAGTATACGCTAACAAGTCACATACAACCTGGAGCTCCCTCCCGTGACTGATCCAACACCAGGATCCGAGGTTGACGAGCTATCCGTGCCGATTTTCGATGGCCACAACGACACGCTACTCGACCTCTATTCTCCCGATCGGAACCCGGACCGATCGTTCCTTGACCACAGCGAGCACGGCCATCTCGACCTCCCACGGGCACGCCAGGCAGGGTTTGCCGGCGGGTTCTTTGCGGCGTTCGTTCCGAACCAGGAGGACCTTTCATACGAGTTCGAGGAGACGGCCGACGGCTATGCCATCCCTCCGGCACCGTCGATCGACCACGAGTACGCCCGTGACTACACCGGGGCGCTGTTGGATGTTCTCGACGATATCGCGGCCGAGGCCGGATCAGCGGTCCGGATCGTCGATTCCGTGCCGGCAATCCGGACCTGTCTCGATGAGGGGGCGCTCGCCGCAGTCCCCCATCTCGAGGGCGCCGAGGCGGTCGCGCCGGACCTCTCGAACCTGGATGCCCTGCTTGATCGGGGCGTTCGTTCGATCGGGCTCGTGTGGAGCCGCGAGAACGATTTCGGCCACGGCGTTCCGTTTCGTCTCCCGGCGACGCCGGATATCGGTCCCGGTCTCACTGAGGCCGGCCGTGAGCTGGTCGCGGCGTGTAACGATCGGAACGTTATCATCGACCTTGCCCATTTGAACGCGGCCGGGTTTTGGGACGTCGCACAACTCTCGTCCGATCCGCTCGTCGTCAGTCATACCGGTGTTCACGCTCTCTGTCCGTGCAGCCGCAACCTCACCGACGAACAGCTGGACGCGGTCGCCGCCTCCGATGGTGTCGTCGGCATTACCTTCGGTACACACACCCTGGGGGCGTCGCCGGAACGGTCCAAACCAGTCACCATCGAGACGATCGTCGATCATATCGCCTACGTTGCCAACCGTCTCGGCGTCGATCACGTCGCGATTGGTTCGGACTTCGATGGCGCGACGATCCCCGACGACGTCGGGGATGTCACTCGGCTGCCGGCGATCATCCAAACGCTTCGCGATCGGGCGTTCACCGACCGGGAGATCGAGAAGATCGCTCATGAAAACTGGCTGCGGGTACTCGAGTTCACTTGGTCGGGATGAACCACCGTTCCCCGATCTGCCGAAGTCGATCACATTCGTTCGCGGTGTGGTAACGAGTCTCACATAATAAACTATTTACTTCTTCGCATTACAGGGTACAACATGGCCGCGACGAGGCCGACACCAGCGTACCACCAGTGTAGTTGTGGCGAGCACTTCGAGTCGACCGAGGAACTGGTGGTACACGCCCGAGAGGAACACGGCCTCCCCGTCTACTGACGCGCCCCGCCGGTCCCGAACCCCTATTTTTGTGCCGCCCCGGTCGACTAGTTCCGGGTATGTCACGGCTCATCGAACACGATGCGACCGGTCCCCGCAAACTGGACGCTTCCGATCTCCATCCCGAGAAGGGCGATATCGCCATCTGTCAGTGTGGGCTCTCGGCTGAGTATCCGTTCTGTGACGGCTCCCATCGAGCCACCAGCGAGGAAGACCCCGAGAGGCTCTATCGATACGACAACGACGTCGCCACGGGCGACCGTCACGTCATCGAGGCGATCGAGTACGCCGACGGCGAGGAGTGAGCCGACGATCAGAACAGCTTGACGTCGATCCCGTCGTCCTCGAGATCGGCTTTGAAGGCCTCGGCGTCGGTTTCGATGGCCGCGAAGGTGTCGTAATGGACCGGGAGGACGAGCGACGGCTCGAGCTGCTCGGCGAAGGCGGCGGCCTCGTGGCGATCCATCGTGTAGTGACCGCCGATCGGGGGAATAAAGACATCGGCGGTGACGTCGGCGAGTTCTGCCTCGAGGAAGTCGGTGTCGCTCGTGAAGTAGACGGTCGTTTCGTCGATCGTCAACAGGACACCGATCACTTCCCCTTCGGCGTGAAACGGCGCTCCATCGTCGTCGACGTGGGGGCCGTCGGGTTTGTTGTACGCCGGGAGCGTCTCGATTTCGATCCCATCAACCGTCATCCCCTCACGCATGCCGATCGCTTGAACCGGCTCTGACAGCTCCGCCGTATCGATGCCGTCGTAGGCAACGACGGTCGTTCCGGCGGTCGTGACCGCATCGATACCCGTCGGGTCGTAGTGATCGAAATCGTCGTGGGTAACGATCACTAAGTCGGCATCGCCCGGTTCGCCGTCCATGACTTCACTCCAGGGATCGATGTAAACGACGTAGCCCTCATCGGTCTCGATACGAACGCTCGCGTGGCCCAACCGTTCGAAGGTCAGACCGGCATAGGTCGCTGCCATCGGTCGCCGGTACGGACGGATCGATCATCAAAATTGAGTCTGGTAGTGATCCAGTTTTAATTCGTCCGGCTCGTCGTCCCCGAAGGCAGCCAGCGACCGGACGGCCGTGTCATCGGGCTCGGTCCCTCCGGTCGTTCGGCGTCGTGAAACCGGGTCGGCGACGAGATATCCATCGACATCGGCGTGATCGTGGGGGACGGCGTCCTGAATCCGGACGGCGTCGTCGCTGTTTTCCGTGATCGCTTTGGCCCACTCGCTGGCCGTGGCCTTCGACTCGAACCGCCGCACCGGTCCCCGGTTGGCGACCCACTCGGCGGCTTGGGCGTTGCATCGCCGTGCCGACCGCTTGATCGACACTCGATAAGCCCCCGCATCCGGCTCCGTATCGGCCTCCGCCATCGACACGATAGAGTCACGCCGGAGGCAAAAACGTCCGGCCGAGCGTCGGCGCTTGATCCCGTATCGACCAGACTGGTAGCTCCGGCCGTCTCAGTCGTCGGCGACCTGTTCGATCGGTTCGTCTTCGGTGGTTTCGAGCAACCGATCGAATGCATCGACCATCGCCTCGACGCTCGCGCGGGTGATGTCGGCGTCGCTGGCGGCGACGGTCACCGACCGATCGCCACGGGAGAGCCCCACCTCGACCGTCACGACGGCGTCGGTACCGCCGGTGACGGCGTCGACGTGGTAGGAATCGAGCCGGAAGACGGCCTCGCCGAGGGCCTGCCGGACGGCGTTTAACGCCGCGTCGACCGGACCATCGCCGGTGCCGCTGGTGACACGTTCCTCGCCGTCAACCAGCAACCGGACGCTCGCCGTCGGTGTGTTTGATCCGCTGACGGCGGTGAGTTCCTTGAGCTCGACCCGCCGTTCGCGGT
The DNA here is from genome assembly GCA_034190395.1 of Chewarchaeum aethiopicum (SeqCode). Taxonomy (GTDB): domain Archaea; phylum Halobacteriota; class Halobacteria; order Halobacteriales; family Hikarchaeaceae; genus Chewarchaeum; species Chewarchaeum aethiopicum. Next base: position 12,475 of record JAXINS010000020.1, read on the forward strand.
CCCGCCCACTGACGTCCTCGGCGATCGCCAGCAGATCCGCGTCGGTGACGCGTTTGTCCCGCTCGGCGAGTTCCTTCACCCGCTCGACGACCGCGGTGAGTTCGTCGTCGTCGAGCTCGACGCCGTGTTCGGCGAGGGCGGCCCGTACGCCAGCCCGGCCGGCGTGTTTGCCAAGCACCAACCGCCGTTCACGACCCACCGCTTCGGGCGGATAGGGCTCGTACATCGCGTCGTCTTTGAGTGTACCGTCGGTGTGAATGCCGCTCTCGTGGGTGAAGGCGTTCTCGCCGATCACGGCCTTGTTGGGCGCTAACGGGACACCCGTCGCGTCCGAAACGAGCTCGGCGAGTGGATAGAGCTCCTCGAGATCGACGGTCTCGATATCGTAGCCGTGCCACAGCGCGATCGCGACCTCCTCGAGGGCGACGTTGCCGGCCCGTTCGCCGATCCCGTTGACGGTTGCGTGGACGAGATCTGCCCCGCCGGCGATCGACGCGAGGGTGTTCGTCATCGCGAGCCCCAGATCGTCGTGGGTATGGGTGCTCGTCGGGCCGAGCTCAGCGAGCCGCGAGACCGCTTCGTAGGTGTGTTCGGGCGTCGCGTGGCCGACCGTATCGGCGTAACAGACGCGATCGGCACCGGCGTCGAAGGCCGCCTGCATCAACTCCTCGAGGAAGTCGAGATCGGCCCGGCTGCCGTCCTCGCCGATCACCTCGACCCAGAGGCCGTGTTCGGTGGCGTATTCGACGAGTTCGCGGGTCGTCTCGACCGTCGACGTCCGGGTCATGCCGACTTTCTCCTCGACGTGGCGATCGCTTGCCGGGACAACGAGTTCGATCCCGTCGACCCCACACTCGAGGGCGTGGTCGACGTCCTGTTTGACCCCGCGAGCGAAACTGACGACCCGGGCGTCGAGATCGAGATCGACGACTTGGCGGATACTCTCGCGCTCGCCGGGGCCGGTGCAGGCGCTCCCGGCTTCGATCACCGAGACGCCAGATTCGTCGAGCCGTCGGGCGATTGAAATCTTTTCGTCGGGCGTGAGCGCGATACCGGGCGCTTGTTCGCCATCGCGTAGCGTCGTATCTAGAAACTGTACCTGCGCCGTCTCAGAGTGAGGTGTAGTGGGGGAGAAGCCCCCGAATAAATCGATCACGGGTCATGATATGCCCACACGGATGCAATGACGGTCTGGTACTTAAATGCGACTCTTTTACGTGGGGCGTTCTCATGGTGTGATGGCTTCCTCCCCATCGTCTTCGAGGACAATACGGTCCCCGACGCTGACGTCGGCCGTCGCCCCGGCGGGGAGTTCGATCAACGTATCCGCCTCCGCACCGCCCAGACCGATCCAGGGTCGAAGCCGCTTTTGGGCGACGACTTCGCCGTCGATCAACCAGAGGGCGTCGATCGGAAACGGGACGAATACCATGTGGACGTCCCGATAGTCGACGGCGTCGAACCGAAAGACGAGCGCGTAATCGGTCGGGATCGATCGGCGAAACATCAGGCCACGAGCCCGGGAGAGAACGGTTTCGGCGGTGTCGACAGTCGTCGCCAGCACTCGCCGATCGTGGTCAGCACCACTCGAGCGGTCGTCGGCGTCGTCCGCTGGTTCGTGGAGGAGGCGCACGGCCAACCGAAGGCCGGCCCGGAGTAAAACGTTTGTCGGCGGCTTGCCCAGACAATAGCATGGAGGAGACCCCCGAAGGGACGCCGGTCGGTGTCGACGACCCCTACGAGCACGCCGGGCCGTGTGATCATCTGACTGGTGAGGGGACCTGTCGGTTTGCCTTCGACCGGTTCGACCATGATCCGGCCTTCGCTCGCGCACGCCGCGAGGACGACTATGCCTGTCCGGTGGTCGCCCCCGACAGCGATACCGACGTCGACTGGGAGTGGTCGGACTGTCCGCACTTTCGCTCACGGAGCACTGAACGGGTCTGTGTCCGCTGTGGGCTCGAGGAACGCCGGATGGCCCATGATGATTCCCGGCCGCTGTTGGAGGAACACCACCTCTCGTATGCGGGGGCGACCGACGGCGACGCCCAGCCGAGCCACGAGATCACGGTGTATCTCTGTCGCTGGTGTCACGCAAAGATCCACAACTCCTGGGGTCGGATCACCGACGATGTCTCGCCCGATCCCGAAGCCCTAGCCGCCAAAGAGGAACGCCGGAGCCGCGAGCTCGATGAAACCGACTTCCGGACGGCCGCCGATCGATACGACCGACCCAATGACACTGAGTAACGGACCGACGAGGAGATGCCTGATCTTTTAAGTACATCCGGTCTACAGGAGGCATAATGACGCGGATCGTCGTCGTGGATAACGACGGCCAGTTCACCCACCTCGAACGGCGTGCGTTGCGCGATATCGGTGTTGACGCGGAACTGATCGACAACCAGACACCGCCCGCGGAAATCGACGCCGACGGTATCGTCCTCTCTGGCGGCCCCCATAGCGCGGATTCCGACCGTGGCGGCCGGTATCTCGATCTGGGTATCCCGGTCCTTGGGATCTGTTTGGGTATGCAGGATATGGCAGCCGCACTCGGCGGCACCGTCGGCTCAGGTGACTACGGCGGATATGCCGACGTCACCGTCGAGATCGACGATGCCGAGGATCCGCTTATCGGCTCGTTGGCACCCGAGACACGCGTCTGGGCCAGCCACGCCGATGAGGTCAAGGAAGTCCCCGACGGGTTCAGGCGGACGGGTCATTCCGACGTCTGTGACGTTGAGGCGATGAGCGACCCCAGTCGGGAGCTCTATGGCGTCCAATGGCATCCCGAGGTCGCTCACACTGCGGAGGGTGAGGAAGTCTTCGAGAATTTCCGACGCATATGTGAGTAATCCCGGAGGCGTTCTATGACGGCTACGCAAGGTGATCTCGCGGCGCTCTCACGGTATATCTTCCGGGCGCCAAACTGGTACGAGAGTGTGGGGTTTGCCTTGTTCATTGCGGCGATCACCGGCGTCAGTGCCTTTGACTCCCAGTTCATCCTTCAGGACGCCTATGAGGGGATTTTCTTCATCGGCGTGCCGACCCTCATGGCGAGTTTTCTGACCGCACCGATCGATCGTCGGCTCGGTGGCCAGTTGACCTACAACCGCTCGTCGTTGCTGGCGCTGGCCTGTGAAGTGATCGTCGTCGTCTGGTTGACGGTCGCGGGGTTGATCGCCCTGTTGACCACGCTCAGCCAGCCGTTCGTGATGGATGCCCTGATCGCCGCATTAGCATTTGTTTTCGCCTTTCGACTCTTCGTCATCATGGCCGTCTCCCAGCGTCGGGCCCTCGTCGCCAGTATCCCGGCGAGCATCCAGACGGTGACTGCCGCCGTCCTGTTGTTCATTTACAGCGGGACGTTGCGCTTTTTCGAGGTCGGTGGCCCGATCATCCAGGCGTATCTCTCCAGGCCCGAGGAGGCACCGCCGGAACTCACGCTAATGCAGCCCCAGGACTTCGGGCTGCTTGTCATCACAGCGATCGTCTACTCGGGAGCCGTCTGGGGGTTTATCTTGGTTATCGATCGCCCGTGGCGCCGCAGTCTCGATGTGAGTGCGCTCGATTTCATTCAGGGATTTATCGGCCACATCGCCGAGGATACCCGTGAACTCGAGGAGTTCTTCGAAGGCATCGGCGAGGAGGCTCTCGTCCCGGTGACGGTGCTTGCCTTTCGACGACACGATGGCTCGGAAAAGGCCCGCTTTGTGCTGCCGATGATCCACCCCGGCCCGATGGGGAAGATCGGCGGCGGCAACCTCCCCGAACGGATCGCCCGCCACACCGACGGGCTTGCTTTCCCGCCGCATGCGACCGCCGGACACGATTTCAACCTCGTTACCGAACGTGAGGTCGACCGCATCATCGAGGGGGTCGACCGGGCGATCAACCGAATCGACTATGGCGAGACGGCAACCCACAGCGTTCGGACCGAGGTCGGCGAGGCCTCACTGCTCGGCCAGCGGTTCGGTGACGACGCCCTCATGGTGGTGACGTACTCGCCTGGCTGTGCCGATGACATCGAATATCCCGTCGGCCTCTCGGCGATGGCCGAAGCCCGATCGGCCGGACTCTCGGATGTCCTGCTTGCCGATGCTCACAACTGCAACGACGGCCTGACGGGTGAGGATCTGGGCCACGTCTATCCGGGGAGCAAACGCTCCTTTGACCTGTTCGAAGCCGCCCGTGAGAACGCCAGAGCGCTGGCGGCGGCGCCCGAAGGGACGATCGAACTCGGGACTGCCTGGGACCCTTCACCCTGGACCGCCTCGGAAGGGATCGGCCCGCTCGGGATCCGCGTCGGGGTCGTGGCGATCGAGGGATCGACAACCGCCTACGTGTTGATCGATGGCAACAACATGGAGCCGGGATTGCGCGACGAGATCGTCGCGACTGTCAAGCAAACCGGCACCGTCGACGCCGTCGAGATCATGACGACCGACACCCACGTGGTCACGACCGTCGAGTCGACGAACCAGGTCGGGGAATCGATCGAGTGGGATGCCCTTACTGAGTTGATCACCGAACAGATCGACGAGGCGCTCTCGGATCTCGAACCCGTCGAGGCGGGTATGGCTGCCGAACGTGTCGAGGTGACGGTATTTGGCAACGATCGCACGGAGACGCTTGCCAGTCACGCCAACGCGGTCGTCTCGATGGGCGGGGCCCTCGCCGGGGCGGTCATCCTCGCATCGATGGCGGTCAGCGTGCTGATCTTCTTCTTTGCGGCGTCCTGACGGTCCCGGCCAGGAGTTACGTTCCCGCACCTTGACTGGCGATGGCGACTATGAACTGTCGATCAGTGGCTTTCGTCTTGGTCGTCGAACAACTCGTCGACGGCCGCTTGGGCGGCGAGGGCGGCGTCGTCGGCGACCTGTTCGACGTCGGCGTCCTCGACATCGGGCACGTTGAGATAGATGTCGACGTCGAGAATCCCATCCTCGAAGTGGACGGTGATATCGACATCCTCGACTGTCGATTGCCGAAACCGTGAAAAAATGAGTCCCTCAGCGGCTTCCGCAGCCGTCTGGACGACGTCCTCGTCGCTCGGATTTGGCATCGATCGAGGGGTTCGGGGCGTCGCTTATGCGCCGCCGGGACCGGGCCCGCCCGGACCAAGGCCGCCGGCACCGCCGGGTGCACCGCCGCCACCCATGCCGCTTAGCATTTCCTGGAGTTCGCTTTGCAGTTCCTCGAACTGCTCTTCGACGCGTTCTTCCTGTTTTTCGAGGGTGCCAACCCGGATCTCGAGGCTGTCAACGGTTTCCTCGAGGTCGTCTTGGGCCTCATCGTACTCGGTTTCGAGCAGGAGTTCGCCGACCTCGCGGTACATCGTGGCGTCCTCGTCGATGTCCTCGAGCGCCTCCAGGGCGTTTTGGGCGTCCGTCAGCTGGGTTTCGGCCTGCTGTTTCTGGACGGCGATCTGCTGGGCTTTCTCTTGGAGGTCTTGGAGCTCTTCGACTTTTTCCTGGGCTTCCGGCGGTAGTTGTCCTTGCATACCCATGACGATGGTTTCCGGCGTCAAAAAGCCACGTTTTTGTCCCGCTCCCGGATCGGGGATCGGAGAGGGCGTTCAACGCAAGCAACCGCTCCGGGATCGACGGTCAATACGGTCGGCTTTCGTCCGGTTTCTCGACTGTTTTCCGCGTCCACGCTTCGTTTCCCAACCCCTGTCGATCGGTCGCGAACACCCGTTTTAGTTGTCTTCCGACTGGCCGGCACGGTAGGCACTGACCGAGACGAGCCCAAACGCCACGAGTGTCAGCGCGAATACCACTGCCGCGATCAGGATCGCAAGCAGCGACTGTGGCCGGCGTTCGATGAACCCCAGCCACTGCAGAAACGTGTGGCCACCGATGGCCGATGTCAACAGCAAGTACGCCGCCCCGAACACGTAGGTCGGACCGTCGAGTCCGTCCTCGAGACTCAGTTTCATCGGCGTCCACTCCCGTTCATTCGTCTCGATCGGCCGTCGATTCTTCGAACGTCCGGCCGGCGGCGATCGACTGTTCGGTGACCGTCGTCAGGGTCAGCCAGGTGTTGATTCCGGCCCGTAGCGCCACGAGATCCTCGGCCTCGACATGGATAGTGAGGGTTGCCCCGTCCCGGTCGATCCGTGTCGCCGATCGATCGCCGTCGATCTCGCCGACTTCACGACTGATACTCGTCGCGACGATCGTGGCCGCCTGTGGGGACTCGTAGGTGATCGAAAAATCGGCTCCGTGGGGTGAGTGTGTCGCAGACGCCACGGGTAAGAGAGATGGGGCGGTCGGGTTCGGTTATTGGACGTTGACTTCCTTGACGTCGCCGCTCCGCTCTTTCAGGAGCACGCGGTGGCCACAGAACGGACAGCGAACGCCACCGTACTCATCGAGTTCGACTTCCCGCTTACACCGGGAACACTTGTAGCTCATCGGATATCAGGTGTAACGCAGCCGGCCACTTAGGATTGCGGTTCCGCGGGTTCCGCCTCCGGATCCTCTTCATCGGAGAGAGCGGCCCGGATCGATCGACGGACCGCTTGCCCACCGGGCGTCTCCGGTCGGTAGGTCCCGCCGGCGAACTTATGACCGCAGCGACGGCATTCCCAGATGGCAGTTCCCTGTCGGTTGACTTTCTCGGCGCCACACTCCGGACACGTGTGGTCGTCGTTCATCCCCTCCTCGATATTGGAAACGCGGCGACGGGAGACACGCCCGTATCGGGCGCCGAATCGGCCAGCGCTCCCTGTCTGACCCTTGCGTGATGGCATATCCTCCCGTTGCCCCCTCGCCGGGATAAACCCTTTGTAATGGCTCGATCCCGTCGATAGCGCGCCGATACACCGGGTTTCCAGTCAGTCCGACGCTGCGATCGTCGTCCGGAGGGTCCCCACTCCCTCATAGGTGATCGCGACGGTGTCACCGGCGACGAGCGGGCCGACGTTCGTCGGACTGCCAAACGCGATGACATCGCCGGGAGAGAGCGTTAGTCGTTCGGAGATGTACGGGATCACGTCCGTCGGCCCGAAGAACATCTGTTCGGTCGTCGCCTCGTGATCGCGGTCGCCGTTGATCTCGACCGACATCTGGAGGTCGGCCGGATCGACGTCGGTTTCGATCCAGGGGCCAAGCGGGGCCGAGCCGTCGAAGGCTTTGCGGGCCGTCCGGCCGGGCTGGTCCAACGCATCGAGATCGTTGAGCAGCGTATACCCACGGACGACGTCCGATACCTCGCTCGGGGCGACGGCCGAACAGCGCTCGTCGATCACGGCCGCCAGTTCCCCGGCCCCGTGGAGGTCCTCGGTGAAGGACGGGTAGGTCAAGGCGCGATCCGTGGGCAGGACCGACGTTGGCGGTTTGATGAAGAAATCCGGCGCGTCCGGCCGGTCGTAGTCCATCTGGTCGAGCGTCGCCGCGAAGTTCCGCCCGACACAGTAGAGGGCCGTCGGTTCACACGGCGCCAGCAGCTCCTCACGGTCGACCGTGTGAGTCGTTCCGTCGTCTGTGTGGATCGTTCCGTCGGCATATTCGCCGGTCACGATTCCGGCCTCGGTTTGGGCACGTGCCAGTCGCATACCACCGCTCGATGGCGCCATCAAATACACCCGTCGATCTCGGCACTCGGTCACCGCCCGACTGCGTCGAAGGCATCGAGGTTATGAGTCAACTCCGCGCCGGTGGTCGTGACGTATGGCACTCGCCGTTCGTGGACCGATCCGTGGCTACGGAGGTCGACGGTATCCGTCCTTGCTTCCCCGTCGATGGGTCCAAACACCGTTCCAACGGTCCCCAGCACCATCAGATCGCCGATCCGGTCGGGCGGGAGGTGAAAGCGTTCGGCGGCCGCAGCTGTTTCGTAGACGGCGTCGACCCCATCGATATCAGCCAACCACTCACCCGCCGATGCTGACGCCTCGTGGAGGTAGACGTAGGCGACGCCGCCGAGATTTTGATGATGATACGTGTGGCGGTCACGGATCAGCGGAATAACCGTCGCCGAATAGCCTGCCCGCTCGAGGTGGGCCGCCAGATCGATCCGGCGGGTTTTCCGTGACATCCCGTGATCGGCGGTCGCGACGAGGTCGATGTCATCATCGATCCGTCGGAGCCGTCCGAGTCCCGTATCGATCGCCTCGACCCACTCGGTCGCCGCTGGTGTTCCCGGCGCGTGTTTGTGCGGCACGACGTCGGTCGTCGAGACATAGAAGAGATCCGGACGACGGTGTTTGAGGACGTACTCCGCGGCCCCAAGCAACCACTCGCTGGCAGCGCCCGAGTAGATCCCCGGCGGTTCGCCGACGGCATCGCTTAGCCAGGCTGGCGGCGATTCCGCGCTGGCCACGATATCACAGCCCGTGCCGACCATCCCTTCGAGTTTCTCCTTGGCGACGAGTGCGGCGGTCGTCTCGGGCTCCTCGACCAGCTGAAAGCGGGTGTCCGCGCGACGGAACTCAGCCCCCTCCATGTAGACGAGTTCGTCGGCCTCCCGATTGTAGACCGTATTGCCCGTGATGCCGTGGTCCTCGGGGAACCTGCCGGTGACGATACTGACGTTGTTGACGTTCGTGAGCGATGGAACCACGCCCTGACAGGTCCCGGCCGCGCCCACGGCGGCCATCCCGTCCCACTCCGGCGTGGCCGTCGCTTCGAGATAGGCCGGATCGAGCCCGTCGAGACAGACGACCACCTGTGTCATTGGGTTCACCTGTGCGTGGTGGTCCAAATAACCCGTTCGTCGACGATCGGCGTTCCCACTGTGTTCCCGCGGGGCAACCTTTACCCGTCCCGGCCCGTCGGAGCGGTCGCATGCAAGAAGTCAGAACCGATAACGCACCCGCACCGCTCGGGCCGTACTCCCAAGGCATCATCGACGGCGATACCGTCTACGTCTCCGGGCAGGGCCCGGCGAACCCCGAGACCCGCGAGGTCGAAGTCGAGGCGATCGACGCCCAAACCGAACAGACCCTTGAGAACGTCGCCGCGATCCTCGAGGCCGCCGACTCCTCGATCGAGAATGTCGTTCGGGCGACCGTCTACGTGACCGATATGGACAACTACGACGCCGTCAACGAGGTGTATGCCGAGCACATGACCGAACCGTATCCCTCCCGGACCTGCGTCGAGGTCGCCGAGCTGCCGGCCCCGATCGGTGTCGAGATCGACGTCATCGGCAAACGATAGGATCGATCCCCCACGACACGTCGACCTCGTACTCCTTTTTATCCGTGCCCCGCGAACCGCTGGTGATGTCCACGACAGCGTCACCCGAGGTTAACCGACTCGCGGAGATGACCTGGGAGGAAGTCGCCGCCGCGACCGAGGAAACGACTACGATGTTGTTGCCGGTCGGCAGCACCGAACAGCACGGCTATCATATGCCGCTTGGCGTCGACGTCTACATGCCCGAGGCGATCGCCGAACGGGTCGCCGCCCGGACGGGGTGTCTGCTCGCGCCGCCGGTTTGGTATGGCGTCAGCCCCCATCACACGTTCAAGCCGGGCACCTTTACGATCGAAAGCGAGACGTTCCGCCGATATGTCCGGGATATCTGTGTTTCGGCTAGTGACTGGGGCGTCGAGGACATCCTCCTCGTCAACGGCCACTACCTTGCCCAGGACCCGGAACTCGACATCGTCGTCCGGGAGCTTCGCAACGATTACGACCTGCGGGCGTTTCACGTCCCCTTGCTCTCGATGTTCGAAGACGTCGCCGAGGCCGAACGGAGATCGGCAGTGTCGTTTCACGCCTCGGAGTTCGAGACCAGCATCATGCTTGAGCTCCTTCCCGACCTCGTCCACATGGACCGGGCCGAGGCAGTCGACCCACCGGACGAGCGGTTACCGCTGACGGATTACGATGCCCTCGGTGACAACCGGGTCGGCTGGTCGCTCTCGGCCGCGGAGATGACCGATCTCACGCCGGTCGGGAACGTCGGCGATCCAACGGTCGCGACCGCCGAAACCGGGGCGAAGCTAGTCTCGGCGGCCGTTGACAACATCACCGAACTCGTCACGGCGCTCCAGTAAGCGGGGACTGCGTTCTGGCGATACTCGATTGTGATGACACCCGTTGCTCTCGTTCGGCCGTCGGCGCAAGCGATACCCTCAGTTCGTTTCGAGCCACTCTTTGAACGACCAGAAACAATCCGAACAGAGCCGCCCCTCGAGCGTCGCCACCGAATCGGCGGCATGTTCCATGTGGTACTCCTGATGGCGAGCCTGGGCGGGATCGAGTTCGGTCCCACACTTGTCACAGTACTCTGCCATAGCCGCGGGTCATGTATCCGGACGGATAACGCTGGGCTTTTCGATCCTGTTGATTCCAGCCTCGAGATGTTTCTGTCCGTACTTGGCTCAGACGATTCGGTTCTCGAAGCTCTCGAACGCCCCGGCCTGATACCGCTCGTAATTGTCGGCGAAGAGGTCGGCGGCTCGATCCCAGTACTGCGGTGTCGATCCCGCCATGTGGGGCGTGATCACGACGTTCGAGAGATCCCACAGCGGCGAATCGGCCGGGAGGGGCTCCTCCTCGAAGACATCGAGGGCCGCCCCACGGATGTGCCCTTCCTGGAGCTCCTCGGCGAGTTCGTCCTGCTTGACGATCGCCCCGCGGGCGATGTTGATCAACACGCCGTGTGACGGCATCGTCCGGAGTTCCGCCTCGCCGATCATCCCGCGGGTCTCCTCGGTGAGCGGACACGCGAGCACCACGTAGTCGGATCGGTCAAGCACTTCGTAGAGTCCATCCGGCCCGAAGACATCCGCCAGGATATCGGGGGCGTCGGTCGGATCGCGTTTGAGCCCGATCGGCGCCACTCCCAGCGCGTCGGCGAGTTCGGCTATCCGGGTGCCGATCGCCCCGACGCCGATGATGCCGACGGTTTTGCCCCGGAGTTCGTGGGCGCCATAGGACTCCCAGACGTCCCGGGCCTGCTGTTTGATCCCCGTGTGGATCCGCCGATCGAACATCAACATGTACCCGAGGACCTGTTCGGCGATCGGTTGGGCATGGACGCCCGAGGCGTTCGTGAGGATGATGTCTTCGGCCTCGAGGTGTTCGAGATCGTAGCTGTTGACCCCGGCGGAGAGTGCCTGAAGCCACCGGAGCTCCTGCGCTGCTTCGAGCATGGCGTCGTCGTAGCCAAAGGTCAGGGCGATCTCGGCGTCGACGATCGCCTCGCGGGTTCCCGGTGGGGTGGTGGTGTGCTCGATCGAGATCGAATCGAGCCGGTCGGTCAGCGCCTCCCGGAGCGCGGCGGCACCCGACCGCGAGACCGTATGCGTGATCAGCGTCTTCGGCTGGGACGGCATACCAACTGGTTGCGGGGACGGGGGCAAAAGGGACCGTGATCCGTGTCGGTCGAACGGCGGGACGGAACGGTGGTCAGTCGGCGGTCACGTCGAAGGGTGGATCGACGTCCTCGGGGAGCGGTGTCTCGTAGCCGCCTTCGGCCGTTGCCTCCTCCCACTCGGCCTGGGCGGCCGCGACGAGTTCCTCGTCGCTCAACAAGTCGTAGGCCGTACCGGCCAGGACCTTGGCCGCGTAGACACAGCCTTTCTTCCCGAAGTCACCGTCGGCGGCGACCGCCTGCCAGGTGTGGGCCGGGGTGCCGACGGCCCAGGTCGTCGCCCGGAACTGGGCGGTCGGGGTGATCCAGCTCACATCGCCGACTTCCGTCGAGCCGCCGCCGGTCTCGCCTTTGTCGTGGGGTTCGATCGGTTCGGCATAGAGGCTGGCCTCCCGCATCGCGGCGGTAACGTCCTCGGGGAGATCCTCGAGTGATCCTTCGATTTTGTCCTCGTCGATCGTCGCCTTGAGGTCCGCGGCGAAGGCCTCGTCGTCATCGTCGTATTCGACGGGGCCGAGTTCCTGCATGTTCTCCCAGACCGCCTCGGTGATCGTTTCGTTGGGCAGAAAGTCCCAGCAGCCGGTGATATACCGCCGATCGACGTCGGTTTGGGTCATCAGCGATGCCCCCTCGGCGACGTCCGTGACCCAATCGGAGATCCGCTCGACCTGTTCGCGCTTTGGGGCCCGGATGAAATACCACACCGTCGATTCGGCCGGGACGACGTTTGGGGCATCCCCACCGTCGGTGATCGCGTAGTGGATCCGGGCCTTATCGGGGATGTGTTCGCGCATGTACTCGACACCGGTGTTGAGCAGTTCGACTGCATCCAGCGCGCTCCGCCCGGATTCGGGCGAGGCAGCCGCATGTGCCGACACCCCTTCGAAGGTGAACTGGACCGAATCGAGCGCCAGCGAGCTCGACAGCTGGGGTTTGGTCTGATCGCTGGGATGCCAGGTGATCGCGGCATCCAACTCATCGAAGGCGCCGTCGCGCGCCATGAACGTCTTGCCGACGAGGGTTTCCTCGGCCGGACAGCCAAAGAAGACGATCGTCCCGTCGAGTTCGCCGTCGTCGATCGCCGTTTTGATCGCGATGGCCGCGCCCACCCCGGCGGTGCCAAAGAGGTTGTGCCCACAGCCGTGGCCCGGCCCGCCTTCCTCGATGGGATCCCGTTCGGCCTTGACCTTCTGTGAGAGCCCCGGCAACGCATCGAACTCCCCGAGAATCCCGATCCGTGGGTCACCCTCGCCGTAGGTGGCGCTGAACGCCGTCGGCATGTCCCCGATCCCCTGTTCGATCTCGAAGCCCTCGGCTTCGAGGGCTTCCCGAAGGGTCGCCGAGGATTCCTCCTCGTGTAGGCCCAGTTCGGGGGTCTCCCAGATCGACTGAGCCAGCTTCTCGAGTTGTTCACGGCGCTCCTCGACGGTATCGAATACGGTGGCCTTCGCCATGCGCTGGGATCGCTGGCACCGGGTATTAACTTATTGACAGCGGCAGGTGTCGTTCGCTCGGCACTCTCCCGATGGGTCAATCGATGGGTGGAAAATTTTCGTGAACCAGCCCGCATGGGGAAATATTTACGATAGTTGCCCTATACTGTTGAAATATGGGAGCCAAATCGGCCTCAATTCCGCACTGGTACGACTCTTCCGGTGACGAACCGCTGAACATGACCGACGGCGACGGTGCCCGGGTCTACGATCACGAGGGCAACGAATATCTCGATTTCCTCTCCCAGCTGTACTGCGCCAACGCTGGGTTCTCCAACGATCGGATCATCGAGGCGATGTACGAACAACTCAACAGTATCCCGTACGTCTCCTCGTCGAAACATAACACGACCCGCATGCAGCTGGCCGACAAGCTCGCGGAAGTCGCCCCCGAACCGCTCAACGACGTTTTCTTTTCGATCTCCGGCAGTGAGGCCAACGAGTCCGCCGTGAAGTTCGCCCGTGAGTACCAGGATGCCCCAAAGGTCCTGACACGCTGGCGGTCCTACCACGGCTCGACCTACGGTGCCGCAAGCCTCACCGGCGACCCTTCAACCCGGGCGACGCTTGAACGATATGCCGCGACGAGCGGTTCGGCGAAGTTCCTCCCACCGGTCGATTACCGCGGTCCGTTCGACGCCGATTCCCCCGAGGAACTGGCCGAACAGGCCGCCGACCACCTCGAATACGTCATCCGCAACGAGGGCCCCGATTCCGTCGCGGCGGTCCTGACCGAGCCGATCGGCGGGTCGGCCGGTGCCTACACCGCACCGCCAGGATATTTCGAACGGGTCCGCGAGATCTGCGACGAGTACGACGTACTGATGATCTCCGATGAGGTCATCTGTGGCTTCGGTCGCTGTGGTGACTGGTTTGGCATCCAGACCGAGGGCGTCCAGCCGGACATGGTCACCTTCGCGAAGGCCGTCACGAGCGCCTACGCACCGCTTGCCGGCGTCATGGTCCGGCCGGAGATCGCCGATCACCTCCGGGAGGAGGGCATCTCGACCGGCCAGACCTTCGGTGGTCATCCCGTTGCCTGTGCCGCCGGCGTCGCTGCCCTTGAGGAATACGAAAACGGACTCATCGACAACGTCAAACAGCTCGCGCCGGTGCTCGAAGAGCAGCTCCACACGCTCGAATCCCATGACGTCGTCGGCGATATCCGTGGCCGTGGCTTCCACTGGGCGATCGAGTTCACCAACCCAGCTACCGGCGAACCGTTCGTCGATCCGATGGTCGATCACGACGAGGACAACCCGGTGAAGGAACTCGCTCACACGGCCCAGGATCACGGCCTGATCATCGGCACCGGTCGTCCCGACCACCAGATCCTCCTCTCGCCGCCGCTGTGCATCGACAAGGACGATATCGCCGAGGCAGTCGACGTCCTTGATCAGTCGATCGAGCAGGTCTTCGGCTAACGCCCGCCGGTTATCATCGCTTTTAGTTCTCGTCGGTCGTTTCACACGGGTGATTCCTCAATCGGCATACTCAGCAGCGACCACGTCCATCGTCTCGAAGCGAACGCCGGGTTTGGCGGCCATGTGCTCGATTAGCGTTTCGAGTTTGTCCAGACGGTGATTGCGCCCGATGACCTGTGGGTGCATGGTCAGGATGTAGACGCCGTCGTCGACGTGGTCGTACATCCACTCGAACTGATCACGGAACTTCTGAAAGACCGCCGCCTCGTCGGTGAAGCCTCGGGTCCCGGTAAAGACAAGCGGCGGGAAGTCATCGCGTTGCCAGGAGATCGGCAGTTCGAGAATTCCAGTCGGCTCGCCACGCTGGTAAGGACCATCCATTGGTGCTGTCGTCCCCGATCGGACGTAATACGGTACGAAATCGTGGGCCATCCCGCTGGAGTCCCACTCGAAGCCGAACTCCTGGAGGAGATCGAGGGTATGAGGGGAGAAATCCCATGACGGGGATCGGTAACCGGTCGGGGATTTTCCCGTCAGTTCCTCGATACTCTCGATCCCGCGTTCGATATCGGCCCGTTCGGCCTCGAAGCTCTCGTAATCGCCGGGTCGTGTGTGGCTCCAGCCGTGGTGTTGGATGTCGTGGCCCCGGCTGTAGACCTCTTCACAGATTTCGGGAAAACTATCGATCGTGTGGCCGGGGGTGAACCAGGTCGCCGCGATCCCGTGGTCGTCGAGAAGCTCCAAGATCCGTGGGGCCCCCACATCGACGCCGAAAAGTCCGCGTGAGAGGTTCGTCGGGGTGGCCTCCAACCCCGAACTGTGTAGCCACGGTGAGACGCCGTCGAAATCGAAACTGAGTGAGACGATCGCGCTGTCCATGTGCTGGGCCAGCTCCAGTGGCGGTATAAATGGTCGCATACTCGTCACATTTCGGCCGTCCGGATTTCTTCACGAACAGCTACAATTGGATTCGTCCGACAGTTGTCCGACAAAAATCCCCGGAAATATCCCTCGGTGACACCGGTTACCCCGACGCTGTCAGTCGCTTGTCTGACGAGGGTATATGTGGGTTGATATCATACGTGTGGGTACGGAAATAACTCCGCGATCGGTCGTCTACGCGACGAGGCAGTCGTTTCCGGAGCTTCGGATCATGGCCTCGAATCATCAGCGCATCGGAACCTGTCCGTACTGTGGTGCCGCGATCGCCCCGACGAACGTGTTGATCGAGTACGAAACCGACGACGGTGTCGCTCGTTTTGCGGAGTGTCCCGAGTGTCGTGAAGTCGCTCATCCCGACACAGCCTGAACGGCCGCTCCGTCCTCGCGATAGGTGGCGTCGTTCCGACAACGACTAAAAGGCCCGTCTACCGCGGGGGACCGTCACTCCTCGATCGTCCAGTCCGCATCGCCTTCGATACGGACGACCGTACTGAAGACCTGACGTAATGTCGTCATCGTCGTTTTATCGACCGTCTCGGGCTGACAGAGAAAGTGGGCTGTCGCGCCAGTTTCCTCGAGTTTCCCCAAACAGACCTGCAAAAACCGAACCACGCTATCGATATCGACGTGATCGAGCGTTCGACCAAGTGAATCGAACCAGACGACCGGTGGCCCCTGCTTGGCGACTAACGCATCGAGATGTCTGGTACAGTTCATCGCTAACCCGGTCAGATCGCTCCCGCTTTGGATCTGTTCGATTTCGGTGGCCGTCCCCTGCCAACGATCGGCGACCCGGCCTTGGACACCAGCGAGCTGATCGCCGACAACGATAACGATCAGTGTGTCCGGTTCGAACTGCTCTTTCCACGCCGTTGTGTTGATTCCACTTGCTGTTCGGTACTGGATGATGATATTCGGTCTCCCAGTGACTCGGTGGGTTTTCAGATACTGTGTCGGGAGGGTGGGATCCCCGGAGGATCGCTCTGGGAGGAGGACCAAACGGGCCGGCACGTTCCCATCATCAGTTCCTGACACAGTGGGTTACCTCCGGTTACAGTATTCCAATCCGCGTTCGAGTATCGCCGGCAACCGGTCGAAGGCGACCGGCTCGACCGAGACGAGGACGCCCTTCGGGTTCGGTTCCGCTTGAGCGAGGAACAACAGCACTGCCGTCTCCTCGAAGACACGGATCGTTCCCTGCAGATCGCCGGCTTGGTAGAGTCGTTCCTGTTTGTCGGTGTGAAACGCCTCGAGAATCAGATCGTTCAGAATCGCCTCACGGTCCGATTCGGTGTATTCGCTGATCACATCCTCCCGGGCATAGGGAATCGAGTAGGATCGACCCTCATCGGTCACCGTTCCGATGGCGACGACCCGGAGTGCGTCCCCCACCTCTTCGTTGACGATGTCGAGAATCCCCTCCTCGAGCGGCGACATATGGGAGCGTTGGCTTCCAGTCCTGATCTAGCTTTCCCCGGTATCGATGGCCACTACGTGGGGCCGCGGTTTTATGCCCCGAGCAAATCCAGGACTCCGTATGTCGACCGAAACACCGTCGGATCGCAAGGATGATTTCACCGATCAGACCGCACTCGTTACCGGTGGCGGCCGTGGCATCGGCCAGGGGATCTGTCTTGAGCTCGCAGATCGCGGTGCCGACATCGTGGTTGCGGATCTGGACGCCGACGAGATCGCTGAAACCGAATCGATGGTCACGGAACGAGGACAGGAGGCCCTGGCCGTTCAGACCGACGTGACCGACGAGGCCAACGTCGAATCGACCGTCGAGCAGGCCCTTGATCGATTCGGCTCCATCGAAATCCTCGTCAACAACGCCGGGATCGCGGGCCCGACCGCTCCGGTCGAGGAGGTCGGTCTTGAGGAGTGGGACCAGACCCTCGATGTGAACCTTCGGGGGCCATATCTCATGTGTCGCGAGGTCGTCCCGGCGATGAAAGCAGCGGAGTACGGCCGCATCGTCAACATCTCATCGATCGCCGGCAAGCGGCCCTTGCTCCATCGTACGCCGTATGCCGCCTCGAAGATGGGGTTAATCGGCTTTACCCGCACCCTGGCCATCGAGGTCGGTGATCACGATATCAACGTCAATGCCGTCTGTCCGGGCCCGGTTATGGGTCCCCGGATCGATCGGGTGTATGAAAAACAGGCCGAGGCCCGAGACATCAGCTATGAGGAGGTCAAAGCCGAGGATGAGGCCGAAACCGCCAGAGGCGAGATCATGGATCGGTCGGATATCGCCCGGATGGTCGCGACGCTTTGTTCCGCGGATACGACCAAGGTCACCGGGCAGGATATCAATGTCTCGGCGGGCATGGTGATGTACTGATCGCGAGGATCGGTGACGTAGACGGGTCGAGGCCGGCCGACCCGCGGGCGGGATTTATGTCAATCGATAACGAACGTTCGGAACTGACCGACGGGTCCCGCGGGGAAGCCACCAGCTATGCCACGGTATGAGACCGCTATCGAGGACGGCACCATCTACGTGGAGGCCGACGTCGGACGGATCGAAGTCGGGGACCTTGAGACGGTACTGGCGGTCGTCGGCGGTCCCGCCTGGACGATCGAATACTCCGACTGGGAAAAGGAGTACTACGATGACCTCGATACCTCCGATGAGGGGTTGACGATCGATGTCGTCGATACCATCAACGCGATGACGATGGACGATGCCTTCGTCGAGGCACTGAAAGCCCAACCACGCGAACCACCGGTTCCCAAAGCGGAGTCAACGACGGACCACGACTCACCCGAGGATTCGGCGCCGGGTCGGTCCGGTGAGCCGCTTTCTCCCCGACTTGGCTTGTTCGTCGGGCGTCTGATGGAGAATCTCGAATATCGCGTCCGCTGATCACCGCCGGTATCGTGTGCTGCACAGAGATCCGTTTCTGTCCGTTCAGTCACCGCTTGCCTTCGTCGATGGGGTGGTCCGTGTGACCGCGCCGGTTCCGATCGCAAACGCGATGACGGCCGCCGCAAGATAGAACCCACCGACGATCAAGAACGCCCACACCGGTGTGCTCGCATCGATGACTGCACCCAGCAGTGTGGGGCTGATCAACCCCCCGACGGAAATCCCCGTAAACACGAACCCGAAGCTCCGGCCGGTCGAGCCGGCCGTCGAGAAGGCGTTGACCAACCGATCGCGCGAGGGATACACCAGTCCCGAGACGAATCCGATGATCCCGAACAGACCGATCGCCGTCACCGACGTGAGCGTCACGATCCCACCGACGGTCATCCATAACAGCAGTGCTGCGATCGATAGGCACAGGACGATAATCCGGCTCGGTTCGTAGCGATCGGCGAGCATCCCCCCAAGCAACACGCCCGTCGCAGCCCCGGTGAAAAAGCCGGTTAGCGTCGTGTTGCCGACCGATTCGGTGAGCCCGAAGGTGTCAACCATCAACAGCGGTGTAAACGTCGAAATCCCCTTGCTCCCCATCGTGAGGACCAAAAAGAAGGCGAACATGATGAGGATCGTCGGCTTCAACAGCGCTTGTAGATCCGAGCGGAGCGACGATTGGGTGTCGGACTCGGGGCCCTGTTCGTCGAGCTGACGCAAATAAATCGCGTCGAGTAAGACCATCAGGAGGCCGGCGAACACCAGGCCGAAGGCGCCGGTGGCCAACAGCGCAACCCGCCAGTCAAACCGGAGGGCAAGCGTCCCGACGACCAGCGGTGCCGCCGCAAAGCCCGCATAGCCACCGAAGGTGTGGACGCTGAAGGCCCGCCCCTCGGTGTCTGGCTTCGTCGCAGCGTCTATCAGCGAGTAATCCGCCGGGTGAAAGGTCGACTGTCCGAGTCCCGCGAGCAGGGCAAACACGAGCATCATCGGATAGCTGTTTGCCGTGCCGACCAGCATCGTTCCGATCGCCGTTAGCGACAACCCGACGACGAGCACGCGTTTGGCGCCGAACCGATCGACGAGACTGCCGACGGGCATCTGGAGTAGCCCCGCAAGCGAGATGATCGAGACCAACACGCCGAGTTCGGTGTTCGACAGCGCGAAATCCGATCGCAACATCGGGAACAACGGCGGAAACGCCAGGATATAGAAATGCGAGAGGAAATGGCCGCCGCTCACGAGTCCGACCGTCACCCGCCAGTCATCCGTCCCCACGAGCGGTGTCATAATTCTGGGGCGTAATTCGGTATCCAATCGGGGGACGCCCCGACGCATAAGGGTTCATATTGAGGCAGAGCGTCACGGTCTCCGGTGTCCTTCATCTTTATCCTGATTGGCTGTGGGGTGGGGGTATGCACTACGATACGGTGATCGAGGGTGCACGGATCGTTGATGGAACCGGCGCCCCGTGGTTTCGCGGCGCCGTCGGGATCATCGACGATCGGATCGAGACCGTCATCCGTGGTGACGTCGATGCCGACGCCGACGACCGACTCGATATCGACGGCGATATCTTAGCGCCAGGATTCGTCGACACCCACTCTCACTCGGATCTCCAGCTCTTCGAAGACCCGACGCTGGCTCCGAAGCTTCGACAAGGCATTACGACGGAGGTTTTCGGTCAGGACGGCTTCTCGATGGCGCCGCTGTACCGAGAAGGGGCCGCCGAGGACTGGCAACAACATCTCATCGGGCTGTCCGGGCAAGTCGACCTCGACTGGTCGTGGGAAAGCCTCGCCGAGTATCTCGATGCGATCGAGTCCACCGGTGTCGGCCCGAACGTGGCGACGTTAGTCGGCCATGGGACGGTCCGATTCGAAACCCTCGGTATGGCCGAACGGGCGCCCGATGCGGACGAACTCGAGGCGATGGCCGACCTGGTGACCGAGGGGCTTGAGGATGGGGCGATCGGGTTTTCGACGGGACTCGTCTACGCGCCCCAGGTCAACGCCTCGACGCGGGAGGTCCGGACACTGGCCGAACGACTGGCGCCATACGGCCGGCCCTTCGTCGCCCATATCCGTAGCGAGAGCGAGGACATCTGGGCCGCCCTGGATGAGTTCGTCGATATCGGCGCCGAGACCGGTGTCCCGCTGCATCTCTCCCACTACAAGGTGTCCGGCCCCACCGTCCAGGGACAGGCCGATCGAACCAACCACCTCATCGAAGCTGCCCGGGATCGTGGCGTCGATTTCACCGCCGAACAGTACCCCTACACCGCGGGCAATACTATGTTATCCTCGTTGTTGCCCTCGTGGGCGCTCGCTGACTCGCCCGCCGTCACGCTTGAGAATCTCGAAGACTCCGGGTTTCGGGATCGGATCAAAGCCGACTACGCCGAGGACGGCCCGGATTGGTCGGTCATCGACGTGACGAACATCGATTCGGAAGCGCATAAACCGGTCGAGGGAATGAGCCTCGCGGCCATCGGCGAACAACGCGATCAACATCCCGTAGACGTGATGTGTGATATCCTCGTCGATGAAGCCCTTGAGGCGTCGATCATCGCCCGTTCGATGAGCGAACCAGACGTCCGGACGATCATGGCTAACGAACGGGTGGCCGTCGCCACCGACGGCCTCTTCGGCGGGAAACCACATCCTCGGACTTACGGCACCTATCCCCGGGTCCTTGGCACCTACGTTCGGGAGGCAAACCTCCTTACCGTCGAGGAGGCGGTTCGGAAGATGACCTCGCTGCCGGCCCGCGCGATGGGCTTCGATCGGAGGGGGATCATCCGGCCGGGAATGGCCGCCGATCTCGTCGTCTTCGATCCGGGCCGCGTTGCCGATCGGGCCACCTACGAGGAGCCACGCGTCCATCCGGCGGGCATCTCCCATGTCATGGTCAACGGGTCGTTTGGCGTTCGGGACGGTGCGACGACCGGTGCTACACCCGGGTCGGTCATCCGCGCCTGAGCGTTCGCGATCGTCTCAATTGTCTTCCAGTGTCAAACCCGTCTTCAACCGGTTTCGCTGCGACTCTTCTGTAAAGCGGATATAGAAGGTGGGACCGATCTCAGAACTCGCCGGGGAAGCCCGAGTCCGAACTCTCGTTGCCGGTGCTTTGGTCGGCCGCAACCGTTCTGACGATCGCGGTTCTGTCGGTCACGGCGTATTGACCGACGTTTCCGTTCACGAGCGTCTGGGCAGCGGTTTCAGCCCGGTCGGCGTTGTCGGCGACGATAATGAGATCGACACCCTCTTGGGGGGCTCGCATCGCGTAGACGCCCTTGATCGACGTCTGTTGGGCACCGATGTTCGCTTCGCTGTCCTGGACCGAGACGCCGCCGACCTGGTTGTTCTTGAAGTAATCGAACGTGGCGATCAGGACATCGGTATCATCGCCGGTAACGAGTCCGCGTCGGGACTGGATCTGGACGGTATCACCACGCGCGCGCAGGTCGTCGCCGATGGTTTGGGCCGCACCCAAGAGTTTGGCGCTGGTGTATCCGACAGTCGGATTGGGGCCGATGTTGTAGGGGTAATCGAGCAGGTCACGTTGTCGGTCACCGCTGGTTAGGAAGTCCACGACGTTCGCGATGAATTGCTCGTTGTCGGCGACGTTGTACGTCCCACCCGTAATGAAGGATTTATCGCCAATCGCAAGGACATTGCCGTTCCGGACGGCAAGGTTGAACGTCCCGGCGTTTTCGCCTCGGGAGTTTCGCGTCCCGTCGACCGATTGAAGGAGCGGTTTCCCTTGGTTGGTTTCGACGCTGACGGCCGTATCGAGGGCGACACGATCGACGCCTTCTAAGAGCGCGCCGCTACCGGAGGATTTCGCGAAGATGTTGCGGAAGTTCCCGTCGTTTGTCTCCATATTATACAGGTATCCTTCGCCGAACTGGATTCCGAATCGGTTCGACAGCGGCGTGAGTTTGTTTTGGACCGGCACGATCGAAACCGAAAACCCGGTCGCCGCGATCCGACCGACGGTCGGTTCACCGACCATCAGCAGTCGGCCGCCGTCCTTGACGAATCTTTCAACCGCGCCGATCTCCTCGCTGCTGTAGCGCTGACCTGGATCGACGACGATGTACGCGTCGGCCCGTCCTAACTTCTCTTTGAGGCTGCCAGAGCCTGGTCCGCCATTGAAATCGACCTCGTATCCCGCCCGGTTCAACGCAGCGATGAGGGGCTGGAGTTGATTAATCTTAATGCGGTTGCTGTGATCGAGGTCGATCACGACGACGCCGCCTTCCTCACGCTGTTGGGGTTCGACCGTCCCCGTACTATCGGCGCGCTGTGGATAGATCTGCGACACGCTGTATTCGGGGTAGTCTGCCGGTTGTCGATTTGTCTGTTGCTGGCCGAAGAGGAACGGACCTGCGGCTGAGGCGACGACGACAAGAACGACCGTCAGGACGAAGACACCGAACCGTCGCGAGGCGGCACTACTTTGCGACATCGGTCGTGTTCACCTCCTCTTGCGTGGAGTTGTTGGCCTGTTGTGGCCCGTATGCTTGCATATAGGCTTCCTGTGCGATCCGCGGTGGGACCATTAAGAACGTCGGCACCGCATCGTTTTGTGGCCCGCCGATGAAGTACGTCGGTTTAACCATCTTTTTGTCTTCGACATTGGAGTTCAGATAGCCCGTCCGGGTGACGAATCGGGCGGTCCCATCGAAGGTCATTCGGGTGACGCTATACTGCTCCAAGCCGGCGAGGTTCGCTGCCCGCTTGATCGCGTCGTCACCGTTACCGATCTCGTCGGCCATCCCGTTCCTCACGGCACCCGCACCGGTGTAGATGTTCGCGTAGGAAATCTCCTCACGAGAGATTTGAAGCCGATCGCCTCGACTCTTGGCGACGGCGCCGACGAACGCGCGTCGAAGTGCCTCAGTCCGATACCGCCAGTCACGCTCGGATCCGCCCGACAGCTTGTTGGGACCGGTAGTGATGATCTGATCCAGCGGAGGGATCGCGCCTGGACCGGTGAAGATCACGCCAACACTGCCAACTAATGACGCCGGTTTCACGTAGATCTGATCGGCCGGCACTGCCGCGTAGTACCCACCCGAAGCGGCGATCCCGGTGATCACCGCGACGACAGGCATCTGTTTAGCGGTTTTCTTTACTTCGATGTATAGCGACTCGCTCGCCGAGGCCGCGCCCCCGGGGCTGTTTACTTGCAACACGACGGCTTTGATGTCCGGATTGTTCCGAGCTTTCTGTAAATCGTTGATGACGCCCGGAGCAGCGCGCCCAACACTTCCTTGGATCGGGATCACAGCGACCTCCCCTGTGACGGGATCGGTCGCTGTTTCCGTGACGACCGGTGCGATTTGTAGACCGATAATCAGTCCGAGAACAATAACGAGGACGTACGATCGGCTTGCCCGACTGAGAAAGGCACTCACCCGGCCTGCCCATCCTGTCCTCTCATTGGCCACGGACTCTTCTCCTGACTGTGCCATGAGCTATACCCTATCAAACGAATATGGGGTCGTATATCTTTCGGGTGACATGATTTCTGCCGCTTGTTCCACCCCGTTGTCGGGTAATGAGCCGCCGGATGGCTCGGCGAGGCATCATCAGTCGTACCTGGCGCGGTGACACACCCGGGGTTCGTGATAGTATCGGTGGTAAAGTACTGTCCGCCGCGGGGTACCTGGGGGGATAGAGGGGACGGACACGCCGCGGCGGACATCTATATTTCAGACACCCATGATTTGAACATGATGGCCGATTTGTCGGTTCTCAGTCCGATCCGGACCGATCCGTTCGACGGGACGGTTAAGTAACGGGGCACGATACCCTTGAGAGAGATGGACGACGAGCTGGTGAACCGCGCTTCGATCCTTAGCCACGGCGAACGTGACGTCGCGGGGTATCTCCGCTCGGATCCCGATATCGACGCGGAAGAGATCGCCGACCGACGCGACGTGCCGGTCGAATCCGTCGAGAAATCGATCTCCCGGATCCGCGAGAAGACGCGCCGGGCCTTCGCGACGATCGCCCAGAGCCCGTTTATCGAGGAGGCCGCCCGTGAATTACCGGCCGAGGAACGTGAGTCACTCCGGGCCGTGTTACGCGACATCGACGAAAAGTAACCCTCCGCCGGTTCACTCCGCTTACCGCCGTCGCGGGCCGAGTGGCTCGATTACCGTTGGATCCTCGTTGGTCGGATCATTGACCGCCGTTGTGACGGGATAGGCCTCGAGCCCGTCATCGGGATACGGTGATTCGAGTACGCTCTGATCGAGCGTCCCGGCCAGCCAGTCCCGCCGGCGATCCGGTGGCAGGATCACGGCCATCCGGTGGTGCAGATCGCCGATCAAATCGTTGGGTTCGGTCGTGAGGATCGCGACCCGTCGTTGTTCCTCGGTGGATTCGCTTGGTTGTTCGTCGTCCTCGAAGGCCGTCAGGGCGGTTTGCGTCGTCGATGGCTGCCAGGGTTCCCAGATGCCGGCGACAGCAAATGGCTCGTCGTCGGTTCGATGGACCCGATACGGTTGTTTCCCGTCGTCGGTTTCGACCCATTCGTAGAACCCGTCGACGATCACGAGACACCGTCGCTTGTCGTAAGCCTCACGAAAGGCTGGTCGTTCGGTGACGGTCTCGATACGGGCGTTAATCAGGGCCTCGTTGCGATCGTTTCCGGGCGGGATTAGCCCCCAGGTTGCCGTGGTTATCCGGGTTGATCGCTCGGCGTCGATTATCGCGAGTTCGTCCTCGGGGGCGATATTGTATCGGGGACTGTACGAACACTCGGGGGTGGCGTTGAACCGCTCGGCGATCGCTGTGATCGGCGTCGTCAACGTATACCGCCCGCACATGGCTGTTCCTTCGACTCGCTGTCGGTTAGTTCTGCCGTCATGGATTCCCAATCGATCGTCGATCGAGTCGGCAGCTGATCGTTGTCGGTTCCCCTCGCGTCACTTACGGGCGAGTCCGAGCATCTGAACGGTCGGGAGGTCCCAGCCGTAGGTGACAGCAGCCAACCGGGTCGTAATCGTCACCGTCGCACACAGCGCTGCGGCGAGACTGTCCGTCCCGACGAGGGTTGTGGCTACCCAGTAAGTGCTACTCCCCAGCACGGCACAACTCGCATAGAAGTCATCGAAGAGAATAAACGGGGATCGATCCAGGAGAATATCGGCGAACGCACCGCCACCGACGGCGTTGATCGTCGCAATAGCGACGACTCCAAAGCCAGCGACGCCGGCTTCGGTCGCTACGATCGCGCCGGCCGTCGCGAACGCTCCGAGTCCGACAGCATCCGACAGTCGTGCGATCGGATGATCGTCCGGTGCCTTGAGGAGCACGCTCAGTCCGATCGCCAGGCCGACGCCGAGCAATCCGAGGCTGATCTCACCGAACGAACGCAGCGCCAGGGGCACCCGATTGACGAGGAGATCGCGCGTCGCCCCGCCGGCGAAGGCCGTCACGAGACCGACGACGGTGACGCCGAAGACGTCGAACTCCTCGCGGATCGCCTTGGTCGCGCCGACTACCGCAAACGCGATCAGGCCGATCGTGTTCATCAGAATAAAAGGTTCTGTCGGTACGATACTGACGAGATCATGAATCACTGTACTTGTCCACGATGGCGACGATATTGAGGCCTCCGACTTGCCCGTGCAAACGGGGCTCCAACGTCGCGTTCCCGGCGTTTCTCGGCCTGACGACGATGTTGTTGGCGCTGGTCAATCGTCGGCGGCCGTCTCGGAGTCGGTGCCGGTGGCCGGATCGTCGCCGGCCGCTTCGTGGAGCCGTTCGCCGCGGTGGAGCCGTTCGGCGATCCGGAAGGTCTGTTCGCCCTCGCGGCGGGTCGGGGTATGGGCCGAGAGATACCGCGCCGTTGCGATCAGGGTTGTCCGCTTGCGATCCGGATCCGACAGCTGGGCGTGTTGGTTGAAGGCCGCCTCGACGTTTTGGCGGGTGTGGAACCCGGCATCCTCCCGGAGGAGTGCCTGGCCGAGGGCGCGTTTGAGCTCGTCGATATCGCCATCGACGTCGATGTACTCGCCGACGTATCGGCCGGCTCGGTCGACCTCCTCGC
This sequence comes from Chewarchaeum aethiopicum (SeqCode), assembly GCA_034190395.1. Taxonomy (GTDB): domain Archaea; phylum Halobacteriota; class Halobacteria; order Halobacteriales; family Hikarchaeaceae; genus Chewarchaeum; species Chewarchaeum aethiopicum. Next base: position 38,604 of record JAXINS010000020.1, read on the forward strand.
GGCCCTCGACCTCGAACGTTTCCATGAGATCATCCAGCACCGCATCGGGCGACCGGGTCGAATCGGTGTCTCCGGGAATCGGTGCTGGCGGCGTGTTGAGAAACCGGTCGAGATATACGTTCATTGCCGCGTCGAAGACTCCACGATACACTTCCCAGGCATCGGTCCGACAGGAGACCCCGTAAACGGCGTTCGCGTACGTGTAGGTGTGATGGACGGTGTTCCAATCGTTGAACTCGTTTGCCGTGCCGAAGTGAGCGATCCGGCGGGCGCCCGCGAACGTCACGGCTTGGGCCAATTCCGTGGCGGTAGCCCCCGATTCGATGGCGTCGGTCAGCGCGTCGACGATTCGGTGGGGATCGTCGGCCAACAACGTCTCAATGAAATTCTCCGGTTCGTGCCATTCACGTCCATCGCCTGCCGTCACGAGGTCGGGGAGATCCTCGTAGGTGTCAAAGAGCAGTCCCGCGATGTCGATCGGCTGGCGCCACGAGGAGTTCTCCTCGGCGCGGCTGGCGGTTGCAAGCCCGGGGATCAGGCTCGGCAACACGGCGTCGGCGTGGTCCCAGCCGATGTGATCGAGCGTCTCGATGGCCTTGTTGATGAAATCGAGTCGATGGCCAGTATCGAGATAGAGGTGATCGGTTGCTGCGCCGACCAACATACCGACGATCGCCGATTCGGGGAGATCCGCTTGGATCGCGGTTCGAAGGACCCGCTCGGCACCGTCGGCGTCACGGACTTCGATGTTGTCGCGGAACCACTCGTTCAATCGATCGGGGTTGACGCCCCCGGTACCCAGCGGTTCCTGGACAAAAAACGGGGGCTCGCCGGCGCAGTTGTCGGCCACCTCAGTCAGGCCACTGTAGAGCGCCCGTCGCCGATCCTCGGGTCGGAGATCATCGAGGAGGTTTACCATCACCCCCAGCGTGGTCAATCCACGGCCCCAGCCCATCTCCCGGTAATGGGTGCCAAACTCCGTGCCGATCCCGACGGCTTCCGCCGGCGCGACGCCGGCATCGTCGAGCCCGATCACCGATTTCGCGATCACCAACGAAAGGTTCTCCTGGAGGCCGTGTTCGAGCCGATGCTTCCAGTGTTCGGCCGGCGGTTTGTCGGGCTCGGGATCCGGATTGACGTAGATATGACCGTCCCGGACCTCTAGGGGGAACGTCTGGACGTCGTCGGCGAACGGATCGAACGTGTCGCCACAATCGAGTTCAAACCGGGCGTGATGCCAGTGACAGGTGAGGATGCCGTTCTCGACGCTGCCTTCCGTCAGTGGAAATCCCATGTGTGGACAGCGGTTATCGATCGCGTGGTATTCGCCCTCGTGATAAAAGAGCGCGATCGCCTGCCCGTCGACCGTGACGAGCTCCGGATCGCCCGCGGTCACCGCGTCGGTCGGGGCGGCTTCGATGAACGGATCCTCGGCGTCGGTACGTGCCATGTACTACCACACGTGATACACTGTCAAAACCGTTTTCTGGAGCTCGTTTCTGTAAACGATCGGAAAGGTCAGGCTCGTTGTCGGAGACGGAGCGGCTTATATCGCTACAATCCCACGTTCCGGTAGGCGAATGGCAGAACGGCTCGCTCCCGGTATCTGGTTGCTTGATCTCGGCTGGCCGGCCCCGCTGGGCACGAACGCCTACCTCGTGGCCGACGGCGACGGGGAGTTGACGATGGTCGACGCCGGCATGCCGATCAACGCGACCAGCGTCCGAAGCGAGATCCAGGACACCGGCTTTGCGGTCGACGAGATCGATCGCGTCCTGATCACCCACTACGACCTCGATCACGTCGGCGGGCTTGCTCGATTGGTCCCAGCGCTCGATGCCCCGGTGTATATCGGCGAGACCGACCGCCAACTCTACGACGGGGGATATGATCCACCGTGGCTCCATCACAAGGGCCTCTTCCATCGGGGACTCCGAGCGCTCCACCGCCTGCCCGCCGACTTAGAGATCCGGGGCGTCGCCGATGGCGATCGGATCGGCGATTTCCTCGCGTTCCATACGCCTGGCCACAATCCCGGTCACACCGTCTACATCAACGAGGCGCAATCGGTCGGGTTGCTCGGTGATCTCGTCTGGGAGGAGGACGGCGAATTTACGACGCCGATCTGGTTTGACTCCTATGACCTCTCGACGATCCGCCGAAGTATCCGGCGTCTCGTCGCCGAATCACCACCATTCGAGGTCGCGTGTGTCGGCCACGGGACGCCACTCCGGGCCAACGGCCTCACCGCTCTCAAGGCACTCGCGAACGACTTTTACGATTGAGCGTCGCCTGCCCTCGACCGGACGTAGTGATCCCGTCCTGATCAGGCTTCGTCGATCCGGATCGCGGGTTTGCCGGGTTCGGCCTGCTCGCGGAGTTCCACGTCGGCCGCCGCGGCCTCGATGACCTCGACCGCCGCGTCGAATTCCTCCTCGATCAACCAAGCCGCATCCCGTAACACCCGGTATTCCTCGCTGGCCGGCAGTTCCTCGGTCAGCGAACGGGCTCGTTCCTGGAGTTCGGCGGCGTATTCGGCGACGGTTGCGTCCGGGGCGTCGATCGACTCCTCCGAGCGGACCCGCTCAACGACGTTTTCGCCGGTGTCGAGGGCGATCTCGAGCGCCCGTGATTTCCACTCGGGCGTGATCGCGATCGTGATCGAGTCGATCTCGCCGATATCGGCCACCTCGACGATCTGGCGGATATCGTCGCGGGTGTTCTCGACTAGCCGGCGTTCGAGTTCGTAGTCGGTCACCGCGGCGGCCGGGGCGGGCCAGTCGGCCTCGGCGATCAGCCCGTCGCCGTCGAGGGAGATCCACAGTTCCTCACAGAGGTGGGGGGTAATCGGCGCCAGCAGCCGGGCGCCAGCCCGGAGCCCCCGCCAGAATACGGCCTCGTGTGGGGTCGTATACTCCTGATAACGGCCCAGAAGGGTGAACAGCGAGCGGATCTCCCGGATCGCCCGGTTGAACCGCAACGTCTCGAACTCCTCGGTCACGGCGGCGATCGTCGCGTCGGTTTCGTTGGCGATGTATCGGTCCGTTGGCGTCCGCTCGCCGGTCCGAAACGCCCCACTGTCCCGGTTTGCCTCCGCTTCATTGACCATGCGATAGAGCCGGCGTTGGAACTCGTAACTGGAGTTGACGCTGTGTTTCCCCCAGTCGAAGTCCTGACTCGGGCGGGCGGCACTCAGAATGAACAATCGCGTCGTGTCCGCGCCGTATTCGTCCGAGGAGACGACATTGCGCTCGCTCTTTGACATCTTCTTGCCGTCGAGGAGGATCATCCCCTGGGTCGTGAGGTGTTCGATCGGCTCGCGGATCTCGAGCAATCCCATGTCGGCGAGCGCCCGGGTGAAAAACCGCATGTAGAGGAGATGGAGCGTGGCGTGTTCGGCCCCGCCGATGTACTGATCGACCGGCATCCAGTCGTTCGCTTGTGCGGTGTCGAACGGGGCGTCCTCGGCATCGGGCGAAATGTACCGCAGGAAATACCACGAGGAGTCGACGAACGTATCCATGGTGTCGGTCTCTCGACGGGCGGGCTTGCCACAGTCGGGACACTCCGTTTCGACGTACTCGTCGACCGCTTCGAGGGGGTTCCCGGACGATGGCACGAACTCGGGGAGTTCGACGGGCAGGTCCTCGTCGGGCACCAGCACGTGCCCACAGTCCTCACAGTGGATGACCGGGATGGGCGTCCCCCAGTAGCGCTGGCGGGAGATACACCAGTCATGGAGGTTGTACTCGACGTGCCGATCGGCACTGGCTAAGTCCTCACGCAATTCCTCGCGGGCCGTCTCGCTTTTCATGCCGGTGTAGTCCCCGCTGTCGACGAGGACGCCGTCGTCGGTGAACGCCGCCTCGGTGACCGCGGGACTCTCGGCGTCGTCGGTCGGTTCGATCACCTGCTCGATCGGCAGGTCGTGTTCCGTGGCGAAGGCGTGATCGCTGTCGTTGTGGCCGGGCACGCCCATGATGGCACCGGTGCCGATCTGATCGAGGACGTAGGCGGCGACGTACACCGGCAACTCCTCGCCCGTGATCGGGTGGATCGCGTGGACTCCGGTGAAGACGCCCTCGGTTCCCGGCGTTTCCGTGGCGGGGGAGCGATCGATCGAGTCGATGAACTCGGCGACCGCAGTCGATTCATCGGCCAGTTCCTGAGCTAGGGGATGGTTCGGTGCCAGCGCCAGATACGTCGCTCCAAAGAGGGTATCGAGCCGGGTCGTAAACGTCTCGACCTCGCCGTGGTCGGGTACCGAGAAGGCGATGGTGGTCCCGGTCTGGCGGCCGATCCAGTTGCGTTGCTGTTTGCGGATGCTGTCGGGCCAGCCGTCCAGTTCGTCGAGCCCATCGAGCAACTCGTCGGCGTATTCGGTGGTCTGGAGGTACCACTGCTCGAGTTCCCGGGTCTCGACTTCGGTGCCACACCGCCAACACCGCCCGTCGTCATCGACCTGCTCGTCGGCGAGGACGGTCTCGTCTTCGGGACACCAGTTGACCGCGCCGGTTTTGTACTCGACGAGCCCGGCGTCGTAGAAGCGTTTGAACAGCCACTGATTCCAGCGGTAATACTCGGGTGAACAGGTCGTGATCTCCCGGTCCCAGTCGTAGCCAAACCCCATCGATTCCATCTGCTCGCGCATCCGCTCGATGCAGCTCATCGTCCACTCCTGGGGGTTCGTTAGCCGTTCTTCGGCGGCGTTCTCGGCGGGGAGGCCAAACGCGTCCCAGCCCATCGGGTGAAGCACTGCGTTGCCCCGCATCCGCTCGAACCGTGAGTAGGCATCGGTGATCGTGTAATTCCGGACGTGCCCCATATGGAGGTCGCCCGAGGTATACGGGAACATTCCGAGGACATAGACCGGGTCGGTCTCGCTGTCGTCGATATGAAAGACGTCCTCCTGTTCCCAGACGTACTGCCAGTAGCCTTCGATCTCCGTGTGGTCGTAACGAGGGGTATGGGGTTGTGACATCGGTGCCCGGCCTCCAACGAGGTACGTACCTCTCATCGCATGCCGATGTACAAAAAGGTTCCAACGACGGCGCCGTGGCGGCTGCGTTGGACGTCTATCCGCTTGGTCTCACAGTGCGTAGGCGATCCGTTCGCCGGTCTCGAGGCCGTTGCGGAGCGCGGCGTGTAACCGGGCTTCGCCGGCAACCCAATCCCCCAGACAGTACAAGCCGACCTCCTCGGCGTCCGCAAGGACACCCTGGTTCGTCCCCGTCTCCGGTAACGCGTACCGCCAGCCTTGATGATCCGTCCACGCCGGCTCTCTCAGCCGGTCATCGTTCATGATTTCGGCGGTCATTCCAGCGAGGTCGACGATATTCTGCTCGGGATCGGCGTCGTAGCGGTCGGTCGACCACTCGGGGCTTGCCTGGACGATGAGTACTGACTCGCCGTCGGGTACGTGACCCGGTTTGCACTCTTCGCGGGCGATCCATCCGACGTCGTGGTTCTTGTCGGTGTTCACCAGCGCGTAGTAGGGCCGCTCGAGGGTGTGGGTGTACCCGAGGATCGCCGTCCAGATCGTCCGGTACTCGACGGCCTCGATTGCGCGCACGAGGTCCGCTCTGAGGGAGGTTTCCCAGTCGGCGGTCGCGAGTAATTCGGCGGTCTGTGGTGCAGGAGGGTTCAGCAGGAGTACGTCGAACGGCCCCCAGTCCTCGCCGTCCGTATCGACACACCCCCACTGGCCTTCGCTCCGACGGATCGTCTCGACACGGGTCCGCCGATGGATCGTCGTGTCGGTCCGGCCGAACAACCGCTTTGCGATCTGAGTCAGCCCCGATCGGTAGCTCCACTTATGCTCGTCGGCGTCCCGGCCCTCCGAGACGGTCCCGCTCTCATCGAAGGTGTAGATCGGTTCGGTCACGTCGATCAACCCCGTCGTGTCTAGCTCCTCGGTCAGCAACCTCGTGACTCGCTCATCGTCGGATTTGACGTAGTTGGCGCCGTAATCGTAGGTGATCTCCCCGCGACGGCGGGTTGCGGCCCGGCCACAGAGGCCACCCGACTTCTCTAACACCGTTATCGACGCCTCCGGGACCGTCGCATCGAGCACGTAGCTGGCGGCCGCGGCACCGGCACCGGCACCGACCACACCGACCTCTGGCATGCCCGTTAGTTCGGGCGCGACCGACTAAACCGCCTCGGCGTCGCCCCGACGTATGTCGGTCGCCTGAAATATGTCCCGGGAACTGATGGGCCAGCCTCCCGATACCATGGGTATGTCTTTGTACATCGGGACCAACGATGGGCTCTATCGGGCTTCCGACGTTCCGTTCGAGGATGCTGAACGCGTTCTTGCATGCGGCCGGGTCGCACAGGTCCGGACGTTTCCGGCCGTCGATGGCGTCCTCGCAGCTACGGAGACCGGTCTCTACCGGTCGACCGACGGCGAGCACTGGCGGTCGCTGGAACTCCCGCGGACGCCCGCGTGGTCGGTGTTGGTGACCGAAGACGGGACGTACTACGCCGGAACGGCACCGGCCCATCTGTATCGCTCCGTCGACGGCGGAGATTCCTGGACCGAACTCGACTCGTTGCAGGCACAACCATCGCGGCCAGCCTGGACCTCGCCGGTTGATGACGATGCTCGCTTGCGGACTATTGGGGCCTCTCCCGATACTGGACTGATCGCCGTCGGTATCGAAGCCGGCAAGCTCCACATCAGTCAGGACGATGGCCGGACATGGACCGAACAGCCACAACTCCCTGATGACATCCATCACGTCCTCGTTGTCGAACCGACGGATCTCGTGGTCTCGACGGGGTTTTTGGGCCTCGATGGCCGCGATCCAGGCGGACTCTATCGGACGACCGACGCTGGCGACTCCTGGCGTCGGCTGGACAGCGACACCGATCGATCGTACTTCCGTGAGACGATCGACCATGACGGACGACTCTTTGTGGCGGCGGCCGGCAACTCGCCGGGTGCCTGGCGGGAGGCGGCGGGACCCGATGCCGCGTTATACGAGTTGGTCGACGGCGGGTTACAGACGATGGCATACCCTGGTGAGCCCGACGAAGTCGTGATCGCCTGGGCCGTCGCCGATCGTGGTGTCGTCGCCGGCACGGCGGCGGGTCCGGCTGGTCGGGTCCTCCTCTGTAGTGAGACCGACGACTGGCGATCGGTGGGGACCGTCCCGACGGACGTCCGATCGCTCGCGTGGCGGTGAGCGTGGCCGACCACCGCTGAGCCGCCCGCCCTCCATCGGGGTCTCGGGAACGCGGCGCGTGAACGCAGGATTCAAGAGGCTGGCGTCATGCCCCTCGCACACGGCTTTTGGCGAACATACCCAAAAAGGTGACATAGTCTCGTTTCTGTCACGTTCTCCCCGCATACCGCATGCCGTCACCGGATTGATAACGTATCCAACGATTGAATGTTTCATACAAACAACTAAATGGTCGGGGTTCTATTTGTTAGATGAAGAGAACGTTCCCCGATGGTTTCCAGCGACCAAATAGCTACGAGCAAGGAGATCCAGAAACGCACCGGCACGACCTTCTACTTTGCCACACGGTTGTTGCCGGATCGCGTCCGACGGGCCACCTACGTCCTCTATGCGTTCTTCCGGATCGCCGACGAGGTGGTCGACGGCGATCAGTCGCTGTCGGCCGACGAGCAGGCCACCGAACTCGCCCGCCTCCGCGCGGAAGCCCTCGGTGAACGCAAACCCGAGGGTGAGGTTATGCGGGCGTTTCGCTCGATCGCCGACCGCTACGACATCGCCGACGGCGATATCAACGCGTTCGTCGACGCGATGGCGACCGACATCGACACTTCCCGGTATCCGACCTACGACGACCTCCAAGCCTACATGGACGGTTCGGCCGGCGCGGTCGGCCTTATGATGACGTCGATCATGCAGCCCGAGGATCCCGAACGGGCACGCCCTCACGCCCGGGCGCTGGGTGAAGCCTTCCAGTTAACGAACTTCCTGCGTGACGTCCGTGAGGACATTCTGGATCGCGACCGGATCTATCTCCCACAGACAACCCTCGAACGCTATGGCGTCACCGACGAACAGATCGAACGCCTCGAGATGGACGAGAACTTCGCCGACGTGATGCGCCACGAACTCGAGCGCACCGAGGGGATCTACCGCGACGGCGTTCGGGGCATCAAACTGCTCCCGTCGGACTGTCAGTTTCCGGTGTTGCTGGCGGCGGTGCTCTATGCGGAGTATCACCGATTGATCCGCGCGGTCGACTATGACGTCCTCAACAACGAACCGTCGCTCTCACTGACCCGGATGACATCGTTGCTCGTCAAGACCGGTTTCTATTGGCTTCGCTGGCACGATCCCGAACGGGTGTTCGATGCCGTCAGTGCGGTCGAATGTACGGTTCAGACCGACGATTCCGATCGCACTTCCCGGCTCGATCTCGACTCCGAGCTCGAGGAGTCCGAAACCGACTCGAGTCCCCGGGATACGATCCCCGCTCGCTGACGATCGCCGTCGGCTGGTCGCTGGGTTCTCTTTTCGACGTCTTGCTCGGCGTTCGGCGTTTATCCGCCGAAAATCGGAAAGTCGAATCGCCCGACAGTATAGAGTAGTGTCGTGAGCCCGCCAGCAATCGCGACCGGGATCGCGTGGCCGAAATAGAGGTTCAACAGCCCCCAGAGCACGACGAAGCTGACGAAGTCATCGAGCATGAACTCACAGCTCCGGAGCCGGTCGCGGAGACGGTCGGGGTCGAAACTCACGCCGACGATGATCGCGGCCACGGTGCCGCTACCGAGCCAGCCTAAGAAGTTCGAGGCCGGGACGCCGTAGTAGACGCCCGCGGCGGCGTACTCCCAAAACCCCAGCGCGACCGCGGCTGGATCGAGCACGAAATCCATCGTGATCACCACGGCCGCCGCCAGCGGGATCGTCTGGAGTCGCCCGGCACGCGGCAACAACAGTAGGATCAACAGATAGCTGTTGAGCAACAACGGGAAGAAAAAGATCGGCAGGGCCGCCGGGATCTCCCCGAACAACATCGGGCCGAGATCGGTCTGGTAGACGAACTCCCCGTAGGGAAACCCTGTCGTCACGCCGAGGAATTCGATGCCGTACGTAAAGGCCGTTAGAGCCACCAGTCCGGCCAATCCTCGACGGTCGATCAACGGGAGCAACCCGGCAAACAGCGGTGTCCGCATCACGAGTGTCGCGAACAACAACAGATAGGGATGCATCGCGATCCACCGCGGGATGATCCCCTCCAGTCCCGCGGCCATCAGTGTCGCCCCGACCAGCGGGAAGACGACCGCGATCGTCGTCCGGTTGGCTCGGACAACCCCCTCGAAACGGGCCTCGATCGCCCGTCGGTTGAGGGTCGACCATCCCCGGGCGCTGGCCTGTTCGGACCCTTCAGCCATGGACGAGCCTCCAGAGTCCGCCCATCGTGATTGCCATGCCCATTAGCGTGTTCAACGCGGGGAACCACCAGTAGGCCCGATCGACGGCGATGTCCGTGCCGGCAACGCTGAGGACGAACAGCGGATAGACCAGCATGGCGACACCAAGGCGGGTGGAGAGAGTGGCAAACGCCGCCGCCGAAGCGAGCCAAACGACGGCACAGTAGGCGTAGGTCCGGCGCTCGCCCAGCCAGGTGGCGGTGGTATCGATCCCGGCCTGGCGGTCGGGCTCGATGTCCGGGATTGCCGAGAAGGTGTGCATCCCCATCGTCCAGAACAGCCCGCCGATAATCCCCGCCAGCGGTGGCTGTTGGCCGACCAGTGTGACGTAAGCGGCGATCCCCGGCAGGATATAGAGCCCGTTCGACAGCGAATCCAACAACGGCGTCGTCTTGAACCGGATCGGTGGTGTACTGTAGGCGATCGCCAGCGCGAAAAAACCGATGAGCCACGGGACGGCGGCGACGGTGATCGTCGCGACGTAGCCCGTCACGGCCATCCCAATGAAGGTAGCGAGCGTGATCGCCGCCAGCACTGTCCGGTCGCCCTGATAGCGGACCTCGCGGGCGCCTTCGTCTTTCTTTGGATTGGTGACGTCGATGTCGGCATCGAAGACGTCGTTGATACCGTAGAGCAACACGTTGCCGGGAATCAGGAAGTACAGAAACAACACGACGGCCGGCGTCGAAAACAGCATGGCCGGCTCTCGGGCACCGAAGGTGACGCCGACGATCACGGGGCCGGCGAGGTACAGCCAGAACCGCGGGCGCGAGAGCGCAAGCAGGTAGCGCAGCCGGTCCATTTCCGAGAACGCCTCCGTCCAGCGTTGCGTGTCAGTCTCCGTCACGGGTTGTGGTAATCGATGACCTTATCGGCGGTGATCTCGCCGCTGATCAGACACATCGGGACGCCGATGCCAGGGGTCGTATACGAGCCGGTGAAAAACAGCCCATCGAGTTCGCTCGAGACGTGGGAGGGACGCAACGGCGCCGTCTGGCGTAGCGTGTGAGCCAGCCCTAATGCCGAGCCCTGGTAGCTGTTGTATCGCTCGGCGAAGTCCTGGACACAGAAGCTCTCCTCGACGACGATCCGGTCGGTGAGATCCTCGCCGGTGTACGTGGCGATGTCCTCGAGGATCAGGTCCCGGAACGCCGCCCGTACGCCATCGCCGTCGGCCAATCCAGGGGCGATCGGGACGAGCACGAACAGGTTGCTGTGTCCGTCGGGGGCGACCGTCTCGTCGGTTTTCGAGGGCACACAGAGGTAGTAGGCCGGATCGTTCGGCCAGGCCGGCGTCTCGAAGATCCGCTCGAAGTGTTCGTCCCAATCGGTCGGCAACACCAGCGTGTGGTGTTCGAGGTTCGGGACGTCACCCTCGACGCCGAGATACAGCAGGTACGCCGAGGGAGCGTACGTTCGGGATTCCCAGTAGGATTCGTCGTACTGGCGAAACTCGGGATCGAGCAG